>NZ_JBICSL010000007.1:0-298691 GCF_043197045.1 Micromonospora sp. NPDC049282
TGAAACGCATGGTCAACCGCCACGTCCTCACCGAAGACGAACCCGGAGTATTCACCCTCACCCAGAAACGGACCTAACACTCCGAACCGCCCTCTGAGAGGAGCAGCAACGCGATGTCACACAGCAGTGGCCCCCGAATGACCAGCCTTGTCGCAGCCGCGGCTTTGGTGGTGGCGTCAGTCATCGCGGCCGCCCCGGCGGCTGCCGCGACCGACACGTGGCATTCGAGCGACGACGTCTATCACTACTTCAAGGTGCCGCAGTCGCAGGCCAGCAGCATCGTCGGCGGAACGCCGGCAACGCTCGAACTGGAGGCGAACATCGGCCCGAGCGGCACCTGGTCGGCGCTCGCGCTCGACCCGAGCGGCTCGGACTACGCCGCGAACGTCGGTCCGCTCGAGCCCGGGCTGTACTACTACCAGTACACCGCGACCATGCAGGACAGGTCGAAGGTGTCCTTCCGCCAGCCTGGCAGCCCGGTGGCGGTGACGTCGAAGCCAAACTGGAACACCTTCTTCGTGCCGGGTGAGTCGGTCGCGTGGATGGACGACATCGCTGCGGGCGGGACGGTGGAGGAACTGTCCTACCCGAGCGCAGCGGCGGCGGAGGGCCGCACCGCCTTGGTGTGGACGCCGCCCGGCTACGACTCCGCCCGGGCCGAGGCGTACCCGGTCCTGTACCTGCTGAGCAGCGAGGGTCAGACCGCTCGTGAGTGGCTTGAACTCGGCCGGGCGAAGCAGATCCTCGACAACCTGGTCGCAGGCGGGGACGCCAAGCCGATGGTGGTCGTAATGGCTGACGTCAATTCCGCCGACCCCCGCGCCGAGCTGCTCAACGCCATCGTCCCCGCAGCACGGGCCGGCTACAACATCTCGTCGAGGCCCAAGAGTCAGGCGCTGGCCGGTGTCGCCACGGGTGCCGATCAGGCGATTAGCATCCTCCGCAGCGATCCCGGCGCATTCGCCTACGTCGGCTCCTTCTCCGGCTCTGTCGACGGCCCGATCACCAGGGCGGAGGCCAAGGCGATCAACAAGGGCACCAAACTGCTCCGGGTATACGTCGGCAACACGCTCGATCCGTCCTACAACGACAACTACGACCTGCTGGTGGACCTGAAAAAGTCCGGAGTGAAGTTCGAGTTCGACGGCGTCAACCCCGACGACGGCGCCACCTGGGACGCGTGGCGGGAGAACCTGCGAGACTTCGCCGCTCGGCTCTTCGGACAGAAGGTCGTCCGCCACGGCGCCAGCAAGGGACACCGCGCGCTGACCCGGCCGTACGAGCCCCCTGGGGCCGGGTCGATCACGACCCCGCACATCGACCCGCACGGGATCGTCACGTTCGAGACCGGCACCCAGTGGGCTGGCGCCAAGGACGTCACGATCTGGGGCAACTGGGCTCCGAATGGCCAATGGTTCCGGATCCCGATGAACAAGCAGCCCGACGGCCGCTGGCGAATGACGATCGGACCGCTCGACGGCTACTACTACTACCGGTACGTGGTCGACGGCGTCGACATGAAGGACCCGGCCGACACCGTCAACACCCACGTGATGGAGTCGCAGCTTTTCGTGCCGGGTAAGTCCGATGCGATGCTGGCCGATGTCCCCGAAGGCAGGGGCGGCACGGTCTCGCTGATGACCTACGACGGAGGCCAGGGCGCAGAGCGCTACGCGTACGTCTGGACGCCGCCAGGCTACGATGCTGACCGCGAAGCTGCCTACCCCGTGCTGTACCTGTACCACGGCGGGGGCCAGAACTACGGCAGCTGGCTCGAAACCGGGCGTGCCAAGCAGATTCTCGACAACAGCTACCTCAACGGGACAATGGTGCCGATGGTTGTGGTCATGCCCGACCAGAACGGCGTCGACTTCTGGACCGACCTCAGCCGGCACGTGAGGCCAACCGCGGCGGAGAAGTACAACATCTCGACTGATCCGGATGAGCAGGCGCTCGCCGGTCTGTCGTGGGGAGCCATGAACACCCTCGGCGCCTGGCTCAGCCACCCGAGCGAGTTCGCCTACATCGGTGCCTTCTCGGGGGGCCTGCTCTCCTACCCCACCGTCGACGTCCAGGCGGTCAACGAAAGCACCAAGCTGGCAAGGCTGTACTCCGGTGACGTCGACTTCACGTACACGTTCACCCAGAACACGATGCAGTGGCTGACCTCCCAGGGCATCGAATACGAGTACGCCGGCACCTGGGTCGGACCGCATGGCTTCGACATCTGGATGGCGAATCTGATCGACTTCGTGCCGCGGATTTTCGCGCCCGAGTACCGGTTCGGCGGGGTGCGGCCACCGCTGGCCGGCGACGGCTCCGACATCGTCAAAGCCGGACACCCCGTGCCGGTCAAGTTCACCGTGACCGACGCAGACGGCGAGACGGTCACCGACGCGCGGCCGCGCCTCTACCTCGTGAAGAAGACCGACGGTGTGGCCGGCAACCGCGTTCCGGCCACACCTGTGCAGAAGAGGGCGGACAACACCGCACGCTACAGCGCCGCAAGAAACGAGTACATCTTCCACTGGGACACCACCGGGCTAGCCCCAGGTGCCTACGAGTTGCAGATCGACCCGGTCCGCGGCTCCGTTCACGCCATCGCCCTGACCATCAACTGACCTCGCGTCACGCGGCCGGCGCGCCCCGGATCGGGCGGGCCGGCCGCTGCGTCCTGGGGTTGTGAATGGTGCAGTCTTATACCCTGGCCGACGAATCGACGAGCGGCGGGAGGGGCTGTGGCACGCAAGACCAACAGGTCGGCGACGATGCGCGACGTCGCCCGACTCGCCGGGGTGTCGATCAAGACGGTGTCCAACATCCTCAACGGCTATCAGTACGTGCGTCCGGAAACCCGCGAGCGGGTGGACGACGCGATCCGTGAGCTGGGCTACCACGTGAATGTGTCGGCGCGGAACCTGAGCAGAGGCCGGACCGGGGCGATCGCTTTGGTGCTGCCGTCGCTGCGCGTTGTGTACTTCGCCGAACTTGCGGACGCCGTCATGCGAGAGGCATCCAGGCGAGGCCTGACCGTCTTCATCGAGCAGACCGACGCTGAGCGCGACCGCGAGTTGCGGGTACTGGACGGCAGCTACCGGTCACGCTTCGACGGCGTGCTGTACTCCCCGCTCGCGCTGGGCCAGAAAGACCTCCCGCTGTTCGACGTCGACTTCCCCCTCGTGCTCCTGGGCGAGCGGGTGTTCGATGGCGGCCTCGACCACGTCACGATGAGCAACGTCGAGGGAGCACGTGCGGCGACCGAGCACGTCCTGGGCCGGGGTGCGACCACGGTAGTTCCCCTGGGAGTTAAGGACGACCCATCGCCGAGCAGCGGAACGCTGCGGTTCCAGGGCTTCCGGGACGCCCTCCAGTCACGAGGGTTCGACGTCGACCCACGCGCGATCATCGGTGTACCCGACTATTTCCACTCCACCGGCGCCACGACGATCGCTCGCATCCTTGACAGCGGCGTCAAGCCCGACGCGGTCGTGGCGTTCGCCGACACACTCGCGCTGGGTGCGCTCGCCGCCTTTCAGGACCGCGGCCTACGGGTTCCCGAGGACGTCCTGCTGATCGGCTTCGACAACATCGACGAAGCGAACTACTCCCGACCTCCGCTGAGCACCATCGACCCCGGACGCGACGTGATCGCACACCAGGCAGTCGCCCTGCTGGAAGAGCGGATCCAACTCCAGTTCGACGGTGTGCCGCGAGAGGAACAGCCGGCGCCCCGGAGGATAGTCGTCGACTTCGAACTGATCCCGAGGCAGTCGACGCTGCGCTGAGGCCGTCCTGCCACACCGGTTGCGCAATTGCTACGGTGGCGCCCGTCGGCGTACTGCTGTGACTGGCACACCCCGGCGGTCGTCCGGTGGAGCCAGATCAACGAGCCGAACTTCACCGATGACTCCGAGAGTTTCGAGCAGGCCCTCCACTCGGCGATGAACGGCAACGACGGCACCCGGCCGATCAGCATCGACGCCTCGCCCGGCGGCGATTCGCCCGGCCGGTACCCGAACATGAACTACCCGAACTTCGCGGTGCTCTCGCACTACCTCGACGGCCGTTGTCCTGTCCAGCTGCGGACTGCGGACGGCGGGCCGCTGACCAGCGCTCCGAAAGGTAGGTCTGGACGATCGCTGCGGATACCGTCCAGACCTACCTTTCGGATTTTGGATTCAGCGTGCCTGAGGTCGATGTTTGAGTTCGGCGTCGAGATCGCTTGCGGCGGCGTCTGGCCATGCCATGCGGAGCTTGCGAGGGCTGCCGTTGAGCCGGGATGGGTCTGCGCCTGGCGGCGATACTGCTGCCGTTTCGACGTGGCGAGCTCCGCGGGCGCGGTAGAACTGTTGCGCCGCCGTGTTCTGCTCAAGGACCCACAGATACATTCCGGCGGCTCTCGCGTGTTCGATGACGGCTCGGGCGGCGTGCGCCAGGAGGGCGGTTCCGACGCCGGTCCGGTGGCGGTCGTTGGCAACGTGCAGGTTATCGACGAGGCTGCCCCATTGCTGGTCGTGATCGAACACGACGTGGATGAAGCCGACCAGCCGGTCGTTGTCCTCGGCCACCACGGTTTGGCAGTTGGTCGGGGTGGCCAAGCGGGCAGTCCAGACGGCGCGACGGTCGGCGGCGACGTCACCGTCGAGGAAGCAATCGGCGTAGGCGCCTCGGTAGTGTCGGCGCCAGCTTTCGGCGTGCAGCAGTGCGATCTGCCCAGCGACGTCAACGTCGGCGAGGTGCAGTCTCAGTGGACCACCCGGCCCGAGCTGTTCGGCTGCCGTGTGCTGGTGGGAGGAAGGGACAGCCGCCATATGGACCTCCTATTTCGCGGCTTGCTCGACATCGCTCGTGCCGAGCCTGGTCTTCACCCGGAGCACCCCGCCCGCGAACGGAGGGTTGCCGGCCAGCAAGCCGGGGCTCTGCGCTGGCGCTCATGACCTTGCAGGTGACCGTAGCACCACGGCCGACGTCGTTACTTCCCCGCTGCGGTCCTGCGCCGGGCCGGTGTGGACGGGCAACTTCGTGAGCTGCGAATCAGGCTTCGCGCTCACGGCCAAGCAAGGGACGGCCTTCCCTCGGTGCTGGAACTGAGGTGCGTGGCGGCCAAGGCACCGGGTTGACTGCGGCGCCCAGATAGTCGGATTTGACCGCAGGCGGTCCCGTGTAGTTGACGACTACGGGTTTCGTGCCGTCGGTAGTAGTAGCCGCAGGGTCAGGGCGGCGGAGAGTGGTCGCCTCGGCGCTGACGGCGACGGCGCCGATGAACATTTGGTCCATCCGGCTTGACCAGTCGCGGGCGAGGACGGAGCCGACGTGGCGGTGGTAGAGGATTGCGCGTCCGCCAGGGCGGTCGCGGGCGGACCAGCGGGCGCTGCGGGCGTGCCGGTCGAGGCTGTGCTGATGGGCTTTCGGCGCGCTCAGGAAGTGGGTCCAGGTCGGGCCGCCGCGACGAGGCGCCGGAACAGGCCGGTAGCGGCGCGAGATCCCGCGCCGCTACCGGCATAGCAACACTGAGGGCGTGACCAGGAACATCGGCCAGGGATCACGGCGTTGGCGGCGCGCACCGCGACCGCAGGGGCCGGGTCACGGGAATGGCTACGACACCCAGACGCTCTGCGGCCTGAAGCTACCCAGGTCCGACAGACTGGCGTTCGGCGCTACCTGGAACGGGTCGCCGAGGCAATCGTCGTTGGAGAACAGGGCCGCGCTGCGGCCGGCGGTGTTGATCGCCGAGCGTGCCCGGTTTCCCCAACCGCTGTCGTTCAGGCTGACACACATGCCTCCGGGGACCAACGACTTGACGGCGAACCGCGCACCGCCGAACGACGTCTGGTCGAACAGGCACAGCGTCGCGCTGAACGGACACGGGGCGGCGGCAGCGCTGTTCACCGGGCCGGCTGCCGCGGGTGCGGCGGTGCCGACGATGGCCGCCGTAGCGGCGCCGACGGCGAACAGTGCAGACCACCTGCGGCGTCGGGGGACAGTGGAGCCGGTCGAGCGGGACATGGCTTTCTCCTTGAGGGTGCGGCCGGTGGTCCTGGCCTGGGTGGGTCGTTCGCGGGTCGATGAGCGAACGGTGTTCGGACTTCGGAAAGTCAGGCGATCACGAAGAAGGACCGTCCCTTCGACCCCTGGAGGCGTTCGTCGCCGGCATCGGGGACACCGCCGACCCGGCGGTCCGGGCGCTGCTCTCCCGGGTCTGCGACTTGTCCGCGCTCGGCGTTCTCGAGGCCCACAAGGGGTGGTTCCTGGAGCACGGACGCTCACGCCGGCCCGCTCGAACGTGATAACCGCCGTGGTGAACGGTCTGCTCGAGGAGCTGCGCCCGCACATGCGGACGCTCGTGGCCGGTTTCGCCATCCCGGAGGAGTGGCTGCACTGCGCCATCCTGCGCGAGGAACCCCGCCGGCAGGAGACCATGGCAGCCCATGACGCCACCGGTGACCCGCAGGCAGTTCCGGCATCGGCACGACCACTGGCCACCGCAACGTCTGCCTTGTGGACGCCGGCCTCCGGGGCAGGGCGCATCACACCACACCCCCGGAGGCCGGCGCGCTGCCCGCGCCCGGACGGCTGACCCGCCGTTCGGGCAGACCGGACAACCCCCCGTATGTCAGGCGGTGAGGTGGACTGCCAGGTCGGGGTCCGGTGTCCTCGCCGCGCCCCGGCCGCGCAGGCAGCCCTCAGGACCGGCCGGGCGAACGGTCGCCCAGCGAACCCGCCAGGTGAGATCAGCCTTCGTGCACATGACAGACGGAGTCACAGACGCAGTTGCAGCCCTGACCGCCACAAGCCAGCGTGCAGCTCTTCGTGGTCAGCGATGGATCCACGAGGCTTACTCCCGGCGACATGGAGAGCGTGGTCAGCGTCAGCTCCGGCCGCTGCGGATCGATCTGGAACCCATTCAGGTCCAGCCCGGACAGATCCCGGACGACCGCCTCAAAGTCTTCCCGTACCTTCATTCTGGCCCCTTCGTGAGGTGGGTCCGCGTCCAATGTGAACCGCCGTTGTCGACTACGATCTGGGTGGCGGATCCGCCGCGCGGCTGCCTCAACCGTATTGATCACATGATCGGCCCAGCCAGGCAACGGACGGGTAAGATACCGGCATCGGCTCTCGCACCCCCGGCATCCTGCTCGATCAGCGGACCGGCGGCACGCGGTCCAGGGCGGCCGGCTCGCGCCACCATCGGTCGACCGACCCGGGCGTGAGGTAGCCCATCCGGACCAGGATCCGCCGGGCCGGATCAGCGAAGCCGCGTCGGCCGTGCATCACGCGCGTGTTGTTCACGATGACGACGTCTCCCGGCTGCCACGGCACCGGCACGGTGAGTTCCTCGGCGACCAACGCGACGGCGCTGAGCACCTCGACGGGGAACGGTGCGCCGTCGGCCATCCGCAGCTCCAGCCGCCGCCCGTGATCGGCGGCGCTGCTCCGGCGGCCGGTCTGGACGAGGACGGAATTGCAGAACGCCGGAAGATTGTCGAAGAGCGCCGGCGTGACGCACCGGGTCGACAGACGCACCCGCACGGTCCGTCCCACCGCATCGGCGGTCACCGACTCCCAGGGCATCAGAAACGGCGCGTATCCGGCGATCGCGGCGATCGCCGCCGCCGGGTCGTCCGCACCGCACATCTCCTGCCAACTACCGTCCGGCATGTCGAGTTGCCAGCGGATCTCGGCTCTGGTGACGAACTCCCGGATCGCCTGAGGCAGGGCCGCCAGGAGCTGGACGCCGTCACAGACCGTCGTCTCGCCGCCCTCGGCCGCAGGGCGTTCGCAGTAGAACATGAGCAGCGAGGGAGACCCGGGCACATATGACGCCTCGCGGTGCAGGGGGATCCCCTGCCGGCCCGTCGTCACGGTGGTCGTCGTCGCGTCACCGGCCACGAACTCCCGGGCTTCCGCCAACGCGGCGCCGTGCGAGCGTGGCCGCATCAGCGCGTCGCCGAGTGCGACGAACTCGGCGCGGGAGAAGCGGCCGGCCGGCCGCAGTAGCACCGCCCCGTGGTCGGCGACCCGCCCCAGCACCTGATCCGGCTCGCGAAGGTCGGTCACGATTTCCATCAGCCGTGCTCCTCGATATTCGGGGCGTCTGGTCGGGCGGCGTCGGCTCCGGGCGCGTACCGATCGATGACACCGACCTCCAGGGTCGGCCAGTACTGCCCACGTGACGGCCCGTTCGTCGGCACGCCGTCGCGGATCTCGGCCCTGGCGGGCGGGTGGTACAGGTGCAGCAGCGTGTCGGAGTACCGCTCCAGCGCGGCCCATAACCCGAGCCTGATCGCAAAGTCGTCGTCCTCGCCGCCCCACCCTTCGAAACGTTCGTCCAGGCCACCAACCCGGCGGAACAGTTCGGTACGCAGCCAGACACAGCCGCCGGAGGGGGACCGGAGCAAGAAGCCCCGCAGCGACTCCCGTTCGGCCGAGGGCGTCGCGTGCAGGCAGCGCCGCGCGATGGCGTGCCCGCTTGCTGCTGGATCAAGATAAAGGGCATCTCGGTACGGAAGCAGCGCACCGACTCCGGCGTGCAGAAACCGCGCGGCGTTGCGTGGCAGGAACTGGCGGTCCACGAGGATGTCTGCGTCCAGGACACAGACCAGGTCGCTCCGAACGGGGCTGTTGTGCACGCCGACGTTCACGGCCCACGCCTTGTTGAACGGGCCGTCCTTGTGCGCGAAGAGGTAGGTGTCCGCGAGCGGGCTCACCGCCTCGCGCCAACGAGGTTGGCTGTCCGACTCGACGACCGTCACGTGGTAGCGGTGCCGGGGCAGCGCCTGGTCGGCCAGCCCTCGCAGGCAGGCCAGCGCGTTGCGGAGCCGGACCGCCTCGGCGCGGCCGTCCCGGAACGGCACCACAACCAGCACGGTGGGCGGGCTCGGCGACCGGGCGGCGATCGGGTGGACCGGCGGGGCCGTGTCGTCCGGCTGCGCGGAGGCCGGCGGACGCGCGTCCTGTGGCGCCGGCAACAGCGCCTCCCAAGCCACCTCGCCACCGGTGTCCCGGTAGCGCCGTCCGACGTGGTAGCCGATTCGCGACATGCCCTCGGCCCGCCAGGCCGCCCGGAAGAGCGACCCGGCGCCGGCGTCGGCGTCGGGCCGGGCGGCCAGCCGGGTGAGCGCGTCGCGCAGGCGGAAGTACGTCCGCGCCGAGTCGGGCGCCTCGATCAGTTGCTCGGCCAGCGTCCGGGCTGGCCCACCGGCCAGGGCCCGGACCTCCGCCGTGACCTCGGCCCGCCACCGTTGCGCCTGGTCCCAGTAGGTCGGGCTGGCCGAGCGCGCCCGCGGGTCCGCCGCGACGACCAGGGTGTCCGCGACAGCGGCGGCCAGCCGGCCGGGATACCGGTGGCACAGGGCGCGGATGTCATCCCCGGTGCCCAGATTCTCGCCGGCAGATCTCATCGGATCCGCCAGACGGCCTCGGTCTGCAACGGCCCGGGGCAGCTCATCAAGCCTCGCGCGGTCACGCTCAACGGCGCGAGCTGCGACGCGTACGCCCAGACGGCGCGCCGCTTGACCGCCCACTCGGCACCGCTGAGCCGGACCCACCGCAGCACCGCCTCGGCCGGCGGATCGTCGAGCATCGCGATCGTCCGCAGCGCGTGCCGATCGCCCAGCACCCGCTCGCTGCCCTCGGCCCCCCAGTGCCACAGAGCGGCGGCGTACGGCAGATCGGCGTAGAGCTGGACACCGACCCGGGTACGCCCGGTCAGCCAGCGCAGCCCGTCGTTCCGTACCCGGACATGGTCCTGGTGGCCTCCGATGCCGGCGGGCAGCAGCACCGTCGTGCCGTCTGGGAGCCCGGCCAGCACCGCGCGCAGTTCGTCGAGACCCCCCCCACCTCCGCCGTACGCGCCGTCCACGCCGGTCAGGTGCAGCGCCGTCGCGCCCAGCACGGCGCAGGCGATCCGGTCCTCCTCGGCCCGGACCCGGGCCGCACCCGAGGCGTCGTCGAAGCCGCAGTACCGGTCCCAGTCACTCACCGATCGCGCCTGGTCCGGCGACCCGGCGAAAACCGTCGCGACGACGGTGGGCCGACCCAACCTGGTGAGCAGTCCGGTGGTGGAGAGCATGGCGTCATCGAGATGAGGCGACACCACGAGCACGCCGTCGGGACCGAGCAGGTCGGTCAGGGCGACGATGTCGGCCGGGCCGAGTACGCGGGAGGTCATGGCGCACCTCCGGGTCCGGTGCCAGGGCCGAGTCTGATGTCGACCACGCCGCCCAGCGGTGCGCCCCGCCCCACCACGATGTGCATCAGGTCGTGGTGGTCGGCGGGCACGCCGAGCAACCGCGCCGCCGGCTCCTTGCGGTATCCGAAGGACGGCCGGCATGCCAGCCCGGTCGCGGACGCCGCGAGGGCGGCCTGCTGCACCGCGATGCCAGCCATCATGCCCTGGATGCGGTACCAGACGTCGCCGACCGCGTCGAGACCGGCGCCGAGGTCGCCGTAGAGGAAGATGCTCGCCGCGGCCGGCCGGAGACTGCTGCTCTCCCCTTCCACCCGGACCGCGCCGATCGATTCGCGGATGTCGCCGCGACGATCGCCGGAGACGAGACGGTGGGCGTACGGGTCGTATGCGTAGATGCCTGGCTCGACATCTTCGACCCGTTCCACCGCGCAGTACGCACTGAGATGTCCGCACCGCCCGGCGGTGCCGCCCAGGTCGCTGTCGTATCCGGTGAACAGATGCCACAGCAGGGTGCCGAACTCGGCCTGGGACAGCGGCGCCGGGATGAGCCGTACGGCGGACCGCCGGACCGCGACGCCCTGCCGGAGGTCCACCGGGAGCGGCCCGGGCAAGGGGACGACCGATGGCAGGGTGACCCCGGACGCCATCGGGACGACCGACGGCGGGGTGGCCTCGGACGGCACCCGGGCGTTCCCGGCGGCGGGCCGGCTCACCCTGTGCAGCCGCAGCACCGCCGGATGCGCGAGCCGGAGCAGGTCGCGGTCGGCTGCCAGGCCGGTCGACCGGGTGACGGCCGGCGGCGGACAGCCGGCCACCGCCGGTACGGCGGCGACCTCGGCCTCGACCAGCGCATAGCTCGATTCGAGCTCGGGATCGAGGCCGAATGCCGTGTCCAGCAGGTCGCTGTCGAAGGTGAACCGGACCGCCGCCGGGACCGGAGCAGGGATTGCCCTCAGTACCATCCCGAGCAGTACGCCGCTGTCGATGACACCGAGCCGGTAGCCGAAGCTGCCGTACTTCGCGCTGTTCTTCCACAGCCGGCAGGAGATCAGGAACACCACGCCAGCGGGCTCGTGGCCGAGGGCCGACCCGAGCAGGCCGCGCGGATCACCGGTGGCCAGGATCTCCAGCAGGTGATGTGTCGCGTCGTAGTGGTACAGCCCGCCGGGCAGCGAGTCGTCTCCGGCGACCGCCGCGTACAGCTCGGTCGGGTGGAAGCCGCCGCCGGACGGCACCGCTCGGGCGACGCCGCTGACCGGTGGATATCCCTGGCCCCCAGCGACGGGCCGACCGTCCAGCACGGCGCAGGACCGGCCCGTGAAGTAGTGGTAGCGGGTGGGCGCGTAGGACGCGGCGACCGAGGCGACCACCGACATGGAGTCGGGATCGCCCCCGCGCGGCCCTGGCACGGTTGCGGGCCAGGGCAACTCGACGACGGCGCCGTCCGGATGCTGCTTGTGCCGCCGGTCGCGGGCGAGCCCGGAGGTGCCGGTGCGTGGCAGCGTGACGTAGGCGCGGGCGGCGGCACCGCGCACCGGCACGCCGCCGTCCCGGCCGTCCACCGCCCCGGTCCCGTCCTGCACCCGGAGCCCCAGGAGGTCATCGGGCATGGGAGGCACCGTTGAGATCGAGTACGGCGCCGCTGCACCACTCGGCAGCGGGCGAGGCCAGGTAGTGCACCGCATCGGCGATCTCCGTCGGCCGTCCGACCCGGTCGAACGGGCTGCGGGAACGCATGACCGGGCCCGCCGGCGAGTCGAGGACGTCGCGGGTCATGTCCGTCTCCACCCATCCTGGGGCCACCGCCGCCACTGCTATCCCCCGGAGACCCAGCGCCACCGCCATCGACTGGGTGAACGAGTTCAACCCCGCCTTGCTTGCCGCGTACGCGGACGCGGACCACTCACCCCGGAACGCGCTCACCGACGTGACGTTGACGATCCGGCCACCCACCGGCAGGTGCCGTACGGCCGCCCAGGTCACGTTGACCGGCCCCAGCAGGTTGACGTCGAGCGTCTCCCGCCAGGCATGTCGCCAGTCGTGATAGCCGGTCTCGTGGATCGGATGGGGACCGAAGACGCCGGCATTGTTCACCAGCACAGCGAGACCGCCCAGCGCGTCGGCCGCCTCGTCCACCATGCGCAGCGTCGCGTCGGCGTCGCGCAGGTCGGCCTCGACCAACACGTGCCCGGCACCCGGCAGGTCGGCGCGGAGCTTCGCGGCCCGTCCGTCGGTACCGCTGTGGTGGACGGCCACCCGGTCACCGGCGGCGGCGAACCTGCGCGCGATGGCCGCACCGATGCCCCGCGACGCCCCGGTGACCAGCACCGGACGGCCGGACCTCGCATCGTGGCCATTTCCTGGATCGTGAACATGCTCATGGGAACGGGTGTGGATGGGGATTCACCTCCTCGTCGGGCAGCGGCTCGGCGCGGTGCCCGAGCCGCACCGGTGCGGTGCGCAGCCGGGGCAGTGTCTCGGCACGCCGGTGCCGGTGCCCGAAGGTCATCGGAAAGGTGCCGGGGATGACGACCTTCGCCGCGTGCAGACCAGCGGAGCGAAGCTCCGTCGGGGTGGTGTCCACCCCGACGACGTCGAGGCCCGACCGCAGGTAGCGGTCGACCAGGTGGCGGAGGTCGTCGGTCAGGTCGGAGCTGGGGACGTACCGCTCAGCCGGCGGGAACGCCTCCGCGACACTGCGGATCTCGGCATCGCGGTAGAGGAACTCGAACCGTGGCCATGCCTCGGGGAGGGCGTAGAGCAGGGCGTGGTCCTCCATCGACTCCACCAGGTCAGGGGCGGCGAGCATCGCGTGCGCCCGCTCGACCGCCTCCGGGGTATGAAGCTGACGCCGCATGAAACCGATGCCGTTGACGGCCTCGAACAGCGCGGAGCGGAGCGCCGCCTCAGGGTCGAGGCCCGCCCCCGCCCCGCAGTAGACCATCGGATGCTCCGGGTGGCCGTCCTCGTTCACCAGCATCACCCACCACGCAGGGACACCCTCCGGCATGGTGGTGTCGAAGACGTGCACGGCCAGGCCGACCCGCTCCATCCGGTCCACCAGCAGCCGTACGGTCACGTCGGTGGCGGTACGTGGGTCGACCCGGGGTGCCGGCAGCCGGGCGTACCAGGTCGCCAGGAACGCGTCCCGTTCGGCGATTTCGAAGATGCCGTGCAGCACCGCCTCTTCCAGGCTGCCACCCAGCGCGCACCCGTTGGAGCACTCGAACGCGAATCGCCGTTCCCCGTGGACTCCGTAGTAGGCGTAGGACTCGGGCAGCAGCACCGGCGCCCGGCGCTCGAACGAGTACCCGTACACCCAGTTCATCGGCGTGTCCGGGGTGTAGTCGACGTAGCCGTTTCGTTCCGGCGGCGGCCAGGTCGGCAGGCCGAGCGAGACCGGGTCGACCGCGGTGCCGGGGGCGAGATCCGAGAAACTGGACCGCGTGACCGTGCGCTTTCCGCCGGGTTGCAGACCGGCTCGCCGTTCCAGCCCTTCCAGGATCGACACCGTTACGCTCGTCGTCCGGTTCAGGGTGCGCCCGTAGCCGGCGGTGTCGGCATCACACACCGGGCTGACCCGGGCCGCGCTCACCGGCGTCTCGCCGCCGAGATGCAGCTCGACGCCGGCCACCAGGCCCGTGCGTTCGTCGACGAAGCGGTCGAGCAACTCGGCGTCACAGATCGGCCCGACCCGGAACCCGAGGGGGTCGGCTTTCGGGTTCGGCCGGGTGGGGAACACCACCGCCGTCGCAGTGTCCTCGGGTAGACCGCCGCAGGTCGGGCACGTGGCCACCGGCAGGAAGCGGTGCCGACTTGTTCTCAACGACGCGGTGGCGACCCGTAGCAGTGTCCGTCGACTGCGTGGCTGGTCGGCGGCGGGCACCGCTAGCGTGCCCACCTCGTCTGCGACGAGCGCGCCGACCCCGGCCAGCACCCAGGACGGGAGCCCGGGCCGGCGAAGTTGGTCGCGGGCCGACGAGACTTTCCGCGCCGTCGCCGTGGCAGCCCTCCGTGCTCCGTCAGCCCGCTGCCGTACGCACTCCAGACAGCCCGGCTCACCCGGTACGACCAGTGGGCCGATCTCGACGGCGTCCGCGACGACCCGGACGGCGAGCAGTGGCGGACCTTGGCGCGCCGCGCGATGGTTGAGGTCCGGGTCGGCGAGGTCAACTCCGACGGCCACCTGGACGGTCACGTCCGCGGTCTGGTGTTCGTCGCGGTCCGGCACCGACCGGCGCAGCGCGGCGCGGATCTCGGCCGCGAGGGCGCCCGAGCCGGTGACCAGCACGGGACCGGCGAACCGACCGGTCAGCACGGGGTCTCTTCGAGGGGTGCAAGGTCGGCTGCGACGAGGTAGGGCACCAGGCGGGTCAGCGCCGGGTCGACATCGATCCTGGCGACGGTGGCCCGCCATCCCCGCTCGGCGAGGTAGGCCACCAGGTCCGGCAGCGCCCGCGCCCAGACGGCGTCGCCTTCGCCGGCCGGGTCGAGATCTGGCGGGATGTCGGCGGCGGCGGCGTTGACGCCCTGAAGGCGGAGCACGGCGGTCTCCAGGGCGGTGCGCGACGCCACCGGCTCGATCAGCGCGGATGCGCTGGCCAGAAGCTTCCCTCGGCGCAAGACGCCGACCGTGCTCACCCTGGACGCCGACGACAGGTCGACGGTGGCCAGCGAGTTGTCGAGCAACAGCGCCGCAGATGCGAGCGGAAGGGCAGTCGACGCCACGAGCGGGATCGCTGTCCGCAGCGGCGGATCGGCGGACATCGGCCGCTCGGGAGAGGCTACGGTGAGCTGGTGGCAATGCCGCAGCAACGCCCGGCCGACCGCCTCCGGCCAGCTCGACCCGGCACCGACGGCGACCCGCGTGCCGGCTCCACCGGCCGCGGGCCTACCCGCCGCGACGGACGGATGCGCCGCGAGCCGATCCGTGGCCAATTCGCAGGCGAGCACGACCGCCCTCCGCCGCGCATCCTCGTCGGTGTCGGCAGCGCCGACGACCCGGATCGGGCCGGCACCCGCCGCGCAGGCGTCGGCGAAGGTCGCCTCGACCACCCGGAGCGGCAACTGCGGGTACGAGCCCTCGGTGAGCCCGAGCAACGGGCCGAGGCGATCGTCGGCCACCTCGACCACGGCCTGGGACAACGCCTCGGAGCCCGGGGTGTCGCGGTGCCCGGCAGCGGCGTCGAGCGGCGCGGTCCACACCGGAGGCACGAGCCGGTGGCTCGGGCACAGCGGGTGCGGCAGAAACCGATGCACGTCCGACTCGGCCGTCCGCAGGTCCAACCGGACCAGCTCGGCGCGCTCCCCGTCCAGCCCCGTCCCGGTAGCGGTGCGGAAGTGGCCGAACGCCGTCATCGCGGCGATCAGGCCGATCAGTGGCCGCGACAGGTAACGCTCCGCCGGCGCATCCGGCCGGTCGACGAGCTGATGCGCCGACCAGGTGGCGTCGGCGGCGTCCATCGACCCGAGCATGCGTAGCCAACCGCACTCCCAGCACTCCCGGACCGGGTCAGGGCCGATCGGGCCGATCCACGCCGTGCCTGCGGTGACGACCGCATGCAGTACCGGAACTTTTGCCAGCCCGGCGGCCCGGCTGACCAGCGCCGCCCGGCCGAGCATCGGCGAGGAGGCACAGTGGATCACGCCGTCGTACCCGGACAACGCCTCCGGTGCCGGTGCCCCTGCGGCGGACCAGAGGCTCGCGTCGACCACGTCGACCCCGCGCGTCGGGTCCTGGGCCAGCGTCTCGCGCAGCGCCGCCTCCACCTCGGCGGCACCGGCTGGATCGCTCACCGCGACGCTGACTGTCCGCAGCCCGATCCGCCAGAGCGTGTCCAGTACGGCGACCAGCAGGGGACCCTCGCCGACAACCAGGACCCGCCCGGCCCGGAACCGCTCGAAACGGTGGGCACCGGACCCGTCGTCCACCTCCACGAAGGCGATCTCTTCGGCGTACCGTTCCAGCTCGGGCGGGGTGAGCTGGTGCGGCAGGTCCAAGTCGACGTCCCGCACCATGCCCCCTGCGGAGAGCGCCTCGATCAGGGTGACCACCGCGGTGCGCGCCGGGCCGGGCAGCGGTTCGGTGAGCGAGGCCAGGGTGCGTTCGCCGTCCAGGTACGGTGCGATCCGGTCCAGCAGATGGAAGGTCACCTCACCCGGCAGCAGCAGCTGCCCGGTCGCCGTCTCCAGGTAGACGCCGTCCTCGACCGCGACGTAGACGCAGTCCTCCCGCAACTTGGGCCTCACTTGCCGTCCTTCCTGCCACTCGACGGAATCCGCTCGATCATTTCCGGATCGACGCCGCCGGTCGATCCGCTCACGCCGCTGCCAACTCGTCGAGCTGGTAGAGGGCGGCGTCGATCGCGCCCAGCCCGATCTCCAGCTCCTCGTCGCTGATCCGCAGCGGCGGCGCGATCGTGATGGTGTTCGGCGCGTAGCTCAGCAGGAGGACCCCCCTGCGCGCGCATTCGCCGACGACGAAACCCGCGGGCTGGAACCCGCCGACCGGATCGAGGCCGGGACTGCGCCACCTGTCCTCCGGCACCCACCGCCGCCCGGTTTCCGGGTCACGGACCAGTTCGATCCCCCAGACCAGCCCTCGGCCGCCGACGCTGGCGGCGGACGGGTGCCGGGCGACCATGTCGGCCAGCCGGTCCCGGACGACGTCGCCGAGGGACGCGACGCGGGCGATGACGTTTTCCTCGATCATGATGTCCAAGGTCGCTGCGACGGCGGCCATCGCGAGCGGATGCCCGGCGAATGTCGAGCTGTGGCCCCAGAAGCCAGTGGCGAAGTAGTCCGCGATCTCCCGGCTCACCACGCAGGCGCCGACTGGTACGGCCGAGCTGCCCAACCCCTTTGCCGCGGTCATGATGTCGGGCTGCACGTCGTGGTGCTGGAACGCCCACCACCGTCCGGTCCGGCCCATTCCGGAGATCGCCTCGTCGTCGATCCACAACACCCCGAGCCGTCGGGTGAGGTCGCGGATCTGCCGCACATACTCGTCGGGCACCAGGAAGGCACCGGCCCCGTGCCAGATCTCCGTGATGAACGCGGCGACTCGGTCCACTCCGGCCGATCTGATGACCCGCTCGGTCGCATTGACGCACGCCAGCGTTCCATCGGCGTCCTTGCATCCTGGGTAGGTCCGGCCGAGCGGGCAGGAGACGCAGATCGGTGCCGGCGCCGAGGGCTGCGGATGGCTGCCGGGCACCGGGCGGCTGGCGCCACCCTCCGGCGTGAAGCCGTTGCGCAGCATGCCGACGCCCGTCACGGCGGCGGCACCAGCGGTCCAGCCATGGTACGCAAGGTCGCGGGTGACGATCAGCGGACGGTTCTGGAAGAGCCGCGCGATCATGATCGCCATTTCGGTCGCCTCCGATCCCGACGAGACGAAGCGCACCGCACCGGCCCACGGGGATCCGGCCATGGTCTCCTCGACGATCAGCCGTGCCACCCGATCCTTCTCCTCGGACGGAAAGAAGTCGGCAACGTAGTCCAACCGGTCGATGGCATCGTGCAGCGCAGCCGTCAGTTTCGGGTGGCGGTGACCGATTCCGATGCACATGTGCTGTCCGTGGAAGTCGAGCAACCGTCCGCCGTCGGCCAACCACAGCCAGGAGCCCTCGGCGCCGACGACCGGCACCTGGGGCAGAAATCGTCGCGGCGCGGTCGACAACACATGGTCGCGACTCCGAACGGACTCGCTCACCGCTCCACCCTGGCCTCGCTCGATCCATCACGGGTCCGGGTGCACCGGTGACTCGAGATCGACAAGCAGTGGCCTGACACGGGGCTGCTCACGCCGCCGCCCGTACCGTGATGACGCAGTCGAGACCCCGGTATTCCACCGACGTGTCCAGGTGCTGCGACAGCATCCGTACGACGTACTCGACGTCGTCCACGCCGGGGACATCCGCCGGCAGCCGCGCGTCGGAGGAGTGGACGAGCACGCTCGTGCCGGCGATCCGTAGCGACTCGCCCAGGTACCGGCTGAGGTCGTGCACCCCGAGCCAGCGCCAGAGGTTGACGTTGACGACGGTGTCGAAGGCCCGGTCCGGGTAGCTCGTGGCGAAGCCCAGCAGGTGCGAGTTGGTCGGGGAACCAGGCCGTCCGAGGTCGAACGTCTCCGCGTGATCCGACAGATCGAGCTCCTCGGTGCCGAGACCGATCACCAGAATCCGCGGTGAGGGATGCGGTGGCGCGGAACGGTCGATATCGGCGGCGAGATCGTCCAGGCCGGACCGTCGCCAGGCTCGGGCGGCCCGCCACGCCGGATCCCGCCCGGTCGCGGCGAAGCTCGCCCGGTACCGCCGGATCCGGTCGGCCGCCTGCGCCGGCTGGACGAGCCCGGTGAACTCCCACTCGTAGCAGGGGTACTTCTGTTTGGCCACCGCCATGTTCGCGTAGTAGTCCTGGAACATCCCGATGTTGGGTCGGTAGTGCGGCAGGTGGTAGCAGGTGGCCAGGTCGTCGTAGCGGAACGCGGCCGAGCGGCGTCCCAGTTCCAGGTAGACCCGGTAGAACAGCTCCAGGTCCTCGAATCCCCACCTGGTGCCGAACGCCTCGTCGAACATTCCGGCGGACACCACCACGTCCCGCGGGACCGAGACGTTGTTGGTGTAGGCGAACAGCCAGGGGGTCTGCATCAGTTCCGCAATCCGCTCCGGCGGCGTCGGCTCGGGGAACCGCATGTCTGCACTCTCCGCCGGCAGGGTCGCCAGGTCCATCGCACCGGCCCGCAGGATCCGGTCGAGGACCGGCCAGTCGATCTCCCAGCGCTTCCCGATCAGCACCTGCGGCGTCTCGGCGGTCCGGTGGAACTCGTAGTGTCGGGCCAGCAGGTCCGGGTCCGCGAACGAGTCACTGTCCAGGAAGACGACCACCCGCCCATGTGCGGCCGCTACGCCCTGATTGCGGGCTGCGGCGCGTCCGACGTGCTCCGGCAGGCCGAGGTATCGGAAACCCCGGGCGGCGATCGCCTTGACGACCTGATCGTCGACCGCGCCGCCGTCACCCACCACGATCACCTCGAACAGTCCGGCGTCCAGGCGTTGCCGGGTCAGCGAATCGAGGGTGAGGGCAAGGCACTGCGAGTCGTGGAAGGTGGGGATCACGACGCTCAGGAACGGACAGTCGGACGTGGGCTCGTCGACCTCCTGGCTGGAAGGCATCTATCTCCTATTCCTGGACGCATGCGCCGCCTCGGTTCGGTCCGCGCGGGAGGCCGGCGCGGCCAACACCCAGCGCGGCGTGGTTGATCGATTCGGTCAACGGTAGGAATCCGGGTCGGCGGGGGACCAGGCACCAGACAGGTAAAGGAACGGCAAGATCGGTTACTCCGGGCACGGCCGGCACAGGCTGCTCGCGGCACTGGCGGGCACCGGACCGGCGGCCACGGGCGCGACGAGCTACCGTACTGCGACGCCGATCGGCGTCGGGAGGGATGGAGTCCATGACGTCACCGTGGCCGACCGGAGCACCGTCCGACACGGCGACCGTCGACTATCTCCGGGTGCACCGCGACACCCCCCGTGGGCCTCGCCGATCACACCTTTTCAAGCAGTACCCGGGAAGTGTCAGGATCCCCCTGCCCTGGCCGGCACCCCATGCGGGCCAGTCCGACGAGCCACTGGCGCTGATCGGGTCGCTGGCCTCGGCGTACGCGCCCACGCGCCTGCAGTTCTACACGACGGCCGCCATGGCCACGCTCGGCGGCTTCCCGCCCACGAACGCCTCCCCGACCGTGCGCGGCGGCGTCCGGCGGGCGGTGCCGTCCGGCGGTGCCTACTATCCCGCCGAGCTGTACCTGGCGGTGACCGGCGGGGTCGCGCCAGGGCCCGGCGTCTACCACTACGACGCGACGCACCACACCCTGGAGACGCTGGCCACCGACGATCCGCAGGCGTCGCTGCGGGCCGCACTCGGCCGCGCGCCCACGCCGTACACACTGCTCGTCTCCTGCCGGATGTGGAAGAACGCGTCGACCTACGGAGCGTTTGGTTACCGCCTCGCCTGTCTGGACACGGGCGCCCTGGCCGGCCAGCTCCTGCACCGGGCGCCCGACGGAACCGAGCTGCGCCTCACCTTCGACGACGAGGCCTTCGCCGCCCTGCTCGGGCTGGATCCCGACATCGAGTCGGTCTACGCCGTCGTCCTCGCCGGCCCGTCACCCGCCGTGCCAGCTGCCCCGGCGCCACACGCCCCGGGCCGTACGCCGGACGCCTCTGCCCCGGCACCGCACGCCGACGCGCCCGCTGCGGCGCCGCCACAGCGTTGGTCGGCGCCGCGCACCATCGCGGTCCAGGGTGTGGAGTCCGATCTCGAGCTGCGCGCCACCGCGCATCCCACCGCGGTGCGGTTGCATCACGCGAGTCTGCGGAGCGGTGCTGTTGACCGCGCCCGGGATGTCCCTACCCCGGACGCCTCTCGCCGATCGCCGGAGCGGGGCGGCCCGACCACCGTCCGCCGGCCACGGCGCCCGGCCGCCTCCGGTCGGGAGATCGACCTGCCCGAGCCACTCGTGCTGCCCGAGCCACTCGTCCCCGCGAGGGCGGACGCGGCCCTCCGGTCGGCCGTCCGGTTCACCAGCGGTGCGATGACGGTCCGGCAACTCGGTACGCTGCTGGCGTGGCTGCTGACGGGATACCGCTGCGACGTCGCCGGCACCCTGGCCGGGTCGGCGCGGCTGGCCGTCTATTGCCTTCCCCACCGGGTGACCGGGCTGGCTCCGGGACACTACGCCTACGATCCGGCGACGCACAGCCTCCGGCCCGCCGCCACCGACGCCGCCGGGGACGGGGACGCGTCCACCCCGATCGGTGCCCTGGGTGGCCTGCGTCCGGCCACCGCCCGGCTGTACCTCTTCGCGGAGCTCGACACGGGACTGCGTATGTACGGTGACCGCTGGTACCGGATGCAGAACGTGCTAGCCGGCATCGCGATACAGCGGTGTCGCCTCGCCAGCACCGCGATGGGCCTCGCGTGCCGGCCGATTTCCGACTACGACCCCGGCGGGCTGCGTGGGATGTTCGGGGTGCCGCGCGGGCAGGCCGACGTCGTCCAACTCCTGGTCGGGCCGGCCGCCCCGCGAGCCGGTGTCGTCGACATCGGTCTGTCCGGTCAGGGGGACGGTCGGGGCGCCTGACCCCTGTCGTGGTTCAGTCGCGGAACCCGCCGTCGGCCGTGCGGCCCAGACTGGCGAGGACGTCCCGCGCCTGCCGCAGCACCTGCCCGGCCGCTTCGGTTTCTCCGGACGCGTCATACGCCTCGTTCAGGTGGGTCAGGACGATCGCCTCGAAGTAGCGCTCGCCGAACCTCCGGTGCAGGCCCAGGGCGCGCTGGTAGCACTCGATCGCCTCCCGACTTTCGCCGAGGTGGTGGTAGGCGTAACCGAGACTGTCCCAGGTGGCCGCCTCGCTGTGCTGATCGCCGATCTCACGAAGCATCGCGAGCGCACGTCGACAGTGGTCGACCGCCTGCCGGTAATCACCGGTCAGGGCCAGGCTGTAGCCGACCGAGTTGAGGGTGCTCGCGTGGCCGACCCGGTTGCCAGCCTCCTCGTAGCGGTTCAACGCCTGCCGGTTGTGTTCCAACGCTTCGGCATTGCGGCCCCGCTGGGAACACAGCCATGCCAGGCCACGGTAGCTCCGGGCCTGTCCGCTGAAGTCGGCGAGTCGGGTGAACAGGTCGAGGGCCGACCGGTGGTGACGGTCGGCCGCATCGTGTTGGCCCAACCGGAGATGGGCGCCACCGAGACCTCGGTGCGCATGGGCCTGTGCGGCCGGATCAGCCAACCGGGAGGCGGCGGCCAGTGCCTGCGTCTGGGTCGCGGCCAGATCGTGCCAGTAACCCCGGAAGTCGAAGTAGGTCTCCAGGGACCAGGCCAACTGCCAGACGTGCGTGTCCGAGCCGGCCGCCTCCGCCCGGTCGACGATCGCGAGCAGTACGTGGTGCTCGGCCGCGAACCATTCGAGGGCGGCGCGGTCGTCCACGATGTCCTCCGGCACGACACCCATCTGCGGATCCGCCAGTTTGATCGTCTCGGGAAAGAGGAGCGTCGCGGCCCGGTGCGCGGTGTGCAGGTAGTGGTCGAGCATGCGCTGCATGGCCTCGTCGCGATCGCTGTCCTGTTCGTCGTCCCTCACCAGTTCCGCGGCGTAGGCCTGGAGCAGTTCGTGGGTCGTGTACCGGCCGGGCGGGTACTCGGTGAGGATGTGCCGGCAGGTCAGCTCGGTCAGGAGGCGTCGCGCCTCCGAGATGGCGACACCGGCCAGGCTGGCCGCGGCGGGCACGCAGATGTGCGGTCCCGGGTGCAGACCCAACAGCCGGAACAGCCGGGCCGCCCCCTGGCTGAGCCGGTGGTAGGACCAGGAGAAGACGGCCCGCACGTCCGCACTCGAATCTTCGCTGACGAACGCGTCCAGGCGGCCCCGGGTCCGCTGCATCTCGTCGGCCAGCGTGGCGAGGGGGAGCGCCGAGGCCATAGCGGCCCGACCGGCCACGATGGCCAGCGCGAGCGGCAGCCGGGCGCTGAGCGCGACGATCTGGTCGACCGCGGCCGATTCTGCGGCGACGCGGCTCCGACTCAGCCGCTGAACCAGCAACGACCGCGCCTCGCCTTCGGAGAGCTGGTCCAGGCGTAGTGGAACCGCCGCCTCGGATGCAACCAGGCCGGTGAGTTGGTCGCGGCTGGTAACCACCACCAGACAACCTGCCGTGCCGGGCAGCAGCGCACGGACCTGCTCCGGGTCCCGGGCGTTGTCCAACACCACCAGTACGCGTTTGCCCGCGAGGAGGCTCCGGTACAGGCCCGCCTGCGCGTCGATGCTGTGGGGAAGCCGCTCCGGCGGCACCTGGAGCGCGTCGAGAAAGGCGCGGACCACCTCGCCGAAGCGGAGCGCGGGACCGCTCGGGTTGTATCCGCGCAGGTTGACGTAGAGCTGCCCGTCGGGAAAGCGGTCCGCGACCCGGTGTCCCCAGTGCACCGCCAACGCACTCTTGCCCACCCCCGCCGTCCCGGTGACCAGCGAGATCGGCACGGCCCCCGCCGAGTCGCCCGGGTCGGCGTCGAGCAGGGCGTCCAGCCGGCGCATCTGCTCGGCCCGGCCGGTGAAGCCGGGAACGTCGGCCGGAAGCTGCGCCGGCCGCGCCGGGGGCACCGGCGTGTTCCGATCGTGGTCGGTCGGCGACAGGGCTGCGATGGCCAGTCGACGCGTGTCTGGTCGAGGAGTTCCGCCCCGACCGGCCTCGAGGTTGCGGACCGTACGGATGCTGAGCCCGGACCGTTCGGCGAACCCTTCCTGGGTCCAGCCCAGCTCCAACCGTCCTGCGCGGACCCATGCACCGAACGCGGCGAGACCCGCCCCGACTTCCGGCGCTGAATCCGCCATGGTCTTTCCCTCCCCAACAGAAGGCACGCGAACGGATGGCCCCCCCGTTGCCACGGATCCGGGCAGACTGCCTGTCCGCCCACGGCGCACGGCGACCCTATCGCAGCGACGTGGTCCTGGGCGCGCTCCCATGAACAGTACGGCGATGCCCGAACCTCGACGCCCTGACCGCGCTCACCCACCGGTTCACCCCGCCTGGTCCGCCACCAGGGCGCCGGTCCGACGCCAGCGGACGAGCAGGGACGTTGGTGGACCGTTCCAGCAGGCCAAGACACATGGAACGGCAGGTCAGGGCCCTGTGTCGGTTGCCTGGGGGTCAAGGGGTCGTCGGTTCGAATCCGGCCGTCCCGACAAAGTAAAGCCCTGACCAGCGGGAACGCTGGTCAGGGCTTTGACTTTCTTCTATGCAGATTTGAACCGCCCCCCGATAACCCCCGTTTACGCGGTGCGGCAACCAAGCGCGCCATCGAGATGATCGTCGGCTGATCGGGTCGCTGCCGAGCCGTTCGAGGATGCCGGACACGTCTGGGGGTTGTATCGGCTTACATGATCACGGATATCCGCCTCATACCCGGACCAACCCGGCTGACCTGTCTTCTTGGCCGTTAAGCCGGACGGGAAATCGTGGGGATCGTGGAAGTACCGTGTTCCACGGGCTCTCGTGACGCGACCTGGCGACGGATGACGTCGACCAGTTCGGCGACCGTGGCCACAGTGGATGCGCGGGGGTCGTTCAAGAGGTTGACGCTGAAGCGGGCCTCCAGCGCGATCAACAGTTCCAGCGCGGCCAGCGAGTCGATGTCCAGGTCCTGTACCAGGTGGTCCTCCGGTCGCAGTTCCCGGCGGATCCGCTTGATCTCCAGGAAGATCGCATCGAGTGCCGACATGACGTCGGCCTCGGTCACCGGGACGGCATGTGTGGTCATGTCCTTCACCTTTCGGAGGTTGATGGTTGGGCGCGGAAGGCGTACCTCCTCATCCGAGGTCCACCAGTTCGTCGTAGCCGACGAAATCGGGAATCATGCCGCTGGCCACCAACTCCCACATCATCTCGTCGGTACCGGCACCGATTCGGCCCAGCCTGGTGTCCCGCCACATCCGGCCGAGGGGGGTTTCGTCCTCGAGGTAACCGGCACCGCCGAACAGGTGCATGCACTCGCTCATCGCCTCTTCCGCGAAACGCGTGGCGGTGACTTTGAGCGCGGCGGTCTCCCGAGGTCCACAGGCGCCGGTGACAGGTATGCCCTGCGCCGCCGAGTAGACGGCGAACCGCAACGACAGCAGCCGTGCGGACAGGTCGGCCAGCCGCAACCGGAGCGCCTGGTGCTGGAGCAACGGCCGGCCGAACTGTTCCCGCCTGTGCAGATGTGCGGTGGCGAGGCCGGTGGCCGCGGCCACCCCGCCGACGGTCTGCCCGGCGATGGACAGCCGCTCGTGGCTCAGCCCCCAGGTCGCCACGAGGAGACCCGCGCCGGGTCGACCGACGAGTGCCTCGTCCGGCACCCTGGCGTCGATCGTCATCCAGGTGGTGTCCAGTGCCGCGGTACCGACCTTGCGCAGCCGTTTGCGGATCGACAACGCCGAGGCGGGTACGGCGAACACGCCGAGGCCGCCGTCGGCTTCGCCACCATCGTCCTCGATCCGGCACAGCAGCAACGCGAAGTCGCATACCAGGCCCAGCGACAGGTACCTCTTCTCACCCGTCACCCGCCAGCCGCCGGGCACCCGCCGGGCGGCGGTGCGGATGCCGTTGAGGTCGGAACCGCCGGTCGGCTCGGAGGCCCCGAAGCAACCGACCAGCCTCCCGTCGAGGAGCCCGTCGAGATATTCCTGCAGCAGTGGTGAGTCGCCGTAGCGCACGAGGATCGAACCGACCGTCTCCAGGCAGAGACTCACTCCGACCGACAGGCCCGCGTGACCGTACCGGCCGCTCTCCTCCGCAATGATCACACCGAGGCCGGCGTCACCGAAAGGGCCCGGGTGCCAGCGTTGCCGCAACAACCGACTGCGCCCGAGGTCGGCAAGCACCTCGCGCGGAAACACGCCGCGCTCGTCGGCCACCGCGTGCGGGGCGAAAGCGGCGCCGATCGACTCCGCTGCTCGTGCCCGGGCGGCGTCCACGCGAGGGCCGAAGGGACCATCCGCGAACAGCGGCCGGTCCGTCGCCTCGCCGGTCAAGGAGATGGCGGTGGGGGCGCTAGCGCGCGACGGGCTCACGGCCTGCCTCCCGGTTCTGCTGGTCGGTGTCGGTGTCGGTGTCGGTGCGGCTCGGCGGCGGAGGGTCGCCGAGCCACTCTCCGGTCAACTGCCCGGCGAGGTGGCGGCGCCACAGCAGGCGCCGGCGGGGTTTGCCGCTGGAGGTCAAGGGGATGGTGCCGCGCCTGGCCCGCAGGATCAGCACCCGGACGGCGGACCCGGTGAAGGTACGGACCGCCTCGACGACCACGTCGGGCTGGTTACCCAGCTCCCGCTCCACCACCACCAGCAACGTCGGCCGGCCGTCGACGATGCCGCCGGCCACGGCGAGGTTGCGGGGCGCGATTCCGGTACGGGCGCGCAGATCCAGCTCCACGTCCTCGACGAAGATGCTGCGCCCTCGGAGTTTGACACTGTCCCCGAGGCGGCCGACCACGTACAGGTCGCCGTCGTGGAAGAAGCCGGCGTCGCCCGTGCGCAGCCATCCGCCGACCAGTCGGGTGCCGTCCGCCGACGTGGCGCCGGCGTAGCCGGCGGTTACCGAAGGGCCCTGTACGGAGATCTCCCCGAACACACCGTCCGGCCGGGGCTGCCCGTCCTCGCCGACCACTTCCACCCGCAGGCCTTCGAGCGGGCGACCGCAGCTCACCTGCCAGGCCCACGGCTCGGACACCAGGTCGGTGGTGAGGACCGCCTTGTCGGTCACCTCGACCTTGTCGTCCAGGCTCCGACCCGGAGCGTTGGTGCGGACCATCCGCACCCGTTCGTGTCGGGGTACGCCGGTGACCGCGAGGGTTCCTTCGGCGAGCCCGTACGCGGGGGTCAGCGCGCCGCTGTCGAAGCCGTGAGGTTGCAGCAGCGCGGCGAATCGCGCCAGCGCCGCCGGGTTGATCCGTTCGGCCCCGCTGACCACCGACGTGACGCCGGAGAAGTCGAGCCCGACCAGATCGTCCGGGGTGACCCGGTCGACGACACGCTCGAAGCCGAAGTTCGGCATGAAGATCTGGGCGTACCGGCCGTGGCCGTACTCGGCGAGCCAGCCCCGCGTGTCGCGGACGAACTGCTCGGGCCGCATCATCGCGTGTTCCGTCTGCAGGGTCACCAGTGTCAGCAGCCCACCGATGAGACCCATGTCGTGATAGAGCGGTAGCCAGGAAACCCCGCCACGCTCCGTGATGCCCAGCCAGCGCTGGATCATCCGGAGATTCGCGGCCAGGTTGTCGACGGTGATCCGCACGCCTTGCGGGCGTCCCAGCGAGCCCGAGGTGAACTGCAGGACGGCCAGTTCCCCGTGCGCACGCGGTACCGTCCCGGCGTCGCCGTAGCTCGGCGCCAGGACGGTGGTCTGCTGGCCGGCCTGGTGGACGCCGGCCAGCAACGCGTCGCGGTGGTCGTCCGACGCGATCGCGAACCGCGGTCGCACCGCAGCGGCGATCGCCCGTATTTGCGTCTCGTAGCCCGCCGCGTCCTGCAGCGCAGCGGGCAGTGGCAGCACCGACGGGGTGGCGCCAATGGCGAGGAGTCCGAAGAAGCAGGCGACGAAGTCCGGGCCGGAGGGCAGCACCAGCGGCACCACCTCGTCGCGGCGTACCCCGGCGTCGGCCAGGGCAGCGCCGGCGCGCAACGCGCGCTCCGCCAGATCCTCGTAGGTATGGCGCGACCATTCCCGTCCATCCACGTGGAACCGTACGCCACGCTCTGTCGACGGAGCGTCAAGCCAACCGAGAAGCAGTTCCCGGCTGACGGCAAGGCTGCTCATCTAGGTTCGTCCTTTCCGGCGGTCGGGCCGGTGTCGGGGTTCATGACCGACACGTCAATCGCATCGGCAGCCGTCGTCCGGGGCGAAGGGTGGCGCTGGCCCTTGGGCGGGGCAGCCCGGCGGTCAGCTCCAGCCGGTAGCGTTGGGTCATCATCGCGAGCACCAGCACCGCCTCCAGCTGCGCGAAGCCGGCGCCGATGCAGGCGCGCCTGCCGCCGCCGAACGGGATGTGGGCGTAGCGGTCGCGGTCGGCGTCGGACAGGAAGCGGGTGGGGTCGTAGCGCTCGGGGTCGGGCCAGACGGCGGGGTTGCGGTGCACCAGGTACGCGGGCACCGCGACGGTGCTGCCCGCGGGGATCGGTATCCCCTCGACGACGTCGGACCGCACGGCTTCGCGCTCGGTGGTCCACACCGGTGGGTACAACCGCCACGCCTCGTTGACGACGGCGGTGGTCCAACTGAGCTTCTCCACGTCGGCGGCCTGTGGCTCGCGGCCGGCAAGGACCGCGTCGACCTCATGTTCCAGGCGGTCCCGAACGGCCGGGTGGGCCGACAGCAGCGCCAGGCACCAGCTGAGAGTCGTCGCCGTCGTCTCATGCCCGGCGAGCATGAACGTGGTCACCTCATCGCGGATCTCCGCGTCGGTCAGTCGCGTCTGGCCCTCGTCACGCGCGGTGAGCAGGTGGTCCAGCAGGTCGGCCGGTCCGTCAACGGTGGGCGTCGCCCGCCGCTCGGCGATGAGCTGGCGCACCGGGCGGTCGATCGCGGCGAGCGGTCCGCCGAAGCGTCCGCTGGCCGCCTGGATCGCCCGGGTGCTGCGCGGCCCCCAGAGGAACGGCAGGTAGGTGCCGATCGCGACGGCGGGCAGCAGGAACTTGAGGGCGTGGGCGATCCGGCCGGTGTGGCCGGTCATGTCGGTGCTGAACAGAACTCGGCCGACGATGTCCAGGGCCAGCCCGTTGACCTCTCCGGACACCTCGATCTGCGTGCCGTCGCGATGCCGGTCCCAGGAGTCCAGCATCCGCCGGGTCGCGTCGACGATCTGTGGTGCGAAGCCCGCGACATTGCGGCGGGTGAACACCGGTTGCAGCAGTCGGCGATGGCGGCGCCAGGTCTCGCCTTCGCTCGACAGCAGCCCGGTGCCGAGCACTGCCCGCATCGACCGGTAGGTGAAGGCCTTGAGGTAGTTGTCCTGATGGCGAGCCAGGACGTGTTCGGCGTGTCGGGGGCTGCTCATGATGAAGAGCCGGTGCCCCGGATAGAGGGGCAGCTCCACGGCATCGCCGTACCTGGCCAACGACCGCAACGTCGCCAGCGGCCGGAAGACGAGTCCGGTCACCGTTGCCGGCGCGGCGGCGACACTCGGGCCGGGGGCGCCCACCGGGGTGCTCACCGCAGAGCCTTGGCGTAGCAGATGGTCTGCGGGTCGTCGCGGTAGACCCCGTAGTTCGGGATCCGGGTGTATCCGGCCCGCTCGAAGAACCTCATCGCGGTGACCTGTTTGACGCCGACGTCCAGTATCGCGCGCCGGCGTCGCGCGCGAATCGCCGCGCTCTCCACCGCCGTGAGGATGCTGTGGGCAGCGCCCAGCATCTGCAGGCCGGCCAGTTCCTCGACGACGTATGCGCGCTTGAGCTCGGCGTCGCCGTCCTGGAAGCCCCATTCGCCGGCGTCCTTCGCGCGCCAACCACCACAGGCCACGGGACGGCCGTCGAGGTAGCCGACCAGGAAGAGACCGCGCGGCGGCCGGTACTCACCGGGATCCCCGTGCCGGGGGTCCTCCTCACCGTAGACCGCCAGGTAGTGGCGTTGCAGCAAGGACACCAGCACGACGGCGTCCGGATGGTCGTAGGCTACGGCGCGCAGTTCCATGGCGGTCACGTCGCTCATCGATCGATAGGCGGTCATCGGATGATCCGGGAACGGGTGTCAGCGGTGGCGTAGATCCGGCGGAGGTCCCGAATCAGATTCAGCCGCTTGAGCCAGCGGTCGGTTCCGTCATAACGGGCCCGGAACGGCGCCCGGCCGTGCACGACCTGGTAGTTGTCGATGAACAGCAGGTCGCCGGGGGCCAGCGCGATGGACTCGGTCGCCGCGCTCAGCTGCTCGTCCAGCTCCGCCATCGCCGCGGCCGCCTCGTCGTCGCCGTCCTCGACCGCGGTGAAGTCCGCGTCGAACCTCAGATACGGGTGCTCCGGGGGGCCGAAGATGATCGGGTCGAGCCCCGTACCGTCCGGGCCGGCGCGAAGACGTTCGGCGCAGGCGCCGCCCACGTGTGCGTCGTCCGGCAGGAACCGGAACCTGGAATCCTGGAGGATCTTCTGGAGTTTCTCGGGAAGACCGAGGGACCCGAGCCGGACGAACGTCGTCCGTACGGCGTCGGGGTTGCGCAGGCACAGCAGTGAGACGTAGTCGCCGCGGCACGGATGGAACCCGTCCTCGGTGTGCAGCGACAGCGGCAACGCACTACACGCGCTCGTCAGCGACCGTTCCATCGCCGGGGACGGACAGACATCGTGTACGAGCCGCCCGCCCTGCTGCGCCGCCCAGCCGAACGGCTCGCCGAGCGGCAGACCGCACAGCACCAGCAACAGCTCTTCCCGTCGACCGACGCCGGCCGCGGCCGCCGTCCAGTCGAGCGGCGTCGGCGGAAGGGTCTGGAGCGGAAGTCCGGATATCACGGACACGGGCGCCTCGTCCGCGCGAACCTGCCCCAGGAATTCCCGCACCCGCTCCGGCATCCGTACGGCGTACGCGGGCGCCCGCTCGGCGAAGCTGAGCGGATCCGCCGACCGGTCGGTGGCGGTGAACGCGTCGACGAGCCGGCCGAGCGCGTCGCGCTCCACCTCCGTCAGCTGGAGCCGCCGTACCGCCGGGGTTTCGACTACCGATGAGGTGTTCACCGCGCACCCGCCGGCGTCGCGTCCAGGCTGGCCCGCAGAGCCTTCTTGTCAGGCTTGCCAGCGGCGGTGAGCGGGATGTCGTCGACGAATGTGACCGCTGCCGGTGCACGTAGCACGCCGAGTTGGTCCGTGACGAGGGCTCGCAGTTGCTCCGCGTCGACGAGCTCCGCCTGGCTGCCTGGTCCCGTCGCGCCCGTCGGACGGCCCGGTGCGCGTACGACGAACGCGTGGACCGCCTCACCCGTCTCGTCACTGGGCACGCCGACCACGGCCGCCTGCCGCACCTGCGGATGACCGGTCAGGACGGCCTCGACAGGCGCCGCGTGGCAGTTCCGGCCATTGACAATGATCATGTCCCGGAGCCGGCCGACCAGGTAGAGGTAACCGTCGTCGTCGAGATAGCCGAGGTCACCGGTGTGCAGTCGGCCATCCCGGACGACCTGGGCGGTAAGCTCCGGCTGGCGCCAGTACCCGGTCATCACCGACGCCGAGCGTACGCAGACCTCCCCCACCTCTCCCGGCGCCCGGTCGCGCCCCTCCGGGTCCACGATGGAGATCGTGCAGCCGGGCACCGGGCGGCCGACCGACGCCAGCAGCTGTGGCCGGTCGGTCACCGCCGCCAGGTGATCCTCGGGCGTCAGGATGGTGACCGAGGTGACCTCGGTCTGCGCGTAGCCCTGCAGGAAGATCGGGCCGAGCAGCTCGATCGCCTGGCGCAGTCGGCGCGGCGCGATGGGTGAGCTGCCATACACGACCAGGGCGAGGTTACTGCCGGGCCCGGTGGGCGCGGCGGGATGGTCGAGCAACTGGTAGAGCTGCGGCGGGTACAGGAAGGTGGCGACCGGACTCGAACGCCGTACGGCTGCCCAGAACGCGCCCGCGTCGAACACCTCGTGCAACTCCACCGCAATGCCGAGGACGAGCATCTGCACGGCGAGATCACCGACCGCGTAGGCGATGGAGGTGGTGGCGACGAACCGGAGTCCGTCCGGCAGCGGGAGGCCGGCCGCCGTCCGGGCGCTGGCCTCGGACGCCGCCGCGAGGGCTGCGAAGGTGCACGCCACCCCCTTGGGGGTGCCGGTCGTTCCGCTGGTGTAGCAGATGCCGGCGACGTCGCCGTCCTCGGCCGCGACGGCGATCGGCGTTGCCGGCTGCGTCGCCGCCAGCGCCAGGAGGTCGGTCGCCGCCGCCGCCGGACCGAGCGCGAGAACGAGCCGTACGCCGGCGCGTTCCGCGACCAGCGGAACGGGCTGGTCCGGCGGGGTGCCCCGGGGGTCGAACACGACGACGGCCGGGTCGGCGTCGGCGAGAATGTGTTCGAGATCCTCGGTCAGGGCATTGAGCTGTACGGCGACGTACCGGGCGCCCAGCAGATGGCACGCGAACCGTAGGTACAGCGCCTCCGGGGTGTTGGTGACGAGGCAGACGACGCCGCTGCCGCGCTCTACTCCCTGTGTCCGCAGCGCCCGGGCCAGCCGGTAGGTGACGGCCAGCAGCTCGCGATATCCGATGCCCCGGTCCGCCGACACCAACGCGGTCCGGTCGCCGTACCGGTCGAACGCGTCGATCATGCTCGTCACATAGCGCGCCGCGTTCATCGGTCACCTGCCGCGTCGCCGCCGCGGTCGAGATCCGGCGTCGGCGCAAGCGGCGTACCGGCGTCGGCCCGGGTGCGGTCGCGTCCGTCCGCGATCAGGTGGGATCTGTTTCGTCCGACCGGTGTGTCCGGCACCCGCATCCGTGCCGACGCGGGCTCAGTTGTGGACATCGAGCATCCTCCCTACTAGTCGGTGGCAGAGCGCGCGGAACCCGGCCGGGGACATGGCGATCCGGCCGCCGTGGTACAGCCGCACGAGGCCGTGTATCAGGGCCCCGAAGGCCAGTGCCAGCTCCAGGAGATCGTCGCCGTCGCCGTCGCCGAAGCCCTGGTTCCGCAGCGCGTCGCTGACCAGGGACAGCGACGGCGAGCCGCCGTCGCGGAAGTCGTCGGGGAACCGACGTGCGCCCTCGCGCGTATCGGTGAAGACGAAGTCGTACAGCTTCGGCTGGCCGAGGGCGAAGTCGAGGTGATCGTCAAGATGGTCGGCAATGAGATTGCCGGGACCCGGTTGGCGGTCGGCCCACCGCTTCGCGATATCGCCGAACGTCTCGTCGGCGACACGCCGCAGCAGCGCCTCACGGTTGGCATAGTGGCGGTAGATCGCCATCGGGGTGATTCCGGCCGCTGCGGCCACCCGGCGCATGGTCACCGCGGCGGGCCCCTCGGCGATGACGAGGTCGCGGGCAATGCCTACCAGACGGTCGGCCGTCGTTCCCATGTATACACCGTAGACATGGGAACGGTGTGGACAGGAGGCCAACCGGCCGCCCGAACGGCTCCCCCCATACAGGCCGAGCCGAGTCGTCTCGGGTGTGGCTGCCCATGCGGCAGGAGTGTGGTCCGCGAACGTGGTTGGTCGTTGGCCTTGCGGTACTCGTTCTTGCCGTCGGTCAGCACGACGATCGCGTTGATCCGCTTCTGGTCGAACTCGCCGAGGGGACCCCGTCCGGTACGGGCGCCGACCATCGCCTGCATGGACCCGGACGTGTCCAGGGCGATCAGGATGTTGGCCGTCTTGCGGAGCGTTCGCCAGCCGTCCAGCATCGCGCCGACCATCTGCGGGTCCGGGGCTTGAAGTAGGTCAGCCCACCGGTGGGCTCGGCGCCGACGCTGGCATCCCGCGGCGAAAAAAATTGAAGGTGGTCTAACTCTGGACCTTTACTGTTAACAGTCCTAATAATAAGACTCTCGGTTCCGATCCGATCCGGAAGGCTCACCCCCATGCGCCGCCCCGCCATCCTTGCCCTGGCCGCCGTGCTGGCCGCCGGTGCCACCACCGTCTATCTGGCGTCGTCCGCCTCCGCGGCCGCCGCCTGCTACCCCACCTGGTCGTCGTCCGCCGTGTACGTCGGCGGCGGTCAGGCTTCCTACCAGGGCGTCAACTACCAGGCCAAATGGTGGACGCAGAACGAGAATCCCGCCACGCACAGCGGCCAGTGGGATGTCTGGGCCAACCAGGGCGCCTGCGGCGGCACCACCCCGCCGACCACCCCACCCCCGACCACGACGCGACCCCCTACCACCCCGCCGCCCCCGACCACCCCGCCGCCCACCACACCCCCGCCGACGGGCAACGGTCAGCTGCCGAAGCACTTCCTCACCGGCTACTGGCAGAACTTCGACAACCCGGCCCAGGAGATCCGACTCCGTGACGTACCGGCCAACTACGACCTGATCGCAGTCGCGTTCGCCGATGCGACGAGCACGCCCGGCACGGTGTCCTTCAACATCGACGCGGGCCTGAGCGCCTCGCTCGGCGGCTACACCAACGCGGACTTCAGGAACGACGTCGCCACCCTGCACTCGCGTGGCAAGAAGGTCGTCATCTCGGTCGGCGGTGAGCGCGGCACCATCTCGGTCGCAAGTTCCGGTGCCGCCACGAACTTCGCCAACTCGATCATCAACCTTATCGGAGCCTACGGGTTCGACGGCGTCGACATCGACCTGGAAAACGGCGTCAACGCGACGTACATGGGTCAGGCGCTGCGCGACATCCGGAACCGGACGAGCCCGAACCTGATCATCACGATGGCACCGCAGACCATCGACATGCAGAGCACCGGCGGCCAGTACTTCCAGCTGGCACTGAACATCAAGGACATCCTCACCGTCGTCCACACGCAGTTCTACAACTCCGGATCGATGCTCGGCTGCGACAACAACGCCGCGTACAGCCAGGGATCGGTCAACTTCCTCGTGGCGCTCGCCTGCATCCAGCTCGAGAACGGGCTCCGGCCGGACCAGGTGTCCCTCGGACTGCCGGCCGCACCGAGCGCCGCAGGTGGCGGCTACGTCAACCCCTCGGTGGTCAACCAGGCCCTCGACTGCCTCGCCAGGGGCACCAGTTGCGGCTCCTTCAAGCCGCCGCGCACCTACCCCGGAATCCGTGGCGCCATGACGTGGTCGATCAACTGGGACGTCACCAACGGCAACGGATTCGCCAACACCATCCACCCCCATCTCAGCACCCTTCCCTGAACCCCCGCAGGAGCGTGTCATGAAACTCAGGCAGAAGATCCTGGCCCTGGCCGCCGTCACGGTCACCGCCACCGCGATCGCGATCGTCCCGATGTCCACGTCGAGCGCGGCCGTGGCCTGCTACCCGGCCTGGTCCGCGTCCCAGGTCTACGTCGGCGGCGGTCAGGCGTCGTACCAGGGCGTCAACTATCAGGCCAAGTGGTGGACCCAGAACGAGAACCCGGCCACGCACAGCGGCCAGTGGGATGTCTGGGCCAACCAGGGCGCCTGCGGCGGCACCACCCCGACCACCCCGCCGCCCACCGGCCCGACCAACCCGCCGCCGGCCGGCAGGATGGCGGCGGCGCCGTACGTCTATCCCGGCTGGGGCAACCCGCCGGCGCCCTCGACGATCACCGGCCAGGGCGTCCGCGCGTTCACCATCGCGTTCGTGCTGGCGAACGGCTGCAACCCGGTCTGGGACGGTGAGGGTGGCCTGACCGGCGGCGTCCACGAGTCCTGGATCAACCAGGCCAAGGCGGCCGGCGCGACAATCGTCCCGTCGATCGGCGGCTGGCAGGGCAACAAGCTCGGCCCGAACTGCTCCACCCCGGAGGCCCTCGCCGGCGCGTACCAGAAGGTCATCAACACCTTCGGCCTGAAGGCCATCGACATCGACATCGAGAACTACGACGAGTTCGAGAACTACACGGTCGCCGACCGCATCGTGAGCGCCCTGGGCATCATCAAGCGCAACAACCCCGGGGTCACCACGATCCTGACCTTCGGTACGACCACGAGTGGACCCAACGTGCACGGCGTCCGGCTCATCAACCAGGCCCGGGCGTTGAACGCCAACGTGGATGTCTTCACCATCATGCCGTTCGACTTCGGCGGCGGCAGTGACATGTACACCAGCACCCGCAACGCCGCGGAAGGCCTGAAGAACCAGCTGAAGTCCACGTTCGGCTGGAACGACCAGACGGCGTACGCCCACATGGGCATCTCCGGCATGAACGGTCTGTCCGACCAGCAGGAGGTCACCACGCCGGAGACCTGGACGCGGATCCGTGACTACGCCAGGAGCAGTGGGCTCGCCCGGTTCACCTTCTGGGCGGTGAACCGGGATCGCGGCTGTGCCGGCGGCGGCGTGGTTTCCAACTGCAGCGGCATCGCCCAGAGCGACTGGCAATTCAGCCGGATCTCCGCTGGCTTCTAGGGCCTGCGTCGAAGGCCCGACCAGGGCTTGAGCTGGCCCGAGGGTCTTCGGGTGTCGGAGGTCGGGACCGGGCGAGGTCTCCGGTGGATGGTTCGGCGACGAAGCAGAACCTGAAACCGGAGACCTCGTGGAACCCTGGCGGTGACGCGGCGGTTCGACCGGACCGATGGTTAGTAGTGCAGTGGGGCAGTGCTGCAGCCGTGGCCGAGGCGGGCCGGGTCGACCCTTGTCGGCTCCGGCCCGCGCCCCGACTGGACAGCGAATGACCACCAACTGACCTGGAGGCTGAGCACCTGTCCGGCTGATCCTTCTGGGCATCGACCACAACCCAGAGGAGAACACCGTGAGACGCATGCTCACCGTCGTGATCACCGCGCTGGCCTCGACGCTCGTCGTCTCGGCCGTGGCGGTGCCCGCGTCGGCTCTCGTGGTACTGCCGTTCGTCGTGGTGACCGCCGCCGACGCCGGTGCCGGCTCCCTCCGCGACGCGATCGTCCAGGCGAACGCGAACCCGGGTCCGGACACCATCGAGTTCAGAATCCCGGGCGGCGGGGTGCAGGTGATCACGCTGGCCGCCAACCTGCCGTCGATCACCGACCCGGTGAAGATCCGGGGGTACACCCAGCCCGGTGCGGCGCAGGCGGGCCCCGGTACGCCGGCCGCGCTCCGGATCGTGCTCAACGCGAGCAACGTCGCCTTCGGCCTCGACCTGCGGGCCGACGACAGCCTGATCGCCGGCCTCGTCATCCGCGGCGCGGCCGGCCCGATCGCGGGCGCGCCCTGCGCCAACGACGGGCTCTGCGTGGCCGGCGCCAACAATGTGATCAGGGGCAACTACATCGGCGTGGGCTACGCCGGGATGAACCCGCTCGGCAACAACGGCGGCGGCATCGAGGTCGAGGGCGACGGGAACACCATCGGCGGGCCCGCCCCCGAGGACCGCAACGTCATCTCCGCCAACCTGGACAGCGGCATCGCCATCAGCGGCGCGCACAACCTCGTGCAGGGAAACCTGGTCGGTACCAACAGTGTCGGCACGGCTCGGCTCGGCAACGACACGGGCGTGGAAATCACCGGCGACGGCAACACGGTGGCCGCCAACGTCATCTCCGGCAACCGCTTCGACGGCGTGGAGGTGGACAATCTGGGCAGCACCAACGTCCTTGAGGGCAACTCGATCGGCACCGACATCACGGGCCTGGTACCGATCGGCAACGGCGGCGACGGCGTCGACATCGACAGCGGTAGCGACAACAGGGTGGGTGGTTCCACCACCGGCGCCGGCAACGTCATCTCGGCCAACGGCGGCGACGGCGTCCGGCTGGACAGCAACGGCCACCGCGTCGAAGGCAACTACATCGGCCTCGGCGCCGACGGCTTCACCGCGCTCGGCAACGCCGGCCACGGCGTCCGGGTGCACGGCGACGCCCACGTGATCGGCGGTCTCGCCGAGGAATCCCGCAACGTCATCTCGACCAACGGCGGTGCCGGCGTGTTCCTGGAGACCAATGCCGACGAGATCCAGGTGCTGGGCAACGCCATCGGCCTCGACACCACGCTGACCGCCAACCGTGGCAACGGGGCCAGCGGCGTGCTCGCCGACGGCAGCGGAAACATCATCGGCTCCACCGACCCGAACGCGCCGCCGAACGTCATCGCGTACAACAACGGCGACGGCGTCACCGTCCAGGTCCCCGCCGGCTTCTCCTCGAACGCGTTGGCGCGCAACGCCATCTACGCCAACACCGGGCTGGGCATCGACCTGAACCCGAACGGCGTGACGGCGAACGACGCCTTGGACGTCGACGCCGGTGCCAACGGCGGGCAGAACTATCCGATGGTCAACTCGGCCACCACGGTCGCCGGGGTCACGACCGTCAACTGGAGGCTCAACAGCCTGCGGTCCAGCCAGTTCCGCGTCGAGTTCTTCGCCAGTGGCGCGTGTGACGGCTCCGGACACGGCGAGGGACGGGTCTTCCTCGGCGACACCGTCGTCACCACCAACGCGGCCGGAAACATCAGCGGCAACACCCCGACGGCGGTACCGGCCGCCGTCGGTCAACTTGTCGTCGCGACCGCCACCCTGCTGACCGGCGCGGCGGCCGTCGACGCGACATCCGAATTCTCCGCCTGCGTGGTCGTGGCCTAGCGACTCGGGGCCGGGGTGGCTTCGGCCGCCCCGGCCCTCGGCGATCCCGGCCGCGTGGGGCTTGTGCTGACCGGCCCACCGGTCCTGCTTCAGGCGCGGCCGCGCCCAGTCGGTCATGACGTGAGCTGCCGCAGCACCGTGGGATCGCTGATCGTGTCGTCGGCGGCGAGCATGATCGCCTTGGACAGGATCGTCGACAGCATGGGGTCGTCCTCGAACGGCAGGTGCAGCCGCCCGGTGCCCCCGCGCGCGGGGACGATGCACAGGTAGGCGTCGTTGGGCTCCATCATGATGTTGCCCGAGCCGAGGTGGATCCGGTAGCCGCGCAGGTTCCCGCGTACGTGCAGGTATCGGTCCGCGACGGTGACCCGGTCGGCGATGGCCATGCGGGGGAGCAGCCGGGCCAGGGCGTCGCGGCGTACCTGAGCCGACGGGGTCAGCGCCCCGACCGCGGTGCGGTGCCAGTAGTCCCGGAACCGGTCCTCGCCGCGGTCGGCCCACTGCGGGTCGGTGGCGATCGAGGTGACGCCGACGAACAGGTCGACGTCCCGCATCGCCTCGGTGAACACCAGCGGCGGTACGTCCGCGACCGGTGCGGGTTGCCAGGTGGCGCCGTCGGATCGGGCGAAGCGCACCCGGTCGGTGGCGCAGTGGTGGACGTCGTAGTCGTGTGGGTCGTCGGTGTCGACCAGTTGGTGGTGGAAGGATGCCCGCCACGCGCCACCGCCGAAGAGCTTGGTGGCTTCGCTGTCGTACCCGCCGTCCCACGTGCCGAGGTAGCCGGCCTGCCAGCCGCGGGCGCGCATGAGCGCGTTCGCCTGGCGGTAGCGCAGGATGTGCGCGGCGAACCGGTTCGAGTAGGACTCGGTCCGTTCCTCGGCCGGCGTGAGCAGGTAAACCTCGCGGAAAGCCTGCTTGAACGGCTGCGTCAGGCCGGCGGCGAGCACCCGTTCACGCCAGGCGAGGGTCTCGTCCACCGCGGCGCGGATCGGGTGCCACAGTCGGACCCGCTCACCGCACGCCGGCCGCCCGTCGAGACCGGCGAGCGTCCAGCCGTCGCCATCGGCGCGGGGCAGGCCGGTTGACCAGTCGCGCCCGTCGGTGCTGGTCTGCCAGAGCAGCCGCCGACCGTACGTCCCGGTGATCGGGTGGTCGAGGAAGCGGGACACCCACTCCGGGTACGCCCAGGTGCGCTCCTCGGACAGCAGCGCCTCCAACCGTTGGCGCTCGGCGGTCAGCGTCGCGTTGATGCCCTTCACCAGGGCACGAAGCTGCTTCAGCTCGTCGGCGTGCGTCTCCTTGAGCGCGGCCGGCACGCCCTTGAGCCCGACGCCGCCGCGAGTGAAGGTCAGGCGCGCCTTCTCGTCCACGACCCGCACGGTCGCCTCGTAGGGGCCCACCGGGGCCCGCCGGCTTCCGGTGGAGTCGAGCCCGTGGTCGTCGACGGCGAGTTCCATCATCTCGCTGACCGACCACCCCCGCAGGGCGCCGAGGCGGGCCAGCGCGGACTGCACCCGACTGCGCACCGCCTTGTTCTTCACGGTGACCGCGAGCCGCGCCAGGGTCCGCACCGGCACCTCGCCGTCGCGCCCTGCGAGTAGTTGCACGGCCGCGATCGCGGTGCGCTGGGCATGGGGGAAACCGGACGCCTGGCGGGGCGCGGCCGAGGCGGCGGCGGTGACCCTGGCCAGCAGGTCCGTCGCCGGCTCGTCCGGCTCCCGCGACAGCGCCCACACCAGGCCACGCAGGAGGCGGTCCGAGTCCTCGTGCACGGAGTGCTGGTGGGCGGCGAACGCCTCCAGGATCGCGCGGACCGCTTCCTGCCCATCGGTCGCGGCCGTGAGTCGCTCGTCGAGGACGCGCAGCCACCTCGCCGGTGCCGCCGGCTTGTCGAGCGAGGCGCAGTGCGCCAGCAGTTCGGGTACACCCGGCGCGGCGAGGACCCCACCCAGGCCGGCCCGCACGAGGGGACCGAACTCGTCGCCGTGGTGCAGCAACCAGGACGGCACACGGCGACCGGTCGCGCGGTCGAGCGCCGCCCCGATCAGCATGGCGACCCGCCGACGCGGCCCGGCCGCCATGAAGTAGTCCTCGGCGATCTCGTCGAACAGGGCCGAGAGCGCGGGCGCCAGATCCGCCAGGTCCGCGGGAGCAAGACAAACGGCGATCATCGCCGGCAACTCCAGGTGGGCGCCGTCATGGTAGATCCACCCCCGTCCGGCGACGTCGAGACTCCACAGGAGATCCGCCCGGGTCCAGTCGCGCTCGCCGTCGGCAAGACTCCGCACGACGTCGTTCAGCGCGGACGGCCTCGAACTGGCCGTCGCCTCCAGGTGCACGGCCAGCGCGGCGTGGCGGCGAAGCTCACCCGGCCACGACCGGATGGTGGCCCACTCCGGCATCCGGGTCACCGACGACGCCCAGAAGTAGGTGGTTGTTTTCCCGAGCAGCGGCCGAACCTGGGCATTTGCTTCGGCGATCTCAGTTTCCACCCGCCGGCGATCCGCGGCGCTCAGCGCGGGAAGCAGGCGCGTCCAGTCACCCACGTCAGCCACCGACCAGGGGAACGAGTCGTACGAAGGCCACCTCGGGATCGGCGCGCAGGTCGACCTCCTCGTCCAGATCCTCGACCTGGCGGTCACCCACCAGCAGCACGAAGCCGTTGCGGGCGAAGGCGGCACACGCCGCGTCCGCCTGACGTTCCCAGTCCAGCCGCCGGCCCCGACCGACCCGACAGCCGTTCAACGTCGCCTCCGCGTCGGTCGGCCGGACCAGACCCTGGAAGACCTCAGCATGGTCGGCGTTGAACCGCGCCACCTCCTCGCGTACCCGCAACCGGACCAGCTCCCGCGCGGAGATGCGCTCGGGCAGGCCTGTCAGCGGCCACTGATCGATCGCCCTGCCCGTCGCTGTCTCGTCCCGAACCGTCACCGTGGCCATCGCGCCGTGCTCCTTGCTGTGAGGTGAGCGGCATCATGGCACGGCAGTCCGACGGAACCGCTCCGGTCAGCCGCCCGGACAGCGGGTGTCACCGCCGCTGTGTTCCACGCAGTGCCCCGGCGGGCCGGGCGTCGTCGCTGCCGGCACCGGGGCGAGGTCCCGGCCGGAGCCAGGCTTGCGTGGTATGTAGTGTGCGCAAGTGACAAGAAGCGAGCGACTCGCGGACCAGTTGGACCGGCACTGGCACAAGAGTCTGCGGCCGAGGCTGCACGGTCTTGTCGACGAGGAGTACTTCTGGGAGCCGGTGCGCGGCTGCTGGAACATCCGCCCACGTGGCACGTCGGCCGCGCCGATGTCGGCAGGTTCGGGGGAATGGACGATGGACGTCGCGTCCACTGACCCGGTGCCGGCGCCGGTGACCACGATTGCCTGGCGGCTGGCGCACATCATCGTCTCCTGCCTGGGCTATCGGGTCGGATGGCACTTCGGCGGCCAGGACGTCGACTCCCGGACATTCGCCTACGCGGGGACCGCCGGCGAGGCGCTGGAACAGCTCGATGAAATGTACGGGAGATGGATCGCGGGGGTCCGCAAGCTCTCGGACGCCGACCTGGACAATCCACCCGTGGCGGGTCCCGAGCGGTTTCCCATGGAGGGCATCGTCCTGCACGTCAACAGGGAGCTGATCCATCACGGCGCCGAGATTTCCCTGCTGCGCGACCTCTACCGCTGGCAGGATCGATGAGGCTATCGCCGAGCTGCCGCAGGGCTTGTGACTGGTGGACCCGCGGCTGGCAGCAGAAGGCCTAGGAATCTCGACCGGTGCGTGAGCGAAGCTCGTAACGGTAAGCGGCGTCGAGGTACAGGGTTCCCTGCTCCGTGCGTACCGAGATCGAATGGGCGTCCCCGTCGATGATCAGTCGGTCGAAGGGCTCCTTGTCCGGCAGCGAGAGAGGCGCGAACGTGTGGTGGCGCCAGTGCCGCCCACTGCCGAAGCGCATCACGGACCGTAGCCGAAACGGGCTAGCGTCGGCATCCGGACTGTCGATGAGCGTGCGTCACATGCTGTCGTCCCGGACCGCGATGTGGAGGCTCCGAGGTGCCTGCGACCGCATCCCTGTTCGTCCTCGGCGCGCCGGGTCGGCCAGGAGCGGCACGACCCTTCCGGTGCCGATTAGGCTCCAGAGCGTCCAGCGTGCGAAGGAGCTCCGGTGATCTCGGAGAAGTTCTGGTCGTACATCGACCTGCTCGATGGTGCGGCGTCTCCTGAGGGATGCGGACGTCTCGTCGAGTCGCTGGGTTCGGCCGGCGAGGCCGACGTGCGGCAGTTCGCCGACGATCTCGTGGAAGCGGTGCGCGCCTTCACCCCCCGACACCAGTCGCAAGCGGTCTGGGACGTGTCCGAACCGGTCGCCGCGCCGGCGCTTCCCATGTCCGACGATGTCTTCCTCTACGCCCGGCTCGCCGTTGTCGCCGCGGGCCGGTCACCATGGCAGGCGGTCCTGGCCGATCCCGATGCCATGTCGGGCCGCTGGCGGGTGGCGGATGCCGAGGAGCTGTTGGACGTGGTGCCGGCGGCGTACCGGCGCGCCACCGGGCTGGACTGGGACGACGACCTCGTCTTCGACATGCCGCTCGCCGGCGACGGCGTCCGCGCCGAGGCCGGTGCCGATGGCGACGACGACACGTGGTGGGACTGGTACATGTGCGGCCACATGTACGACGTCAAGGCCGAACGTGATGAATTCGACGACGCGTCGTATGCGCTGGAAGCGGCGATCGACGCCGACCCCGCCTGGCGGTCGTGGTGGGACGCCTCCGGCGTGCCCGGTCTGGAGACGTACCCGTTCTACACCTGGGACGCCGTCCCGAAACCGCGGCTGAGTAGAGGCCGGAAGAAGGTACGAGTCCACTTCGGCTTCGACGCCGCGGTCCTGCACAGCACACCCGGTCAGGATCTGCCACGCCTCGCGGCCGAGCATCAGTGGGCGATGCTCGGGTACGCGCGGTCGAGACTCGGACTGCCGGACCTGCCGCCCCTGCCGGCTATGTGGGTCTGATCGGCGGTGCGGAGTTGGATCCGCGCCGCTCGGACCAATTCGACCACGGAGCCATCGCTGAAAAAGCGTTTGGTGGATCACGGCGGCCGCTGCTAGTTTTCGGAAGGCCGTGCGAGAGACCGAGGAGGTGGTACCCGTGAACGTTTCGACATGGGTGCTCCCCTCCGGGGTCACGGTCGGGCGATAGGTCGTCCGGGAGCGCCGTTCGCGAGCACTCCCGAAAGGCACGACCATGGAGTTCACCACTGAGCAGCGCCTCGACGACGGCGTCCTCGAACGCGAGTTCGCCCTCGGCGAGATCCCCGGCATCCTGTGGACGCCCCCGTCCGCATCCGCGTCCGCGCCGGTCCCGCTGATCCTGCTCGGCCACCCTCCGCTCGGACTGCGCAGGATGTACCCCCGTCTGGTGGCTCGCGCCCGCCACGCCGCGGCGGAGGGCTTCGCCGCGGCCGGCATCGAGCTACCGGGCAGCGGTGACCGGCCCCGTTGGGCCGCCGCCGAGCAGGCCCGCGCCGACCTGCGCCGGGCCATGGAGGCCGGCGAGCCGGTCACCGACGAGATCATCGACGCCCTCATCCTCCCGCTCGTCGACAGGGCGGTGCCGGAAACGCGGGCCGCCCTGGACGCCCTCCTGTCGCTGCCCGAGATCGGCGGCCCGGTCGGGTACTCGGGGGGAGTGATCTCCATCGGCATCCGACTCGCGGTGGTCGAGCCGCGCATCGTGGCCGCCGGTCTCTTCGCCGGGAGTTTCGTGCCTCGCGTCATGATCGAGGAGGCCCGACAGGTCACCATTCCGCTGCACGTCCTGCTCCAGTGGGACGACGAGGGAAACGACCGGCAGGCGGCCCTGGACCTGTTCGACGCCTTCGGCTCCACCGAGAAGTCGCTGCACGCGAACATGGGCGGACACACCGGTGTCCCGCAGTTCGCGGGGGAGGACGCGGCCGGGTTCTTCGCCCGGCATCTGCGCTAGCCGCGGGCCGGGCCAGCAGCAGGCGGTAGGCGGCACCGGCCGGCACGCCGCTCATCGAGGACGGCCCTCAGCCCTCCTCGACGGCGATGGCCGGCCGGCGCCCGTACCTGCCTTCACGTTCCGGGGGCACGCCCAGCATCCGGAGACGTTGCCCCGGGGTGTGGCGATTGCGGCGTGAGCATCAGCTGCCCGAGTTCCTGGGTGCATCGGGTGAGCGCGACGTAGAGGCCGTTCCAGCCGCGCGGCTCGGCGGCGATGCCCTGGGGGTCGACGAGTAGCGTCGCGTCCCACTCCAGCCCCTTGGCCTGGCTAGCGGTGAGCACTGGCACGTCACCCGGCAGGCTCAGGAGTGCGGCGATCCGGTCCGCCGGGGCGATGACGCCGACCGTGCCACCGTGCCACCGCTGCCGCAGTTGTCGCACGGCCTGGGCGGCGGCGTCGGCGAGCTCGGCGGGTGTGATCGTGAGCTCCCAGGGGGCGATGCCGGAGGAGCGTACCGCCCGTGGCGGCGTGTTGTGGCTGCCGGCCTTCTTCAGGACCGGTCCGGTGAGGTCCATGACCTCGCGTGGGGTCCGGTAGCAGATGGTCAGTTCCGCGGCGGTCCAGCGATCTCCGAAGACGGCCTGCACCGCTTGCGCCCAACTGGTGTGCCGGTGCGCTGCCTCCGCCTGGTCGATGTCACCGACGGCGGTGACGGATCGACTGGGACAGCGCCGCAGGACCATCTGCCACTGCATCTCGGACAGCTCCTGCGCCTCGTCGACGACGACGTGGCCGTACACCCAGTCGCGCTGCCGGCGAGCGCGGTCGGCGACGAACTCGCCCTGTGGATGCGGGGCGTCGACCTCGCCGATCAGGTCGGCGAGGGCGTCGAGCAGGGGGATGTCGCTCGATGCCCAACCGGCGGGCTCGGCCGAGACGGCGGTGATCTCCGCCGGCGACAGCTGCGGGGCGAACCGGGCCAGCAGGGTGCGGTCGGTCAGGAGATCACCCAGCAGGGTCTCGGCGTCGAGGGTGGGCCACCACGCCTCGATGAACCGGGCGATGGTGGCGTTCCCGGCGATCCGGTCACGGAGCTGGTCGATCTCCTCCTCGGAAAGCAATCCGTCGATGTCGCTGCCGGTGGACGTCCGGCCGGAGTGGTGGTCGTGCCGCATGCTCCTGTCGACCCGGGCGAGGATGTCCTCGAAGCCCTCCTCGATCTCGTTCATCAGCGTCTCGCGATGCTCGACGACGACCTCGGCAAGGAGATGGTGCAACTGCTCGGCGAACGCCGCGCGGGCGCGGTGGTACGGGCGTCCCTGCACCGCCGAGGCGAGCGCCTGCGCCACCGTTGCCGCGGGGATGACGTGGAACTCGCCCTCCCAGCGCAGCTTCAGCTCGCGGGGCCGGGGGAGCCGCGACGTGACGTAGCTTTCGAGCGCGAGCTGCCAGAGGGCGCGGCCCTTGATCTCGGCGAGAAGCCGGCTCTCGTCGCGGCCCACGCGAACCTCGCTCAGCAGGGTGTCGCAGGTCGCCGAGACGACGGCGGTCTCACCGAGCGCGGGCAGCACCTGGGCGATGTACTCGAGGAACCGCGACGAGGGGCCGAGAACCAGGACCGCTTGGTCGGCCACTTTCGGGTGGGCGAACAGCAGGTAGGCGACGCGGTGCAGAGCAACCACGGTCTTGCCGGTGCCGGGACCACCCTGAACGATCAGCGGGCCGGTCGCCTCGGCCCGGATGATGTCGTCCTGTTCGCGTTGCAGGGTGGAGATCGCCGTCGACATGCGGCCGGTGCGCCGCTGGTCGAGGGCGGCCAGTAGGGCGCCCTCACCGACGAGTTCCGCCGTCATGGTCCCGTCCAGTGGCTCGTCGTCCACGCCGACGACGGACGATCCGGTCGTGCGAATGTGACGGCGCCGTGCCTGACCCTGTGGGTCGACCGCGGTGGCGGTGTAGAACGGCCGGGCCGCGGGAGCGCGCCAGTCCACGAGCAGTGGCTCAGTGTCCTCGCGGTCGTCGCGGAGACCGACCCGCCCTACGTGTCGCACGGTGCCGTCGAGGCCGTCGAGGCGGCCGAAGACCAGCCCGTCCCGTGCTCGCCGCAGCTCTTCGTACTGCCGGCGGAGCATGCGCTGTCGGGCCCGCTCCAACGCGTCCCGAGCCTCGGACGAAAGCTCGACCGCCAGGTGTTCGGCGAGCCTGTCGCGCCGGGCCGTGGCCAGGTCGAGAAACGCCTGTTCCTCGGCGATCGCGGATCGGCGGGCGCTGCCCTCTGCGGTAGCGCTCGGCGATTCGCCGTCCGGTTCTACTTCGCCGGCGCTGGCAGTGTCGTTGTGCGGAGCGGAATTCCGGCGCATTCGCAGATCCTTGAATTGGTGTGCCCTCGGCCCGGATGGGCAGCAGTGCATGCGGCGGCAAGCATAGAGCTGGTTTCCCTCGTCGACCAGGAACTGCGCGGGCAGAGACGGGAATCTCAATGCCTTGCGATTCCTTGTCGCTTGTGGCCGCACCCGATCCTGATTCGCTCATTGACCGTCGGCCCGCTATCTGATCTGCGGGCGAGGCGTCGGAAGTAATCGCAGACAACGGTCCGAACGACGCCGCCTGTCTCGTTCTCGCCGCGGTTCAGCCTGGACGACTGCGCGCGGTTCGGACCGGATCACCGCACTGCGGTGTTCCGGTCACCACCACGTCCAGGGGCGGACAGCCGTCCGGAGCCGTCCGCGCCACCGCGTCCGCCGAGGGTGCAGGAAGATGCGGATGTCACCCAACGCGTTGTCGGCGGTGCCCCTGAGGTGCGGTAGCGACCGGGCCTGGCGGAGGGCGGTGACCACGCGGCGTTCGTCCAACCGGCGATAGACCCTCGCGAGATGTCCCAGGCAGGTGGCGGCGAGGGCGCTGACCTGGTGGTCATCGTGTGCGAGCAACCGGAGATGCAACTCCTGCAACTCGCCCAGGTCACCGTCGCCGTACAGCGCGGTGCCGACCATGGCGTCCAGCGCGGCGGACAGGTCGCCGCGGTCCAGGGCGGCGTTCACCTCGGCCGGCGTCGACGGCGGCGGGTTGTGGAACACGTGATGCTCGTGGCGCACCACCGCATTCTCCATGGCCCGCGCGTAGACGCAGCTTCTGAGCCGAACCGATGCAACCATCGATGTTGCTGAATAGAGGTGGCCGTGCTGGAATGGCTCGGGTCGCCGCGGCGCGGGGTTTGACCGCGCTGGAGCGGTGCGAACGGGAGCCTCGCCGTGCCGGCTGGCCGGAGTGTTCCCGCTGGCCCGCCCGGGTGGCGGGGCCAGCCGTCATGGAGGATGACCATGCGTAGTTTCCTCGCGGTGTTCACCGCCGCCCTGCTCCTCGGCACCGCGGCCGGCAGCGTTCCGGCCGGCGCGTCGGGTGCCTCCTCGCGCTCGTGCCCCCGTGGCCTGCTCTTCTGTGAGGACTTCGAGCGGCTGCCGGTCGGAGGGCCCAGCACGGTGAGATGGGGCGTCGACACCCGCCACGGCACGCTCACCGTCGAGCGTGCCCGCCGCGGCAACCAGGTGCTGCACGTGCACACCGTCGACAACGGGCGTGCCTTCCTGCGTGTCGACGACTTCGCCGCGCCGGGCAACCGCTTCTACGGCCGGATGCGTCTGCGCGTCGACGCCTTCCCCACCGCCCCGGACTGGGCGCACTTCACGCTGGTGGAGGCGACCGGCGCCGGCAGCGCGGAGGTCGTGCGCCCGGTCGGCGGCCAGTACGCGCCCACGGTCCCCGGGACCTTCTGGGGCGTCGGCGCCGACGGCGGGCCGACCGGCGACTGGACCAACTGGCGGGAGTCGGCCCCGGTCGCCGAGGACACCTGGCAGTGCGTCGAGTGGCGGATCGACGCGACGGACAACCGCGTCGCCGTGTGGTTCGACGGCGTGGCGAACCCGGAGCTGACCGCCTCCACGACCGAGCACGGGGGCAACGACGTTCCCTTCGTCCTGCCGACGGTCGACACGGTGAAGATCGGCTGGCAGCTCTACCAGGGCGGCACGACGCCGGGCGAGTTCGACCTCTGGATCGACGACATCGCCCTCTCCGGCAAGCGGCTCGGCTGCTGACCCGAGGTCCCCGGAGGAGGGCGCGTCCCGTTCGATGGATGTGCCCTCCTTCTGCGTACGGCCGCCGTGGAGTGGTCGGGATTTCTGGGGTTCCTGGTAGGGGTGGGTTGGTCCTTATGGTGGCTTTCGGACCGAGTCGCCCCCTGGAGGTTGGTGATGACGACACTTCCGGACGCCGGGCTGCGCGCTCGGATGGCGGGTTACTACGACATCCTGGAGAAGGCCGCCGAACAGGGGGACCTCTATGCCCGGCTGCTCCGGGGGCCGGCCGATCCCTATCCGGTGTACGAGCAGATCCGGGCGCTCGGGCCGCTGCCGCGAAGCGCGCTCGGGACGTGGGTGACGACCGATCACCAGATCGCCAACAAGGTGCTGCGGGACCGCCGGTTCGGGGTGCGGCTGGCCGACGGGCAGAAGGTGCCGGAGTTCATGAACTTCGACAACTCGATGCTCGGGCTGGACCCGCCGAACCACGCCCGCCTGCGCAAGCTCACCATCCCCGCGCTCAATCCGCGGATGGCCGGCAGGTGGCGGGACCGGGCGGACGAGCTCTGCGCCCGGTTCATCGACGAGCTGCCCACCGACGGCTCCGCGTTCGACCTGATGACCGAGTTCGCGCAGAAGCTGCCGGTCACCGTGATCGCCGATCTCGTCGGCATCCCGGACGACCTGCGGCCGCGCTTCTCGCGGCTGAGCCGGCGGATCGCGCCCCTGCTCGACGGCGTGGTCTCGTTCCACAAGGTACGCGGCGTCGACCTGGCGATCGGCGAGCTGACCGACATGTTCCGCGGCATCATCAAGCTGCGGCAGGAGAGCCCCGGTGACGATCTGATCAGCCAGATGCTGCCCGCGATCGACGACGGCCGGCTGACCATGGACGAGCTGGAACCGCTGTGCATGTTCCTGCCGCTGGCCGGGTCGGAGACCACGGTCAACCTGATCGGGAACGGCGTGCGGGCGCTGCTGGACAACCCGGACCAGTGGGACATGCTCCGCGCCGATCCGGACGGCCTGGCGGCGGGCGTGGTCGAGGAGACGCTGCGGTTCGACCCGCCGGTGCAGCAGTATCGCCGCGTCGCCCACCAGGAGATCGAACTCGCCGGGGAGGTCCTGCCGGTCGACGGCGAACTCGCCATCCTGGCCGCCGCCGCGAACCGCGATCCGGACGTCTTCGAGGACCCGCACCGCTACGACATCACCCGCCGGAGCGCCGCCGACACGCTGTCCTTCTCGGCCGGCATCCACTACTGCCTCGGCGCGCCACTGGCCCGGGTCGAGGCCGAGGCGGCGTTCCGGGCGATCGCGACCCGCCTGCCCGACCTGCGCGTGTCCGGTGAGCCCCGGCGTCGCGACTCGTTCATCATCCACGGCATGCTGCACTTCCCCCTCTCCGCCGGGTGAGCGCAGTGGATCCACTCTGTATGTAGGCGCTTCCATATGCAGCGCAAGTCGGGCAAACTGGGCCCGCCACCTAGCGACTTCGAGGGGAATCATGGAGCCATCGACCACTCAGTACGCCGCAGCGGAAAGTCCTGGTGTGGATGGCCGGCCGGCGGCGTTGCGTCTGTCCGGCCTGCACAAGCAGTTCGGCTCGAACACCGCGGTCGACCACGTCGATCTCGTCGTGCCGCAGGGCTCCTTCTTCGGACTGGTCGGCCCGAACGGGGCGGGCAAGACGACGTCGTTGTCCATGGCGGTCGGCCTGCTACGCCCCGACGAGGGCGACTCGCAGGTGTTCGGGGTGGACGTGTGGTCCGACCCGGTCGAGGCGAAGACGCTGATGGGTGTGCTGCCCGACGGGCTGTCCATGCCCGAGCGGCTGACCGGACGTGAGCTGCTGACGTACGTCGGGCAGTTGCGCGGCATCGAGGCCGGCGTGCTGGCCGGCCGGGTCCAGGAGCTGCTCGACGTGATGGAGCTCGGCGGGGCCGAGCGCACCCTGGTGGTCGACTACTCGACCGGCATGCGCAAGAAGATCGGGCTGGCGACCGCGCTGCTGCACGGACCCCGGCTGCTGGTGCTCGACGAGCCGTTCGAGGCGGTCGACCCGGTGTCCGCGGCGGCCCTCAAGGCGATCCTCATCGGGTTCGTGGCCGCCGGTGGCTCGGTGGTGCTCTCCAGCCACGTGATGCCGCTGGTCGAGCAGCTGTGCGACACGGTGGCCATCATGGCCGCAGGAAAGGTCGTGGCGGCCGGTCCGCTGGCCGAGGTGCGCGGCGACACCACGCTGGAGCAGACGTTCGTCCGGCTGGTCGGCGGCGACGAGCACACCCGGAAGGGGCTGTCGTGGCTGGCGTCCTGATCCGGATGAAGCTGTCGATCATCAAGAACTCGATGACCGGCGGCCGGGCCGCGTGGATGCTGGTGGGCGCGGTCTTCGGCCTGCTCTTCGCGGCTGCCACCATCTGGCTCTCCCTGGTCGACCTGCCCAACACCGAGGTGCTGGGCGACCTGATGGCCGGCGTCTTCCTGATGTGGACGCTCGGCTGGCTGATCGGTCCGCTGTGGGGCGGCTCGGCGGTGCTGCGCGCCGACCACTTCACACTGCTGCCGGTGCCGCGCCGCCGGCTCGCGGTGGGACTGCTCGGGGCGGCGTTCGTCGGGATCACCACCGCGGTCACCGCGCTGGGCTTCCTCGCCCTGATCACGTACGGGGCCCGGCAGGGCCTCGTCCCGGCGTTGCTGGCGGCGCCGGTCGCGGCGCTGCAACTGGTCTTCGTGGTGCTGCTGTCCCGGGTGGTCTACGCGCTCTTCGGCGTCGTCGCGTCGTCGCGGGTGGGCGCGGCGATCACCGGAGTGCTGTTCGCGGCGATGCTCGTGCTCACCCAGTCCGGCTGGATGATCGTCGTGGCCGTGATGTACTCCGACATCCTGGAGACCGGGTTCTCCCACACCACCACGACCACGCTGCGGGCGATCCCGTCGAGCTGGGGCGTGGTGGCGGTGGACGCCGCGGGCCGCGGGGACTGGGCGCTCGCGCTCGCCGCGCCGGCCGGCCTGGCCGTGCTCTGCGTGCTGCTGCTGCTCGTCTGGTCGGTCGAGCTGGGCAATCCGCGCCGGGCCCGGGTCACCATCCGGGGCAGCGCCGGCCGCGCCCCGGTGAGCGGCGGCCCGCTGGGCGGTACGACCGGCGCGGTCGTCCGCAAGGAGCTGCGCACCTGGTGGCGTGACCCGCTGCGGACCACCACCGCGGTGGTGCCGGTCGTCTGGGCGCTGGGCACCGTGCTGCTGCCGCTGACCTTCGACGCCCGGCTCCTGCTGCCCTGGGCCGGTCCGGCGCTCGCGCTCTTCGCGATCACCTCGGCCTGCAACCTCTACAGCCAGGACGGCACCGCGCTCTGGCAGACGATGACGACCGGCACCCAGCGCGCCGACGTGCGGGGCCGGCAGTTGGCGTACCTGATCGTCTTCACGCCGCCGGCCGTCGTCCTGAGCATCGCCTTCGTCTGGTGGAGCGGTCTGACCTGGACCTGGCCGTGGGTCGCCGCGGCGGTGCCCGCCCTGCTCGGCGGCGGCGCCGGTTTGATCATCTATTCGTCGGTGTTCGGCATGGTCCCGGGCCCGGACGCGCACAAGCGGCCGAGCAACCCGCTCGAGCGCGCCGACACCACCGGCCAGTCCAATGTGCTGTTCTGGGTGGGGCTGCTGCCGCCGGCGCCCGCGCTCGCCCTGGTCTACCTCGGCACCCGGTTCGACCAGCCGTGGCTGACCTGGGCCGGGGTGCCGGTCGGCGTGCTGACCGGCGTCGCCGTCGCCCTGGTGCTGGGCGGCCTGGCGGTCCGCAAGCTCAGCGCGGACGGCTCCGATCTGCTGCACACCATGCGCACCGGCCGGCCCACCGTGGTCCGGAGCGCCGGCGGCGCCGAGGCGGCCAAGAAGGGCGGCACGGTCGAGGGACTGAGCTGGGGTCTCGGCTCGATCCTGCTGGTCCCGCAGGGAATCATCCCGCTGGTCTTCATCCTGTCCGACATCCACGTCAAGTCCTGGTTCCTGGCGATGTACGTGCGGCCGCTGTTCGGCGTGCCGATCGCCGTGGTCAGCATCCTGGCCGGCGTCGCCCTGTACGCCCGGGCCATCATGACCAAGGTCAACAACCGGGCCGGACGCGCCGGTGCTCCGACGCCGGCCGAGGGTCGCGAACTCGAAACGGTCTGACCGGCGACCGCCGAAAGGGGGCGGGGCGGGCATCACCACGATGCCTGCCCCGCCCCCTTTCCCGGTTCGGTGAGGGGCTCCCACCTCGCCTAGGGGTTGGTCCGTGAGCAGGGCATTCATAGTGTTCGGGATATCGCCCGTCGCCGTGACGGTTGCCGCCCGCCGGACCGAATTCGAGGCGCCGATGTCCGAGAACCGCAGCCCCGACAACGATCCCATCGCCGTCGTAGGGCTGGCGTGCCGGTTGCCCGGCGCGGCCACCCCCGACGCGTTCTGGCACCTGCTGCGCGACGGCGTCGACGCCGTCCGCGAGGCGCCGCCGGACCGCTGGCCGGCCGGCCCGGACCGTCCCCGGGGCGGCTGGCTCGACGAGGTGGACCGGTTCGACGCCGGGTTCTTCGACATCGCCCCGCGCGAGGCCGCGGCCATGGATCCGCAGCAGCGCCTGGTGCTCGAACTGAGCTGGGAGGCGCTGGAGCGGGCCGGGATCGCCGCCACCGACCTGCGCGGCAGCGCCACCGCGGTGTTCGCCGGGGCGACCAGTGGCGACTACGCGACCATCGCCCAGCGCGGCAACGGCACCCCGATCGGCCAGCACACCACGACCGGCCTGAACCGGGGCGTGATCGCCAACCGGGTGTCCTACGCGTTCCGCCTCACCGGTCCGAGCGTGACCGTCGACGCCGGGCAGGCGTCCTCGCTGGTGGCCGTCCACCTCGCCGTGCAGAGCCTGCGCTCCGGTGAGGCCACCCTGGCCCTGGCGGCCGGCGTCCAGCTCAACCTCGCCCCGGAGAGCACCCTCGCGCTCTCCGCGTTCGGCGCGCTCTCGCCCGACCAACGGTGTGCCGTGTTCGACGAGTCCGCCAACGGCATCGTGCGCGGCGAGGGCGCCGTGGTGCTCGTGCTCAAGCCGCTGACGGCGGCGCTGGCCGACGGCGACACCGTGCACTGCGTGATCCGCGGCAGCGCGGTGAACCACGACGGCGGTGGCGACAGCCTGGTCACCCCGGTCGAGGAGGCGCAGGCACGGGTGCTGCGGGCGGCGTACCGGCGCAGCGGGCTCGCTCCGGAGCAGGCGCGGTACGTCGAGCTGCACGGCACCGGGACCGCCCTGGGCGACCCGATCGAGGCGGCCGCGCTCGGCACGGTGCTCGGCGGCGCCGGCCGCGCCGGCGAGCCGCTGCGGGTCGGCTCGGTCAAGACCAACATCGGCCACCTGGAGGCCGCCGCCGGGATCGCCGGCCTGCTGAAGACCGTCCTCGCCATCAGCCACCGCGAGCTGCCGCCCAGCCTGCACTTCACCGCGCCCCCGGCGGGCATCCCGCTGGAGCGGCTCGGCCTGCGGGTCCAGACCGAGCGCGGCGGGTGGCCCGGCACCGGGCCGCTCGTCGCCGGCGTCAGCTCGTTCGGCATGGGCGGCGCCAACTGCCACGTCGTCCTCGCCGAGAGCCCGGCGCCGGCCACGAGCCCGGCGCCGACCGCGGACCCGGCGGCCGGCGGCCCGGGCACGGACGCGACCGCGGACCCGGCGGCCGGCGGCGCGACGCCGGCCCTGGTGCCGTGGATGGTGTCGGCCCGCACGCCGGAGGCGCTGCGCGAGCAGGCCGCCCGGCTGGCCGCCGAAGCCGACCCGGAGGACACCGACGTCGCGATCGCCCGTGCGCTGGTGCGCACCCGCACCGGCTTCGAGCACCGCGCGGCGGTCCTCGGGCGGGACCGCGCCGAGCTGCTCGACGGGCTCACCGCGCTGGCCACCGGGCTGCCCGCGACCGGCGTCGTCACCGGTACGGCCCGACCCGGGCGGATCGTGTTCGTGTTCTCCGGCGAGGGCTCGCAGTGGACCGGGATGGCCCGGGCGCTGCTCGACCGGTCGCCGGTGTTCGCCCGCGAGTTCGAGGCGTGCGACCGGGCGCTGCGCCGGTACGTCGACTGGTCCCTGCGGGACGTCGCGCTCGGCGTCGAGGGCGCGCCCCCGGCGGACCGCCTCGACGTGCTCCAGCCGTACCTGTTCGCGGTCCGTGCGGGGCTGGCCGCGATGTGGCGGGCGCACGGCGTCGAGCCGGCGGCGACCTTCGGCAGCTCCCAGGGCGAGGTGACCGCGGCGTACGTGGCCGGTGGGCTCACCCTGGACGACGCGTGCCGGGTCATCGCGCTGCGCAGCCTGATCTACACCCGGCTCGTCGGCCGCGGCGGCATGGTCGCGCTGATGCTGACCCGCGACGAGGTACGCGAGCTGATCGACGGCTGGGACGGCCGGATCGAGATCGCCGCCGTCAACGGATCGCGCGCGGTGGTGGTGGGCGGCGCCGACGACGCCCTGGACGAGCTGGTCGAGCACTGCGTCGCGCACGACATCCAGGCCACCCGGGTCCGGGCCGGCTTCGCCTCGCACACCGCGCAGGTCGACGAGTGCCGCGACGAACTGCTCGACGCGCTGGCCGACCTGCGGCCACGGACCGGCACGGTGCCGTTCTGGTCCACCGCGCTCGACCGTTGGGTCGACACCGCGGAGCTGGACGCGAACTACTGGTACGACAACGTCCGCCGTACCGTCGAGCTGGAGGCCGCCGTGCGCGGCCTGGCCGCCGACGGCTTCCGGTTCTTCGTCGAGGTGAGCCCGCACCCGGTGCTGGTGCACAGCGTCCGGGACACCGCCGCCGACGCCGGCCTCGACCTGGTCGCGGTGCCGACCCTGCGCCGCGACGACGGCGGCCTGGACCGCTTCGTCACCTCGGTCGCCACCCTCGCGGCGGCGGGCGCCGAGCCGGACTGGGAGAGCGTGCTGGGCGCGCCGGCCGGGCCGCGGGTCGCGCTGCCCACCTACGCGTTCCAGCGCAACCGGTTCTGGATCACCGACGACCCGGCCACCCTGCCCGCCCGGCAGGCCGGCCCGACCGTGGCGACGCCGCTGTCGGCCGACCCGCTCGTGCTGGTCCGCGCGCACGCGGCGGCCATCCTCGGCCATGCCGGGCCGGACGCCGTCGACGCCGACCGGACGTTCCGCGGCCTCGGCTTCGACTCGCTGACCGCGGTCGAGCTGCGCAACCAGCTGGTCGGCGCCACCGGCGTCGAGCTGGACACCACGGCCCTCTACGACCATCCGACGCCGCGCCGGCTGGCCGAGCACCTGAGCAGCCGGGCCGCCGGCGGGGGCGACGCCGCCCGCCCGGTCACCGCCGGCGTGGCCGCCGGCAGCGAGCCGATCGCCGTCGTCGGCATCGGCTGCCGGTACGCCGGCGACGTCCACGGACCGGCCGAGTTCTGGCGGCTGGTGGCCGGCGGCGTCGACGCGGTCACCGGCCTGCCGACCGACCGCGGCTGGACGGTCGACCTGCCGTCCGGTGCGGCCGGCGCGTTCCTGGCCGGCGCCGCCGACTTCGACGCCGCGTTCTTCGGCATCTCGCCGCGCGAGGCGCTGGCGATGGACCCGCAGCAGCGGGTGCTGCTGGAGACCGCGTGGGAGGCGCTGGAGCACGCCCGGCTGGACCCCCGCTCGCTGCGCGGCACCCCGACCGGCGTGTTCGTCGGCGCGATGGCCCAGGAGTACGGGCCGCGGCTGCACGAGGCGTCCGGCGCGGTCGAGGGTCAGGTGCTGACCGGCACCACGATCAGCGTCGCGTCCGGCCGGATCGCGTACACGCTCGGGCTGGAGGGCCCGGCGATGACCGTCGACACGGCCTGCTCCTCGTCGCTCGTCGCGCTGCACCTGGCCGGGCAGGCGCTGCGGTCCGGGGAGTGCGATCTGGCCCTGGCCGGCGGGGTGACGGTGATGTCGACGCCGGGCATCTTCACCGAGTTCTCCCGCCAGGGCGGCCTGGCGCCGGACGGGCGGTGCAAGGCGTTCGCGGACGCCGCGGACGGCACCGGCTGGGGCGAGGGCGCCGGGGTGCTGGTGCTGGAACGTCTCGCCGACGCCCACCGCAACGGGCACGAGGTCCTCGCGGTGCTGCGCGGCACGGCGGTCAACTCCGACGGCGCGTCGAACGGCCTGACCGCGCCGAACGGGCCGTCGCAGCAGCGGGTGATCCGCCAGGCCCTGGCCAACGCGGGGCTGCGGCCGGCCGACGTGGACGCGGTGGAGGCGCACGGCACCGGGACCCGGCTGGGCGACCCGATCGAGGCGCAGGCGTTGCTGGCGACGTACGGGCAGGACCGCCCGTCCGACCGGCCGCTGCTGCTCGGCTCGGTGAAGTCGAACATCGGGCACACCCAGGCCGCCGCCGGCGTCGCGGGCGTCATCAAGATGGTGCTGGCGATGCGACACGGCGTGCTGCCGGCGACGCTGCACGTGGACGCGCCGTCCGCGCACGTCGACTGGTCGTCAGGCGCGGTACGGCTGCTGACCGGGACCCAGGACTGGACCGCCGAGGAGGGCCGGGTCCGCCGGGCGGGGGTGTCCTCGTTCGGCATCAGCGGCACGAACGCGCACGTGATCGTGGAGGAGGCGCCGGCCGCGCCCGGGACCGCACCGTCCCCGGCGGCCGGGCCGGCGCTGCCGTGGGTGCTGTCGGGCCGGTCGGCGGAGGCCCTGACCGCGCAGGCCCGCGCGCTGGCCGGGTTCGTCGCCGGGCGGCCGGAGATCGACGTGGCCGCGGTGGCGCGGGCGCTGGTGTCGACGCGGGCGGCGCTGGAGCACCGGGCCGTGGTGGTCGGCGCCGATCGGGAGGAGCTCCTGGCGGGCCTGGCCGGGGTGGAGCCGACCGGCGCGGCGGGCGCCGCCGACGGTGGTGTCGTCCTGGTCTTCCCGGGTCAGGGCGCCCAGTGGCTCGGCATGGCCGCCGACCTGCTTGCCGAGTCGCCGGTCTTCGCCGCCCGGATCGCCGAGTGCGCGGCGGCCCTGGCGCCGTACGTGGACTGGTCCCTGCTCGACGTCCTGGAGTCGGCCGACGACGACTGGCTGCTGCGCGTGGACATCGTGCAGCCGGCCCTGTGGGCCGTGATGGTGTCGCTGGCCGCGCTCTGGCAGACGTTCGGCGTCGACATCGCCGGCGTGGTCGGGCATTCGCAGGGCGAGATCGCGGCGGCCGTGGTGGCCGGGATCCTCACCCTGCCGGACGGCGCGCGGGTGGTGGCGGTGCGCTCGCAGGCCCTGCGGGCGATCGCCGGTACCGGCGGGATGATCGCGGTCGCCGCCGATCCGCACGCGGCGGCCACCCTGGTCGAGGGCGTCGCGGGGGTGTCCGTGGCGGCGATGAACGGCCCGGCGTCGGTGGTGCTCTCCGGCGACGTGGCCGGCGTGGACGCCGTCGAGGCCCGGTGCGCGGAGCAGGGGGTGTGGTGCCGGCGGGTGCCTGTCGACTACGCCTCGCACAGCGCGCACGCGGACAGCCTGCGGGCGGAGTTGCTGGCCGCGTTCGACGGGTTGACCCCGCGGGCGGGCACGCTGCCGTTCCACTCCACGGTGACCGGTGAGCGGATCGATCCGGCCGAGCTGGACGCGGCGTACTGGTTCGAGAACCTGCGTCGCCCGGTGCGCTTCGACGACGTGGTGACCGGGCTGATCGCCGCCGGGCACCGTACGTTCGTCGAGGTCAGCCCGCACCCGGTGCTGACCGCGGGAATCGGCGAGCGGGGCGGCGCGACGGCCGGGTCGCTGCGCCGGGGCGAAGGCGGGCTGGCGCGGATGCTGCGCTCGGCCGGGGACCTGTGGACCCTCGGCGGTCACGTCGACTGGCGGGTGGCGACCGGCGACGGCGCGGTCAGCCAACTGCCCACCTACCCGTTCCAGCGGCGGCGCTTCTGGCTCGAACCGCACGGTCCGCTGCTCGGCGACCCGATCAGCCTGGCCGGCGCCGGCGCCCTGTGGAACGGCACCCTGTCGACGGCGGCCCTGCCCTGGCTCGCCGACCACGCGGTGCTCGGCCAGACGCTGCTGCCCGGCGCGGCCTTCGCCGAGATCGCGTTGCAGGCCGCACCCGGTCTCGGCGAGCTGACCCTGCAGACCCCGCTGGTCCTGCCGGCCACCGGTGACGTCGCGATCCAGGTGATCGTCGAGGACGGCGCGTTCCGGATCGCCTCGCGGGACCCGGACGGCACGGACTGGACCGTGCACGCCACCGGAACCGTGACCGAACCGGCCGAGCCGGGCGACGCCGGGCTTTCCGAGTGGCCGCCGGCCGGCGCGGACGAGCTCGACCTGAGCGACTTCTACGACGAGCGGGCCGCCGCCGGTTACGGTTACGGCCCCGCGTTCCGCGGCCTGCGCCGGGCCTGGCGCGCGGGCGACGACACGTACGCCGAGGTCGAGCTGCCGGCCGAGGCCGCGGCCGGACTCGACCGGTTCGGGCTGCACCCGGCCCTGCTCGACGCCGCCCTGCACGGCGCGCTGCTCGCCTTCGACGGCGCCGTGCTGCCCTTCGCCTGGTCCGGTGTGCGGCTCCACGCGACCGGTGCCACCCGGCTGCGGGCGCGGATCAGCCCGGCCGGCGCCGACACCGTGGCGGTGTCGCTCGCCGACGCCGGCGGCGCGCCGGTGGCCGAGATCGACGGGCTCACGTTCCGCCCGGTGTCCTCGGCGGCGCTCACCACCGCGGTGCGCGACGCGCTGTTCGAGGTGCGCTGGACGCCGTCGAGCGCACCGGCCGCCGTGACGACCGGAACGGTGCTGCGGGCCGACGGCCCGCTGCGGGACCGGCTCGGCGAGGTCCTCACGGCGATCCAGGACCACGTCGGCGGTGACCGCGACGAGCCGCTGGTGATCGTGACCACCGGCGCCGTGCCGGTCGGCGGCCCGGTCACCGACCTGGCGGGCGCGGCGGTCTGGGGCCTGGTGCGGTCGGCGCAGACCGAACACCCCGGTCGCCTGCTGCTCGTCGACACCGACGACGACCTCGGCGGGCAGCCGCTGCCCGTGGACGAGCCGCAGATCGCCCTGCGCGACGGCGTCGCCCACGTGCCGCGGCTGGCCCGGGCGACCGCCACCGCCGCCGAGGACACGCCCGCGACCAGCGGCACGGTGCTCGTCACCGGCGGCACCGGCGTGCTGGGTGCGCTCGTCGCCGAGCGGTTGGTCACTGCCCACGGCGTACGGCGGCTGGTGCTGACCAGCCGCCGCGGCCCGGCGGCGCCGGACGCGGCCGGGCTTGTCGAACGGCTGACCGCCCTCGGGGCCGAGGCCACCGTGGTCGCCTGCGACGCGGCCGACCGGGCCGCGCTGGCCGCCGTGATCGCCGGGACGGACCTCACCGGCGTGGTGCACTGCGCCGGCACGCTCGACGACGGCGTGCTGACCGCGATGACCGCCGACCGCCTGGACCGGGTACTCGCCCCCAAGGCCGACGCCGCGCTGCACCTGCACGAGCTGACCGCCGGGACGGACCTGGACTTCTTCGTGATGTTCTCGTCCGTCGCGGCGACCCTGGGCACCGCGGGTCAGGCCAACTACGCGGCCGCCAACGGCTTCCTCGACGGTCTCGCCTCGCTGCGCCGCGGCCAGGGGCTGGCCGGCACCTCGGTGGGCTGGGGGTTGTGGGCCGAGACGTCCGCGATGACCGGGCAGCTCACCGGCCGCGACGTCACCCGGCTCGGCGGCGAGCTGTCCACCGAGGACGGCATGACGCTCTTCGACGCCGTCCTGCGGTCCGCCCCGGCGCACGCGGTGGCGGCCCGGATCGGCACGCCCGGCGAACCGGTCCCGGCCCTGCTGCGCGGCCTGGTCCGGCAGCCGGCCCGCCGGGCCGCCGCGACCGGGGCGTCGTCCCCGGCGTTCACCGCGGACGACCCGGCCGAGCGCCGCCGTCGCCTGCTCGACCTGGTACGCGCCGAGGCGGCCGCGGTCCTCGGGCACGCGTCGCCGGCGGCCGTCGACCCCGACCGGGTGCACGTCGACCTCGGCTTCGAGTCGCTCACCGCGGTCGAGCTGCGCAACCGGCTGGCCCGGGCGACCGGCCTCAGCCTCCCCGCCACCCTGGTGTTCACGTATCCCACCCCGAACGCCGTCGCCGACTACCTCGCCGAGCGCCTGGGCGCGCCGGCCGCTTCGCCGGCCCGGGCGGCGGCCCCGCCCGTGGCGGCGGCCGGCGAGCCGATCGCGATCATCGGGATGAGCTGCCGCTACCCGGGCGGCGTGACCGGGCCGGACGAGCTGTGGCGGCTGGTCGCCGAGGGCGGGGACGCGGTCGGCCCGTTCCCGGCCAACCGGAACTGGGCCACCGACGCGCTCTACGACCCCGACCCCGACCGGCCGGGCACCACGTACGCCACCGAGGGCGGCTTCCTGCACGACGCCGACGCGTTCGACGCGGAGTTCTTCGGCATCTCGCCGCGCGAGGCCCTGGCGATGGACCCGCAGCAGCGGATCCTGCTGGAGACGGCCTGGGAGGCGTTCGAGTCGGCCGGGATCGACGCGCGTACCGTCCGCGGCACCCGGGGTGGCGTGTTCACCGGCGTCATGTACCACGACTACCAGACGCTGCTCGCCGGCTCGGACACGCCGGACCTCGACGGGTACGCCGCGATCGGCGTCGCCGGCGGGGTGGTCTCCGGCCGCGTCGCCTACACGTTCGGCCTCGAGGGCCCGGCCGTCACGGTGGACACCGCCTGCTCGTCGTCCCTGGTGGCCGTGCACCTGGCCGCGGAGGCGCTGCGCCGCGGCGAGTGCACGATGGCGCTGGCCGGCGGCGTCACGGTGATGGCCACGCCCGGCACGTTCGTCGACTTCAGCCGGCAGCGCGGCCTCGCCCCGGACGGCCGGTGCAAGTCGTTCGCGGCGGCCGCCGACGGCACCGGCTGGTCGGAGGGGGCCGGTCTGCTGGTGCTGGAGCGGCTCTCCGACGCGCAGCGCAACCAGCACCCGATCCTGGCGGTGGTGCGCGGCAGCGCGGTCAACCAGGACGGCGCCTCGAACGGGCTGACCGCCCCGAACGGCCTCTCCCAGCAACGCCTCATCGCCGCGGCGCTGGAGGCGGCCGGACTGGAGCCCGGGGACGTGGACGCCGTCGAGGCGCACGGCACCGGGACGACGCTCGGCGACCCGATCGAGGCCGAGGCGATCATCGCGGCGTACGGGCGGAACCGTCCCGCCGACCGTCCGCTGCGGCTCGGCTCGCTGAAGTCGAACATCGGCCACAGCCAGGCGGCCGCCGGCGTCGGCGGGATCATCAAGATGGTGCTGGCCATGCGGCACGGGGTCCTGCCCCGGACGCTGCACGTCGACGAGCCGACGCCGCACGTCGACTGGGCCGGCGGCGCGGTGGAGCTGCTGCGCCAGGCGTGTGAATGGCCGGAGACCGGCCGGGCGCGGCGGGCCGGGGTGTCCTCGTTCGGGATCAGCGGGACCAACGCGCACGTCGTGCTGGAGGCGCCGCCGGCCACCGTCGCGGCCGATCCGGCGCTTCCCGGCGGGCCGGTGCCGCTGGTGCTCTCGGCGCCCGGCGCCGCCGCGTTGCGGGCTCAGGTCGAGCGGATCCGGGGTTTCCTGGCCGAACGGCCGGAGCTGGACCCCGCGCGGGCGGGCGCGGCGCTGGTCGGCTCCCGGGTCGTCTTCGACCACCGGGCCGTGCTGATCGACGACATGGCCGAGACCGGGGTCGTCGAGCCGGGCGCCCTGGCGTTCCTGTTCACCGGTCAGGGTGCGCAGCGGGTCGGGATGGGCGCCGGGCTGGCGGCGCGGTTCCCGGTGTTCGCGGACGTGTTCGACGGGATCGTCGCCCGCTTCGACGGACTTCGGGAGGCCCTGGAGTCCGAGGCGATCCACCGGACCGTGCACACGCAGGCCGGTTTGTTCGCGGTCGAGGTGGCGTTGTTCCGGTTGCTGGAGTCGTGGGGTGTCACCCCGGACCACCTGCTGGGTCACTCGATCGGTGAGATCGCCGCCGCGCACGTGGCGGGTGTCATGTCGCTTGACGACGCGGTGACGGTGGTGGCGGCGCGCGGGCGGCTCATGCAGGCGTTGCCGGCGGGTGGCGCGATGCTCGCGGTGCACGCGTCGGAGGCTGAGGTTCGCGACAAGCTGGTCGACGGGGTGGACGTCGCGGCGGTGAACGGTCCGACGTCGGTGGTCGTGTCCGGCCCCGCCGAAGTGATCGACGCGCTGGCGCCGCGGTTCGCCAAGGCGACCCGGTTGACGGTGTCGCACGCGTTCCACTCGTCGTTGATGGAGCCGATGCTGGCTTCCTTCGCGGCCGCGATCGGGCACATCGAGTTCGGGGCCCCGCGCATCCCGATCGTGTCGAACCTGACCGGCGAGCCCATCGAGGAGTTCACCGCCGGCTACTGGGTGCGGCACGTACGCGAGGCGGTGCGCTTCAACGACGGCATGACCTGGCTGGCCGACCATGGGGTCACCCGCTGTCTGGAGGTCGGGCCGGCGGGTGTGCTGTCCGCGACGGCCGCCCCGGAGCTGACCTGTGTGCCCGCGTTGCGCAGGGACCGCGACGAGGTCGCCACGCTGCTGGCCGCCGCCGGGCGGCTGTGGACCGTCGGCGTGCCGGTGGACTGGAGCGCCATCCTGCCGGCGGCCGGGCACGTCGACCTGCCCACCTACCCGTTCCAGCGACAGTCGTACTGGCCGGCGCCGTCGACGGCCGCCCCGGCGACGCGGAACGCCCCCGGCGAGGCGCGGTTCTGGGACGCGGTCGACCGCGGGGACCTCGCCCAGCTCGCCGGTGACCTGAACGTCACCTCGGACACGCTCGGCACGGTGCTGCCCGCGCTCGCCGCCTGGCGCCGGGACCAGCGGACCACCACGGTCGTCGACGCCCTGCGCTACCGGGAGAGCTGGGCACCGCTCAGCCTGCCCCCGACCCGGCTCACCGGCCGCTGGCTCGCGGTCGCCGCCGCGCCCGCGCCGGCCGGGGACGTCCTCGACGCGCTGCGTGACCAGGGCGCCGACGTGCTGGACGTCGTCGTGTCGACGCCGGACGACCTGACCGAGCGCCTCCGCGAACTCGACCCCGCCACCCTCGACGGCGTCCTGCTGCTCACCGGGCTCGCCGAGGACCGCCTGCCGGACCTCACCGCCGTACCGTCCGGGCTGGCGTTGACCGTGACGGGCATCCAGGCGCTCGCGGCGGCCGGGATCGACGCGCCGGTATGGTGCCTGACCCGGGGCGCGGTCTCGGTCGGGCGCTCCGACCCGCTGCGCGCCGACGCGCAGGCCGCGGTGTGGGGGCTGGCCCGGGTCGCGGCCATCGAACAACCCGTCACCTTCGGCGGCGTCGTGGACCTGCCGGAGGTCGTGGACGAGCGGGCCGGGCAACGCCTCGCCTCGGTGCTCGCCGCGGGCTCCGAGGACCAGGCCGCCGTCCGGGGCTCCGGCGTCTTCGGTCGCCGGCTGGTACACGCCCCCGCCCCGGCCGGTGCGCCGGCGCCTCCCGCCGCGACCGGCACGGTCCTGGTCACCGGCGGCACCGGCGCGTTGGGCGCGCACGTCGCCCGCCGGCTCGCCGGTCAGGGCGTACCGCGTCTGCTGCTGCTGTCCCGGCGTGGCCCGGACGCGCCCGGCGCCGCCGAACTGGTCGCGGAGCTGGCGGACCTGGGCAGCGACGCCACAGTCGTCGCCTGCGACGTCGGCGACCGCGACGCGCTGGCGGCCGTGCTGGCGGCGATCCCGGCCGAGCGACCGCTGACCGGCGTCGTGCACGCCGCCGGAGTGGTCGACGACGCCACCTTCCTGTCGCTCACCGTGGCGCAGCTCGACGCCGCCCTGCGGGCGAAGGCCGTGGCGGCGGACCACCTCGACGAGCTGACCCGTGACCTGCCGCTCACCATGTTCGTGCTGTTCTCCTCGTTCGCGGGCAGCGTCGGCAACGCCGGCCAGGCCGGGTACGCGGCGGCGAACGCCCGTCTCGACGCGATCGCCGCACGGCGGCGCGCCGCCGGCCTCCCGGCCACGGCCGTCGCCTGGGGCCCGTGGGCCACCGACGCCCCGGGCGCCGCCGCGGGCATGGCCGCCGGGGAGGTGGGGGAGCGGCTGCGCCGGCTCGGGCTGTCGCCGGTGCCGGTGCCGGTCGCCCTGGACGCGCTCGACACGGCCGTCCGGTGCCAGGACACCGCGATCGTGGTCGCGGACGTCGACTGGACCCGGTTCGCCCCGACCCGGCCGAGCGCGTCGACGAGCCTGCTGGCCGAGCCGCCCACCGTGACCGCCGCGCCGGCCGATCTCACGGCGCTGACGGCCGCCGACCGGCGACGCGCCCTGCTCGACCTGGTCCGCGCCCGGACGGCCGCCGTGCTCCGGCACCCGATGCCCGACGCGATCGACCCCGGCCGTGCCTTCCACGACATGGGGTTCGACTCCCTGACCGCGATCGAGCTGCGCAACGCGCTCGTCACCGACACCGGCCTGCGGCTGCCGCTCACGCTCGTCTTCGACCATCCCACGCCAGCCGCCCTGGCCGACCAGCTGACCGCGCTGCTCGGCGGCGGAACCGACGAACCGGCCGAGGCCGCGCAGCCGGTCGCGGAGCACGGCGACCCGATCGTCATCACGGCGATGGCGTGCCGCTTCCCCGGGGGCGTGAGCACGCCGGAGGACCTCTGGGCGCTCGTCCGGGACGGCGTCGACGGGCTCACCGAGCCGCCGGCCGACCGGGGCTGGCGGCCCGGGGCGGGTTTCGTGGGCGGGTTCCTGCCCGACGCCGCCGACTTCGACGCCGCCCTGTTCGGCGTGTCCCCGCGCGAGGCGCTCGCCATGGACCCGCAGCAGCGACTGCTGCTCGAATCGGTCTGGGAGACCTTCGAGCGGGCCGGCATCGACCCGCGATCGGTGCACGGCGAACGGATCGGCGTGTTCGCCGGCACCAACGGCCAGGACTATCCGGCCGTGCTGGCCGCCGCGGGCGGAGCCGACGTCGAGTCGCACACCGCCACCGGGAACGCCGCCGCCATCCTCTCCGGCCGGGTCTCGTACGCGTTCGGCCTGGAGGGCCCGGCGGTCACGGTGGACACCGCGTGCTCGTCGTCGCTCGTCGCGATGCACCTGGCGGCGCAGGCCATCCGGGCCGGGGAATGCCACGCGGCACTGGCCGCCGGGGTCACCGTGATGTCCACCCCGGGCGCGTTCGACGAGTTCGACCGGCAGGGCGGCCTGGCCCCGGACGGCCGCTGCAAGGCGTTCGCCGACGCGGCCGACGGCACCGGCTGGGGCGAGGGCATCGGGGTCCTGCTGCTGGAGCGCCTGTCGGCGGCACGGGAGCACGGCCGTGAGCCGCTGGCCGTGCTGAAGGGCAGCGCGGTCAATCAGGACGGCGCGTCGAACGGGCTCACCGCCCCGAACGGCCCCTCGCAGCAGCGGGTCATCCGGCAGGCCCTGGCGAACGCCGGCCTGACGCCGGCCGACGTCGACGCGGTCGAGGCGCACGGCACCGGCACGAAGCTGGGTGACCCGATCGAGGCCCAGGCGTTGCTGGCGACCTACGGGCAGGACCGGCCGGAGGACCGGCCGTTGTGGCTGGGCTCGGTGAAGTCGAACATCGGGCACACCCAGGCGGCGGCCGGCGTCGCCGGGGCGATCAAGATGGTGCTGGCGATGCGGCACGGCGTCCTGCCGGCCACCTTGCACGTGGACGCGCCGTCGGCACGGGTCGACTGGTCGGCCGGCGCGGTGCGGGTGCTGACCGAGACCCGGGATTGGGACAGCTCCGGGCGGGTGAGGCGGGCCGGGGTGTCCTCGTTCGGGCTCAGCGGCACCAACGCGCACGTGATCCTGGAACAGGCGACGGCGGCGCCGGTCGCGTCGGCGTCCGCGCCGGCCGGCCCGGTCGCGTGGGCGTTCTCCGCGAAGACCGACGGCGGCCTGCGCGGGCAGGCTCGGCGACTGGCCGGGTACGCGACGTCGGCCGACCCGTCGGACGTCGCGCGGGCGCTCGCCGGCGCCCGGGCGACCCTGGAGCATCGCGCGGTCGTCGTCGCGGACACGGCGGAGCGTCTCGCCGCCGAGCTCGCCGAACCGTCGTCGCCGATCTCCGGTGTCGCGTCGCCGGGCGGGTTGGCGTTCCTGTTCACCGGTCAGGGCGCGCAGCGCGTCGGGATGGGCGCCGGGCTGTCGGCGCGGTTCCCGGTGTTCGCGGCGGCGTTCGACGCGGTCTGTGCCCGCTTCGACCAGCTCCTCGACATGCCGCTGGGGGAGGCGGTCGACTCCGAGGCGATCCACCGGACGGTGTACACGCAGGCCGGTCTGTTCGCGGTCGAGGTGGCGTTGTTCCGGCTGCTGGAGTCGTGGGGTGTCGCTCCGGACTACCTGCTGGGGCATTCGATCGGTGAGATCGCCGCCGCGCACGTGGCGGGTGTCATGTCGCTTGACGACGCGGTGACGTTGGTGGCGGCGCGCGGGCGTCTGATGCAGGCGTTGCCGGCCGGTGGGGCGATGCTCGCGGTGCGGGCGTCCGAGTCCGAGGTTCGTGCGATGCTGCCGGCCGGGGTGGACATCGCCGCCGTCAACGGCCCGACGTCGATCGTCGTCTCCGGTCCCGCTGAGGCGATCGAGGTGTTGGCGCCGCGGTTCGCGAAGGCGACGCGGTTGACGGTGTCGCATGCGTTCCACTCGTCGTTGATGGAGCCGATGCTGGCCGAGTTCGCGGCGGCGATCGGGCACATCGAGTTCGGGGTGCCGCGGATTCCGGTCGTGTCGAACCTGACCGGTGAGCCGGTGGAGGAGTTCACTTCCGGGTATTGGGTGCGGCACGTGCGGGAGGCGGTGCGTTTCGCCGACGGCATGGCCTGGCTGGCGGCCAACGGGGTGACCCGCTGCCTGGAGGTCGGGCCGGCGGGTGTGCTGTCCGCGCTGGCCGCGCCGGAGCTGACCTGCGTCGCGGCGCTGCGCAGGGACCGCGACGAGGTGGCCACCCTGCTGGAGGCGGTCGGCCGGCTGTGGACCACGGGCGTGCCCGTCGACTGGACCGCCGTCGTCGGCCGCCCCGAACGGACGCTGGACCTGCCCACGTACGCGTTCGACCGCACCCGGTTCTGGCCGGCGACCCCACCCCACGGCGAGGAAACCCCGCGGTTCCACGCCGAGACCTGGGTGCCGGTGGCCGAGCCCGCCGCCGCGCCGGTCGAAACCTGGCTGCTGGTGCTGCCCGACGGCGTCGACTGCGCCGACATCGTCGCCGCCTTCCCCTCGGCGCGGACCGTGACCGTCGACGACGCCGCCGGCCGCGCCGAGTTCTCGGCCCTGCTCGCCACGGCCGCCGGCACCGGGCCGCTGCGCGTGCTGTCACTGCTGGGGCTGGACACCACGCCCCACCCGGGCCAGCCGGACGTGCCGGCCGGTCTCGCCTCGACCGTGGCGCTCGCCCACGCCGTCACCGACCTGCCCAGGCCGACGAAACTCTGGTGTCTGACCCGCAACGCGGTGGCCACCTGCGCCGCCGACGGCCCGGTGAACGCCGTCCAGGCCCACCTTTGGGGCCTGGGCCGGGTCGCCGCGATGGAACTGCCCCAGCACTGGGGTGGCCTCGTCGACGTGCCGCAGAACCTCGACGAGACCGACCGGCGTCGGCTGGCCGCCGCGCTCGCCGGCGCGGACGAGGACCAGCTCGCGCTCCGGCCCGCCGGCATCCTCGCCCGGCGGTTGCGCCGGACCGACCCGCCGACCGGCGCGGCCGAACCGGTGATCCCGACCGGCACCGTGCTGATCACCGGCGGCACCGGCGCGCTCGGCGGCCACGCCGCCCGCTGGCTCGCCGCCCGGGGCGTACCCCATCTGCTCCTGCTCTCCCGGCGCGGCCCGGACGCGCCCGGCGCCGCCGACCTCGTCCGCGAGCTCACCGCGGCCGGCGCCGCCGTCACCGTGCGCGCCTGCGACGTGGCCTCGCGCACCGACCTCGCCGCCGCCATCGACGCCATCCCCGCCGAGCACCCCCTCGACGGCGTCGTGCACACCGCCGGGGTGACCGCCGACAGCCCGCTGGAGACGCTCACCCTCGACCAGCTGGCCGCGGTGCTGCACGCCAAGACTCTCCCGGCGGCGCACCTCGACGCCCTCACCGCCGGCCGGCCGCTGCGGATGTTCGTGCTCTACTCCTCGATGGCCGGCGCGGTCGGCAACCCGGGCCAGGCGAACTACGCGGCCGCCAACAGCTACCTGGACGCGCTGGCCGGCGACCGGCACGCCCGCGGCCTGCCCGCCACGGCGCTGGCCTGGGGACCGTGGGCGGACGGCGGGCTCGCCGCCGGCGCCGCGCTCACCGGCCGGCACCGCGCTCTCGGCCTGCGGCCGCTGGCCGCCGGACCGGCGATGGCGGCCTTCGGCGTCGCCGTCGCCGGCGACCGACCGGCGATCGTCGTGGGCGACGTCGACTGGACGGCGTTCGCGGCGGCCACCGGGCCGGGCCGGCCCAACCGGCTGCTCGCCGAACTCACCGACCAGCCGTCGACCGGCGACGCCGGCGCGGCCTCCCCGGCCGAGCAGCTCCGCACCCGCCTCGCCACGGCCGCCGACCGCGACAAGGTGATCCTCGACCTGGTCCGCGCCGAGACGGCCGCGGTCCTGCGGCACAGCGACCGGGACCGGATCGACCCGGCGTCGTCCTTCCGGGACCTCGGCTTCGACTCGCTGCTCGCGGTCGAGCTGCGCAACCGTCTCGGCGCCGCCGCCGGACTCCCGCTCCCGGCGACGCTGGTGTTCGACCACCCCACGCCGGCCGCGCTCGCCGCGCACCTGGCACCGCAGGTTGCCGGCGATCCGGAGCGCCCCACCGTGGCGAGCGAGATCGACCGACTCGAAGCCGTCCTGTTCGGCGTCGCCCCGGACGAGGACGAGCGGGACGGCATCACCGCGCGACTGCGCGCCCTGCTCGACAAGTGGAGTCGTACGAACGCCGGACCCGAACCCGACGACGACCTCGACACCGGGCTCGACCTGGCGACCGCCGACGAGATGCTCGAGCTGATCCAGCGCGAGTTCGGCAGCCCCACATGACCACCCACCGGAATCAACACCGCGTACTAGGGGACAGCCATGGCGAATGAACAGAAGCTTCTCGACCATCTGAAGTGGATGACCGGCGAGCTGCGCCAGGCCAACCGGCGCCTCCGCGAGGCCGAGGAGGGCGCCCGCGAGCCGATCGCCATCGTCGCCATGAGCTGCCGGTTCCCCGGCGGGGTGGAGAGCCCGGAGGAGCTGTGGCAGCTGGTCGCCGGCGGGCACGACGCGGTCGCGCCGTTCCCCGGCGACCGGGGCTGGGACGTCGACGCGCTCTACGACCCGGACACCGAGCGGCACGGCACGTCGTACGTCCGGGAGGGCGGCTTCCTGACCGGGGTCGACCGGTTCGACGCCGGCCTGTTCGGCATCGCCCCCCGTGAGGCCACCGCCATGGACCCCCAGCAGCGCATCCTGCTGGAGACCGCGTGGGAGGCGTTCGAGCGCGCCGGCCTCGACCCGCGTTCGCTCCGGCAGCAGCGGATCGGCGTGTTCGCCGGCACCAACGGCCAGGACTACGGCTCCCTGATCGCCGGCGACGACGAGACCACCGAGGGTTACCTGGCCACCGGCACGGCGGCGAGCGTCATCTCCGGCCGGCTCGCCTACGCGTTCGGCCTCGAGGGCCCGGCCGTCACCGTCGACACCGCGTGCTCGTCCGCCCTGGTGGCCCTGCACCTGGCGGCGGAGTCGCTGCGTCGCGGGGAGTGCACCCTCGCGCTGGCCGGCGGCATCACGGTGATGAGCACGCCGACCGCGTTCGTCGAGTTCAGCCGCCAGCGCGGGCTCGCCGCCGACGGGCGCTGCAAGCCGTTCGCGGCGGCCGCCGACGGCACCGGCTGGGGCGAGGGCGCCGGGCTGCTGCTGCTGGAGCGGCTCTCCGACGCCCAGCGCAACGGGCACCGGGTACTGGCGGTGGTGCGCGGCACCGCGGTCAACTCCGACGGCGCCTCCAACGGACTGACCGCGCCGAACGGCCCCTCGCAGCAGCGGGTGATCCGGGAGGCGCTGGCCGGCGCCGGACTGTCCCCGGCCGAGGTGGACGCGGTCGAGGCGCACGGCACCGGCACGAAGCTGGGTGACCCGATCGAGGCGCAGGCCCTGCTGGCCACGTACGGGCAGGACCGGCCCGAGGACCGGCCGTTGTGGCTGGGCTCGGTGAAGTCGAACATCGGGCACAGCCAGGCGGCGGCCGGTGTCGCCGGGATCATCAAGATGGTCATGGCGATGCGGTCCGGGGTGTTGCCGGCGACGCTGCACGTCGACGAGCCGACCCCCCACGTGGACTGGTCGGCCGGCGCGGTCGCGCTGCTGCGCGAGGCGCGCCCGTGGCCGGAGACCGGCCGGCCGCGGCGGGCCGGTGTCTCCTCGTTCGGGATCAGCGGGACGAACGCCCACGTGGTGCTGGAGGCAGCCGGCCCGGTCGAGGACGAGCCGGCCGCCGAGCAGCCCGGGCCGATGCCGTTCGTGCTGTCCGCCCGGACCGAGCCGGGCCTGCGCGAGCAGGCGGACCGGCTCCGTGCCCGGCTGTCGTCGGGCGCGACGCCGACCCCGGCGGCCCTCGGATCGGCCCTCGCCGTGACGCGGGCGGCCCTCGACAGCCGAGCCGTGATCGTCGCCGACGGTCTGGACGACCTGTCGGCCGCGCTCGCCGGTCCGCTCGCCGGCGGGGTGGTCGAGCCGGGTGCCCTGGCATTCCTGTTCACCGGTCAGGGTGCGCAGCGGGTCGGGATGGGCGCCGGGCTGGCCGGGCGGTTCCCGGTGTTCGCGGCGGCGTTCGACGGCATCGTGGCCCGGTTCGACGGGCTGCGGGAGGCCCTCGACTCCGACGCGATCCATCAGACCGTGCACACCCAGGCCGGTTTGTTCGCGGTCGAGGTGGCGTTGTTCCGGTTGCTGGAGTCGTGGGGGGTCACCCCGGACCACCTGCTGGGGCATTCGATCGGTGAGATCGCCGCCGCGCATGTGGCGGGTGTGATGTCGCTTGATGACGCGGTGACGCTGGTGGCGGCGCGGGGTCGGTTGATGCAGGCGTTGCCGGCCGGTGGCGCGATGCTGGCGGTGCAGGGGTCCGAGGGGGAGGTGCGGGAGATCATCGCCGGCACCGGTGTGGACGTCGCGGCGGTGAACGGCCCGACGTCGGTGGTGGTCTCCGGTCCGGCTGATGCCATTGACGAGCTGGCGCCGCGCTTCGCGAAGGCCACCCGGTTGACGGTGTCGCACGCGTTCCACTCGTCGTTGATGGAGCCGATGCTGGCGTCGTTCGCGTCGGTGGCCGGCGGGCTTTCCTACACGCCGCCGCGGATTCCGGTGGTGTCGAACCTGACCGGTGCGCCGGTCGAGGAGTTCAGCGCCGACTACTGGGTGCGGCACGTGCGGGAGGCGGTGCGCTTCGCCGACGGCATGACCTGGCTCGCCGAGCACGGGGTGACCCGGTGCCTGGAGATCGGGCCGGCGGGTGTGCTGTCCGCGCTGGCCGCGCCGGAACTGGCCTGCGTTCCCGCGCTGCGCAAGGACCGCGACGAGGTCGCCACGCTGCTGGCCGCCGCCGGACGGCTCTGGACCGTCGGCGTGCCGGTGGACTGGAGCGCCATCCTGCCGGCGGCCGGGCACGTCGACCTGCCCACCTACCCGTTCCAGCGGCAGTCCTACTGGCCGCCGGCACGCGCCGGCCACGGCAACATCGCCGCCGCCGGACTGTCCGCCGCCGAACACCCGCTGCTCACCGCCGCGGTGACGCTCGCCGACCACGACGGGATCCTCCTCACCGGCCGCCTCTCCGTCCACAGCCACCCGTGGCTGGCCGACCACGTCGTGCTGGACCGCGTCGTGCTGCCCGGCACCGCCTTCGTCGAGCTGGTGCTGCGCGCCGCCCAGCAGGCCGGCGGACTCGACATCGCGGATCTCACCATCGAGACCCCGCTGGTGCTGCCCGCCACCGGCGGCGTCCAGCTCCAGGTGCGGGTCACCGACGACGCGGGCGAACGCTCGGTCCAGGTGTACGCCCGCCCCGAGCCGGACGCCGGCGCGGAACCGGAGTGGACCCGCCACGCCTCCGGCGTGCTCGCCACCACCCCCACCGCCGCATCGTTCGACCTCGCGGTCTGGCCGCCGGCCGGCGCCGAACCGATCGACCTCGGCGACTTCTACGGCGACGCCGCCGCACGCACCGGGCTGCGCTACGGGCCGGTGTTCCGGGGACTGCGTGAGGCCTGGCTGCGCGACGGCGACGTCTACGCGGAGGTCGCGCTGCCCACCGAGGCGCACGCCGACGCGACCCGGTTCGCGCTGCACCCGGCGCTGTTCGACGGCGCGCTGCACGCCGCCGCGCTCGGCGGGCTGCTGCCGGACGATGGCGCCGCCCGCCTGCCGTTCGCCTGGTCCGAGGTGCGGCTGCACGCCTCCGGCGCCCCGACGTTGCGGGTCCGCCTGCGCCCCGACGGCCCGGAGGCCGTCTCCCTCCAGGTCGCCGACGTGGACGGCGCCCCGGTCGCCACCGTCGGCCGCCTGGTCCTGCGCTCGGCCTCCCGCGACCAGCTCGACTCCGTCGCCGGCAGCGCGGTACGCGACGCGATGTACGCCGTGACGTGGGCCGCGCTCCCGCCGTCGCGCGCCGAGGCGCCCGTTGCCGACGTCGTCGTGCTGCCGGTCCGCTCCGACGACGTGCGCACGGCCGTCGCCGAGACCCTCACCGGCGTGCAGGAATGGCTGGCCGACGACCGATTCGCCGACGGCCGCCTGGTGGTCGTGACCCGCGGTGCGGTGCCGGTCGGCGGCGCGGTGACCGACCTGGCCGGCGCGGCGGTACGGGGTCTGCTGCGCTCGGCGCAGACCGAGAACCCGGGCCGGATCGTGCTCGCCGACCTGGACCACGCGGAGCCGTCCGAGGCGCTGCTGGCCGACCTGCTCGCCCGGGACGAGCCGGAGCTGGCGGTACGCGGCGCCGAGGTGTTCGCCCCACGGCTGACCCGGGCGCTCCCCGCGACCACGCTCACCCTGCCGCCGGCTGCCGAGTCGTGGCGGGTGGCCCCGGGTGGTGACGGTGCGTTGTCGAGCCTCGATGTCGTCGCGACTCCGGATGTGGAGTTGGGCGCGGGTGAGGTGCGGATCGCGGTTCGCGCGGTGGGGGTGAACTTCCGTGACGTGCTGTTGGGTCTGGGTGTGTATCCGGATCCGGACGCGGTGATGGGTTCCGAGGGCGCGGGTGTGGTGGTCGAGGTCGGCCCCGGCGTGTCGGGCCTGGCGGTCGGTGATCGGGTGTTCGGGCTGTTCCACGGTGGGTTCGCGCCGCGGGTGGTGGCGGATCATCGGGTGGTCGCGCGGATGCCCGATGGTTGGTCGTTCGCGCAGGCGGCGGCGGTGCCGATGGCGTTCCTGACGGCCTGGTACGGGCTGGCGGACCTCGGGCGGCTTCAGGCCGGTGAGCGGGTGCTGGTCCATGCCGCTGCCGGCGGGGTGGGTTCGGCGGCGGTGCAGTTGGCGCGGTTGTGGGGTGCGGAGGTGTTCGCGACGGCGTCGCCGGCGAAGTGGGCGGCGGTCGAGGATCTGGGTGTCGAGCCGGGTCATATCGCGTCGTCGCGGGATCTGGGTTTCGCGGGTGTGTTCGGTGGTGTGGATGTGGTGTTGGACTCGCTTGCCGGTGAGTTCGTGGACGCCTCGCTCCACATGTTGCGCCCGGGTGGCCGGTTCGTGGAGATGGGTAAGGCGGACATCCGTGACGCCGTCGAGGTCGAGCGTGAGTTGGGGGTCTGGTACAAGGCGTTCGACTTGTCGGAGGCGGGTGCGGACCGCACGGCGGTGATGTTGGCCGACCTCGTCGTCTTGTTCGAGTCCGGGGATCTGCGCCTGCTGCCGCCGACGGTCGCGGATGTGCGGGAGTTGCCGGGTGTGCTGGGCACGATGAGTCGTGGGGCGCACGTCGGGAAGAACGTGGTGCTGGTTCCCCGTCCGGTCGACGGGCCGGTGTTGATCACCGGTGGTACCGGTGGGTTGGGCGCGTTGGTCGCGGCGCATCTGGTCGAGACGCACGGGGTGCGGGATCTGGTGTTGGTCAGCCGCTCCGGTGGGCCGGCGCCCGAGGTGGACGCGCGGGTGCGGGTGGTCGCGGCGGATGTCACCGACCGGGCCGCGCTGGCGGCGGTGATCGACGGCATCGACGACCTGGCCGGTGTGGTGCACTGCGCGGGGGTCCTCGACGACGGTGTGTTCACCGGTTTGACCGCCGAGCGGGTGGCCGGGGTGATGGCGCCCAAGGTCGACGCCGTGGTGCACCTGGACGAGTTGACGCGCGACCGGGACCTGGCCATGTTCACCGTGTTCTCGTCGATCTCGGCGGTGTTCGGGTCGGCGGGTCAGGCGGGGTACGCGGCGGCGAACGCGTTCCTGGACGGCTTCGTCTCGTACCGTCGTGGGCTCGGTCTGGTGGGTCAGTCGCTGGGCTGGGGGTTGTGGGCCAACGCCGCCGGCATGGGCGGCCGCCTGACCGGCACCGACGCCGACCGGGTCACCCGGGCCGGCGACGCCCTCTCCGACGAACTGGGCCTCGCCCTGTTCGACGCGGCCCGGCACCTGCCCGCCGCGCACCTCGTCCCGGCCACCCTCGACCTCGCCGCGTTCCGCCGCGCCGGCACCGTGCCCGCGCTGCTGCGCGGCCTGGTGCGCGGTACGAGCCGGCGTGCCGCCCAGCACTCCGGCGGCGGCTCCGGCCTGGCGCGTCGCCTGCTGGCGCTGCCCGAGGCCGAGCGGGAGCGGACCCTCGTCGACCTCGTCCGCGACCAGGTCGCGGCGGTCCTGGGCCACAGCGGCGCCGACGCCGTCGACGCCCGGCACGCCTTCAAGGACCTCGGCTTCGACTCGCTCACCTCCGTCGAGCTGCGCAACCGGCTGAACGCGGCGGCCGGGATCCGGCTGCCCGCCACCGTCGTCTTCGACTACCCGAACCCGACCCTCCTCGCCACCTACCTCGGCCGGCAACTCGCCGGCACGACCGACGCGGCGAAGCCGGCCGCCGTCGCCACCTTCGACGCCGACGAACCGATCGCCATCGTCGGCATGGGCTGCCGCTTCCCGGGCGGCGTCGAGAACCCGGCCGACCTGTGGGACCTGCTGACCGCCGGCACCGACGCCATCTCGACGTTCCCGGCCGACCGAGGCTGGGCCGGCGACCACGACGGCTACACCCGGGTCGGCGGCTTCATCGACCACGCCGCCGACTTCGACGCGCGGCTGTTCGGCATCTCACCGCGCGAGGCGCTCGCCATGGACCCGCAGCAGCGGGTGCTGCTGGAGACCTCCTGGGAGGCCTTCGAGTCGGCCGGCATCGACCCGGCGACGCTGCACGGCAGCCAGACCGGGGTCTTCGTCGGCGCGGCGGCCTCCCGCTACGGCCAGGGCGCGGACCTGCCGCCCGAGGCCGAGGGGCACGTCCTGACCGGCATCGCGACCAGCGTGATCTCCGGCCGGGTCGCCTACTCGTTCGGCCTCGAAGGCCCCGCGGTCACCATCGACACCGCCTGCTCGTCGTCGCTCGTCGCGCTGCACCTGGCCGTACAGGCGCTCCGGCAGGGCGAATGCGACATGGCGTTGGCCGGTGGCGTCACGGTGATGGCCGGGCCGGACATCTTCGTCGAGTTCAACCGGCAGCGCGGACTGGCCGCCGACGGGCGGTGCAAGGCGTTCTCCGCCGAGGCCGACGGCACCGGCTGGGGCGAGGGCGCCGGCGTCCTGCTCGTCGAACGGCTCTCCGACGCACAGCGGAACAACCACCGGATCCTTGCCCTGGTACGCGGGTCCGCGATCAACCAGGACGGCGCCTCCAACGGCCTGACCGCGCCCAACGGTCCGTCGCAGCAACGGGTGATCGACCGGGCGCTGGCCGGAGCGGGGCTCCGCGGCGTCGACGTGGACGCGGTCGAGGCGCACGGCACCGGCACGGCCCTCGGTGACCCGATCGAGGCGCAGGCGCTGCTCGCCACGTACGGGCAGGACCGGGACCCGGAGCGCCCGCTGCTGCTCGGATCGGTGAAGTCGAACATCGGCCACACCCAGGCGGCGGCCGGCGTCGCCGGGGTCATCAAGATGGTGCTCGCGATGCGGCACGGCCAGCTTCCCCGCACGCTGCACGCCGCGCACCCCTCGTCCCACGTGGACTGGACCAGCGGGGCGCTGAGCCTCCTCGACGAGCCCGCGGTCTGGCCCGCGACCGGCCGGGCCCGCCGGGCGGCCGTCTCCTCGTTCGGCATCAGCGGCACGAACGCGCACGTGGTGCTCGAACAGGCGCCCCCGGCGTCGGCCGTCGCACCGCAGCCGGCACCCGGTCCGGTGCCGTGGGTGGTCACCGGCCACACCGCCGACGCGGCGCGGGCCCAGGCCGGCCGGCTGCTCGACTTCGCCGCGGCGGCGGCGCCGCCGCTCGACCTGGCCGCCGTCGGCCACACCCTGGCGACCGGGCGCAAGGCGCTGAAGCACCGGGCCGTGGTGGTCGGCGCCGACCTCGACGAGATCCTCGCCGGCCTGGAAGCCGTACGCGACGGCAACCTGACGCCCGGCACCGAGCAGCTCGGCCGGACCGCGTTCCTGTTCACCGGTCAGGGTGCGCAGCGGGTCGGGATGGGTGCCGGGCTGTCGGCGCGGTTCCCGGTGTTCGCGGAGGTGTTCGACGGAATCGTGGCCCGGTTCGACGGGTTGCGGGAGGCGCTGGAGTCCGAGGCGATCCATCGGACGGTGCACGCGCAGGCGGGCTTGTTCGCGGTCGAGGTGGCGCTGTACCGGCTGCTGGAGTCGTGGGGTGTGACCCCGGACTACCTGCTCGGGCACTCGATCGGTGAGATCGCGGCGGCCCACGTGGCGGGTGTCATGTCGCTCGACGACGCGGTGGCGTTGGTGGCGGCGCGGGGTCGGCTCATGCAGGCGTTGCCGGCCGGTGGGGCGATGCTCGCGGTGCGGGCTTCCGAGGCCGAGGTGCGTGCGGTGCTGCCGGACGGGGTGGACGTCGCGGCGGTCAACGGCCCCACGTCGGTGGTGGTCTCCGGGCCGGTCGGGGCGATCGACGCGCTGGCGCCGCGGTTCGCCAAGACCACTCGGCTCACGGTGTCGCACGCGTTCCACTCGTCGTTGATGGAGCCGATGCTCGCCGAGTTCGCGTCGGTGGCGGCGGGGCTCTCCTATGCGTCGCCGCGGATTCCGGTGGTGTCGAACCTGACCGGTGAGCCGGTGCGGGAGTTCACCGCCGGCTACTGGGTGCGGCACGTCCGCGAGGCGGTGCGCTTCGCCGACGGGCTGCGGTGGCTGACCGCGCAGGGCACCACCCGCTTCGTCGAGGTCGGCCCGGCGGCGGTGCTGACCGGGCTGGTGGGCGACGGCATCGGCGTGGCCCTGCTCCGCAAGGACCAGGACGAGGAGCGGGCCGCCCTGCGGGCGCTGGCCGACCTGTTCGCGGCCGGTGTCCCGGTCGACTGGCCGGCGGTCGGCGGCTGGCGGTCGCCCGCCCGGGTGGACCTGCCGACGTACGCGTTCCAGCGGGAGCGGTACTGGCTGACCCCCTCCGAGCCGGCACCGGTGGCCGGCGGCGAGGACGGCGGCTTCTGGTCGGCGGTGGAGCGGGCGGACCGGGACGGGTTGGCCGCGGAGCTGGGTCTGGCCGCCGACGGGGCGGCCGCGCTGGACGGCCTGCTGCCGTCGCTGTCGGCCTGGCGTCGCCGGCGTCGCGCGCAGAGCGTCGTGGCGGGCTGGCGGTACCGGATCGGCTGGGCGCCGATCGCGGAGCCGGCCCCGGCGGTCCTGTCGGGGGCGTGGCTGGTGGTGTCGGACGACGCGACCGACGCCGCCGACGTGACCGCCGCGCTGACGGCGGCGGGCGCCGAGGTGGTACGGGTGCAGGGGCCGGCCGACCGTGGCGTGCTGACCGGCCTGCTGACCGTGGCCACCGACATCCGCGGCGTGGTCTGGGCCGGAAGCGCGGGCCTTTCGTTGACCGTGCTGCTCCAGGCGGTCGCGGATGCCGGGATCACTGCCCGGGTGTGGGCGGTGACGCGTGGCGCGGTCGCGGTGGGTCGTTCCGAGGCGGTGACCGAGGTGGCCGCCGCGACGGTGTGGGGTGTGGGCCGGGTCGCGGCGTTGGAGTTGCCGCAGACCTGGGGTGGTCTGGTCGACGTTCCGGCGGTCCTGGGCGAGCGGGAGGCTCGTCGGTTCACGGCGGTGCTCGCCGAGGGTGGTGAGGATCAGGTTGCCGTACGCGCGTCCGGGGTCTTCGCCCGGCGCCTGCGACGTGCTGCCCCGGCCGGATCGGCGAACCCGGTGTCGCTGTCGGGCACCGTGTTGGTCACGGGTGGCACGGGTGCGTTGGGTTCGCGGGTGGCGCGGTGGGTGGTGCGCCGTGGCGCGGAGCGGGTGGTGCTGCTGTCGCGTCGGGGTGACCGGGCGCCCGGTGCCGGCGAGCTCGTCGCCGAGTTGAGCGCCGAGGGCGCCGAGGTGTCGGTGGTGGCCTGCGACGTCGCCGACCGGGACGCGGTCCGGCGCGTGGTCGCAGGTGTCGAGGGTCTGACCGGCGTGGTGCACGCGGCTGGGGTGTCCGGCACGGAGCCCCTGCTGGACGTGTCGGCGGACTCCTACGGAGCGGTGGTGTCGGGCAAGGTGTCCGGTGCGTTGCATCTGGACGAGGCGACCGCCGACCTCGATCTTCAGCTGTTCCTGGTGTTCTCGTCGATCGCGGGTGTCTGGGGCAGCGGCGGTCAGGCCCCGTACGCCGCGGGCAACGCGCTGCTGGACGCGCTCGTGGAGTCGCGCCGCGCCGCCGGCAAGGCGGGTACGGCCGTCGCGTGGGGCCCTTGGGCCGAGGGTGGGATGGCCGGCGAGGTGGGCGCCGCCGAATACCTGGCGCGTCGTGGCCTGGCGGCGATGGATCCGGACCTGGCGATGCAGGCGCTGGCGTCGGCGGTGGACGCCGGTGACGTGACCACGACTGTCGCCGACGTGGACTGGTCGCGGTTCGTGCCGACGTTTGCCGCGCAGCGGCCGGCGCCGCTGTTCGGTGAGCTCGTCGTCGCGGCGGAGCAGGTCACTGACGGTGGCGGGCTGACGGCTCGCCTGGCGGGTCTGTCGGACGCCGAGCGGCGACGCGAGCTGTTGGCGTTGGTGCGGGCGCAGACCGCGAGGGCCCTGGGCTATTCCGGGGCGGCGCAGGTGGAGGCCGGGACCGCGTTCCGGGACCTGGGCATCGACTCGGTGACCGCGGTAGAGGTGAAGAGCCGGATCAACGCGGCCACCGGGCTGCACCTGGGGTCGTCGCTGGTGTTCGACTACCCCACCCCGCAGGTCCTCGCCGACCATCTGCTGGAGGCGCTGGGCCTCGCCGGCGCGACCGACGTGCCGGCCGTGGCCGTGCCGCAGTCGCTGACCGGTGACGCCATCGTCATCGTGGGGATGGCGTGCCGCTATCCGGGTGGGGTCGAGTCGCCGGAGGACCTGTGGCGGCTGGTCGCCGGCGGCGCGGACGGCATGTCGGTGTTTCCGTCCGATCGGGGTTGGACGGTGCCGGACGGCGCGGGCTACGCCGCGGTCGGCGGGTTCGTGGACACCGCCACCGGCTTCGACGCCGGTCTGTTCGGGATCTCCCCGCGTGAGGCCGTCGCGATGGATCCGCAGCAGCGGTTGTTGTTGGAGGTGTCGTGGGAGACCCTCGAACGTTCCGGGGTGGACCCGCGCTCGTTGCGGGGCCGCCCGGTGGGTGTGTTCGTGGGGGCGTCGAACTCGGGTTACTCCGCTGACGGTGGTGACGGTCATGTGTTGACCGGTACGGCGAACAGTGTGATCTCGGGTCGGGTGTCGTACTCGTTCGGGTTCGAGGGGCCGGCGATGACTGTGGACACGGCGTGTTCGTCGTCGTTGGTGGCGTTGCATCTGGCGGCGCAGGCGTTGCGGTCGGGTGAGTGTGATCTGGCGCTGGCGGGTGGGGTCACGGTGATCACGGGTCCGGAGGTGTTCGCGGAGTTCGCCCGTCAGGACGGCCTGTCGTCGGACGGCCGGTGCAAGTCCTTCGCCGGGGGAGCGGACGGCACCGGGTGGGCCGAGGGCGTCGGGATGCTGCTGGTGGAGCGGCTGTCCGATGCGCGGCGTCACCACCACCGCGTGCTCGCCGTCGTCCGAGGCTCCGCCGTCAATTCCGACGGCGCGTCGAACGGCTTGACCGCGCCGAACGGTCCGGCGCAGCAGCGGGTCATCCGGCAGGCCCTGGCCAACGCGGGCCTGACCACCGCCGATGTGGACGTGGTGGAGGCGCACGGCACCGGCACCCGGTTGGGTGACCCGATCGAGGCGCAGGCGTTGCTGGCCACCTACGGGCAGGATCGTGAGCAGCCGCTGTGGTTGGGTTCGATCAAGTCGAACATCGGCCACACGCAGGCCGCCGCCGGTGTCGCCGGGATCATCAAGGTGATCATGGCGATGCGGCACGGCGTGTTGCCGGCGACGTTGCACGTCGACGAGCCGTCGCCGCACGTGGACTGGTCGGCCGGGGCGGTGGAGCTGCTCACCACCGCCCAGCCCTGGCAGCCCCGGGGACGCGGGCGACGTGCCGGCGTGTCGGCGTTCGGTATCAGCGGCACCAACGCGCACCTGATCCTGGAGGAACCGGCCGCGCAGCCGGCCGTGGTCGAGACGCCCGAGGTCGACGGCCCGCTGCCGTGGCTGGTGTCGGCGCGATCGCCGGAGGCGTTGACCGGGCAGCTCGTCCGGCTGCGGGACGCCGTGGCGGAGCTGGACCCGGCGGCGGTGGCGTGGTCGCTGGCCACCGGCCGGGCCGGACTGGAGCACCGTGCGGTCCTGCTGGCGGCTACCCGTGAGAACTTCCCGGCCGGTCGGCCGGCACCCACCGGGCTGGACGTCGCCGGTCCGAAGCCCTTCTTGGTACCTGACGCCGTCGGTCCGCAGGACTCCTTGGCGCCTGACGCCGTCCGTGCGCACGCGGCTGTGGTGTCGGGTGTGGTGTCCGAGGGTGCTCTGGCGTTCCTGTTCACCGGTCAGGGCGCGCAGCGCGTCGGCATGGGCCTGCGGTTGGCGGATCGGTTCCCGGTTTTCGCGGAGGCGTTCGACGGGGTCTGTGCCCGCTTCGACCAGCTCCTGGACGTGCCGTTGCGCGACGCGATCGACTCCGACGCGATCCACCAGACGGTGCACACCCAGGCGGGGTTGTTCGCGGTCGAGGTGGCCCTGTTCCGGCTGCTGGAGTCCTGGGGTGTGACGCCGGACTTCCTGCTGGGTCATTCGATCGGTGAGATCGCAGCCGCGCACGTGGCGGGTGTCCTGTCGCTCGACGACGCGGTCACGTTGGTGGCGGCGCGTGGTCGGTTGATGCAGGCGCTGCCGGCCGGCGGGGCGATGCTGGCCGTGCAGGGCACCGAGGAGTCGGTGCGCGAGGCCATCGCCGGCACGGGTGTCGACATCGCGGCGGTGAACGGTCCCACGTCGGTCGTGGTCTCCGGCCCGGCCGAGGCTGTCGACGAGGTGGCGCCGCGGTTCGCGAAGGCCACCCGACTGACGGTGTCGCACGCGTTCCACTCCGGGCTGATGGAGCCGATGCTCGCCGACTTCGCGTCCGCGATCGGGCACATCGCCTTCGGGACGCCGCGGATCCCGGTGGTGTCGAACCTGACCGGTGAGCCGGTCCAGGAGTTCACCGCCGGCTACTGGGTGCGCCACGTGCGCGAGGCGGTGCGCTTCGACGACGGCATGCGGTGGCTCGCCGCCAACGGCGTGACCCGCTGCCTGGAGATCGGCCCGGCGGGCGTGTTGTCCGCGTTGGCCGCCCCGGAGCTGAGCTGCGCGCCGGCGTTGCGCAAGGACCGCGACGAGGCCGAGTGCCTGCTGCACGCGGTCGCGAAGCTGTGGACCGTCGGCGTGCCCGTGGACTGGACCGCGATCCTGCCCGCCGCGCCCCGCGTCGACCTGCCCACCTACGCGTTCCAGCGGGACCGGTACTGGCGGGCCCCGCGCACGGCGGACCCGGTGGAGTCGGCGTTCTGGCAGGCGGTCGAGGACGAGAGGCTGCCCGACCTGCTGCACACAGACGTACCGGCCTCGCTCGGCGCCGCGCTCGCCGAGTGGCGACGTGACCGGCTGGCCGCTGGCGCCACCGGCTCCTGGCGCTACGAGGTCACCTGGGAACCGGCCGCCGAGCCGCCCGCGCCGGCCGCCGGACGGTGGGTCGTGGTCGTGCCCCGGCCGGGCATGGCCGACGCGATGTTCGGCGGCACCGGTCTGGACTTCACCGAGATGCTCGTCGACGACGAGAACCTCGCCGGCCTCGACGCGGACGTCGCCGGTGTGGTGTCGCTGCTGCCGGCGACCGCCCACGAACTGCTGACGACGGTGCGCGTCCTGCACGGCACCCGCCTCTGGTGGATCACGACCGGTGCGGTGTCGGTGGGCCGGTCCGACCCGCTGACCGACGTCGCCGCGTCGATGGTCTGGGGCGCGGGCCGGGTGGCCGCCCTGGAACTGCCGGAGCTGTGGGGCGGCCTGATCGACGTCCCGGTCGAACCGGACGAGCACGAGCGCGGTCGCCTGGCCGCAGTTCTCGGCGGCGTCGAGGACCAGGTCGCGGTGCGGGGCGACGGGGTCTACGTACGCCGGTTGCGTCCGGCCGCCGCGAGCACGCCGGCCGAGCACCGGACGTGGGACGGCACGGTCCTGGTCACCGGCGGCACCGGCGCGCTCGGCGCGCAGGTGGCCCGTTGGCTGGTCGGGCGTGGGGTGTCACGGTTGGTGTTGACGTCGCGGCGGGGGATGGACGCGCCGGGCGCCGCCGAGCTGGTGGCGGAGCTGTCGCCGGCGCGGGTGGACGTGGTGGCCTGTGACGTCGCGGACCGTACGCTGGTGGCGGAGCTGCTGGCCGGGATTGCGGACCTGCGTGGCGTGGTGCACGCCGCCGGGGTGTCCGGGGTGGGTCTGCTGACCGAGTCGACTCCGGAGGAGTTCACCGAGATCGTCCGGGGCAAGGTGGCGGGCGCGGTGAACCTGGACGCGCTTACCGATGGCCTGGACCTGTTCGTGGTGTTCTCGTCGATCTCCGGTGTGTGGGGCAGCGGCGGTCAGGCGGCCTATTCGGCAGGCAACGCGTTTTTGGACGCGTTGGTGCAGTCGCGTCGCGCGAAGGGCAAGGCGGGCACGGCGGTGGCCTGGGGACCGTGGGCCGAGGCCGGGATGCTCGTCAGCGAGGAGGGCGCCGAGGACTACCTGCGCCGTCGTGGGCTGCGGCCGATGCCGCCGGCGCTGGCGATCCGGGCGCTGGCCGAGGCGGTCGACGCCGACGCCGGTTGCCTGACCGTGGCCGACGTCGACTGGGCGCGGTTCGGGCCGGCGTTCACCGCCTCCCGGCCCAGCCCGCTGCTCCAGCACCTGCTCGCCACCGAACCGGTGACGGTCCCGGCCGCGAGCCGCTGGGCGACAGAGGTCGCCGCGATGCCGGCGGCCGAACGTAGCCGGTCGGTGCTCGGGCAGGTCCGCCGGACGGTGGCCGAGGTGCTCGGGTACGCCGACGTGGACCGGGTGCCGGCGGGCCGGGCGTTCAAGGACCTCGGCATCGACTCGCTCACCGCGGTCGAGCTGCGCGACCGGCTGCAGACCCTGACCGGGCTCGCGCTGCCGGCCAGCCTCGCCTTCGACCACCCCAGCCCGGCCGCGATCGTCCGGATGCTTGTGGAGCGCGTCACCGAAGCGCCGGCCACGGCCTCCGCCGCCCCGGTCGCCGCGGTGACCGGCGACCCGGTGGTGATCGTGAGCATGGCGTGCCGGTACCCGGGCGGGGTGGACTCGACCGAGGCTCTCTGGGCGGTGGTCGAGGGCGCCGCCGACGTGCTGACGCCGTTCCCCGGGGACCGGGGCTGGGACCTCGACCGGCTCGCGGCGGGCGGCTCGGACACCTCGACGGGCGGCTTCCTGGCCGGGGTGGCCGACTTCGACGCCGGGCTGTTCGGGGTGTCGGCCCGGGAGGCGCTGGCGATGGACCCGCAGCAGCGGCTGCTGCTGGAGACCACCTGGGAGCTGTTCGAGAAGGCGGGCATCGCGCCGACCTCCCTGGCGGGCACGGCGACCGGGGTCTTCGTGGGGTCGAACACCCAGGACTACTCCGGCGTGCTCGCCGCCGGCGCCGGCCACGACGGCTACCTGGCCACCGGCACCTCGGCGAGCGTCGTCTCCGGGCGGCTGTCGTACGTCTTCGGCCTGGAAGGCCCGGCGGTCACCGTCGACACCGCCTGTTCGTCGTCGCTCGTCGCGTTGCACCTGGCCGCGCAGGCGCTGCGGGCCGGGGAGTGCGACCTCGCCGTGGCCGGCGGCGTGGCGGTCGTCTCGACGCCCGGCATCTTCACCGAGTTCTCCCGCCAGGGTGGGATGGCGCCCGACGGTCGCTGCAAGGCGTTCGCCGAGGGCGCGGACGGCACCGGCTGGGGCGAGGGCGCCGGCGTCCTGCTGCTGGAGCGGCTGTCCGACGCCCGCCGCAACGGGCACGAGGTCCTGGCCGTGGTCGCCGGTTCCGCGATCAACTCCGACGGCGCGTCGAACGGCCTGACCGCGCCGAACGGACCGGCACAGCAACGGGTGATCCGGCAGGCCCTCGCCAACGCCGGGCTGAGCCCCGCCGAGGTGAGCGTCGTCGAGGCGCACGGCACCGGCACGAAGCTGGGCGACCCGATCGAGGCCCAGGCGTTGCTGGCCACCTACGGCCAGGACCGCGACGAGCCGCTGTGGCTCGGGTCGGTGAAGTCGAACATCGGCCACACCCAGGCCGCGTCCGGCGTCGCCGGGGTCATCAAGATGGTGCTGGCGATGCGGCACGAACTGCTGCCGGCGACGCTGCACGTCGACGAGCCGTCGACGAAGGTGGACTGGTCGTCGGGCGCGGTACGGCTGCTGACCGAGGCCCGGGACTGGACCGCCGGCGACCGGGCCCGGCGGGCCGGGGTGTCGTCGTTCGGGATGAGCGGCACGAACGCGCACGTGATCCTGGCGGAGCCCCCGGCCGCCCCGGCCGTCGTGCCCGCGCCGCAGCCGGCCCGGCCGGTGGTGCCGTGGCTGCTGTCGGCCCGGTCGGCGGAGGCGCTGACCGGCCAGGCGCGCAAGCTCGCCGACTTCGTGACCGGCCGGCCCGACCTCGACGTGGCCGCCGTGGCCGGGGCGCTGCGGTCCACCCGGGCCGTGCTGGAGCACCGGGCCGTCGCCGTCGGGTCGACCGGGGACGACCTGCTCGCCGCCCTGACCGCGATCCAGCCGGGTGAGCCGGTGACGGACACCGACGGCAGCGTCGTCCTGGTGTTCCCGGGGCAGGGCGCCCAGTGGCTCGGGATGGCCGCGACGCTGCTGGACGAGTCGCCGGTCTTCGCCGCGCGGATCGTCGAGTGCGCCGCGGCGCTGGACGCGTACGTGGACTGGTCCCTGCTCGACGTCCTGCGGTCGGCGGACGACGGCTGGATGTCGCGGGTCGACGTCGTGCAGCCGGTGCTGTGGGCGGTGATGGTGTCGCTGGCCGCGCTCTGGCAGTCGCTCGGCGTCCAGGTCGCCGGGGTGGTCGGTCACTCGCAGGGCGAGATCGCCGCGGCGGCCGTCGCCGGGATCCTGTCGCTCGCCGACGCGGCGATGGTGGTGGCCGTCCGGTCGCGGGCGCTGCGGGCGATCGCCGGCACCGGCGGGATGATCGCGGTCGCGATCGGCGCCGACGCCGCCGCCGCACTGCTGGACGAGCTGCCCGGCGTGTCGCTCGCGGCCGTCAACGGGCCGGCGTCGGTGGTGCTGTCCGGCGACGTCGCCGGCATCGAGGCGGTGCTGGTGCGGTGCGCGGAGCGGGGCGTGTGGTGCCGGCGGGTGCCGGTCGACTACGCCTCGCACAGCGCCCAGGTCGACGTCCTGCGGGCGGAGTTGCTGGCCGCGTTCGACGGGTTGACCCCGCGGGCGGGGGCGGTGCCGTTCCACTCCACGGTGACCGGCGGCCTGGTCGACGCGGCCGAGCTGGACGCGGCGTACTGGTTCGAGAACCTGCGCCGCCCGGTGCGCTTCGACGACGTGGTGACCGGGCTGATCGAGGCCGGGCACCGGCTGTTCGTCGAGGCCAGCCCGCACCCGGTGCTGGTCGCCGGGGTGGCGGAGCGCGGCGGTCTGGTGACCGGTTCGCTGCGCCGGGACGAGGGCGGGCTGGCGCGGATCCTGCGCTCGGCCGGCGACCTCTGGGCCCTGGGCGGTCACGTCGACTGGTCGGTGGTGACCGGCGCCGGCACGGTGCGGGACCTGCCCACGTACGCGTTCCACCGGCGCCGCTACTGGCCGGCGCCCACCGCGGGCGGCGGCGACGCGGCGGCGATCGGCCTGTCCGGGCTGACCCACCCGCTGCTCGGCGCCACCACGGTGCTCGCCGACACCGACGGCGTGCTGCTGTCCGGCCGGGTCGCGCCGACCTCGCCCGGCTGGCTCGCCGACCACCGGGTGTCCGACCGGGTGGTCCTGCCCGGCACCGCCTTCGTGGAACTCGCCCTGCAGGCCGCCCAGCGGACCGGCGACCGCCGCGTCGGTGAGCTGACCGTGGCGACGCCACTCGTGCTCGACGGCGCGGCCCAGCTCCAGGTCCGGGTGGCCGAGGCCGACGAGCACGGGCGACGCGCCCTGCAGATCTACGGCCGGCCCGAGCACGACGCCGACGCGCCCTGGACCCGTCACGCCTCGGGCACGCTGGAGCCGGCCGGCCCGGCCGCACCGGCCGGTCTCGGCACCTGGCCGCCGGCGGACGGCACGGTCCTGGACGTGCCGGCGTTCTACGCGGCCGCGACCGCGGCCGGTTACGGCTACGGAGACGCCTTCCGCGGGCTGCGGCGGGCCTGGCGGGCCGGCGACGACGTGTACGCCGAGGTCGAGCTGCCCGCCGACATCGCCGCCGAGGGCGCCGGCTACGGCCTGCACCCGGCGCTGCTCGACGCGGCGTTGCAGGCCGCCGGGCTGGGCGGCTTCATCACGACGGACGGCATCGCGCTGCCCTTCGCCTGGACCGGTGTGCAGCTGTCCGCCGTGGGCGCGGCCGCGCTCCGGGTACGGATCAGCGCCGCCGGCCCGGACGCCGTCAGCGTCACCGTGACCGACCCGGCCGGCGCGCCGGTCGCGACCGTCGAACGACTCGACTTCCGGGCGCTGGGCGCGGGCGGGCTCTCCACCGGCGCCGGCACCCGTGAGGCGTTGCTGCGGATCGACTGGTCGCCGCTGCGGGACGCGGTCGCCGTGGACGTGCCGGCCGAGGTGTGGCGGGTCGACTCGCCGAACGCCGCAGTGGTGTTGGAGCGGGTTCAGGGGTGGCTCGGGTCGGCGATCGATGGCGTCCTGGTTGTGGTGGTCGACGCCGCGGTGCCGATCGGTGGCGCGGTGGTCGACCCGTACGCGGCTGGGGTGTGGGGATTGTTGCGGTCGGCGCAGTCGGAGAATCCGGGCCGGATCGTGCTCGTCGACAGCGACGGGGGCGGCGAGGACGGGTTCCTGCGCGGGTTGGCCGGCCTGGGTGAGCCGCAGGTGGCGGTGCGCGGGTCGGCGGTGTGGGTGCCGCGCCTGGTGCGGGCGTTGCCGTCGTCGTCACTCGTGGCGCCGGACGCCCCGGCGTGGCGGCTGGACATGGTCGGTGGATCCTCGTTGGACTGTCTGGCGTTGGTGCCGGCCGGGGACGCGCTGGCGCCGTTGGCGGCGGGTCAGGTGCGGGTGTCGATGCGCGCCGCCGGCGTCAACTTCCGCGACGTCCTGGTCGCGCTCGGCGTGCACACCGCGACAAGCATCATGGGCTCCGAAGGCGCCGGAGTCGTCCTCGAGGTGGCGCCGGACGTCACCGACCTGAAGCCCGGCGACCGCGTCTTCGGCTCGTACGTGGGCGCCTTCGGCCCGGTGGCGGTGACCGACCGGCGGCTCGTCTCGCCGATGCCGGCCGGCTGGTCGTTCGCGCAGGCGGCGTCGGTGTCGACGGCGTACGTGACCGCGTTCTTCGGGTTGCGGGACGTGGCCGACCTGCGGGCGGGGGAGCGGCTCCTGGTGCACGCCGGCGCCAGCGGTGTCGGCATGGCCGCCGTCCAGTTGGCGCGGGCGTGGGGCGTCGAGGTGTTCGCTACCGCGTCGCCGGCGAAGTGGGACGTGTTGCGCGGTCTGGGTCTGGACGACGCGCACATCGCGTCGTCGCGGGACACCGGTTTCGAGGCGAAGTTCGGCCAGGTGGATGTGGTGTTGAACTCGCTCGCGGGTGAGTTCATCGACGCGTCGTTGCGGATGCTCGGCGCCGGTGGCCGCTTCGTGGAGATGGGCAAGGCCGACTACCGCGATCCCACCGCAATCGCCGAGCGCGGCGTGCGCTACGCGACGTTCGACCTCGCCAGCGAGGGCTGGGAACGCACCGCCCCGATCCAGCGGGACGTGCTCGCGATGTTCGACCGCGGTGAGGTGTCGCTCCTGCCGTTCCGGGTGTGGGACGTGCGGGACGCGGCGGAGGCGTTCCGGTTCATGTCGCAGGGTCGGCACGTCGGCAAGATCGTGTTGACGATCCCGTCGGCGCCGTCGGGCACGGTGCTGTTGACCGGTGGGACGGGCGTGTTGGGTGGGTTGTTCGCGGAGCATCTGGTGGCCGCGCACGGGGTGCGGGATCTGGTGTTGCTGTCGCGGCGTGGTCCGGCCGCGCCGGGTGCGGAGGATCTCGTCGCACGGTTGCGGGGGGCCGGTGCCGAGGTGCGGGTGCTGGCGGTGGACGTGGCGGATCGGGCGGCGTTGGCGGAGGTGCTCGACGGGATCGAGGACTTGTCCGGGGTGGTGCATCTGGCGGGTGTGTTGGATGACGGCGCGTTCGAGGGTTTGTCGGTGGAGCGGGTGGCGTCGGTGTGGGCGGGGAAGGCGGTGGCGGCGGCTCATCTGGATGAGTTGACGCGGGGTCGGGATCTGGCGTGGTTCGTGGTGTTCTCGTCGGCGTCGGCGACGTTCGGTACGGCGGGTCAGGCGGCGTACGCGTCGGCGAATGCGTTCCTTGATGGTCTTGTTGCGCGGCGTCGGGTGCAGGGTTTGCCGGGGTTGTCGTTGGGGTGGGGGTTGTGGGCGGCGTTGTCGGAGATGACGTCGCATTTGAGTGGGCGTGCGGTGGCGCGTATCGGTGGGGTGTTGTCGTCGGGGTTGGGTGTGGCGTTGTTCGACGAGGCGTTGCGCCTGTCGTCGTCGCATGTGGTGCCGATCAGCCTCGACCTGTCCGGCTACCGCGCCGGGGACGTCGAGGTGCCGGCCCTGCTCCGGAAACTCGTCCGGCCCGCCCTGCGCCGGGCCGGCGACGCCGCACCGGACACCGACAGCTTCGCCGGCCGGCTCGCCGCCCTGCCCGAAGCCGCCCGGCACCGGTTCGTGCTCGACACCGTCGTCAGCCACGCGGCCGCCGTGCTCGGCCACGAACCCACCGAGGCGATGAGCCCGAACCAGGCGTTCAAGGCGCTCGGCTTCGACTCGCTGACCTCGGTCGAGCTGCGCAACCGGCTGCGCGCGGCGACCGGTGTGCTGCTGCCCGCGACGCTGGTCTTCGACTACCCGTCACCGGCGGCGCTTGCCGCGTTCCTCCTGGAGCGGCTGACCGGCGACAGCGGCCCGGCCGCGCCCGTCGCCCGGCCGTCCGTCGAGGTCGTGGACGACGACCCGGTCGTGGTGGTGGGCATGGGGTGCCGGCTGCCGGGTGGCGTGTCGTCGCCGGAGCAGCTCTGGGACGTGGTGGCCGGCGGCCGAGACGCGATCACCGGGTTCCCGCAGGATCGGGGTTGGGACCTGGCGAACCTGTACGACCCGGACCCGGACCGTCCCGGCACCACCTACGTGCGCGAAGGCGGATTCGTCGACGCCGCCGCCGACTTCGATGCCCGCCTGTTCGGTATCTCCCCGCGGGAGGCCCTGGCGATGGACCCCCAGCAGCGGCTGTTGCTGGAGGTGTCGTGGGAGGCGCTGGAGCGCGCCGGGATCTCCCCGGACTCGCTACGCGGCTCGTCCACAGGCGTGTTCGTCGGCGGCGCGTCCTCGACGTACGGGCTCGGCGTGGAGTTGCCCGACGGCGTGGAAGGACACCTGCTGACCGGCTCGGTCACCAGTGTCATGTCCGGCCGGGTCGCCTACCAGTTCGGCCTCGAAGGTCCGGCGGTGACGATCGACACCGCCTGCTCGTCGTCGCTGGTCGCGCTGCACCTGGCCGCGCAGGCGCTGCGCGCCGGCGAGTGCGACCTGGCGCTGGCCGGCGGTGTCACCGTGCTCACCAATCCGGGCATCTTCACCTCGTTCGCCCGCCAGCGTGGCCTCGCCGCGGACGCCCGGTGCAAGCCGTTCGCGGCGTCCGCCGACGGCACGAGCATGGCCGAGGGCGCCGGGGTGCTGGTGGTGGAACGGCTGTCCGACGCCCGCCGGCACGGCCACCGGATCCTCGCGGTGGTGCGCGGCAGCGCGGTCAACCAGGACGGCGCTTCCAACGGCCTCACCGCCCCGAACGGCCCGGCGCAGCAGAAGGTGATCCGGCAGGCGCTGGCCGGCGCCGGGCTGAACGCCGCCGACGTGGACGTGGTCGAGGCGCACGGCACCGGCACGAAGCTGGGTGACCCGATCGAGGCGCAGGCGCTGCTGGCCACCTACGGCCAGGACCGGGACCGGCCGTTGTGGTTGGGCTCGGTGAAGTCCAACATCGGGCACACCCAGGCGGCGGCCGGCGTCGCCGGGATCATCAAGATGGTGATGGCCCTGCGGCACGAGGCGCTGCCGGCCTCCCTGCACGTCGACGAACCGACGCCCGAGGTGGACTGGTCCACCGGGTCGGTCCGGCTGCTGACCGAGGCGCGGCCGTGGGACGGCGCCGACGACCGGCCCCGGCGGTTCGCCGTGTCGTCGTTCGGCATCAGCGGCACCAACGCGCACGCCATCTTCGAGGCACCGCCCGCGGACAGCGCGCCGGCAGTCGCGCCGCGCGCCGGCGGACCGCTCCCGTGGACGGTGTCCGCCCAGAGCCCCGACGCGTTGCGGGCGCAGGCCACCCGGCTGCGCGACCTGCTCGACCGGGAACCGCAGCTCGACCCGGCCGACGTCGGGGCCGCGCTCGCCGCGACCCGGGCCACCCTCGGCCACCGCGCCGTCCTGACCGCCACCGGCCGCGACGGGTACGCCGCCGCGCTCGACGCGCTCGCGACCGACGCGACGACCCCCGCGGTGGTCACCGGCGCCGCCCAGGACCGCCGGACCGCGTTCCTGTTCACCGGCCAGGGCGCCCAGCGGATCGGCATGGGCGCCGGGCTGGCCGACCGGTTCCCGGTGTTCGGCGAGGTGTTCGACGAGATCTGCGGGCGGTTCGACGGACTGCGGGAGGCGCTCGCCTCGGACGAGATCCACCGGACCGTGCACGCCCAGGCCGCCCTGTTCGCGGTCGAGGTGGCGCTGTTCCGGCTGCTCGAGTCGTGCGGCGTGCACCCCGACCTGCTGCTCGGGCACTCGATCGGGGAGATCGCCGCGGCGCACGTCGCCGGGGTGCTCGGCCTGGACGACGCGGTCACCCTGGTCGCCGCGCGCGGCCGGCTCATGCAGGCGCTGCCGGCCGGCGGCGCGATGCTCGCGGTGCAGGCCACCGAGGCCGAGGTCCGGGCGCTGCTTCCGGACGGGGTGGACATCGCCGCGGTCAACGGCCCGACCTCGGTCGTCGTCGCCGGCCCGGCCGAGACGATCGACGAGCTGGCGCCCCGGTTCGCGAAGACGACCCGGTTGACCGTGTCGCACGCGTTCCACTCGTCGCTGATGGCCCCGATGCTGGCCGAGTTCGCCGAGGTGGCCGGCGGCCTGACGTACCGGCGTCCGCTGATCCCGATCGTGTCCGGCCTGACCGGGGAACCGGTCGACGACTACTCGGCCGGCTACTGGGTGCGGCACGCGCGGGAGACGGTCCGCTTCGCCGACGGCGTCGGCTGGCTGCAGGACCACGGCGTTTCCGCGTTCGTCGAGGTCGGGCCGGACGGCGTGCTCGCCGCCATGCTGCCGGCGTGCCTGCGGGAACCGGCCGGCGGCGAGCTTGCCCCGGTCGTCGTCGCCACCCAGCGGCGCAACCGCGACGAGGCCGAGACGTTGACCCAGGCCGTCGGCCGGTTGTCCGCCGAGGGTGCCCCGGTGCGCTGGGACAACTGGTATCCGGGCACCGCCGGCCGGATCGACCTGCCGACGTACGCCTTCCAGCGCGAGCGGTTCTGGCTCGCCGACCGGGCCGCCCGCACGGCCGGGGACGGCGTCGCCGAGCGGCACTTCTGGGAGGCGGTGGCCGGTGGCGACCTGGACGCGATCGCCGCCGACCTGGATCTCGACGCCGACGCCCCGTCCCGGGCGGCGCTCGGTAGCGTGCTACCCGCGCTGTCGACCTGGCACCGCCGGCAGCGGGACCAGGCGGCCGTGCTCGACCTGCGGCACGCCGTGCGGTGGGAGCCGCTGGACCACCCGGCCGCCCCGCCGGCGTCCGGGCCGTGGCTGGTGATCGCCGCGCCGGGCGACGAGCCGCCGCTGGACGACGTCGTGCCGGTGCGCGACGCGGCGACCCGTACCGACCTGGCCGTCGCCCTGCGCGCCGCCGCCGACGGGAGCACCCCCGCCGGGGTGCTGTGGGTGCCGCCCGCCGGACTGGCCGAGGCGGCCGCCCGGACCCTCACGGTCGTCCAGGCCCTGGACGACTCCGGCATCGGCGTACCGCTGTGGTGCCTGACCCGCGCCGCCGTGCAGACCGGCGCCGACCCGGACGTGGACGTCGCGCACGCGCAGATCTGGGGCTTCGGCCGGGCCGCCGCGCTGGACTGGCCGCAGACCTGGGGCGGGCTGATCGACGGCCCGGCCCGCTGGACCGCCCGCACCCGGGCCGACCTGACGCGGGTGCTCGGCGGCGACGAGGACCAGGTCGCCCTGCGCGACGGCGGCGCGTCGGGCCGCCGGATCACCCGGGCCGCCACGCTGCCCGCCGCCCGGTCGCCCTGGCGCCCGGCCGGCACCGTGGTCGTCACCGGCGGCACCGGCGCGCTGGGCGCCGAGGTCGCGACGTGGCTCGCCGAGCGGGGCGCGGAGCACCTGCTCCTGCTCAGCCGGCGCGGGCCGGACGCGCCCGGGGCCGCCGAACTGACCGCCGGCCTGCTCGCCACCGGAACCCAGGTGACGGTCGCGGCCTGCGACGTCGCCGACCGGGCCGCGCTCGCGGCGGTGCTCGCCACCGTCCCGGCGGACCGGCCGGTCACCGGCGTCGTGCACACCGCCGGCGTCGACACCGGCCAGACGCTGGACACCGCCACCGAGGAGCACGTGGCGAGCGTGCTGCGCGCCAAGGTGGACGGCGCCCGCCACCTCGACGAACTGCTCGCCGACGCGCCACTGGACGCGTTCGTGCTGTTCTCGTCGATCGCCGGGATCTGGGGCAGCGGGCACCAGGCGGCGTACAGCGCGGCCAACGCCGCCCTCGACGCGCTCGCCGAGCAGCGCCGCCTGCGGGGCCGCACCGCGACCGCGGTCGCCTGGGGACCGTGGGCCGGCACCGGCATGGCGGCCACCGAGGAAGCCGCCGCGTTCCTGCGCCGCCGCGGGCTGCGGCCGATGCCGGTGCGGTCGGCGCTGACCGCGCTGGGCCACGCGGTCGACCACGACGAGACCTGCGTGACGGTCGCCGACGTGGACTGGACGCCGTTCCTGGGCGCCTTCACCGCCATGCGGCCCAGCCCGCTGATGCGTACGGTGGCGCCCTCGCCCGACGGCACGGACGTTCCGGAGCCGGCGGCGGAGGCCACCGGGGAGCTGCGCACGCGGCTCGCCGGACTCCCGGCGGCCGACCGCTACCGGGTGCTGGCCGATCTGGTCTGCCGCACCGCCGCCGACACCCTCGGCTACACCGGCGGCGCCGCCGTCGAGGAGAACCGCAGCTTCAAGGAACTCGGCTTCGACTCGCTGACCGCGGTCGAGTTCCGCAACCAGCTGAACGCGGCGACGGCACTCACCCTGCCCATCTCCCTGGTGTTCGACCACCCGACCCCGGCCGCCGCCGCGGCCTACCTGGAGCGCGAGCTGTGCGCCGGGCGGACCGGCGACCCGGACGACCAGGGGATCGCGCTGCGGGCCGCGCTGGCGACCGTGCCGATCGCCCGCCTCCGCGACGCCGGCGTCCTCGACGTGCTGCTGCGCGTCGCCGGGCTGGCCGAGGACGACGAACCGGACGGGTCCGGTCCGGCGGCCGAGGAGATCGACAACCTCGACGTGGACGCGCTGATCCAGATCGCGCTCGAGAACGACAACGACTGATGTTGCTGACCATGGGTAACGGTGGGAGATCCCGATGAGCGACCGCGCCGAGAAGACGGTCGAAGCGCTTCGCGCTTCGTTGAAGGAGATCGAACGTCTGCGTCAGCAGAACCGGGACCTGGTGAGCGCGGCACGTGAGCCGATCGCGATCGTCGGCATGGGCTGCCGGCTGCCGGGCGGCGTGACCGACCCGGCCGGGCTCTGGCAGCTCGTCGTCGAGGGGCGGGACGCGATCGGGGGCTTCCCGGTCAACCGCGGCTGGGACGAGATCCCGGACGCCCCGGACACGCCGGCGTACGCCAGGCAGGGTGGCTTCGTCCACGACGCCGACGCGTTCGACGCGGGCCTGTTCGGCATCAGCCCCCGCGAGGCCGTCGCGATGGACCCGCAGCAGCGGCTGATCCTCGAATCGGCGTGGGAGACGGTGGAACGCGCCGGCATCGACCCGCTGGCGCTGCGCGGCAGCCGCACCGGCGTCTTCGTGGGCGCCTCCGCCTCCTGGTACGGGGCCGGCGCCGCGGCCAAGGAGACCGAGGGACACCTGCTCACCGGCACCGCCAACAGCGTCATCTCCGGCCGGATCGCCTACACGCTCGGACTGGAGGGCCCGGCCGTCACCATCGACACGGCCTGCTCGTCGTCGCTCGTCGCGCTGCACCTGGCCGCCCAGGCCCTGCGGCAGGGCGAGTGCACGCTGGCCGTGGTCGGCGGGGTCACCGTCATCCCGGGCCCGGCCGTGTTCGCCGAGTTCGCCCGCCAGGGTGGCCTGGCCGGCGACGGCCGGTGCAAGTCGTTCGCCGCCGGCGCCGACGGGACCGGCTGGTCCGAAGGCGCCGCCGTGCTGGTGGTGGAGCGGCTCAGCGACGCCCGCCGGCTCGGGCACGAGGTGCTCGCGGTGGTGCGCGGCAGCGCGGTCAACCAGGACGGCGCGTCGAACGGGCTCACCGCCCCCAACGGGCCCGCGCAGGAACGGGTGATCCGGCAGGCGCTGGCCGCCGCCCGCCTGGTCCCCGACGACATCGACGTGGTCGAGGGCCACGGCACCGGCACCACGCTGGGCGACCCGATCGAGGCGCACGCCCTGCACCTGACCTACGGCCGGGGGCGGGCCACCGGCCGCTCGCTGTGGCTGGGCTCGCTGAAGTCGAACATCGGGCACACCCAGGCCGCCTCGGGCATCGCCGGCGTCATCAAGATGGTCATGGCGATCCGGCACGGCGAGCTGCCCCGCACCCTGCACGCGGGCGTCCCGGACCCGAACATCGGCTGGGCCCCCGGCGGCGTCGAGCTGCTCACCGAGGCCCGGCCGTGGCCGGTCACCGGTCAGCCGCGCCGCGCCGCGGTCTCCTCGTTCGGGATCAGCGGCACCAACGCGCACGCCGTCATCGAGGAGGCGCCGCCGGTCGAGCGGCCGGTCGCCGAGGCCGTCACCACGCCCCGGATCGTGCCGATCCCGCTGGCGGCCGGCTCCGACGCGGCGCTGCGCGCCCAGGCCGGCCGGCTGCGCGGCCTGCTCACCGCCGAGCCGTCCGTCGATCTGGTCTCGCTGGGCCTCGCCACCGCCACCACCCGGGCCGCGTTGGAGCACCGGGCGGTCGTGCTGGCCGGGGACCGTGCCGCCGCGCTGGACGCGCTCGACGCCCTGGCCGACGGGCGCCCGGACGCGAACCTGGTCCGCGAGGCCGTGCACACCGGCCGCACCGCGATCCTGTTCACCGGGCAGGGCGCCCAACGGCCCGGGATGGGCCGCGCGCTGGCCGAGGCGTTCCCGGTGTTCGCGGACGCGTTCGACGGGATCGTCGAACGCTTCGACGGGCTGCGGGCCGCGCTGGACTCCGACGAGATCCACCAGACCGTCCACTCCCAGGCCGGCCTGTTCGCCTTCGAGGTCGCGCTCCACCGGCTCCTGGCGAGTTGGGGGATCAGCCCCGACTTCCTGCTCGGTCACTCGATCGGTGAGATCGTCGCGGCCCACGTCGCCGGCGTGCTGGACCTGGACGACGCGGTCACCCTGGTCGCCGCGCGCGGTCGCCTCATGCAGGCGTTGCCGGCCGGCGGGGCGATGCTCGCGGTACGGGCGTCCGAGGAGTCCGTCCGGGAGGCCATCGCCGGCACCGGGGTGGACGTCGCCGCGGTCAACGGCCCGACGTCGGTGGTCCTCTCCGGCCCGGTCGAGGCGATCGACGAGCTGGCGCCCCGGTTCGCCAAGGCCACCCGGCTGACGGTGTCGCACGCCTTCCACTCGGCCCTGATGGAGCCGATGCTGGCCGCCTTCACCGCCGAGATCCAGGGGATCTCGTACGCCGCCCCGCGGATCCCGGTCGTGTCGAACCTGACCGGTGAACCGGTGGCGGAGTTCACCGCCGACCACTGGGTGCGGCACGTACGGGAGGCGGTGCGTTTCGCCGACGGCATCGGGTGGCTGCGCGCCCAGGGCACCACCCGGTTCCTGGAGGCCGGCCCGGACGCGGTGCTCACCGCGATGACCCGGCTCTGCCTCGACGGCGCCCCGACGGTGGTCACCCCGGCCGCCCGGCGCGACCACGACGAGGTGCACACCCTGCTGGGCGCCGCCGGCCGCCTGCACGCGCACGGCGCGGCCCTGGACTGGCGGGCCATGTTCGCCGACTGGGGCGGCACCCCGATCGAGCTGCCCACCTATCCGTTCCAGCGGGAGCACTACTGGCTCGGCGCCGCCCCGGCCGGCGTGGCGGACCTCCGCCATCGCGTCACCTGGGCACCGGTCGACCTCGGCCCCGGCACGCTCGACGGCACCTGGCTGCTGGCGGGCGAGGACGAGGAGATCGCCGCCGCGCTGCGGCTCGGCGGGGCCACGGTGTCCCCCTTCGCCGTCGGCGACGAGCCGGACCGTACCGAACTCGCCGCCCGCCTGCGCGCGCTCGGCGACATCGCGGGCATCGTCGTCGCGGGCGCGCCGGACACCTCGGTGATCGCGCTGCTCGCCGCGGCGCGCGACGCCGAGGTCACCGGCCGGCTCTGGTGCGTGACCCGCGGCGCCGTCGCGGCCGGCCCGGACGACGCCGTCGCCGACCCCGACGCGGCGCGGCTCTGGGGTCTCGGCCGGGTCGCCGCCCTGGAGGCCCCGGACCGGTGGGGCGGCCTCGTCGACCTGGACGGTGACGCCACCGACCGGCTCGCCGGCGTGCTGGCCCAGAACGGCGAGGACCAGGTCGCGCTGCGGGCCTGCGGGCCGCTCGGCCGGCGCCTGGTCCCGGCCGGCGAGCCCGGCCCGGGCGCCGCCTGGCAGCCACGCGGCACCGTGCTGGTCACCGGCGGCACCGGCGGCCTCGGCGGGCACGTCGCCCGCTGGCTGGCCGAGCGCGGCACCCCGCACATCATGCTGCTGTCCCGGCGCGGCGCGGACGCTCCTGGCGTCGCCGAGCGGGTGGCCGCGCTGACCGCGTACGGCAGCCGGGTCTCGGTCGTGGCGTGCGACGTCGCCGACGGCGACGCCCTCGCCGCCGCCCTCGCCGAGGTGCCCGCGGACCTCCCGGTCACCGGCGTGATCCACACCGCCGGCGCGATCGACGCCACCGCCCTGGACCAGGTCACCCCGGCCGGGTACGCCGCGGTGCTGCGGGCCAAGGTGGACGGCGCGGCGCACCTCGACCGGCTGCTCGCCGACGCCGACCTCGACGTCTTCGTCCTGTTCTCCAGCATCTCCGGGATCTGGGGCAGTGGCGGCCAGGCCGCCTACAGCGCCGCCAACGCCTACCTGGACGCCCTCGCCGCCCGCCGCCGCCACCAGGGCCGGGCCGCGACCGCGGTGGCCTGGGGACCGTGGGCCGGCGACGGCATGATCACCGCCGACGACGCGGAGAGCTACCTGCGCCGACGTGGCCTCCGGCCGCTGGCGCCGCGCCGGGCGATCGCGGCGCTGGCCCACGCGGTCGACCACGACGACTGTCAGATCGTGGTCGCCGACGTCGACTGGGACCGGTTCCAGCCGGCGTTCGTCGCCGGCCGCCCGTCGGCGCTGTTCCCGCACCGCCCGGCCGCCCCGGACACCGCACCCCGGGCGTCCGCCGACGACGCGCTGCGACGCCGGCTGCGGGCCGCCGACGAGGCCGAGCGCCTCCGGCTGGTCCTGGTGCTCGTCCGTACCGAGGTCGCCACCGTGCTCGGGTACGCGGACCCGGCGGCGGTCGAGCCGAACCGCCCGTTCAAGGCGCTCGGCTTCGACTCGCTGACCGCGGTCGAGCTGCGCGACAGGTTGAACACGGCGACCGGGCTGACACTGCCGGCCAGCCTCGTCTACGACTACCCGAGCCCGGCCACGCTGGCCGCCCACCTCACCGCGGAGATCCTCGGCGCGGCCGGTGGCCCCGCCGTCACTGTCGTCGAGCAGACGGCCGGCTCCGACGACCCGATCGCCATCGTGGGCATCAGCTGCCGGTACGCCGGTGACATCCGGACCCCGGAGGACCTGTGGCGCCTGGTGGCCGCCGGCGGCGACGGGATGTCCGAGTTCCCGGCCGACCGCGGTTGGGACCTCGCCGGGCTCTACCACCCGGACCCCGACCACAGTGGCACCTCGTACACCCGGCACGGCGGCTTCATCGGCGACATCGCCGACTTCGACGCCGGCATGTTCGGCATCTCGCCGCGCGAGGCGCTGGCCATGGACCCGCAGCAGCGGTTGCTGCTGGAGACCAGCTGGGAGGCGTTCGAGCGGGCCCGGATCGACCCGACCTCGCTGCACGGCAGCCGGACGGGCGTGTTCATCGGCTCGAACAGCCAGGACTACCTGGCGCTGCTCGTCGCCGGGGACGGCGACGCCGAGGGCTACCTCGCCACCGGCAGCGCGGCGAGCGTCGTCTCCGGCCGGGTCGCGTACGCGTTCGGCCTCGAAGGTCCCGCGGTCACCGTCGACACCGCCTGCTCGTCGTCGCTCGTCGCGATCCACCTGGCCGCGCAGGCGCTGCGGAGCGGGGAGTGCACGCTGGCGCTCACCGGCGGCGTCGCGCTGATGTCGACGCCGACGATCTTCACCGAGTTCTCCCGCCAGCGCGGGCTGGCGGCGGACGGCCGGTGCAAGGCGTTCGCGGACGCGGCGGACGGCACCGGCTGGGGCGAGGGCGTCGGCCTGCTCCTGCTCGAACGGCTGTCCGACGCCGAGCGCGCCGGCCACGAGGTGCTGGCCGTGCTGCGCAGCAGCGCGATCAACTCCGACGGCGCCTCGAACGGCCTGACCGCCCCGAACGGCCCGTCGCAGCAGCGGGTGATCCGGCAGGCCCTGGCCAACGCGCGGCTCCAGCCGGCCGACGTGGACGTGGTCGAGGCGCACGGCACCGGCACGAGGCTGGGTGACCCGATCGAGGCGCAGGCGCTGCTGGCCACCTACGGCCAGGACCGCGACGAGCCGCTCTGGCTGGGCTCGATCAAGTCGAACATCGGGCACACCCAGGCCGCGTCGGGCGTCGCCGGCATCATCAAGATGGTGATGGCCCTGCGCCATCACACCCTGCCGGCCACGCTGCACGTCGACGCCCCGTCGTCGAAGGTGGACTGGTCCACCGGCGCGGTGCGCCTGGTGACCGAGCCCCGGCAGTGGCCCGCCGAGGCCGGCCGGGTCCGGCGGGCCGGCGTGTCCTCGTTCGGGATGAGCGGCACCAACGCCCACGTCATCGTCGAGGAGGCCCCCGCGCCCGCCCCCGCCCCCGCCCCCGCGGCGGCGGCGACGACGGCGGCGGGCCCGGCGACCGTGCCGTGGATCCTGTCCGCCCGCTCCACGGCGGCGCTCGCCGGGCAGGCCGGCAAGCTGGCCGAGTTCGCGGCCGGTCGACCGGACCTGGACGTGGCGGCCGTCGCCCGGGCGCTCGCCACCACGCGGGCGAGCCTGGCCCACCGGGCCGTCGTCGTCGGCGGCACGGCGGACGAACTGGTCGCCGAACTGGCGACCGTGCCGGCGGGTCCCCCGGCGGCGGACGGCGACGGCGCCGTGGTGCTGGTGTTCCCGGGGCAGGGCAGCCAGTGGCTCGGCATGGCCGCGGCGCTGCTGGACGAGTCGCCGGTGTTCGCCGCGCGGATCGCCGAGTGCGCGGCGGCGCTGCACCCGTACGTGGACTGGAACCTCCTCGACGTCCTGCGGTCCGACGACGACGGCTGGATGTCGCGGGTCGACGTCGTGCAGCCGGTGCTCTGGGCGGTGATGGTGTCGCTGGCCGCGGTGTGGCAGTCCCTGGGGGTCGCGACCGCCGGCGTGGTCGGTCACTCGCAGGGCGAGATCGCGGCGGCCGTGGTGGCCGGGATCCTCACCCTGCCGGACGGCGCGCGGGTGGTGGCGGTGCGCTCGCAGGCCCTGCGGGCGATCGCCGGCACCGGCGGGATGCTCGCGGTCGCGGCCGACCCGGACACCGCGGCCACGTTGACCGAGGACGTGGCCGGGGTCTCCGTGGCGGCGACGAACGGCCCCGCGTCGGTGGTGCTGTCGGGCGACTCGGCCGGCATCGAGGAGGTCGCCGCGCGGTGTGCGGACCGGGGCGTGTGGTGCCGGCGGGTGCCGGTCGACTACGCCTCGCACAGCGCGCACGTGGACAGCCTGCGGGCGGAGTTGCTGGCCGCGTTCGACGGGTTGGCCCCGCGGGCGGGCACGGTGCCGTTCCACTCCACGGTCACCGGCGGCCCGGTCGAGGGCGCCGAGCTGGACGCGGCGTACTGGTTCGAGAACCTGCGCCGCCCGGTGCGCTTCGACGAGGTCGTGACCGGGCTGATCGAGGCCGGGCACCGGCTGTTCGTCGAGGCCAGCCCGCACCCGGTGCTCACCGCGGGCATCGACGAGCGCGGCGGCGCGGCGACCGGCTCACTACGCCGGGACGCCGGCGGCATGGCCCAGCTGATCCGTTCGGCCGGTGACCTCTGGCAGCGGGGCGGTCGCGTCGACTGGCCGGCGCTGACCGGCGACGGTCCCGCCGGCGAGCTGCCGACGTACGCGTTCGACCGGCAGCGGTTCTGGCCCGCGGTGACCGTGCGGAGCGGCGACGCGGCCGCGATCGGCCTCACCGAGGTCCGCCACCCGCTGCTCGGCGCCGGCGTCGTGCTGGCCGACGGGGACGGTCTCGTGCTCTCCGGGCGCTGGACGCTCGCGACGCTGCCGTGGTTCGCCGACCACGCGGTCGCCGGCCGGATCGTCGTGCCCGGCACCGCGTTCGTCGAGCTGGCCTGGCAGGCGTGTCTCGCCGTCGGCGCGGCGGCCGTGCGGGATCTCTCGCTGCACGCGCCGCTGGCGCTGACCGCGGACGGCGGGGTGTCGGTGCAGGTCCGGGTCGGCGCGCCCGAGGCGGACGGCGACCGGACGGTCCGGGTGTTCTCCCGCGCCGGCGGCGACAACCCGCTGGACGACGGGGACGACTGGGTCTGCCACGCGTCCGGCGTGCTCGGTGCGGCGGGCCACGCTGCCACCGAGGAGCCGGAGACCTGGCCGCCGTCGGGGGCGGTCGCCGTCGACGTGGACGGGTTCTACCGGGCCGGCGTCGAGGCGGGGTACGGCTACGGTCCCGCCTTCCGTGGGCTGCGGCGGGCCTGGCGGGCCGGCGACGATGTGTACGCCGAGGTCGAGCTGCCCGAGTCGGTGACGCCCGGGGCGTACGGCGTGCACCCGGCCCTGCTCGACGCGGCGCTGCACGGGATCGGGCTCGGCGCGCCGACCGGCGCCGGGTCCGGCCCGATGCTGCCGTTCTCGTGGTCCGGGGTCCGACTGTTCGCCCGGGGCGCGTCGATGCTGCGGGTGCGGTTGACGCCCGCCGACGGCGGCGGCGTGGCGGTGCGGCTGGCCGACGCGACCGGCGCGCCGGTGGCCTCGATCGACCGCCTCGTCCTGCGCGCCTGGGACGGGACACCGGCCGCCGACGCCGGCACCCGTGCGGCGTTGCTGCGGGTCGACTGGTCGCCGCTGCGGGACGCGGTGGCCGTGGACGTGCCGGCCGAGGTGTGGCGGGTGGACGCGCCGGACCCCGCGGTGGCGTTGACGCGGGCGCAGGGCTGGCTGGCGTCGAGCGTCGACGGCGTGCTCGTCGTCGTGCTGCCCGGTGCGGTGCCGGCCGGTGGGACGGTCGTCGACCCGTACGCGGCGGGGGTGTGGGGTCTGCTCCGGTCGGCGCAGTCGGAGAATCCGGGCCGGATCGTGCTCGTCGACGGTGACGGCGAGGACGGGTTCCTGCGCGGGCTGGCCGGCCTGGGTGAGCCGCAGGTGGCGGTGCGCGGGTCGGAGCTGTGGGTGCCGCGCCTGGTGCGGGCGTTGCCGTCGTCGTCGCTTGTGGTGCCGGACGCGCCGGCATGGCGGCTGGACGTGGTCGGCGGGTCCTCGTTGGACTGTCTGGCGTTGGTGCCGGACGGGGACGCGCTGGCGCCGTTGGCGGCGGGTCAGGTGCGGGTGTCGATGCGCGCCGCCGGCGTCAACTTCCGCGACGTGTTGATGGCCCTGGGCCTCTACCCGGAGCCGGCCCGGATGGGCTCCGAAGGCGCCGGCGTCGTGCTGGAGGTCGCCCCGGACGTCACCGGCATCGCCGCCGGGGACCGCGTCTTCGGCTCGTTCGTGGGCGCCTTCGGTCCGGTGGCGGTGACCGATCACCGGTTGCTGTCGCCGATGCCGGCCGGCTGGTCGTTCGCGCAGGCGGCGTCGGTGTCGACGGCGTTCGTGACGGCGTTCTTCGGGTTGCGGGACGTGGCCGGCCTGCGGGCGGGGGAGCGGCTGTTGGTGCACGCCGGCGCCGGTGGCGTCGGTATGGCGGCGGTGCGGTTGGCGCGGGCGTGGGGGGTGGAGGTGTTCGCGACCGCGTCGCCGGCCAAGTGGGAGGTGTTGCGGGGTCTGGGTCTGGACGACGCGCACATCGCGTCGTCGCGGGACACCGGTTTCGAGGCGAAGTTCGGCGCGGTGGATGTGGTGTTGAACTCGCTCGCGGGTGAGTTCATCGACGCGTCGTTGCGGATGCTCGGCGCCGGTGGCCGCTTCGTGGAGATGGGCAAGGCCGACATCCGCGACGCCGACGAGCCGGCCGCGCGCGGCGTCGCGTACTCCGTCTTCGACCTGACCCGGATCGGCGTCGACCGGATCGCCGCGATCCAGGCCGAGGTGGTGGAACTGGTCGAACGCGACGCGGTCGCCCTGCTGCCGTTGCGGGCGTGGGACGTGCGGGACGCGGCGGAGGCGTTCCGGTTCATGTCGCAGGGCCGGCACGTCGGCAAGATCGTGTTGACGATCCCGTCGGCGCCGTCGGGCACGGTCCTGTTGACCGGTGGCACGGGCGTGCTGGGTGGCCTGTTCGCGGAGCACCTGGTGGCCGCGCACGGCGTACGGGATCTGGTGCTGCTGTCGCGTCGTGGTCCGGCCGCGCCCGGGGCCGAGGATCTCGTCGCACGGTTGCGGGAGACCGGGGCCGAGGTACGGGTGGTCGCGGTGGACGTGGCCGATCGGGCGGCGTTGGCGGAGGTGCTCGACGGGATCGAGGACTTGTCGGGTGTGGTGCATCTGGCGGGTGTGCTCGATGACGGCGCGTTCGAGGGCCTGTCGGCGGAGCGGGTGGCGTCGGTGTGGGCGGGGAAGGCGGTGGCGGCGGCTCATCTGGACGAGTTGACGCGGGACCGGGATCTGGCGTGGTTCGTGGTGTTCTCGTCAGCCTCGGCGACGTTCGGCACGGCGGGTCAGGCGGCGTACGCGTCGGCGAATGCGTTCCTTGATGGTCTTGTTGCGCGGCGGCGGGCTGAGGGTTTGCCGGGGTTGTCGTTGGGGTGGGGGTTGTGGGCGGCGTTGTCGGAGATGACGTCGCATTTGAGTGGGCGTGCGGTGGCGCGTATCGGTGGGGTGTTGTCGTCGGGGTTGGGTGTGGCGTTGTTCGACGAGGCGTTGCGCCTACCGTCGCCGCATGTGGTGCCGATCAGTCTGGACCTGTCCGGCTACCGCGCCGGGGACGTCGAGGTGCCGGCCCTGCTCCGGAAACTCGTTCGGCCCGCCCTGCGTCAGGCGAACACGGCCCGCGCCGAGGCGGGCTCGCTGCCCGCGAAGCTCGCCGGGATGACGCCGGCCGCACAGCACGGCCTCCTGCTCGACCTGGTGACCACCAACGCGGCCGCGGTGCTCGGCTACGGCACCGCCGACACCATGGGAGCCGACCAGGCGTTCAAGGCGCTCGGCTTCGACTCGCTGACCTCGGTCGAGCTGCGCAACCGGCTGCGCGCGACGACCGGTGTGCTGCTGCCCGCGACGCTGGTCTTCGACTACCCCTCGCCGGCCGCGCTGGCCGGGTTCCTGCGCGAGCGGCTGACCGGTGCCGGCGGCCCGGTCGCGCGTCTCCGCACGCCCGCGGTGGGGGTCGGGAACGACCCGATCGTGGTGGTGGGCATGGGGTGCCGGCTGCCGGGTGGCGTGTCGTCGCCGGAGCAGCTCTGGGACGTGGTGGCCGGCGGCCGCGACGCGATTACCGGGTTCCCGCAGGATCGGGGTTGGGACCTGGCGAACCTGTACGACCCGGACCCGGACCGCCCCGGCACCACCTACGTGCGCGAAGGCGGATTCGTCGACGCCGCCGCCGACTTCGACGCCCGCCTGTTCGGTATCTCCCCGCGTGAGGCCCTGGCGATGGACCCCCAGCAGCGGCTGCTGCTGGAGGTGTCGTGGGAGGCGCTGGAGCGCGCCGGAATCTCCCCGGACTCGCTACGCGGCTCACCCACAGGCGTGTTCGTCGGCGCGGCGTCCTCCAACTACGGCGTCGGCGTCGAGCTGCCCGACGAGGTGGAAGGACACCTGCTGACCGGCGCGGCGACAAGCATCATGTCCGGCCGGGTCGCCTACCAGTTCGGCCTCGAAGGCCCGGCCGTGACCATCGACACCGCCTGCTCCTCCTCGCTGGTCGCGCTGCACCTGGCCGTACAGGCGCTGCGCGCCGGCGAGTGCGATCTCGCCCTGGCCGGCGGCGTCACCGTGCTCACCAATCCGGGCATCTTCACGCTGTTCGCCCGGCAGCGCGGGCTGGCCGCCGATGGCCGGTGCAAGCCGTTCGCGGCCGCCGCCGACGGCACGAGCATGGCCGAGGGCGCCGGGGTGCTGGTGGTCGAGCGGCTGTCCGACGCGCAGCGCCTCGGCCACCGGATCCTCGCGGTGGTGCGCGGCAGCGCGGTCAACTCCGACGGCGCCTCCAACGGCCTCACCGCCCCCAACGGCCCCGCCCAACAGCGGGTCATCACTCAGGCGCTGGCGAACGCGGACCTCGCCCCGACCGACGTCGACGTGGTCGAGGCGCACGGCACCGGCACCGCGCTCGGCGACCCGATCGAGGCGCAGGCGCTGCTGGCCACCTACGGCCAGGACCGGGACCGGCCGTTGTGGCTCGGCTCGGTGAAGTCCAACATCGGCCACACCCAGGCCGCCGCCGGCGTCGCCGGGATCATCAAGATGGTGATGGCGCTGCGGCACCACACGTTGCCGGCCTCCCTGCACGTCGACCAGCCGACCCCTCAGGTCGACTGGTCCACCGGCTCCGTGCGACTGCTGACCGAGGCGCGACCGTGGGACGGCGCCGACGACCGGCCCCGGCGGTTCGCCGTGTCGTCGTTCGGCATCAGCGGCACCAACGCGCACGCGATCCTCGAAGCGCCGCCGGTGGAAGCCGTACCGTCCGCGCCGGAGCCGGTGGACCGTCCCGTGGTCTGGACGGTGCACGGCCGTACCGAGGCGGCGCTGCGGGCGCAGGCCGCCAACCTGCGGGAGCTGCTCGCCGACGGCCCGGCGCCGGCCGACGTCGCGGTCTCGCTGGCCACGACGCGGGCCCGGCTCGCCCATCGTGCCGCGGTCGTCGCGTCCGACGTACCGGGCTTCCTGACCGGCCTCGCCGACATCGAGTCCGGCCGGGCCGGTGGCGCCGCCACGGCCGGGAAGACCGCGTTCCTGTTCACCGGTCAGGGCGCGCAGCGGGTCGGGATGGGTGCCGGGCTGGCCGAGCGGTTCCCGGTCTTCGCGGCGGCGTTCGACGGGATCGTGGCCCGGTTCGACGGGTTGCGGGAGGCCCTCGACTCCGACGCGATCCATCAGACGGTGCACACCCAGGCAGGGCTGTTCGCGGTCGAGGTCGCCCTGTTCCGGCTGCTGGAGTCGTGGGGGACGACCCCCGACTTCCTGCTGGGCCACTCGATCGGCGAGATCGCCGCGGCCCACGTCGCGGGTGTGCTGTCGCTGCCTGACGCGGTGACGTTGGTGGCGGCCCGGGGTCGGTTGATGCAGGCGCTGCCGGCCGGCGGGGCGATGCTCGCGGTGCAGGCGTCCGAGGAGTCGGTGCGGGAGACCATCACCGGCACGGGCGTCGACATCGCCGCGGTCAACGGGCCGACGTCGGTGGTCGTCTCCGGCCCGGTCGAGGCGATCGACGAGCTGGCGCCGCGCTTCGCCAAGACCACCCGGCTCACCGTGTCGCACGCGTTCCACTCGTCGTTGATGGAGCCGATGCTGGCCGAGTTCGCGGCGGCGATCGAGCCCGTCACGTTCGGGACGCCGCGCCTTCCGGTGGTGTCGAACCTGACCGGCCAGCCCATCGAGGAGTTCACCGCCGACTACTGGGTGCGACACGTGCGGGAGACGGTGCGGTTCGCCGACGGGGTGGAATGGCTCGCGGCGCACGGCGTGAGCCGGTGCGTGGAGATCGGGCCGGCCGCCGTCCTCACCACCATGGCCCGCGACGTCGCCCCGACGCTGACGAGCACCCCGGCCCTGCGTAAGGACGCCGAGGAGGACCGGACGGTGCTCCAGGCGCTGGCCGACCTGCACGTCGCCGGGCACGACGTGGACTGGGCGGCGGTGACCGCACACCCCGGCGGCACCGTGGTCGACCTGCCCACGTACGCCTTCCAGCACGAGCGGTTCTGGCTCGACCCCGGCCGGCGGCCCGCGTCCGCGCTCGACGCCGAGTCCGGCGACGCCGGCTTCTGGGACGCCGTCGAGCGCGAAGACCTCACCGGCCTCGCCGGCGTGCTCGACGCCACCGACGACCTGCTGCGCCCGGTGGTCCCGGTGCTGTCGTCCTGGCGGCGCCGCAGCCGGGCGGCGACCACCGCCGACGGCTGGCGGATGCGGGCCGGCTGGCAGCCCTTCGACGCGTTGCCGGCCGGCCACCTGACCGGCGTCTGGCTGCTCGTCGCCCCGGAAGACGTCGATCCGTCCGGCGTGCGGGACGCGCTGGAGACGGCCGGCGCCACGGTCCGGCTGGCGACCGGCCCCGACCGGCTCGGCAACCACCCGGAGCTGACCGGCGTCCTCGCCCTCACCGGGCCGGCCGACGCGCCCGACCCCCGCCACCCGGCGGTTCCGGCCGGGATCGGCGTCACCCTCGACCTGATCCGTGCCCTGGCCGACGCGGACATCGCCGCCCCGCTGTGGTGCGTCACCCGTGGCGCGGTGTCGGTCGGCCGCTCCGACCCGCTGCGACGGCCCGCCCAGGCCCAGTTCTGGGGCCTCGGCCGGGTCGCCGCGCTGGAACTGCCGCAGCGCTGGGGCGGCCTGATCGACCTGCCCGACACCCTCGACGCCAAGGCCGGAGAGCGGCTCGCCGCGGCGCTCGCCCAGCGGACCGAGGACCAGATCGCCGTACGCGCCTCCGGGGTCTTCGGGCGTCGCATCACCGCGGCGCCGGTGAGCCGGCCGGCGACGCCGTGGCAGCCCCGCGGCACGACCGTCATCACCGGCGGCACCGGGGCGCTCGGCGCCGAGGTGGCCCGCCTGCTGGCCGCCCGGGGCGCGCCCCACCTGCTGCTCACCAGCCGCCGGGGAATCGACGCCCCCGGGGCGCGGGCCCTCCAGACCGAGCTGGTCACGCTGGGCAGCCGGGTCACCGTCGCGGCGGTCGACGTCGCCGACCGGGACGCGCTCGTCGCGGTCCTCGACGGCATCGCCCCCGACGTGCCGGTGCACGCCGTGGTGCACGCCGCGGGCGTCGCACCCTCGCTCGACCTGGCGCACACCGACACCGCCGGGTACGCCGACGTCGTCACCGGAAAGGTGCTCGGCGCGGTCCACCTCGACGCCCTGCTCACCGAGGCCGACCTGGACCGGTTCGTCGTCTTCTCCTCGATCGCCGGCATCTGGGGCAGCGGCGGCCAGGCCGCGTACGCCGCCGCCAACGCCCACCTCGACGCGCTGGCCGCCGCGCGCGCCGCCCGGGGCGCCCCGGCCACCGCCGTGGCCTGGGGTCCGTGGGCCGAGATCGGCCTCGCCTCGGACGACGTGGCCGCCGACCACCTGCGCCGCCGGGGCCTCAGGGCGATGCGACCGGCGCTGGCGATGACCGCGTTCGCGCGGGCCGTCGACCACGGCGACACCGAACTCGTCGTCGCCGACGTCGACTGGCCGCGGTTCACCGACGCGTTCACCGCCGGCCGCCCGAGCCGACTCTTCGACGGCCTGGTCGCCCCGCACGCCGCGACGCCGGCGGCGTCCGAACCGGGCGCACGGCGCGAGCTGCCCGCGCTCCTCGACCTGGTACGGATGCGGGCCGCCGCGGTGCTCGGCTTCGCCGACGCCACCGAGATCACCCCGGCGACGGCGTTCCACGACCTCGGTTTCGACTCGCTGACCGCGGTCGACCTGCGCAACGCCCTCCAGCGCGAGCTGTCCCTGCCCCTGCCGTCGTCGCTGGTGTTCGACCATCCCTCGCCGGAGGCCCTGGCCCGGCACCTGCACGACCTGCTCGGCGGCGTCCCGTCGGAGGTGATCGTGCCGGTGTCGGCGCCGGTGGCGGGCGACGACATCGTCATCGTCGGGATGGCCTGCCGCTATCCCGGTGGCGTCGAGTCACCGGAGGACCTGTGGCGGCTCGTCGCGGACGGCGTGGACGGCACCTCCGGGTTCCCGATCGACCGGGGATGGCAGGTGCCGGCCCGGACGCCGTACGCCCAGACCGGTGGTTTCGTGCACACCGCCGCGCAGTTCGACGCGGGCCTGTTCGGGATCTCGCCGCGTGAGGCGGTGGCGATGGATCCGCAGCAGCGGCTGCTGCTGGAGGTGTCGTGGGAGACGCTGGAACGGTGCGGGCTGGATCCGCGGTCGCTGCGGGGTCGCCCGGTCGGGGTGTTCGTCGGCGCGTCGCACTCGGGTTACACCGCTGACGGTGCGGATGGTCATGCGCTCACCGGTACGGCGAACAGTGTGATCTCGGGTCGGGTGTCGTACTCGTTCGGGTTCGAGGGGCCGGCGATGACTGTGGACACGGCGTGTTCGTCGTCGTTGGTGGCGTTGCATCTGGCGGCGCAGGCGTTGCGTAGTGGTGAGTGTGATCTGGCGTTGGCGGGTGGGGTCACGGTGATCACGGGTCCGGAGGTGTTCGCGGAGTTCGCCCGTCAGGACGGCCTGTCGTCGGACGGGCGGTGCAGGTCGTTCGCCGGTGGCGCCGACGGCACGGGTTGGGGCGAGGGCGTCGGGATGCTGCTGGTGGAGCGTCGTGGTGACGCGGAGCGGCTCGGGCACCGGGTCCTGGCCGTGATCGCCGGTTCCGCGATCAACCAGGACGGCGCGTCGAACGGTCTGACGGCGCCGAATGGTCCGGCGCAGCAGCGGGTGATCCGTCAGGCCCTGGCGAGTGCTGGTCTGACGAGTGCCGACGTGGACGTGGTGGAGGCACACGGTACGGGCACGAAGCTCGGTGATCCGATTGAGGCGCAGGCGTTGCTGGCGACCTATGGGCAGGATCGTGAGCGGCCGTTGTGGTTGGGTTCGATCAAGTCGAACATCGGTCACACCCAGGCGGCGGCGGGTGTGGCGGGGATCATCAAGATGGTCATGGCGATGCGCCATGGTGTGTTGCCGGCGACGTTGCACGTCGACGAGCCGTCCCCGCACGTGGACTGGTCCGCAGGCGCGGTGGAGCTGCTCACGGCGGCTCAGCCGTGGCGGGCGCGGGAGCGGGCGCGGCGGGCGGCGGTGTCCGCGTTCGGGATCAGTGGCACCAACGCGCACCTGATCCTGGCGGAGCCGGCCGTGGTCGAGGCGGCCGAGGCCGAGGGGCCGCCGGTGTCGGCGGTGTCGGCGCAGGGGCTGGCCGAGCAGCCCGTGGTCGAGGGTCCGCTGCCGTGGCTGGTGTCGGCGCGGTCGGCGGAGGCGCTGGCCGGGCAGGTGCGGCGGTTGCACGACGTCGTGGCCGCTGAGCCGGAGCTGGATGCGGCGGCGGTGGCGTGGTCGCTGGCGACGGGTCGGGCGGCGCTGGAGCACCGGGCGGTGGTGCTGGCCGGAGCCCGTGCCGACTTCCTGGCCGGTCTGCGGGCGCCCGCGGTGTCGGGTGTGGTGTCCGAAGGCGGTTTGGCGTTCCTGTTCACCGGGCAGGGCGCGCAGCGCGTCGGGATGGGTGTCGGGCTGGCGGCGCGGTTCCCGGTGTTCGCGGCGGCGTTCGACGCGATCTGTGCCCGCTTCGACATGGTGCTGGACGTGCCGTTGCGCGACGCGATCGACTCCGAGGCGATCCACCGGACGGTGTACACGCAGGCCGGTCTGTTCGCGGTCGAGGTGGCGTTGTTCCGGCTCGTCGAGTCGTGGGGGATCACCCCGGACTACCTGCTGGGCCATTCGATCGGGGAGATCGCCGCCGCGCACGTCGCCGACGTCATCGACCTGGACGACGCCGTCTCCCTGGTGGCGCTGCGGGGCGTGCTCATGCAGGGCCTGCCCGCCGGCGGGGCGATGCTCGCGGTGCAGGGGACCGAGGAGTCGGTACGGGAGATCATCGCCGGCGCCGGTGTCGACATCGCGGCGGTCAACGGCCCGACCTCGATCGTCATCTCCGGCCCGGCGCACGCGATCGACGAGCTGGCCTCGCGGTTCGCGAAGGCGACCCGGTTGACGGTGTCGCACGCGTTCCACTCGTCGTTGATGGAGCCGATGCTGGCCGAGTTCGCGTCCGTGGCCGCGGAGATCGACTACGCCCGGCCGCGGATTCCGGTGGTGTCGAACCTGACCGGTGAGCCGGTGGAGGAGTTCACTTCCGAGTATTGGGTGCGGCACGTGCGGGAGGCGGTGCGCTTCGGCGACGGCATGCAGTGGCTCGCCGGCCACGGGGTGACCCGGTGCCTGGAGGTCGGGCCGGCGGGTGTGTTGTCCGCGCTGGCCGCGCCGGATCTCACCTACGCGGCGGCGTTGCGCAGGGACCGTGACGAGGCGGCCACGGTGCTCGACGCGGTCGCGAAGCTGTGGACCGTCGGCGTGCCGGTCGACTGGACGGCGATCCTGCCGGCCGCGCCCCGCGTCGACCTGCCCACGTACGCCTTCCACCACAAGCACTACTGGGCCGAACCGGTCACCGCCTGCCGCCACCACGGCGACCGGCCGGCCGAGAACGACACCTGGCACCACCACGTCACCTGGCAGCCGATCGACCTCGCCCGGACGGCACTCGCCGGACGCTGGCTCGTGGTCACCGCCGACGGGACCGACCCGGCGGACGTCACCGCCGCGCTCACCCGCGCCGGCGCCGAACCGGCCCGGCTGCCCCTCACGTCCGGCGACGACCGCTACTCCATCGCCGACCGGCTGCTCGACGAGGCGTTCGACGGGGTCGTCGTGCTGCCCGGCCCCGGCGACGACAGCGTCCTCGTCACCACCGCCCTGCTGCAGGCGCTCGGCGACGTGGAATCGGACGCCCCGCTGTGGTGCCTGACCCGCGGCGCGGTGAGCGTCGCGGCGTCCGAGCCGCTGACCGACGTCGCCGCCGCCCAGGTCTGGGGGCTCGGCCAGGTGGCCGCGCTGGAACTGCCGCACCGCTGGGGCGGCCTCGTCGACCTGCCGCCGGCGCTCGACGAGCGGGCCGCCGACCGGCTCGTCGCGACACTGGCCCGGCGCGACGAGAGTCAGGTCGCGATCCGCCCCGCCGGGGCGTTCGCCCGCCGGCTCGACCGGGCGCCCGGCACCGGCGCCGACTTCGTACCGCCGGACGGCCCGGTGCTGATCACCGGCGGGACCGGCGCGCTCGGCGCGCACGTCGCCCGCTGGCTCGCCGAGGCCGGAGTCGGCCGGCTGGTGCTGAGCAGCCGACGCGGCCTCGACGCGCCCGGCGCCGCCGACCTGCTCGCGGAACTCACCGCCCTCGGCGCCGAGGCGACCGTGGCGGCCTGCGACGTCACCGACGAGGCGGCGCTGCGGGAACTGGTCGCCGCCCAGCCCTGGCGGGGCGTCGTGCACGCGGCCGGCATCCTCGACGACGGCGTCCTGGAATCCCTCACCCCGGAACGGATCACCGAGGTCGCCCGGGTGAAGGTGGGAACCGCCCGCCTCCTGGACGAGCTGACCGGCGACCTCTCGATGTTCGTGCTGTTCTCCTCGGTGGCCGGCACGATCGGCAGCCCGGGGCAGGCCAACTACGCGGCGGCGAACGCCGGTCTGGACGCGCTCGCCCGGGACCGGCAGGCCCGCGGTCTCCCCGCCACGTCGATCGCCTGGGGACCCTGGGCCGACGGCGGCATGGCCGGCGGAGACGCGGTCGGCCGGCGGCTGAGCCGGGGCGGCCTCGCGCCGATGGACCCGGCGCGCGCGATGGCGGCGTTCGCGTCGGCCGTCGCCGAGGGCACGCCGGCGGTCCTGGTCGCCGACGCCGACTGGCCGGTGATGGCCACCGGCCGCACCGACCGGCTGCTCGACGTGCTCGCACCCGTCTCCCGGCAGGATGCCGCCGGCACGGCGGTGGCCGCCGGCATCTCGCCGGCGGAGCTGCGGCGGGTGGTCTGCGAGAGCACGGCGCTGGTGCTCGGCCACGGTTCCGCCGCCGACATCGACCCGGACCGCGCGTTCCGCGACCTGGGCCTGGACTCGCTGACCGGGGTCGAGCTGCGCAACCTGCTCACCCGGGCGACCGCGATGCCGCTGCCCGCGACGCTGGTCTTCGACCACCCCACCCCGGCCGCGCTCGCCGACCACCTGCGTGAGCAGCTGACCGGCACGGCCGGCGCGCCGGCGGAACCGGCGGGCGGTCCGGAACGCGACGGCGACGACCCGATCGTCATCGTCGGCATGTCCTGCCGGTTCCCCGGCGGCGTCACCAACCCCGACGAGCTGTGGCAACTGCTGCTCGCGGGCGGCGACGGGCTGTCCGGCTTCCCGACCGACCGCGGCTGGGGCGCCGGCCTGCCGGTCGGCGTCGGCGGCTTCGTCGAGGACGCCACCGCGTTCGACGCGGAACTGTTCGGGGTGTCGCCCCGCGAGGCGCTGGCGATGGACCCGCAGCAGCGGGTGCTGCTGGAATCGGTGTGGGAGGCGTTCGAACGAGCAGGCATCGATCCGGGGTCGCTGCGCGGCAGCCGCACCGGGGTCTTCGCCGGCACCAACGGCCAGGACTACACCGGAGTCGTGCTCGGCTCCGGCGACCCGCTCGTCGACGGCTTCGTGAGCACCGGCAACGCCGCCGCGGTCCTGTCCGGCCGGATCGCCTACACGTTCGGGCTCGAGGGCCCGGCGATGACCGTCGACACCGCCTGCTCCTCCTCGCTCGTCGCGCTGCACCTGGCGATGCAGGCCCTGCGGGCCGGGGAGTGCTCGCTGGCGGTCGTCGGCGGCGTGACGGTGATGTCCACCCCGGGCGCGTTCGTGGAGTTCGCCCGGCAGGACGGGCTCGCCGCCGAGGGCCGGTGCAAGGCCTTCGCCGCGGCCGCCGACGGCACCGGCTGGGCGGAGGGCGCCGGCGTCCTCGTCGTCGAGCGGCTCTCCGACGCCCGGCGGCAGGGCCACCAGATCCTCGCCGTCGTGCGTGGCTCCGCGATCAACCAGGACGGCGCCAGCAACGGTCTGACCGCCCCGAACGGGCCGTCGCAGCAGCGGGTCATCCGGCAGGCGCTCGTCTCGGCCGGCCTCACTCCGTCCGACGTGGACGCGGTGGAGGCGCACGGCACCGGCACGAAGCTCGGCGACCCGATCGAGGCCCAGGCGCTGATCGCCGCGTACGGCCAGGACCGGGACCACCCGCTCTGGCTCGGCTCGATCAAGTCCAACATCGGGCACACCCAGGCCGCCGCGGGCGTGGCCGGCGTCATCAAGATGGTGCTGGCGCTGCGCCACGGCGTGCTGCCCCCGACGCTGCACGTGGACGCGCCGACCCCGCACGTGGACTGGTCGGCCGGCTCGGTCGAGCTGCTCACCGAGGCGCGGGACTGGCCGGCCGGGGACCGTCCGCGCCGCGCGGGCGTCTCGTCGTTCGGCCTCAGCGGCACCAACGCGCACACCATCCTGGAGGCGTACGAGGAGGAGCCGGCCGACGTCGAGATCCCGGCCGGCCCGGTGGCCTGGCTGCTGTCCGCGAAGACCCCGGCCGGCGTACGCGATCAGGCCGCCCGCCTCGGCGCCCAGCCGGACCAGGACGTCTTCCGCGTCGGACACGACCTCGCGCTGGGCCGTCGCGCGCTGGAGCACCGGGCCGTGGTGATCGGTACGCACCCGGACGACTTCCGGGCCGGCCTCGGCGCGCTCGAACGGGACGAGCCGGCCGGCAACCTGGTCCGGGGCGCGGCGACCCGCGGCGGGCTCGCCTTCCTGTTCTCCGGGCAGGGCTCACAGCGTCCGCACATGGGACGCGGACTGTACGAGCGGCACCCGGTCTACGCCGCCGCGTTCGACGCCGTCTGCGCCCGGTTCGACGGCCTGCTCGACACCCCGCTGCGCGAGGTCGTCCTCGGCGGATCCGAGCTGATCCACCGCACCGACCACACCCAGGCCGGGCTCTTCGCGGTCGAGGTGGCGCTCTTCCGCCTGCTGGAGTCGTGGGGCGTCACCCCGGACCACCTGCTGGGCCACTCGATCGGCGAGATCGTGGCCGCGCACGTGGCCGGCGCGCTGTCCCTCGACGACGCGGTGACAGTGGTCGCCGCGCGCGGCCGGCTGATGCAGGCGCTGCCGGCGGGCGGGGCGATGCTGGCGGTGCAGGCCACCGAGGCCGAGGTACGCGACGTGCTGACCCGGTACGCCGACCGGGTGGGCATCGCCGCGATCAACGGCCCCACGGCCGTCGTCGTCTCCGGCTCGGCCGAGGCGATCGACGAGTTGGCGCCGCGGTTCGCGAAGACCACCCGGCTCAACGTCTCGCACGCGTTCCACTCCCCGCTGATGGAGCCGATGCTGGCCGAGTTCGCGTCGGCGATCGCGGACGTCGCGTACCAGGCGCCGCGCATCCCGGTGCTGTCCAACCTGACAAACGAACCGGTCGAGAGCTTCTCGACCGGGTACTGGGTGCGCCACGTCCGGGAGGCGGTCCGGTTCGCCGACGGCGTGGGCCACCTGGCCGGCGCCGGCGTCACCCGGTTCGCCGAGGTGGGCCCGTCCGGCGTGCTGGCCGGGATGGTGCAGTCGTGCCTGGCCGACCGGGACGGCGCCTTCACGCTCGCCCCGATGCTGCGCGGGGACCGGGACGAGGCGACCGCGGTGCTCCAGGCGACCGCCGCGCTGCACGTGGCCGGCGTCGACGTGGACTGGGCCGCGGTCTTCGGTGGTCACCGCGGCCGGCTGGCCGACCTGCCCACGTACCCGTTCCAGCGGCAGCGGTTCTGGCCCGAGGTCAGCCCCGCGGCCCGCCCGGCCGCGGCGTCCCCCACCGACGCCTGGCGTTACGCCCCGGCCTGGCAGCGGATCGACCCGCCGGCCACGCCACGGCTCGCCGGGAACTGGCTGGTCGTCACCGCGGGCGGCGACGCCGAGGACGTCGTCGCGGCGCTGGGAGCGGCCGGCGCGGACCCGGCCGAGCTGGTGCTCGACGCCGACGTCGACCGGCGCGAGTTGGCGGAACAGCTCGCCGACCGGCCGGAACCGGCCGGGATGCTGTGCGTGTTCGACGGCCCGGACGCCGCCACCCGGCTGACCACGCTGTTGCAGGCGCTCGACGACGCCGACGTGCTCACCCCGCTGTGGTGCCTGACCCGCGGCGCGGTGTCGGTCGCCGCGGTCGAGCCGCTCGGCGACCCGGCCCAGGCCCAGCTCTGGGGGCTCGGCCGGGTGGCGGCGCTGGAGTTCCCGCGCCGCTGGGGTGGCCTGGTCGACGTGCCCGCGGCGCTGACCGCCCGGGACGCCGACCGGCTGGCCGCGGCGCTGACCGTGGCCGGGGAGGACCAGATCGCCGTACGTCCCGCCGGGGTCCTCGTCCGCCGCCTGCGCCCCGCCGCGGCGCCGGTCGCGGCGACCCCCTACCAGCCGCGCGGCACGATCCTCGTCACCGGCGGAACCGGCGCGCTCGGCGCGCAAACCGCCCGCTGGCTGGCCGCCCGGGGCGCCGAGCACCTGCTGCTGGTGTCCCGCCGCGGACCGGACGCGCCGGGAGCCGCCGACCTGGTCGCCGAGTTGGCCGGGCTCGGCGCGCGGGCGACCGTCTCGGCGTGCGACGTGGCCGACCCGGCCGCACTGGCCGAGCTGCTCGCGACCGTGTCGGACCTGACCGGCGTCGTGCACGCCGCCGGGGTCAACGGGCTCACCGGGCTGGCCGACGTCACGCCGGCCGAGTTCGCCGAGGTGCTGCACGGCAAGGTGGCCGGCGCGGTCAACCTCGACGCGCAGACCCGTGACCTGGACCTGTTCCTGGTGTTCTCGTCGATCTCCGGGGTGTGGGGCAGCGGCGGGCAGGGCGCGTACGCGGCCGGCAACGCGTTCCTCGACGCGCTCGTCCGGTCCCGGCGCGACCGCGGGCAGAAGGGCACCGCGATCGCGTGGGGCCCCTGGGCCGGTTCCGGCATGGCGGCCGACCCGGAGGCCGAGGAGTACCTGCGCGGTCGCGGCCTGGCCGCGCTGGACCCGACGGCCGCCATGGCCGCGCTGGAACGGGCGGTCGACGGCGGCGACGTCGAGGTCACCGTCGCCGACGTCAGCTGGGAGCGGTTCGCCGAGACCTTCACGGCCGGGCGGCCGTCCGCGCTCTTCGCCGACCTGCTGGCCGGGGAGCGGCCGGTCGACGCGCCCCGGGCGAACGCCGGCCTCCGCGAGCGGTTGCTGCCGCTGCCGCGCGGCGAGCAGGCGGAAGAACTGCTGACGCTGGTACGCCGGGAGGTGGCCGCCGTCCTCGGGCACGCCACGATCGCCACCGTACCGGGCGGCCGCGCGTTCAAGGAACTCGGCTTCGACTCCCTGACCGCCGTCGAGCTGCGTAACCGGCTCAAGGCCGCCACCGGCGCCGAGCTGCCGGCCAGCCTGGTGTTCGACCACCCCAGCCCGGCCGCGGTGGCCACGCTGCTGCACGACCTCGTCGTCGGGGCGCCGGAGTCGGCCGTGGAGCCGTTCCTCGCCCAGCTCGACCACCTGGAGGCCGCCGGCGTCGAACTCGACGGCGTCGCCCGCGCCCGGATCGCCATGCGGCTCAACGCGTTCCTGTCGCGGTGGAACACCGGACGCCCGGTGGAAACGGTGGAGACGACCCCCGACGAGCTGATGTCGGCCAGCGACGACGAGCTGATCGACTTCATCAAGCAGCAGCTCGACCAGGCGTGACGGAGGTCGGGGGCCCTCGGGCTCCCGGCCTCCGGTAGGGGTTGTTGGCCTTCCGAACCCGCCCATAGGCTCCGGTCAAACAGCAGTGTCGTGCCGGGCGGCCAGTGTTCACCCGGTTCTCCATCGTCAATTCCGCGGTCGCCGGAACGGCTCATGCTGCCCGGAAAACGCTTGCCTGGACGGGTGAAACGAGTGGCGGACGAAGAGAAGTATCTCGGCTATCTCAAGCGGGTCACGACGGATCTGCGGCACGCGCGTCGCCGGCTGCGTGTCGCCGAGTCCCGCGAGCGCGAACCGATCGCGATCGTCGGGATGAGCTGCCGGTACCCCGGCGGCGTCACCTCGCCGGAGGAGCTGTGGCAGCTCGTCGCCGACGGCCGGGACGGCATCGGCGGGTTCCCGGCCGACCGCGGCTGGGCCACCGGCCCCGGCGACTACCGGCGCGAGGGCGGCTTCGTCCTCGACGCGGGCGACTTCGACGCCCGGCTCTTCGGCATCTCGCCGCGCGAGGCGCTCACCATGGACCCCCAGCAGCGGCTGACGCTGGAGGCCTGCTGGGAGGCGGTCGAGCGGGCCGGCATCAACCCGCAGAGCCTGCACGGCGACCAGGTCGGCGTGTTCATGGGCGCGCCGGTGTCCGGCTACGGCCTCGGCGCCGCCGAGCTGCCGGCCGGGTCCGACGGACACCTGCTGACCGGCACCGCCGGCAGTGTCGTGTCCGGCCGGGTGGCCTACGCGCTCGGCCTCGAAGGCCCCGCCGTCACCATCGACACCGCCTGCTCCTCGTCGCTCGTCGCGCTGCACCTGGCCGCCCAGGCGCTGCGCCAGGGCGAGTGCTCGATGGCCCTCGCCGGCGGCGTCACCGTGATCACCAGCCCCGGCATCTTCGCCGAGTTCGACAACCAGGGCGGCCTGGCCGGCGACGGCCGCTGCAAGCCGTTCGCCGACGCTGCCGACGGCACCGGCTGGTCCGAGGGCGTCGGCGTGCTGCTCGTGGAGCGGCTGTCGGACGCCCGCCGCAAGGGCCACCCGATCCTCGCCGTGGTCCGGGGGAGCGCCGTCAACTCCGACGGTGCCAGCAACGGGCTGACCGCGCCGAACGGCCCCTCCCAGGAACGCGTCATCCTCCAGGCCCTCGCCAACGCGCGGCTCAGCCCCGCCGACGTCGACCTGGTCGAGGCGCACGGCACCGGCACCCGGCTCGGCGACCCGATCGAGGCGCAGGCGCTGCTGGCGACGTACGGGCAGGACCGCCCCGACGACCGCCCAGTCCGGCTCGGCTCGATCAAGTCGAACATCGGGCACACGCAGGCCGCGGCGGGCGCCGCCGGCCTGATCAAGATGGTCATGGCGATGCGGCACGACACCATGCCGCGCACCCTGCACGTGGACGCGCCGAGCAGTCACGTGGACTGGACCGCAGGCGCGGTCGAGCTGCTCACCGAGGCCCGCCCGTGGGCTCCCGGCGAGTCCCCGCGCCGGGCCGGCATCTCGTCCTTCGGCGTCAGCGGCACCAACGCGCACGTCATCCTGGAGGAGGCGCCGTCCGCCACCGCCCCGGTCGAGGACGAGTTCGGCGACGAGGACGGCGAGCCCGCGCCGTCGGTGGCCGAGGCGCGCCCGGTCGTCGAGGCCCCGGCCGTGCTCCCGTGGGTGCTGTCCGCGCGGACGCCGGAGGCGTTGCGGGCCCAGGCCGAGCGGCTGCGCGAGTACGTGCTGGCGCGGCCCGGGCTGCGGCCGGTGGACGTGGGCGCGGCACTTGTGTCGTCGCGCGCGTCGCTGGAGCACCGCGCGGTCGTCGTCGGGTCGGATCTCGCGTCCTTCGCGGCGGCGCTCGGCGAGGCCGAGGGCGGCCTGGTCGCGGGCCGGACCGCGTTCCTGTTCACCGGTCAGGGTGCGCAGCGGGTCGGGATGGGTGCCGGGTTGGCGGCGCGGTTCCCGGTGTTCGCGGAGGTGTTCGACGGGATCGTCGAACGCTTCGACGGGTTGCGGGAGGCGTTGGGGTCGGATGCGATCCATCGGACCGTGCACGCGCAGGCGGGTTTGTTCGCGTTCGAGGTGGCGTTGTTCCGGCTGGTGGAGTCGTGGGGTGTCGCGCCGGATTATCTGTTGGGTCATTCGATTGGTGAGATCGCCGCGGCGCATGTGGCGGGTGTCATGTCGTTGGACGACGCGGTGGCGTTGGTGGCGGCTCGGGGTCGGTTGATGCAGGCGTTGCCGGCCGGTGGGGCGATGCTGGCGGTGCGGGCGTCGGAGTCCGAGGTGCGTGCGGTGCTGCCGGCGGGGGTGGACGTCGCTGCGGTGAACGGTCCGACCTCGGTGGTGGTGTCGGGGCCGGTGGAGGCGGTCGAGGAGTTGGCGCCGCGGTTCGTCAAGGCGACGCGGCTTTCTGTTTCGCACGCGTTCCATTCGTCGTCGATGGAGCCGATGCTGGCCGAGTTCGCGGCGGCGATCGAGGACATCAGGTATGCGTCGCCGCGAATCCCGGTGGTGTCGAACCTGACCGGTGAGCCGGTGGAGGAGTTCACCGCCGACTACTGGGTGCGGCACGTGCGGGAGGCGGTGCGCTTCCACGACGGCATGACCTGGCTCGTCGACCACGGCGTGACCCGCTGTGTGGAGGTAGGGCCGGCCGCCGTGCTCAGCGGCCTCGCCCAGGACGCGATCGCCGACGGCCTCTGCGTCGCGATGCTCCGGAAGGACCGGGACGAGACCGAAGCGCTGCTCGGCGCGCTCGGCCGCCTGCACACCGCCGGAGTGAACGTGGACTGGCCGGCCATCTACGTCGAGTGGGGTGGCGTGCCGGCCGACCTGCCGACCTACGCCTTCCAGCGGGACCGCTACTGGCTCACCCCGTCCGAGCCGGCGCCGGCGCCGGGCGGCGACGACAGCGGCTTCTGGTCGGCGGTGGAGAGCGCCGACCGGGACGGGCTCGTCGCCGAGCTGGGCCTGACCGCCGACGACGCGGCGGCGTTGGACGGCCTGTTGCCGTCCCTGTCCGCGTGGCGTCGCCGGCGTCGTTCGCAGAGCGTGGTGGAGGGCTGGCGGTACCGGGTCGGTTGGGCGCCGATGCCGGAGCCGGCCCCGGCGGTGCTGTCGGGTACGTGGCTGGTGGTGTCGGACACGTCGGCGGATGACGTGGTGTCGGCGCTGGCGTCGGCGGGTGCCGAGGTGGTGCGGGCGAGTTCCGTTCCGGTCGTCGACGGTGTGCGGGGTGTCGTCTGGGTCGGCGGCGAGGGTTGGCCGCTGGTGGCGGCGCTCAAGGACCTCGCTGCTGCCGGGATCACCGCGCCGGTGTGGGCGGTCACGCGTGGTGCGGTCGCGGTGGGTCGTTCGGAGTCGGTGACCGACGTTGCCGCCTCGATGGTCTGGGGTGTCGGTCGGGTCGCCGGGCTCGAGTTGCCGCAGACGTGGGGCGGCCTGGTCGACGTTCCGGCGGTCCTGGGCGAGCGGGAGGGTCGCCGCTTCGCGGCGGTGCTCGCCGGTGGCGGTGAGGACCAGGTTGCCGTTCGTCCGTCGGGGGTGTTCGTCCGCAGGTTGCGGCCCGCCTCTCCGGTGGGTTCGGTGGCTCCGGTGTCGTTGTCGGGCACGGTGTTGATCACCGGCGGCACGGGTGCGTTGGGTTCGCGGGTGGCGCGGTGGGCGGCGCGGCGCGGCGCGTCCCGAGTGGTCCTGGTGTCACGCCGGGGCGACCAGGCGCCGGGTGCCGACCACCTCGTCGCCGAGCTGACCGGCCTGGGCGCCGAGGCGTCGGTGGTGGCGTGCGATGTCGCGGATCGTGACGCGGTCCAGCGTGTGGTGGCCGGTATCGACGGTCTGACGGGCGTGGTGCATGCGGCCGGGATGTCCGGCATGGAGAAACTGGCCGATGTGACGGCGGAGTCGTTCGGGGCGGTGGTGTCGGGCAAGGTGTCCGGTGCGTTGCACCTGGACGAGGCGACCGCCGACCATGATCTTGAGTTGTTCGTGGTGTTCTCGTCGATCGCCGGGGTGTGGGGCAGCGGCGGTCAGGCCGCGTACGCGGCCGGTAACGCGGTGTTGGACGCGTTGGTGGAGTCGCGCCGCGCGGGGGGCAAGGCGGGCACGGCGGTCGCGTGGGGCCCGTGGGCCGAGGGTGGGATGGCCGGTGAGGCCGGTGCCGCCGACTATCTGGCCCGCCGTGGCCTGACCGCGATGGACCCGGACCTGGCGATGCAGGCGCTGGCGTTGGCGGTGGACGCGGGTGACGTGGCCACGACGGTGGCTGATGTGGATTGGGCGCGGTTCGTGCCGACGTTCGCGGCGCAGCGTCCGGCGCCGTTCTTCGGTGAGCTGGCCGTCGTCCCGGCGGAGGCGGTCACCGATGGCGGGTTGACGGTTCGTCTGGCGGGTTTGTCGGAGGCGGAGCGGCGTCGGGAGTTGCTGGCGTTGGTGCGGGCGCAGACCGCGAAGGCGCTCGGTTACGCCGGGGCGGCCCAGGTCGAGGCCGCGACCGCGTTCCGGGATCTCGGCATCGACTCGGTGACGGCGGTGGAGGTGAAGAGCCGGATCAACGCGGCGACCGGTTTGCACCTGGGATCGTCGCTGGTCTTCGACTACCCGACCCCGCAGGCCCTGGCCGATCACCTCCTCGAAGCGCTGGGCCTCGCCGGGACGGCCGATGTCACGGCGGTGGCGCTGCCGGCGCGGGTCGAGGGTGACGACATCGTCATCGTGGGGATGGCCTGTCGGTATCCCGGCTCGGTCGAGTCGCCGGAGGACCTGTGGCGGCTGGTCGCGGGTGGCGTCGATGGCATGTCGGCGTTCCCCGACGACCGGGGATGGGCTGTTCCCGCCGGTGCGTCGTACACCCCGGTCGGCGGCTTCGTGCCGACCGCCGCGCAGTTCGACGCGGGTCTGTTCGGGATCTCGCCGCGTGAGGCGGTGGCGATGGATCCGCAGCAGCGCATGTTGTTGGAGGTGTCGTGGGAGACCCTGGAGCGCTCCGGGGTGGACCCGCGGTCGTTGCGCGGCCGTCCGGTCGGGGTGTTCGTGGGTGCGTCGAACTCGGGTTACGGCACGGGTGGGTTGTTCGCCGAGACCGGTGACGGGCATGTGTTGACCGGTACGGCGAACAGTGTGATCTCGGGTCGGGTGTCGTACTCGTTCGGGTTCGAGGGGCCGGCGATGACTGTGGACACGGCGTGTTCGTCGTCGTTGGTGGCGCTGCACCTGGCGGCCCAGGCCCTACGCAGTGGTGAGTGTGATCTGGCGCTGGCCGGTGGAGTCACCGTGATCACGGGTCCGGAGGTGTTCGCGGAGTTCGCCCGCCAGGACGGCCTGGCCTCCGACGGCCGGTGCAAGTCCTTCGCCGGCGGGGCGGACGGCACGGGTTGGGCCGAAGGCGCGGGAATGCTGCTGGTGGAGCGGCTGTCGGACGCGCGGCGTAACGGGCACGAGATCCTGGCCGTGATCTCCGGCAGCGCCGTCAACCAGGACGGCGCGTCGAACGGTCTGACCGCGCCGAATGGTCCGGCGCAGCAGCGGGTGATCCGTCAGGCCCTGGCGAGTGCTGGTCTGACGAGTGCCGACGTGGACGTGGTGGAGGCGCACGGTACCGGGACCCGGTTGGGTGATCCGATCGAGGCGCAGGCGTTGCTGGCGACCTATGGGCAGGATCGTGAGCGGCCGTTGTGGTTGGGTTCGATCAAGTCGAACATCGGTCACACTCAGGCGGCTGCGGGTGTGGCGGGGATCATCAAGATGGTCATGGCGATGCGCCATGGTGTGTTGCCGGCGACGTTGCACGTTGACGAGCCGTCCCCGCACGTGGACTGGAGTGCCGGCGCGGTGGAGCTGCTCACCACCGCCCGGCCGTGGGAGCCGAACGGCAACCCCCGGCGGGCGGCGGTGTCGGCGTTCGGGATCAGTGGCACCAACGCGCACCTGATCCTGGCGGAGCCGGCCGTGGTCGAGGCGCCCGAGACCGGGGGTCCGCCGGTGTCGGCGCAGGGGCTGGCCGAGCAGCCCGTGGTCGAGGGTCCGCTGCCGTGGCTGGTGTCGGCGCGGTCGGCGGAGGCGCTGGCCGGGCAGGTGCGGCGGTTGCACGACGTCGTGGCCGCTGAGCCGGAGCTGGATGCGGCGGCGGTGGCGTGGTCGCTGGCGACGGGTCGGGCGGCGCTGGAGCACCGGGCGGTGGTGCTGGCCGGAGCCCGTGCCGACTTCCTGGCCGGTCTGCGGGCGCCCGCGGTGTCGGGTGTGGTGGCCGAGGGCGGTCTGGCGTTCCTGTTCACCGGGCAGGGCGCGCAGCGCGTCGGGATGGGTGTCGGGCTGGCGGCGCGGTTCCCGGTGTTCGCGGCGGCGTTCGACGCGATCTGTGCCCGCTTCGACATGGTGCTGGACATGCCGTTGCGCGACGCGATCGACTCCGACGCGATCCACCGGACGGTGTACACGCAGGCCGGTCTGTTCGCGGTCGAGGTCGCGTTGTTCCGGCTCGTCGAGTCGTGGGGGATCACCCCGGACTACCTGTTGGGGCATTCGATCGGTGAGATCGCCGCCGCGCACGTGGCGGGTGTCTTGTCGTTGGACGACGCGGTGACGCTGGTGGCGGCGCGGGGTCGGTTGATGCAGGCGTTGCCGGCCGGTGGGGCGATGCTCGCGGTGCAGGCGTCCGAGGCTGAGGTCCGCGGCACGTTGATCGACGGGGTGGACATCGCGGCGGTCAACGGTCCGGCCTCTGTCGTCGTGTCCGGTCCGGTCGAGGCGATCGACGAGCTGGCGCCGCGGTTCGCCAAGGCGACGCGGTTGACGGTGTCGCATGCGTTCCACTCGTCGTTGATGGAGCCGATGCTGGCCGAGTTCGCGGCGGCGATCGGGCACATCGAGTTCGGGGTGCCGCGCATTCCGATCGTGTCGAACCTGACCGGTGAGCCGGTCGAGGAGTTCACCGCCGGGTACTGGGTGCGGCACGTGCGGGAGGCGGTCCGCTTCGACGACGGCATGGCCTGGCTGGCGACCCACGGGGTCACCCGGTGCCTGGAGGTCGGGCCGGCGGGTGTGCTGTCCGCGCTTGCCGCGCCGGATCTCACCTACGCGGCGGCGTTGCGCAGGGACCGCGACGAGGCGGCCACAGTGCTCGACGCGGTCGCGAAGCTGTGGACCGTCGGCGTGCCGGTCGACTGGACGGCGATCCTGCCGGCCGCGCCCCGCGTCGACCTGCCCACGTACGCCTTCCAGCGGGACCACTACTGGCTGACCCCGCTCGAACTGCCGGCGACGACCACCGCGGACCCGGTGGAGGCGGCGTTCTGGCAGGCCGTCGAGGGCGAGAGCCTGCACGACCTGCTGCACACCGACGTCCCGGCCTCGCTCAGCGCCGCGCTCGCCGAGTGGCGCCGCGACCGGGTGGCCGCCACCGAGGTGGCCTCCTGGCGCTACGACGTCACCTGGCGCCCGGTCGCCGACTCCTCGCAGCCGGCCTCCGGGACCTGGCTCGTCCTGGCCCCGGCGGCCGGAACGGCCGAGGCGTTCCTGGGTCGGACCGGCCTCGACCTCGTCGAGCTGGTCGTCACGGCCGAGGACCTGGAACGGCAGGCACTGGCCGCCGCGATCGCCGGGCACACCCGCGACGTCGGCGACCTGGCCGGCGTGGTGTCGCTGCTCCCGGCCGGAAATCCGGCCGACGCCCACTACGGACTCCTGACCACGGTGCAGGCCCTGGCCGACAGCGGCGTGCCGGCCCGCCTCTGGTGGGTCACCCGGGGCGCGGTGTCGATCGGCCGATCCGATCCACTGACGGACGTCGCGGGTTCGCTGGTCTGGGGCGCCGGCCGGGTCGCGGCGCTGGAGCTGCCGGAGCTGTGGGGCGGCCTCGTCGACGTGCCGGTCGAGACCGACGAGCGGACCCGCCGGCGGCTGGCCGACCTCCTCGGCGGAGTCGAGGACCAGGCCGCCGTGCGGTCCTCGGGCGTCTTCGTCCGCCGGCTGCGGCCCGCGGTGACCCCGCCACGGCCACCGGCCCCGCACACGTGGGACGGCACGATCCTGGTCACCGGCGGCACCGGCGCGCTCGGCGGGCACGTGGCCCGCTGGCTGGTCGGTCGGGGCGTGCGGCGCCTCGTGCTGACCTCCCGCCGGGGAACGGACGCGCCCGGCGCCGCCGAACTGGTGGCGGAGCTGTCGCCGGCGCAGGTGTCGGTGGTGGCCTGCGACGTCTCCGACCGCGCCCAGGTGGCCGACCTGCTGGCCGGAATCCCGGACCTGTCCGGCGTGGTGCACGCGGCCGGCGTCTCCGGCGTGGGCCTGCTCACCGAGACCGACGCGGCGGACTTCGCCGAGATCGTCCGGGGCAAGGTCGCCGGCGCCGTCCACCTGGACGCCCTGACCGGTGACCTCGACCTGTTCGTGGTGTTCTCGTCGATCTCCGGCGTCTGGGGCAGCGGCGGCCAGGCCGCCTACTCTGCCGGCAACGCGTTCCTGGACGGCCTGGTGCAGGCGCGTCGGGCCGCGGGCAAGGCGGGCACGGCGGTGGCCTGGGGTCCCTGGGCCGAGGCCGGCATGCTGGCCGCCGAGGAGGGCGCCGAGGACTACCTGCGCCGTCGCGGGCTGCGGCCGATGCCGCCCGCCCTGGCGATCCAGGCGCTGGCCGAGGCGGTCGACGCCGACACCGGCTGCCTGACCGTCGCCGACGTCGACTGGCCGCAGTTCACCGCGCTCTTCACCGCCGGTCGGCCCAGCCCGTTCCTCGCCGACGTCGTCGCGGCCGAGGAGCCGGCTTCCCCGTCCGGCCGGCCCGAGTCCCGGTTCGCGGCCATGACCGCGGCCGAGCGGAGCACCGTCCTGATCGGCGAGGTGCGGGCCGCCGTCGCCGGGGTGCTCGGCTACGACACCGTCGAGCGGATCGCGCCCGGCAAGGCGTTCAAGGACCTCGGCATCGACTCGCTCACCGCGGTCGAACTCCGCGACCGGCTGCAGACGCTCACCGGCCTGACGCTGCCGGCCGGCCTGGTGTTCGACTATCCCAGCGCGACGCTGCTCGCCCAGCACCTCGACGAACTCCTGGGCGGGGCCGCCGCTCCCGCCGTGATCGCACCCCCGACCACCGTCGCGGACGACGAGCCGATCGCCATCATCGCGATGAGTTGCCGTTTCCCCGGCGGCGTTCGCACCCCGGAGGAGCTCTGGGAGTTCGTGCTCGACGGCGGCGACGCCGTGGCCGACTTCCCGACCGATCGGGGCTGGACCACCGACACCTCCGGCCTGTACTCACCGCTCGGCGCCTTCGTCCACGACGCCGGCGACTTCGACGCCGACCTGTTCGGCATCGCCCCGCGTGAGGCGCTGGCGATGGACCCGCAACAGCGGCTCTTCCTCCAGGCGAGCTGGGAGGCGTTCGAGCGGGCCGGCCTCGACCCGCTCGGGCTCGCCGGCAGCCGCACCGGTGTCTTCGCCGGCACCAACGGCCAGGACTACGCGGCCCTGCTGCTGCACAGCACGGTCGACAGCTACGTCAGCACCGGCAACGCCGCCGCGGTACTGTCCGGTCGCACCTCGTACGCGTTCGGGCTGGAAGGCCCCGCGGTCACCGTCGACACCGCCTGCTCCTCGTCGCTGGTGGCCCTGCACCTGGCGATGCAGGCGCTCCGCAACGGCGAGTGTGACCTCGCCCTGGCCGGCGGCGTCACCGTCATGGCGACCCCCGGCGCGTTCGCCGAGTTCGGCCGGCAGGACGGCCTGGCCGCCGACGGCCGCTGCAAGCCGTTCGCGCAGGCGGCCGACGGCACCGGCTGGGGTGAGGGCGTCGGCATCCTGCTCGTCGAGCGGCTGGCCGACGCGCGGCGCCACCACCACCGCGTGCTCGCCGTCGTCCGAGGCTCCGCGGTCAACCAGGACGGCGCGTCGAACGGCCTGACCGCGCCGAACGGGCCCGCGCAGCAACGGGTCATCCAGCAGGCGCTGGCCAGCGCCCGGCTGGACCCGGCGGACGTGGACGCGGTCGAGGCGCACGGCACCGGCACCCGGCTCGGTGACCCGATCGAGGCGCAGGCGCTGCTGGCCACCTACGGCCAGCACCGGGACCGGCCGCTCTGGCTGGGCTCGGTCAAGTCGAACATCGGCCACACCCAGGCCGCGGCCGGGGTGGCCGGCATCGTCAAGATGGTGATGGCGTTGCAGGCGGGCGTGCTGCCGCCGACGTTGCACGTCGACGAGCCGACCACGCACGTCGACTGGGCCGGCGGCGCCGTCGAGCTGCTCACCGAAGCGCGCGACTGGCAGCCGGGCGACCGTCCGCGTCGCGTCGGCGTCTCGTCCTTCGGCGTCAGCGGCACCAACGCCCACGTGATCATCGAGGAGGCGCCCGACCCGGTCGCGCTGCCGGCGGCGGTCGCGGCGCCCGAGGTCGAGGGTCGGTCGGCGCAGGCGCCGGCCGAGCAGCCCGAGGTCGACGGGTCGTTGCCGTGGCTGGTGTCGGCGCGCTCGGCGCCGGCGTTGACGGCTCAGGTGCGGCGGTTGCGTGACTTCGTGGCCGCTGAGCCGGAGCTGGACGTGGCGGGGGTGGCGTGGTCGCTGGCGACGGGTCGGGCGGCGCTGGAGCACCGGGCGGTGGTGCTGGCCGCTGACCGCGACGACGTGCTGAACGTTCTTCAGGCGCCCGCGCTGTCGGGTGTGGTGGCCGAGGGCGGTCTGGCGGTGCTGTTCACCGGGCAGGGCGCGCAGCGCGTCGGGATGGGTGTCGGGCTGGCGGCGCGGTTCCCGGTGTTCGGGGCGGCGTTCGACGCGATCTGTGCCCGCTTCGACCAGCTCCTCGACATGCCGCTGCGGGCGGCGGTCGACTCCGAGGCGATCCACCGGACGGTCTACACGCAGGCCGGTCTGTTCGCGGTCGAGGTGGCGTTGTTCCGGCTCGTCGAGTCGTGGGGGATCACCCCGGACTACCTGCTGGGGCATTCGATCGGTGAGATCGCCGCCGCGCACGTCGCGGACGTGATGTCGCTTGATGACGCGGTGACGCTGGTGGCGGCGCGGGGTCGGTTGATGCAGGCGTTGCCGGCCGGTGGGGCGATGTTGGCGGTGCAGGCGTCCGAGGAGTCGGTGCGGGAGACCATTGCCGGCACGGGTGTGGACATCGCGGCGGTCAACGGTCCGACCTCTGTCGTCGTGTCCGGCCCGGCCGAGGCGATCGACGAGGTGGCGCCGCGGTTCGCGAAGGCGACGCGGTTGACGGTGTCGCATGCGTTCCACTCGTCGTTGATGGAGCCGATGCTCGCCGAGTTCGCGGCGGCCATCGAGACCATCACCTTTGCGCCGCCGCGTATTCCGGTGGTGTCGAACCTGACCGGTGAGCCGGTGGAGGAGTTCACCGCCGGGTACTGGGTGCGGCACGTGCGGGAGGCGGTGCGTTTCGCCGACGGCATGCAGTGGCTGGCGTCGCACGGGGTGACCCACTGTCTGGAGGTCGGGCCGGCGGGTGTGTTGTCCGCGCTTGCCGCGCCGGATCTCACCTACGCGGCGGCGTTGCGCAGGGACCGTGACGAGGCGGCCACGGTGCTCGACGCGGTCGCGAAGCTGTGGACCGTCGGCGTGCCGGTGGACTGGACGGCGATCCTGCCCGCCGCGCCGCGCGTCGACCTGCCCACGTACGCGTTCCAGGGCCGCCGGTTCTGGCCGCGCCTGGACCGGGCCCTCACCGGCGACGTGGAGGCGGCCGGCCTGGGCCGCGCCGACCACCCGCTGCTCGGGGCGACGGTGTCCGTCGCCGGCGGCGACGGGCTGCTGCTGACCGGGCGGCTGTCCGCGCAGCGGCAGCCGTGGCTCGCCGACCACGTCGTCCTCGGCCGTACCGTGCTGCCCGGCACCGCCTTCGTCGAACTCGCCACCTCGGCCGGACGCCGGACCGGGCGGCCGGTGCTCGAGGAACTCACCATCGAAGCCCCGCTGGTGCTGCCCGCCGACGGGGTCCAGCTTCAGGTCGGCGTCGGCGTCGACGACGGCGCCGGACACGTCCCGGTCAGCATCTGGTCCCGGCCCGGGTCGGACGCCCCCTGGCAGCGACACGCCGTCGGCAGCCTGGTCGCGGAATCACCGGACCGGTCCGTCGCCGACCTGTCAACGTGGCCCCCGGCCGGCGCCACCGCCATCGACCTCGACGGGTTCTACGACCAGCTCGCCGACCGGGCCGGCCTCGCCTACGGCCCGGTGTTCCGGGGCCTGCGGGCCGCCTGGCGCTCCGCCGACGCGGTCTACGCCGAGGTGGCGCTGCCCGAGGACACCCGGCCCGAGGCGGCCTCGTACGGCGTGCACCCGGCCCTGCTGGACGCCGCGCTGCACGCCATCGGCCTCAGCGACCTGGCCGGCGAGGGCGCCACCCGGCTGCCGTTCGCCTGGACGGACGTGCGCCTGCTCGCGACCGGCGCCGGTGTCCTGCGGGTGCGGCTGTCCGCCACCGGATCGTCCGGCATCGCCATCGACGTGGCCGACGGCACGGGCGCGCCCGTGGCCCGGGTCGGCCGGCTGGCGATGCGCGCCGTCACCGCCGACGCGCTGGATCGGCCGGCGCCGGTCACCGACAGCTCCCTCTACACGGTGGACTGGACCGCCGTGCCCGCCCCGCAGGGTGGCTCGGCCCCCTTCGCCGCGATCGGCGCCGACGAGCGGGCCGGCGCCGCCGTCACGTACGCCGGTTTCGCCGATCTGCCCGACGCCGCGGAACTTCCGGATCTGGTCCTGTGGCAGATCGCCGACCCGGCCCGCGACGGCCTCGCGGCCGCCGCCCACACGCTGACCACCGAGGCCCTGGACACCGCCCGGGCGTGGCTGGCCGACGAACGCTTCACCGACACCCGGCTGGCGGTCCTGACCAGCGGCGCCGTGCCCGCGACCGGTCCGGTCACCGACCCGGCGGCGACCGCGGTCTGGGGCCTGCTGCGCTCGGCGCAGAGTGAGAACCCGGGCCGGATCGTGCTTGTCGACATCGACGGCGACGACCGCTCGTGGTCGCTGCTCGGCGCGGCCGTGCGAGGGGACGAGCCGGAACTCGCCCTGCGGGCCGGGACGATCCTGGCGCCGCGGCTGATCACCGCGCCCACCCGGCTCACCCTGCCGCCGGCTGCGGAGTCGTGGCGGGTGGCCCCGGGTGGTGACGGTGCGTTGTCGAGCCTCGATGTCGTCGCAACTCCGGATGTGGAGTTGGGCGTGGGTGAGGTGCGGGTCTCGGTTCGCGCGGTGGGGGTGAACTTCCGTGACGTGCTGTTGGGTCTGGGTGTGTATCCGGATCCGGATGCGGTGATGGGTTCCGAGGGTGCGGGTGTGGTGGTCGAGGTCGGCGCCGGCGTGTCGGGCCTGGTGGTCGGTGATCGGGTGTTCGGGCTGTTCCACGGTGGGTTCGCGCCGCGGGTGGTGGTGGATCATCGGGTGGTCGCGCGGATGCCGCGGGGTTGGTCGTTCGCGCAGGGCGCGGCGGTGCCGATGGCGTTCCTGACGGCCTGGTACGGGCTGCGGGACCTTGGTGGGTTGCGGGCCGGTGAGCGGGTGTTGGTGCATGCCGCTGCCGGTGGTGTGGGTTCGGCGGCGGTGCAGTTGGCGCGGTTGTGGGGTGCGGAGGTGTTCGCGACGGCGTCGCCGGCGAAGTGGGCGGCCGTCGAAGCGCTCGGCGTCGACCCTGAGCGGATCGCGTCGTCGCGGGATCTCGGGTTCGCGGGTGTGTTCGGTGGTGTGGATGTGGTGTTGGACTCGCTTGCCGGTGAGTTCGTGGACGCCTCGCTCCACATGTTGCGCCCGGGTGGCCGGTTCGTGGAGATGGGTAAGGCGGACATCCGCGACGCTGCCGAGGTCGAGCGTGAGCTGGGTGTCTGGTACAGGGCGTTCGATCTGTCGGAGGCGGGTGCGGAGCGCACGGCGGTGATGTTGGCCGAGCTGGTCGCTCTGTTCGAGTCGGGGGATCTGCGGCTGCTCGACCCGACGGTGGCGGATGTGCGGGAGTTGCCGGGTGTGCTGGGCACGATGAGTCGTGGGGCGCACGTCGGGAAGAACGTGGTGCTGGTGCCGCGTGCGGTCGATGGGCCGGTGTTGATCACCGGTGGTACCGGTGGGTTGGGTGCGTTGGTGGCGGCGCATCTGGTCGAGGCGCACGGGGTGCGGGATCTGGTGTTGGTCAGCCGCTCGGGCGGGCCGGCGCCGGAGTTGGATGCGCGGGTGCGGGTGGTCGCGGTGGACGTCACCGACCGGGCCGCGCTGGCGGCGGTGATCGACGGCATCGACGGTCTCGCCGGTGTGGTGCACTGCGCGGGGGTCCTCGACGACGGTGTGTTCACCGGCCTGACCGCCGAGCGGGTGGCCGGGGTGATGGCGCCCAAGGTCGACGCGGTGGTGCATCTGCACGAGTTGACGCGCGGCCGGGATCTGGCGATGTTCACCGTGTTCTCCTCGATCTCGGCGGTCTTCGGCACCGCCGGCCAGGCCGGATACTCCGCCGCCAACGCGTTCCTCGACGGCTTCATCTCCTACCGGCGCAGCCTCGGCCGGACCGGTCAGTCGCTGGGCTGGGGACTGTGGGCCAACGCCGCCGGCATGGGCGGTGCGGTGGCCGCGCGGGTGGGCGGCGGCATGTCCGACGAACTGGGGCTGGCCCTGTTCGACGCGGCCCACCGGCTGCCCGACGCGCACGTGGTCCCGGCGCGGCTCGACCTCGACGCGGTGCGGGCCTCGGGTGCGGTGCCGCCGCTGCTGCGCAGGCTGGTCACCACCGTGGTCCGCAAGGCCGACGACGGCGGCGTGGCGGGTCCCGGCCTGGCACGACGACTGACCGGGTTGGCGGACGCGGACCAGGACCGGCTGCTGACCGACGTGGTGTGCACGGCCGCCGCCGGGGTGCTCGGCCACAGCTCCGCCGACGCGGTGGTGCCCGGCCGGGCGTTCAAGGACCTCGGCTTCGACTCGCTCACCTCGGTCGAACTGCGCAACCGGCTCAACGCCGCGACCGGGCTGCGGCTGCCCGCCACCCTGGTGTTCGACTACCCCACCCCGGTCCTCCTGGCCGGCTACCTGCGCGCCGAGCTGCTCGGCGCGCCGGCCGCGCGACAGTCACGGATCGTCCGGACCGCGACCGACGACGACGCGATCGCAATCGTCGGCATGGCCTGCCGCTACCCGGGCGGCGCCAACAGCCCCGAGGACCTCTGGCGGCTCGTCACCGACGGCACCGACGCGATCGGCCCGTTCCCGACCGACCGCGGCTGGGCCGCCGACGCCGCCGACTACGTACGCCAGGGCGGCTTCATCGACGACGCGACCGCGTTCGACTCCCGCCTCTTCGGCATCTCGCCGCGCGAGGCGCTGACCATGGACCCGCAGCAGCGGGTGCTCCTCGAAGCCTGCTGGGAGGTCTTCGAACGGGCCGGGTTCGACCCCGAGTCGCTGCGCGGCGAGCCGGTCGGCGTCTTCATCGGCTCGTCCTCGTCCGGCTACGGCACCGCCGGCCCGCTGCCGGACGGCGCCGAGGCCCACGCGCTCACCGGCACCGCGCCGAGCGTGATCAGCGGACGGGTCGCGTACACCTTCGGCATCGAGGGTCCCGCGGTCACGGTCGACACGGCCTGCTCCTCGTCGCTCGTCGCCCTGCACCTCGCCGCCCAGGCGCTGCGGTCGGGGGAGTGCACGATGGCCCTCACCGGCGGCGTCACCGTGCTGGCCGGCGCCGACATCTTCCCGAGCTTCGACAGCCAGGGCGGCCTGGCCGGCGACGGGCGGTGCAAGCCGTTCTCGGCCGACGCCGACGGCACCGGCTGGTCCGAGGGCGTCGGCGTGCTGCTCGTCGAGAAGCTCTCCGACGCCCAGCGCCTCGGCCACCAGGTGCTGGCCGTCGTCCGTGGCAGCGCGGTGAACTCCGACGGCGCGTCCAACGGGCTGACCGCCCCCAACGGGCCGTCCCAGCAGCGGGTCATCACGCAGGCCCTCGCGAACGCGCGGCTCACCCCCGCCGACATCGACGTGGTCGAGGCGCACGGCACCGGCACCGCGCTCGGCGACCCGATCGAGGCGCAGGCGCTGCTCGCCACGTACGGCCGGGAGCGCCCCGCCGACCAGCCGCTGCGACTCGGCTCGATCAAGTCCAACATCGGCCACACCCAGGCCGCGGCCGGCGTCGCCGGCATCATCAAGATGGTGCTGGCGATGCGGCACGGCGAGGTGCCGCGCACGCTGCACGCGCGGACCCCGTCCGAGCACATCGACTGGACCAGCGGCGCCCTGCACCTGCTGACCGAACCGGCCTCCTGGCCGGCGGGCCACCGACCGCGCCGGGCGGCGGTGTCGTCCTTCGGCATCAGCGGGACCAACGCCCACGTGGTGCTCGAGGAAGCACCCACCCCGGTCTCCACTCCGGTTCCGGTCGAGCCGGTCACCGGGCCGGTGCCATGGGTGCTGTCCGCCCGGACCCCCGGGGCGCTGCGGGCCCAGGCCGAGCGGCTGCGGGAGTACGCGCTGGCGCGACCGGAGTCGCGGCCGGCGGATGTCGGCTCGGCGCTCGCGTCGACGCGAGCCGTACTCGATCATCGTGCGGTCGTCGTCGGATCGGACCTGGAGTCGTTCGCGGCGGCGCTGGCGGACCTCGAAACCGGTCCCGGCGGCACCGGTACGGGCCGGACCGCGTTCCTGTTCACCGGTCAGGGCGCGCAGCGGATCGGGATGGGCGCCGGCCTGGCCGCGCGGTTCCCGGTCTTCGCCGAGGCGTTCGACGGCATCGTCGGCCGCTTCGACGGACTGCGGGAGGCCCTGGAGTCCGACGCGATCCACCGGACCGTGCACACCCAGGCCGGCCTGTTCGCGGTCGAGGTGGCGTTGTACCGGCTGTTCGAGTCCTGGGGCGTCACCCCGGACTACCTGCTGGGCCACTCGATCGGTGAGATCGCCGCCGCGCACGTCGCCGGGGTGCTGTCGCTTGACGACGCGGTCACGCTTGTGGCGGCGCGAGGCCGGCTCATGCAGGCGCTGCCCGACGGCGGCGCGATGCTCGCGGTGCAGGCGTCCGAGGCCGACGTGCGCGCGGCGATCGGCCGCCGGAAGATCGACGTGGCCGCGGTCAACGGACCGAACTCCGTGGTCGTCTCCGGCAAGGCCGCCGCCGTCGGCAAGTTCGCGGCGCGCTTCCCGAGGACCACCCGGCTCACCGTGTCGCACGCGTTCCACTCGTCGCTGATGGAGCCGATGCTGGCGGCGTTCGCGTCGGCGATCGAGGACATCACGTATGCGCCGCCGCGGATCCCGGTGGTGTCGAACCTGACCGGCGAGCCGGTCGAGGAGTTCACCGGCGACTACTGGGTGCGCCACGTGCGGGAAGCGGTGCGCTTCCACGACGGCATGACCTGGCTGGCCGCGCACGGTGTGACCCGCTGCCTGGAGGTCGGACCGGCGGGCGTGCTGTCGGCGACGGCGGCTCCGGAACTCACCTACGTCGCCGCGCTGCGCAAGGACCGCGACGAGGCGACCACCGCCCTGGAGGCGGCCGGACGGCTGTGGACCGCGGGCGTACCGGTCGACTGGGCGGCGATCCTGCCCGCCGCGCCGCGGGTCGACCTGCCGACGTACGCGTTCCAGCGTGACCGCTACTGGCTGATGCCCGCCGAGACGACCGGGACCGCGGGCGTCGAGGACGGGGCGTTCTGGTCGGCGGTGGAACGCGGCGACCACGAGGGCCTGGCCGGCGAACTCGACGGCGTGGACGCGCGAGCGCTGGCGAACATGCTGCCGGCGTTGTCCGCGTGGCGTCGCCGGCGTCGTTCGCAGAGCGCGGTGGAGGGCTGGCGGTACCGGGTCGGCTGGGCGCCGATGGCGGAGCCGGCCCCGGCGGCGCTGTCGGGCACCTGGCTGGTGCTGTCGGACACCCCGGCTGACGACGTGGTGTCCGCGCTGGAATCGGCCGGTGCCGAGGTCGTGCAGGCCACTTCCGTGACGGCTGTCGAGGGCATGCGGGGTGTGGTGTGGGTCGGCGGCGAGGGCTGGCCGTTGGTGTCCGTGCTCAAGGATGTCGCTGCCGCCGGGATCACCGCGCCGGTGTGGGCGGTGACGCGTGGTGCGGTCGCGGTGGGTCGTTCCGAGGCGGTGACCGAGGTGGCCGCGTCGATGGTGTGGGGTGTGGGCCGGGTCGCGGCGTTGGAGTTGCCGCAGACCTGGGGTGGTCTGGTCGATGTCCCGGCGGTGCTGGGCGAGCGGGAGGGTCGCCGGTTCGCGGCGGTGCTCGCCGAGGGTGGTGAGGATCAGGTTGCCGTTCGCCCGTCGGGGGTTTTCGTCCGCAGGTTGCGGCCGGCCGCGCCGGTGGGATCGGTGGCTCCGGTGTCGTTGTCGGGCACCGTGTTGGTCACGGGTGGGACGGGTGCGCTGGGTTCGCGGGTGGCGCGCTGGGTGGTGCGGCGTGGTGCGTCGCGGGTGGTGTTGTTGTCGCGTCGTGGTGAGCGGGCCCCGGGTGTGGTTGATCTCGTCGCCGAGTTGACCGGTCTGGGCGCCGAGGTGTCGGTGGTGGCGTGTGATGTGGCTGATCGTGACGCGGTGCGCGCGGTGGTGGCCGGTGTCGAGGGTTTGACCGGTGTGGTGCACGCCGCGGGTGTCTCCGGTATGGAGAGCCTGCTGGACGTGTCGGTGGAGTCGTTCGGGGCGGTGGTGTCGGGGAAGGTGTCCGGTGCGTTGCACCTGGACGAGGCGACCGCCGGTCTGGATCTTGAGTTGTTCGTGGTGTTCTCGTCGATCGCTGGGGTGTGGGGTAGCGGGGGTCAGGCCGCGTACGCGGCCGGTAACGCGGTGTTGGACGCGTTGGTGGAGTCGCGTCGCGCGGCGGGGAAGGTGGGCACGGCGGTCGCGTGGGGTCCCTGGGCGCAGGGCGGGATGGCCGGTGAGGCCGACGCAGCGGATTACCTGGCGCGTCGTGGCCTGACCGCGATGGACCCGGACCTGGCGATGCAGGCGTTGGCGTTGGCGGTGGACGCCGGTGACGTGACCACGACGGTGGCTGATGTGGACTGGTCGAGGTTCGTGTCGACGTTCGCGGCGCAGCGTCCGGCGCCGTTTCTCGGTGAGCTGGCCGTCGTCCCGGCGGAGGCGGTCACCGATGGCGGGTTGGCGGTTCGTCTGGCGGGTCTGTCGGAGGCGGAGCGGCGTCGGGAGTTGTTGGCGTTGGTGCGGGCGCAGACCGCGAAGGCGCTCGGTTACGCCGGGGCGGCTCAGGTGGAGGCCGCGACCGCGTTCCGGGATCTGGGTATCGACTCGGTGACCGCGGTGGAGGTGAAGAGTCGGATCAACGCGGCGACCGGTTTGCAGTTGGGGTCGTCGCTGGTGTTCGACTACCCGACCCCCCAGGCCCTCGCCGACCACCTGCTCGAAACGCTGGGCCTGGCCGCGCTCGACGGGCCGGCGGTGGCGCTGCCGGCGCGGGTCGACGGCGACGACATTGTCATCGTCGGGATGGCCTGTCGGTATCCGGGTGGTGTGCAGTCGCCGGAGGACCTGTGGCGGCTGGTCGCGGGCGGCACCGACGGCATGTCGGCGTTCCCGTCGGATCGGGGTTGGGTGGTGCCGGACGGCGCCGGTTACGCGGCGCTGGGCGGCTTCGTCGACAGCGCGACCGGTTTCGACGCGGGTCTGTTCGGGATCTCGCCGCGTGAGGCGGTGGCGATGGATCCGCAGCAGCGCATGTTGTTGGAGGTGTCGTGGGAGACCCTGGAGCGCTCCGGGGTGGACCCGCGGTCGCTGCGCGGCCGTCCGGTCGGGGTGTTCGTCGGGGCCTCGAACTCGGGTTACGGCACGGGTGGGTTGTTCGCCGAGACCGGTGACGGGCATGTGTTGACCGGTACGGCGAACAGTGTGATCTCGGGTCGGGTGTCGTACTCGTTCGGGTTCGAAGGCCCCGCGATGACCGTCGACACGGCGTGTTCGTCGTCGTTGGTGGCGTTGCACCTGGCGGCCCAGGCCCTACGCAGTGGTGAGTGTGATCTGGCGCTGGCCGGTGGAGTCACCGTGATCACCGGTCCGGAGGTGTTCGCGGAGTTCGCCCGCCAGGACGGCTTGGCCTCCGACGGCCGGTGCAAGTCCTTCGCCGGTGGCGCGGACGGCACCGGCTGGGCCGAAGGCGCCGGGATGCTGCTTGTCGAACGCCGAAGCGACGCGGAACGGCTCGGGCATCGGGTCCTGGCCGTGGTCGTCGGTTCCGCGATCAACCAGGACGGCGCGTCGAACGGTCTGACCGCGCCGAACGGTCCGGCGCAGCAGCGGGTGATCCGCCAGGCCCTCGCCAACGCCGGCCTCACCACCGGCGACGTGGACGTCGTGGAGGCGCACGGCACCGGCACGAAGCTCGGCGACCCGATCGAGGCGCAGGCGCTGCTGGCCACCTACGGCCAGGACCGCGAAAAGCCGCTGTGGCTCGGTTCGATCAAATCGAACATCGGCCACACCCAGGCCGCCGCCGGTGTCGCCGGGATCATCAAGACGGTCATGGCGATGCGCCACGGCGTCCTGCCGGCGACGTTGCACGTCGACGAGCCGACCCCGCACGTGGACTGGACCGCCGGCGCGGTCGAGCTGCTCACCACCGCCCAGCCGTGGCAGGCCAACGGCCACCCCCGGCGGGGCGCGGTGTCGGCGTTCGGGATCAGCGGCACCAACGCCCACGTGATCATCGAGCAGGCGCCCGACCAGCCCTCGGTCGAGCAGCCGGCGGTGGTCGAGGCGCCCGAGATGGATGGTCCGCTGCCGTGGCTGGTCTCCGCCCGCTCGGCGGAGGCGCTGGCCGCGCAGCTCGTCCGGCTGCGGGACACCGTGGCGGACCTGGACCCGACCGCGGTGGCGCGTTCGCTGGCCACCGGGCGGGCGGCGCTGGAGCATCGCGCGGCGGTGCTGGCCGATACCCGTGAGGGCCTTCTGGCCGGACTGCGGGCGCCCGCGGTGTCGGGGGTGGTCACCGAGGGAAGCCTCGCGGTGCTGTTCACCGGGCAGGGCGCGCAGCGCGTCGGCATGGGCCTGCGGCTGGCCGAACGGTTCCCGGTGTTCGCCGCGGCGTTCGACGCGATCTGCGCCCGCTTCGACATGGTGCTGGACATGCCGTTGCGCGACGCGGTCGACTCCGACGCGATCCACCGGACGGTCTACACGCAGGCCGGCCTGTTCGCGGTCGAGGTCGCGCTGTTCCGGCTCGTCGAGTCGTGGGGGATCACCCCGGACTACCTGCTGGGGCATTCGATCGGTGAGATCGCCGCCGCGCACGTGGCGGGTGTCATGTCGTTGGACGACGCGGTGACGCTGGTGGCGGCGCGCGGTCGGCTCATGCAGGCGTTGCCGGCCGGTGGCGCGATGCTGGCGGTGCAGGCGTCCGAGGCCGAGGCCCGGTCGATGCTGGCCGGCGGCGTGGACATCGCCGCGGTCAACGGCCCGACCTCGGTGGTCATCTCCGGTCCGGCGCACGCGATCGACGAGCTGGCGCCGCGGTTCGCCAAGGCGACCCGGCTGACGGTGTCGCACGCGTTCCACTCGTCGTTGATGGAGCCGATGCTGGCCGAGTTCGCGTCCGTGGCCGCGGAGATCGACTACGCCCCGGCGCGCATTCCGGTGGTGTCGAACCTGACCGGTGAGCCGGTGCGGGAGTTCACCGCCGGCTACTGGGTGCGGCACGTGCGCGAGGCGGTCCGCTTCGCCGACGGCGTGGCGTGGCTGCGAGCGCAGGGCGTGACCCGGGCGATCGAGGTCGGCCCGGCGGGTGTGCTGTCCGCGATGGCGCGCCTGACCGCGCCGGAACTCACCTACGCGCCCGCGCTGCGCAAGGACCGCGACGAGGCCGAGAGCCTCCTGCACGCGGTCGCCCAGGCGTGGACCGTCGGCGTGCCGGTCGACTGGACGGCGATCCTGCCGGCCGCGCCCCGCGCCGACCTGCCCACGTACGCGTTCCAGCGGGACCGGTACTGGCTGACCCCGATCGAACTGCCGGCCACGACCACCGCGGACCCGGTCGACTCGGCGTTCTGGCAGGCCGTCGAGGGCCAGAGCCTGCACGACCTGCTGCACACCGACGTCCCGGCCTCGCTGGGCGCCGCGCTCGCCGAGTGGCGGCGAGACCGGATGGCGACCGGCGCGGTCGCGTCCTGGCGCTACGACGTGACCTGGCAGCCGGTCACCGACCCGGCCCGGCCCGCCGCGGGCTCCTGGATCGTGCTGACCCCGCACGACGGCGTCGCCGACCCGCTGGTGTCCGCGCTGAGCGACGCCGGTCTGGACATCATCGAACTCCCCGTCATGCCCGAGGACCTGGACCGTGCCGTCCTGGCCGAGGAGCTGGCCGCCATGGGCGCGGGACTGGCCGGCCCGGCCGGCGTGCTGTCCCTGCTGTCGCTGGCCGAGCCCGCCGACGCGGTGGTGCCGCACCGCTTCCTGACCGTGGTGCAGGCCCTCGGCGACAGCGGCGTCGCCGCCCGGCTGTGGTGCGTCACCCAGGGCGCGGTCTCGGTCGGCCGCTCCGACCCGCTGCACGACGTGACCGCCGCCCTCGTGTGGGGCGCGGGCCGGGTCGCCGCGCTGGAGTCGCCGGAGCTGTGGGGCGGCCTCGTCGACGTCCCGGCCGGCCTCGGCGAGCGTGCGGCCGGCCGGTTGGCCGGCGTCCTCGGCGGCGGCGAGGACCAGGTCGCCGTCCGGGCCTCGGGGGTCTTCGTCCGGCGGCTGCGGCCCGCGCTGTCGCCGGCCCGACCGCCGGCCCCGCGCACCTGGGACGGCACGGTCCTGGTCACCGGCGGCACCGGCGCGCTCGGCGCGCAGGTGGCGCGTTGGCTGGTCGGGCGTGGGGTGTCACGGTTGGTGTTGACGTCGCGGCGGGGGATGGACGCGCCGGGCGCCGCCGAGCTGGTGGCGGAGCTGTCGCCGGCGCGGGTGGACGTGGTGGCCTGTGACGTCGCGGACCGTACGCTGGCGGCGGAGCTGCTGGCCGGGATTGCGGACCTGCGCGGCGTGGTGCACGCCGCCGGGGTCGCCGGCATGGGCCTGCTGTCGCAGACCACCGTCGACGAGTTCGCGGAGATCGTCCGGGGCAAGGTCGCGGGCGCGGTCAACCTGGACGCGCTGACCGGCGACCTCGACCTGTTCGTGGTCTTCTCGTCGATCTCCGGGGTGTGGGGCAGCGGCGGCCAGCCGGCCTATTCGGCAGGCAACGCGTTTTTGGACGCGTTGGTGCAGTCGCGTCGCGCGAAGGGCAAGGCGGGCACGGCGGTGGCCTGGGGACCGTGGGCCGAGGCCGGGATGCTCGTCAGCGAGGAGGGCGCCGAGGACTACCTGCGCCGTCGTGGGCTGCGGCCGATGCCGCCGGCGCTGGCGATCCGGGCGTTGGCCGAGGCGGTCGACGCCGACAGCGGCTGCGTGACCGTCGCCGACGTCGACTGGGCGCGCTTCGGACCGGCGTTCACCGCCTCCCGACCCAGCCCGCTGCTGCACGACCTGCTTCCCGTCGACGAGGCCCCGGCCGCGTCGGGGCCCGACACCAGCCAGTGGGCCGGGCAACTGGCCGCGCTCAGCCCGGCGGAACGCTCCCGTACGGTCCTCGGCCAGGTCCGCCGGACGGTGGCCGAGGTGCTCGGGTACGCCGACGTGGACCGGGTGCCGGCGGGCCGGGCGTTCAAGGACCTCGGCATCGACTCGCTCACCGCGGTCGAGCTGCGCGACCGGCTGCAGACCCTGACCGGGCTCGCGCTGCCGGCCAGCCTCGCCTTCGACCACCCCACCGCCACCGCGGTCACCGACCTCCTCCAGTCCCACGTCAGCGGCGCCGGCGCGGCCGCGCCGGCGGTGACGGCCACCGCCGTCAGCACCGACCCGATCGTCATCGTGAGCATGGCGTGCCGCTACCCCGGCGAGGTGACCGGTCCCGAGGACCTGTGGCGGCTGGTCGCCGACGGCGCCGACGCGGTCGGGCCGTTCCCGACCGACCGGGGCTGGGACCTGGACGCGCTGTTCGACCCGGACGGCAGCCGGGCCGGCAGCTCGTACGTGCGGGAGGGCGGCTTCCTGCGTGACGCCTCCACGTTCGACGCCGACATGTTCGGCATCTCGCCGCGCGAGGCGCTGGCGATGGACCCGCAGCAGCGGCTGCTGCTGGAGACGACCTGGGAGGCGCTGGAGCGGGCGGGCGTCGACCCGACGTCGCTCAGCGGCACACCCACCGGAGTCTTCGTCGGCACCAACGGCCAGGACTACACCACCCTGTCGGCGTCCGCCGCCGAGTCCGAGGGCTACGTCGCGACCGGCACGATCGCCAGCGTGATGTCCGGGCGACTGTCGTACGCGTTCGGCCTCGAAGGCCCCGCCGTCACCGTCGACACGGCCTGCTCGTCGTCGCTCGTCGCGCTGCACCTGGCCGGGCAGGCGCTGCGGCAGGGCGAGTGCGATCTCGCGCTGGTCGGCGGCGTGACCGTGATGACCACCCCGTACACGTTCGTGGAGTTCAGCCGTCAGCAGGGCCTGTCGTTCGACGGCCGGTGCAAGTCCTTCGGCGCCGGCGCGGACGGCACCGGCTGGTCCGAGGGCGTGGGCATGCTTGTGGTCGAGCGGCTCAGCGACGCCCGTCGCAACGGCCACCGGGTCCTCGCGGTGGTACGCGGCAGCGCGGTGAACTCCGACGGCGCCTCCAACGGGCTCACCGCGCCGAACGGCGGCGCGCAGCAGCGGGTGATCCGGCAGGCGCTCGCGAACTCCGGCCTCACCACCGGCGACGTCGACCTGGTGGAGGCGCACGGCACCGGCACCAGGCTCGGCGACCCGATCGAGGCCCAGGCGCTGCTGGCGACGTACGGGCAGGACCGGAGCGCGGAGCGGCCGCTGTGGCTCGGCTCGATCAAGTCCAACCTCGGCCACACCCAGGCCGCCGCCGGCGTCGCCGGGATCATCAAGCTGATCATGGCGATGCGGCACGACACGATGCCGCCCACGCTGTACGCCCAGGAGCGCACCCCGCACGTCGACTGGAGCGCCGGCGCGGTCGAGCTGCTCACCGAGGCCCGGCCGTGGAAGCCGAACGGCCACCCCCGACGGGGCGCGGTGTCCTCGTTCGGGATCAGCGGCACCAACGCGCACGTGATCATCGAGGAGCCGGCCGCGGTCACCGACCCGCAGCTCGGTGTCCCGCCGGTCCAGGGCCGTCAGCCGTGGCTGGTCTCGGCGCGGTCGCCGCAGGCGCTGGCCGGTCAGGTGGCGCGGTTGCGCGACGTCGTGGCCGCCGAGCCGGAGCTGGACCTGGCGGCGGTGGCGTGGTCGCTGGCGACCGGCCGGGCCGCGCTGGAGCACCGCGCGGTGCTGCTGGGCGCCACCCGCGAGGACTTCGTCGCCGGTCTGCAGGCGTCCGTGGCGCCCGACGTCGCCGGTCCGCGGGCGGCCGTGGTGTCGGGTGTGGCGGGCGAGGGCGGCCTTGCGGCGTTGTTCACCGGTCAGGGCGCGCAGCGCGTCGGCATGGGTGCCGGCCTGTACGCCCGGTTCCCGGTGTTCGCCGAGGCGTTCGACGCGATCTGCGCCCGCTTCGACCAGCTCCTGGACGTGCCGTTGCGCGACGCGATCGACTCCGACGCCGTCCACCGGACGGTCTACACGCAGGCCGGCCTGTTCGCGGTCGAGGTAGCCCTGTTCCGGCTGCTCGAGTCGTGGGGGATCACCCCGGACTTCCTGCTGGGTCACTCGATCGGGGAGATCGCCGCCGCGCACGTGGCGGGTGTCATGTCGCTCGACGACGCGGTGACGCTGGTGGCGGCGCGGGGTCGGTTGATGCAGGCGTTGCCGGCCGGTGGGGCGATGCTCGCCGTGCAGGCGTCCGAGGCCGAGGTCCGCGACAGGCTGGTCGACGGGGTGGACGTCGCGGCGGTCAACGGACCGACCTCGATCGTCGTCTCCGGGCCGGAAGAGAAGATCGACGAGCTCGCGCCGCGGTTCGCCAAGGCCACCCGGCTGACGGTGTCGCACGCGTTCCACTCGTCGCTGATGGAGCCGATGCTCGCCGGGTTCGCGGCGGCGATCGCGCACATCCCGTTCGGGGCGCCGCGGATTCCGATCGTGTCGAACCTGACCGGCGAGCCGGTCGAGGAGTTCACCGCCGACTACTGGGTGCGGCACGTACGCGAGGCGGTGCGCTTCGACGACGGCATGACCTGGCTCGCGACCAACGGGGTGACCCGCTGCCTGGAGGTCGGCCCGGCGGGCGTGCTCTCCGCGACGGCCGCACCGGACCTCACCTACGTCCCGGCGCTGCGCAGGGACCGCGACGAGACCGACAGCCTGCTGCACGCCGCCGCCCGACTGTGGACCGACGGCGTTCCGGTCGACTGGACGGCCATCCTGCCCGCGCGGGCTCGACTGGAACTGCCCACGTACGCCTTCCAGGGCCGCCGCTTCTGGCCCGGGGCCGCCCCCGGCGGCGCCGTCACCGTGCCCGGCCTGACCGCCACCGACCACCCGCTGGTCGGCCTCGCGGTGCCGGTGGCCGGCGCCGACGAGGTGCTGCTGACCGGCCGCCTGGCCGCGTCCGCCCAACCCTGGCTGGCCGACCACACCGTGTGGGGCCGCGTCGTCGTCCCCGGCACCGCCTTCGTCGACCTGGCCCTGCGGGCCGCCCGACAGGTCGGCGGCGGCCGGATCGACGAGCTGACCGTCGAGGCGCCGCTGATCCTGGCGGCCGGCGGCGCCGAGGTGCAGGTGCGGGTCACCGCACCGGACGGGTACGGCGTCCGCGACCTGCGGATCCACGCCCGCCCGGCGCACGACGCCGACGGCCCGTGGACGCTGCACGCCTCCGGCACGCTCACCGACACCGCCCCGGAGGAGACGTTCACCCTGGCGCAGTGGCCGCCGGCCGACGCGCGACCGGTCGACCTGGACGGCTTCTACGACCGCCTCGCCACCGACGCCGGCCTCGACTACGGACCGGTGTTCCGGGGCCTGCGGTCCGCGTGGCGCACCGCCGACGCGGTCTACGCCGAGGTGGCCGTGCCGGCCGAGGCGCACGCCGACGCGGCCCGGTTCGACCTGCATCCGGCCCTGCTGGACGCCGCCCTGCACGGCTCCGCCCTGCTGTTCCCGGCCGACGGCACCGCGCGCCTGCCGTTCGCCTGGTCCGGCGTCACCCTGCACGCCACCGGCGCCACCCGACTGCGCGTCGAGCTGAGCCCGGCCGGCCCGGACGCGGTGACCGTACGGGTCGCCGACGCCATCGGCGAGCCGGTGGCCACGGTGCGGCGGCTGATGCTGCGCGGCGCCTCGGCGGAGCACCTGTCCACCGGCGCCACCGCCGCCGTACGGGACGCGCTGTTCACCGTGGAGTGGACGCCGCTGCCCGCCCCGTCCGGCGAGCCGGTCGAGGGTGTCGTGGTGCTGCCGGCCCGGGACGTCGACCAGGCTCTCCAGGCCGTGCAGACCTGGCTCGCCGCGGACGACCCGGCCGGCACGCTGGCCGTCGTCACCCGGGGCGCCGTCCCGGCCGGCGGCCCGGTCTCCGACCTGCCGGGCGCCGCGGTGTGGGGCCTGCTGCGGTCGGCCCAGACCGAGAACCCCGACCGGATCGTGCTTGTCGACGTGGACCACGACGATCCCGCCGCGCCGGACGTCACCGCGGCGGTCTCGCTCGGCGAGCCCGAGGTCGCGGTACGCGACGGCGAGTTCCTCGTCCCGCGCCTGGTGCGCGCCACCCCCGGGACCGAGACGCCCGCCCCGATCGACGGGACCGTGCTCATCACCGGTGGCACCGGTGGCCTGGGCGCGCTGCTCGCGGCGCACCTGGTCGAGACCCACGGGGTGCGGGACCTGGTGCTGGTCAGCCGCTCCGGCGGGCCGGCACCCGCGTTGGACGCCCGGGTGCGGGTCGTCGCGGCCGACGTCACCGACCGGGCCGCGCTCGCCGCGGTGATCGACGGCATCGACGATCTCGCCGGTGTGGTGCACTGCGCGGGGGTCCTCGACGACGGTGTGTTCACCGGCCTGACCGCCGAGCGGGTGGCCGGGGTGATGGCGCCCAAGGTCGACGCGGTGATGCATCTGCACGAGTTGACGCGGGGCCGGGACCTGGCCATGTTCACCGTGTTCTCGTCGATCTCGGCGGTGTTCGGGTCGGCGGGTCAGGCGGGGTACGCGGCGGCGAACGCGTTCCTGGACGGTTTCGTCTCGTACCGTCGTGGGCTCGGTCTGGTGGGTCAGTCGCTGGGCTGGGGGTTGTGGGCCAACGCCGCCGGCATGGGCGGTGAGCTGGCCGCGCGACTGGGTGGCGGCATGTCCGACGAGCTGGGGCTGGCCCTGTTCGACGCGGCCCGCCGGCTGCCCGACGCGCACGTGGTCCCGGCGCGGCTCGACCTCGACGCGGTGCGGGCCTCGGGTGCGGTGCCGCCGCTGCTGCGCAGGCTGGTCACCACGGCGGTCCGCAGGGCCGACGACGGCGGCGCCACCGGCACCGGCCTGGCCGGACGGCTGGCGGCGCTCGCCGACGCCGACCGGGACCGGCTGCTGACCGACGTGGTGTGCACGGCCGCCGCCGGCGTGCTCGGCCACGAATCGGGCGACGCGGTGCTGCCGGGCCGGGCCTTCAAGGACCTCGGCTTCGACTCGCTCACCTCGGTCGAGCTGCGCAACCGGCTGAACGCGGCCACCGGGCTGCGGCTGCCCGCCACGCTGGTGTTCGACTACCCCACCCCGGACGCGCTCGCCGGCTTCCTGCGCACCGAACTGCTCGGCGCCCCGGTCCCCGCCCAGGCGCGGCGCGCCCGGGTCGCGACCGACGACGACCCGATCGCCATCGTCGGCATGAGCTGCCGGTTCCCCGGCGGGGCCAACAGCCCTGAGGACCTCTGGCGGCTGCTCAGCGACGGCGCCGACGCGATCGGCCCGTTCCCGACCGACCGTGGCTGGCCGGCCGACCCGGCCGGGTACGCGCGACAGGGCGGCTTCCTCGACGCCGCCACCGACTTCGACGCCCGGCTGTTCGGCATCTCGCCCCGTGAGGCGGTCGCCATGGACCCGCAGCAGCGGGTGCTGCTCGAAGCCTGCTGGGAGGTCTTCGAACGCTCGGGCATGGACCCCGGGTCGCTGCGCGGCGAGCCGGTCGGCGTCTTCATCGGCGCCTCCACGTTCGGCTACGGCATGACCGGCGGGATGCCCGCCGGCAGCGAGGGCCACCTGCTCACCGGCACCGCCCCGAGCATCATCTCCGGGCGCGTGGCGTACACGTTCGGGCTGGAAGGGCCGGCGCTGACCGTGGACACGGCCTGCTCGTCGTCCTCGGTCACGCTGCACCTGGCGGCGCAGGCGCTGCGCCGCGGCGAGTGCACGATGGCGATCGCCGGCGGCGTCACGGTGATGGCGAGCGCCGGCATCTTCCCGAGCTTCGACAGCCAGGGCGGCCTGGCCGGCGACGGGCGGTGCAAGCCGTTCTCGGCCGACGCCGACGGCACCGGCTGGTCCGAGGGCGTCGGCGTGCTGCTCGTCGAGAAACTCTCCGACGCCCAGCGCCACGGCCACCAGGTGCTCGCCGTCGTCCGCGGCACCGCGGTCAACTCCGACGGGGCCAGCAACGGGCTCACCGCCCCCAACGGCCCGTCCCAGCAGCGGGTCATCGGGCAGGCGCTCGCCGACGCCCGGCTCACCCCGGCCGACGTGGACGTGGTGGAGGCGCACGGCACCGGCACCGTCCTCGGCGACCCGATCGAGGCGCAGGCGCTGCTGGCCGCGTACGGCGGCGACCGCGACGGCCAGCCGCTGTGGCTCGGCTCGATCAAGTCGAACATCGGCCACACCCAGTGCGCCGCGGGCGTCGCCGGCATCATCAAGATGGTGCTGGCCATGCGGCACGGGGTGCTGCCCCGGACGCTGCACGCCGACCAGCCCTCGCCGCACATCGACTGGACCGGCAACGCCCTGCGCCTGCTGACCGAGCCGGTGTCCTGGACCGCCGGCCCCGGGCGCCCGCGCCGGGCGGCCGTGTCGTCCTTCGGCATCAGCGGGACCAACGCCCACGTCGTGCTCGAGGAGGCGCCGCAGCGCACCCCGGCCCCGGCCCCGGCCGAACCGGACCCGAGCGTCGTGCCGTGGGTGCTCTCCGCCCGTACGGCGGAAGCGTTGCGGGCCCAGGCCGGCCGGTTGCACAAGCACCTGCTCGCCCACCCCGACCTGCGCCCGGTCGACGTGGGGCACACCCTGGCGAGCGCCCGCGCGGTCCTCGAACACCGCGCCGTGGTGCCCGCCGTCGCGGCGGACACCCTGGCCCGCATCGCCGCCGGTGACGCGGCCGGCGCCGCCGCCGGCACCGGCCGGACCGCCGTCCTGTTCACCGGGCAGGGCGCGCAGTGGCCGGGCATGGGCGCCGGCCTGGCGGCCCGGTTCCCGGTCTTCGCCGAGGCGTTCGACACCATCGTGGGACGCTTCGACGGGCTGCGCGAGGCGCTGGAGTCCGACGCGATCCACCAGACCGTGCACACCCAGGCCGGGCTGTTCGCGGTCGAGGTGGCGCTCTACCGGCTGTTCGAGTCGTGGGGCGTGAGCCCCGACTACCTGCTCGGCCACTCGATCGGCGAGATCGCCGCCGCGCACGTCGCCGGCGTGCTCGACCTGGACGACGCGGTGACCCTGGTGGCCGCCCGCGGCCGGCTCATGCAGGCGCTCCCGGCCGGCGGGGCGATGCTGGCGGTCCGCGCGTCGGAGGCCGAGGTCCGGGCCGCGCTGCCGACCGCTGTGGACATCGCCGCGGTCAACGGGCCGAACGCGGTGGTCCTCTCCGGCCCCAGCGGCGCGATCGACGCGCTGGAACCGCGGTTCCCCCGCGCGACCCGGTTGACCGTGTCGCACGCGTTCCACTCGTCGCTGATGGAGCCGATGCTGGCCGAGTTCGCCGCCGCGATCGAGCACCTCACCTACCGGGCGCCGCGGATCCCGGTCGTGTCCAACCTGACCGGCGAGCCGGTCGAGGAGTACACGGCCGGCTACTGGGTGCGGCACGTCCGGGAGGCGGTTCGGTTCGCCGACGGCGTCGCCTGGCTCGCCGCGCACGGCGTGGTGCGGTGCCTGGAGGTCGGCCCGCACGGCGTCCTCACCACGATGGCCCCGCAGACCGCCCCCGATCTGCTCTACGCGCCCGGGATGCGGCGCAACCGCGACGGGGCCGCGACCGCCCTGGACGCCGTCGGCCGGCTCTTCGTCTCCGGCGCCACCGTCGACTGGGCCGCGGTGCTCGACGGCCGGGGCGGCCGTACGGTGCCGCTGCCGACCTACGCGTTCCAGCGTGAGCGGTTCTGGCCGGCGTCCGCCGGGGCCGGCGACGTCACCTCCGCCGGTCTGACCGGTGGCGGCCACCGGATGCTCGCCGCCTCCGTCCGGCTGACCGGCGGCGACGGCGACGTCTACACCGGTCGCCTGTCGGTCGACACCCACCCGTGGCTGGCGGACCACGTCGTGCTCGGTCGGATCGTCGTTCCGGGCACCGCGTTCGTCGAGCTGGCGGTGCACGCCGGCGGTGGCGCGGTCCGCGAGCTGACCCTCGCGGCCCCGCTCGTGGTGCCGACCGGCGGCGCGGTGGACCTGCAGGTCCGGGCGGCCGAGCCGGACGAGACGGGCGACCGTCGTATCGTGATCGCGGCGAAGGCCGACGGCACGACGGACTGGACCACGCACGCGAGCGGCGTCGTCAGCCCCGGCGAGGGCGCGCCACCGGCGTTCGACCTCACCGCCTGGCCGCCGGCCGGCGCGGAGCCGGTCGACGTCGGCGGGCTGTACGCCGCGGCCGGCGCCAACGGCCTCGACTACGGGCCGGTCTTCCAGGGCCTGCGGCGGGCCTGGCGGCTCGGCGCCGACGTCTACGCCGAGGTCGAGACGACCGACCCGGAAGCCGGCCGCTACGCGCTCTTCCCGCCGCTGCTCGACGCCGCGCTGCACGGCATCGGACTCGGGGCCTTCGTCGCCGACGCCGATCGGCCGTGGCTGCCGTTCAGCTGGTCCGGAGTCACCCTGCACGCGATCGGCGCCACCTCGGCCCGGATCCGGCTCTCCCCGGCCGGCACCGACACCGTCGCGGTGCGGGTGGCCGACGACGCCGGTCAGCCGGTCGCGACCGTGGACGCCCTGGCCCTGCGCCCGGCCGCACTGTCGGCCGACGCGGCCGGGCCGGCGAACGCGTTCTTCGCCGTGGACTGGATCGCCGCCCCGGCCAGCCCGGACGGCTCGACGCCGACCGCGGTCGTCGCGGGCGACCCGGCGACCGCCGACCGGCTCGGCCTGCCCCTGGTCGACGAGCCGGCCGCCGTGGCGGACCTCGTGGTGGTCCCGGCGACGTCGGTCACCGAGGTCCTCGGTCTCACCCAGCGATGGCTGGCCGACGAGCCGGCCCGGCCGTCCCGACTGGTGCTGCTCACCCGGCTGGCGGTGCCCGCCGGCGGCGCGGTGGCCGACCCGGACGGCGCGGCGGTCTGGGGCCTGATCCGCAGCGCCCAGAGCGAGCACCCCGGCCGCATCGTGCTCGCCGACACCGACGACGACCCCGCGTCGTGGGCCACCGTCGTCGCGGCGGCAGCCGGCCACGAGCCGCAGATCGCGGTACGCGCCGGCACGGTCAGCGTGCCCCGGCTGGTACGCGCGGAAGCGCCGGCGCCGACCGGGCCGGAGCCGTTCCCGGGCACCGTCCTGATCACCGGCGGCACCGGCGCGCTGGGCGCGCTCGTCGCCGAGCACGTGGTGCGGACCCACGGCGTACGCGATCTCGTGCTGGTCAGCCGGCAGGGCGCGGACGCGCCCGGCGCCGGCGACCTGGTGGCCTCGCTCGAAGCGCTCGGCGCCCGGGCGACGGTCGCCGCCGGCGACGCCCGCGACCGGGACGACCTGCGCCGGATCATCGCCGCGGTCCCGGCCGCGACGCCGCTCACCGGCGTGATCCACTGCGCCGGCGTGCTCGACGACGGCGTGCTCGGCAGCCTCAGCACCGAGCGGGTCGAACGGGTGCTGCGTCCCAAGGCGGACGCCGCCCGGCACCTGCACGAGCTGACCGCGCATCTCGACCTGCGCTGGTTCCTGCTGTTCTCGTCCGTCGCGGCCACGTTCGGCGCGCCCGGGCAGGCCAACTACGCGGCGGCCAACGGGTTCCTCGACGGCCTCGCGTCGCACCGGCGCGGACTCGGCCTGCCCGCCCAGTCGATGGCCTGGGGCCTGTGGGCGGTCTCGTCCGGGATGACCGGACAGCTCGACGACCGCGACGTCGCCCGGATCGGCGGCGGCATGGCGACGGCCGACGGGCTCGCCCTGTTCGACCAGGCGCTGGCCGCCGGCCTGCCGCACGCCGTGCTGAACCCGCTGGACCTGCGCGCCCTGGCGGGAGCGGAACTGCCACCGCTGCTGCGCACGCTGGTGCCGGCGGCGCCGCGCCGGGCGGGGGAGTCCGCACCGGACGGACGCGAGCTGACCCGGCGTCTCGCCGGCCTCGACCCGACCCAGCGGGCGGAGGCGATGCTCGACCTCGTACGCGGTCAGGCCGCCGCCGCCCTCGGCTATCCCGACGCCGTCGCGATCGAGCCGGAGCGTGGCCTCACCGACCAGGGTCTGGACTCGCTGACCGCGGTGGAGCTGCGCAACCGGCTGGCCGCCGCGACCGGGCTGCGGCTGCCCTCCACGCTGGTCTTCGACCATCCCAGCGCGGTACGGCTGGCCGCGGAACTCGACCGGCGGCTGGCGGCGGCCGGTCCCGCCGACCCGGGCCTGCTCGACGACCTCGACCGGGTCGCCGGCGGTCTCGCCCTCGACGGGCTGGACGAGTCGGTACGCCGCCGGGCGGTGGCCCGGCTGCTGGCCCTGGCGGCCAGGTTCGGCGGCGCGGACGGCGCCGCGGAACCGGCGACCGACGGCCTCGACGCGGCCACCGACGACGAGATTTTCGCCTTCATCGACAACGAGCTCGGCGCTTCCTGAGCCTGCGGAGGACTGCGATGACCAACGAAGAGAAGCTCCGCGAATACCTCAAGCGCGTCACCGCCGACCTGGCCCAGGTCCGGCAGCGGCTGCGCGCGGTCGAGGAGGCGGACTCCGAGCCGATCGCCATCATCGGGATGAGTTGCCGCTACCCGGGCGAGGCCGACACCCCGGAGCGGTTCTGGGGGCTGATCCGCGACGGCGTGGACGCGATGTCGGCCTTCCCGTCCGACCGTGGCTGGGACCTCGGGGCGATACCGGCCGGGCTCGAACCGGTGGGCGGCTTCCTGCCCGACGCCGCCCGGTTCGACGCCGGCTTCTTCGGCATCTCGCCCCGCGAGGCCCTGGCCATGGATCCCCAGCAGCGGCTGCTGCTGGAGACCACCTGGGAGGCGATCGAGCGGGCCGGCATCGACCCGTCCACGTTGCGCGGCAGCCGGACCGGCGTCTTCGCCGGGCTGATGTACCAGGACTACGCGAAGCGGATCCTCGACATCCCGGACGGGGTCGAGACGTTCCTCGGCACCGGCAACACCGGCAGCGTCTTCTCCGGGCGGGTGGCGTTCACGCTCGGCCTGGAGGGGCCGGCGTTGACGATCGACACCGCGTGCTCGTCGTCACTCGTCGCCCTGCACCTCGCGGCCCGGTCGCTGCGCTCGCGGGAGACCAGCCTGGCGGTCGCCGGCGGCGTCACCGTGATGGTCAACCCGGACACCTTCCTCGACTTCGCCCGGCAGGGCGGCCTGGCCGGCGACGGCCGGTGCAAGTCCTTCGCCGACGGCGCCGACGGCACCGGCTGGTCCGAGGGCGCCGGCGTGCTGCTGCTGGAACGGTTGAGCGACGCCCGCCGCCACGGGCACCCGGTGCTGGCCGTGGTCCGCGGCACCGCGGTCAATCAGGACGGCGCCTCCAGCGGGCTCACCACCCCCAACGGCCCGTCGCAGCAGCGCGTGATCGAGGACGCGCTGCGCGACGCCGGGATCGAGGCGGCCGACGTGGACGCGGTCGAGGCGCACGGCACCGGCACCCGCCTCGGCGACCCGATCGAGGCCCAGGCCCTGCTGTCGACCTACGGGCAGGGCCGGCCGGCCGGCGCCGACCCGCTGTGGCTGGGCACCGTCAAGTCCAACGTGGGCCACACCCAGGCCGCCGCCGGTGTGGCCGGGGTGATCAAGATGGTGCTGGCCCTGCGGGCCGGGGTGCTGCCCCGCACCCTGCACGCCGCCGAGCCCACCCGGGAGGTCGACTGGTCCGCCGGCAGCGTCCGCCTGCTCACCGAGGCGCGCGACTGGCCGGCCGGGGACCGGGTGCGCCGCGCCGGGGTCTCCTCGTTCGGGATCAGCGGCACCAACGCGCACGTCATCGTCGAGGAGCCGCCGCCGTACGACGCTCCGCCCGCGACGCCCGCCGAGGCCCCGGTCGTCGTCCCGTGGCTGGTGTCGGCCCGGTCGGCCCCGGCGCTGCGGGCCCAGGCCGCCGCGCTGGCCGACCTCGCCGGCGCCGTCACCGACCCGGCCGCGGTGGCGTACGCGCTGGCCGGCACCCGGACCGCGTTCGAGTACCGCGCCGTGGTGTTCGGCCGTGAGCCGGGCGACTTCGCGCGGGCGTTCGCCGCCCTGGCGGCCGGGGAGCAGGACGGACCGGTCCTCGTCGTGGACGGCGCGCCGGCGGAGACGGTCGCGCTGGCCGCGCGCTGGGCCGCCGGGGAGCGGGTCGACGTGCTCGCCGGCGAGCGCCCGGGGGTGCCCCATCCGCTGCCCACGTACGCGTTCCAGCGGGAGCGCTACTGGCTCTCCGCCCCGGCGGCCCGGGCGCTGTCCGGCACCACCGACGGCGCCTTCTGGGAGTCGGTGGCCCGCCGCGACCGCGACGGCCTGGCCCGGGCGCTGCGCCTCGACTCCGAGGCCGAGCAGGCGTCGCTGACCGCGCTGCTGCCCGCGCTCGCCTCCTGGCACGAACGCCGCCGGACCGAGGCGGTCGTCGACTCCTGGCGCTACCGAGTGACCTGGCGTCCGCTGCCCGAGCCGCCCGCCGGCCGGCTCAGCGGCACCTGGCTGGTCGTCGGCGACGGCGACGACGTGGTCGAGGCCCTGCACGCGGCGGGGGCCCGGACCGTGCGCTGCCCGGCGGCGACCGACGTCGAGACCCTGACCGACGAGCTGTTCGACGCGATCCTCGAAGCGGACGACATCGCCGGCGTGGTGGCCCTCACCGACCTGCCCGCCGCGCCGGCCGGGCCGTCGGCCGGCGCGGCGGCGGCACTCGCGCTGGTCAAGGCACTGGAGACGGTGGGGGTGGACGCGCCGCTGTGGTGCGTGACCCGCGGCGCGGTCTCCACCGGCCGGTCGGATCCGCTGCGCGACCCGGACCAGGCCCAGGTCTGGGGGCTGGGCCGGGCCGCCGCGCTGGAGATCCCCCGGCGCTGGGGCGGCCTGGTCGACCTGCCGCCGGCGATGACCGCCCGCGACGGCCGCCGCCTCGCCGCGCTGCTGGCCGCGGCCGGCACGAGCGAGGCCGCCGACGGGGACCCGGTCGAGGACCAGGTGGCGGTGCGGGCCTCCGGGGTGTTCGGCCGGCGACTGGTGCGCGCGGCCGCCGCCGACGCCGCCGACCCCTGGCGCCCGAGCGGGACGGTGCTGGTCACCGGCGGCACCGGTGCGATCGGCGGGCACGTCGCGCGCTGGCTGGCCGGACGCGGCGCCCCGCACGTCCTCCTGCTCAGCCGCGGCGGCCCCGACGCGCCCGGCGCCCGGGACCTCGTCGCCGAGCTGTCCTCGGACACCACCACGGTCACCGTGGCCGCGTGCGACGTCGCGGACCGGGCGGCGCTGGCCGAGGTGCTCGCCGGCATCCCCGGCGACCGGCCGCTCACCGCCGTCGTGCACGCCGCCGGCGCCGCCGACTCCGCCGCCCTGGCCGAGGTGGACCCGGCCGGGTTCGCCGCCACCGTCCGGGCCAAGGTCGCCGGCGCGGCCCACCTGCACGCGCTCACCGCGGACCAGCCGCTGGAGCGGTTCATCCTGATCTCCTCGGTCGCCGGGGTGTGGGGCGGCGGCGGGCAGGGCGCGTACAGCGCCGGCAACGCCTACCTCGACGCGCTCGCCGAGCGCCGCCGGTCCGACGGGCTGGCCGCCACCGCGATCGCCTGGGGCGCCTGGGCCAGCGGCGGGATGGCCGCCGGGGACGACTCCGCCGCGTACCTGATCCGGCGCGGCCTGGTGCCGATGGAGCCGGCGCCGGCGATCGAGGCGCTCGCCGCCGCGGTCGACGCGGGCGACGCCGACCTGGTGGTGGCCGACGTGGACTGGCCGCGCTTCGCGCCCGGCTTCCAGTCGGCGCGGCGCAGCGCGCTCCTCGCCGACCTGCCCGAGGCCGCCGCGACCGCCGAACCCGACGCCGCCTCCGCCCGGCCGACGCTGCTCGCCGAACTCGCCGCCGCCGAACCGGGGGAGCGCGCGCGTCTCGTCCTGGCGACCGTGCTGACCGAGGCCGCCGGGGTGCTCGGCCACGCCGGCGCGGACGCCGTCGAGGTCGACCGCGCCTTCGACGACCTCGGCTTCGACTCGGTGACCGCGGTCGAGCTGAGCAGCCGGCTGAAGGCCCGCACCGGGATCCGGCTGCCGGCCACCCTGATCTTCGACTACCCGACCCCGGCCGTGCTCGCGGCGCACATCGAGGGGCAGCTCGACGCCGCGCCGGCCGACGAGCCCGAGCCGGTGGCGCCGGTGGCCTGGCCGGGCACGGACGACGACCCGATCGCGATCGTCGCCGTCGGATGCCGCTACCCGGGCGGGGTCCGGTCGCCGGAGGAGTTCTGGCGGCTGCTGGAGTCCGGCGGCGACGCCATCGGCGAGTTCCCGGCCGACCGGGGATGGGACCCCGACGCCGACCCGGTCGACTACCCGCGCGCCGGCGGCTTCCTCTACGACGCGGGCGACTTCGACGCGGCGTTCTTCGACATCAGCCCCCGTGAGGCGCTGGCCATGGACCCGCAGCAGCGCGTCCTGCTGGAGACCGTCTGGGAGACCGTCGAGCGGGCCGGGATCGACCCGCACAGCCTGCGCGGCAGCGACACCGGCGTGTTCGTCGGCACCAACACCCAGGACTACGGCGTGGTGCTCACCAACACCGACACCGGCGCCGGCGGCCACCTGATCACCGGCGTCAGCGCCGCCGTCATCTCCGGCCGCCTGGCCTACACGTTCGGGTTGCAGGGGCCGGCCCTCTCGGTCGACACCGCGTGCTCCTCGTCGCTGGTCGCGCTCCAGCTCGCGGCGGCCGCGGTGCGCCGCGGCGAGTGCACGATGGCGCTGGCCGGCGGCGTCACCGTGATGGCCACCCCGGGACCGTTCTCCGAGTTCGGCCGGCTCGGCGGGCTCGCCTCCGACGGCCGGTGCCGGCCGTTCGCCGCCGCCGCCGACGGCACCGGGTGGAGCGAGGGCGCCGGCGTGGTGCTGGTCGAGCGACTGAGCGACGCGCGCCGTAACGGCCATCCCGTCCTCGGGCTGGTCCGTGGCGGGGCGCTCAACTCCGACGGGGCCAGCAACGGCTTCACCGCCCCCAACGGCCCGGCCCAGCAACGCGTCATCCGGGCGGCCCTGGCCGACGCCGGCCTGCACTCCTGGGAGGTGGACCTGGTCGAGGCGCACGGCACCGCCACGACGCTTGGCGACCCGATCGAGGCGCAGGCGCTGCTCGCCACGTACGGGCAGGAGCGGCCCGCCGACCAGCCGCTCTGGCTCGGCTCGGTGAAGTCCAACATCGGCCACACCCAGGCCGCCGCCGGCATGGCCGGGATCATCAAGATCCTGCTCGCGATGCGGCACGGCGTGCTGCCCCGCACCCTGCACGTCGACGCGCCCACCCCGCACGTCGACTGGAGCGCCGGGGCGGTCGAGCTGGTCACCGAGGCCCGGCCCTGGCCGGAGACCGGCCGCCCCCGCCGGGCCGCGGTCTCGTCCTTCGGCGCGAGCGGCACCAACGCCCACCTCATCATCGAACAGGCCCCCGCCGACGCGCCGGCCGAGCCGGGTCCCGACATCGCGTCCGAGCAGCCGGCCGACGGCGGGCCGGTCCCGTGGGTCCTCTCCGGGCGCTCCACCGAGGCGGTCCGGGCCCAGGCCCAGCGCCTGCGCGCGTACCTGTCGGACCGTACCGACCAGCCGGCGGCCGGCGTCGCCGCGGCCCTCGCCCGGCGGTCCCGGTTCGCGCACCGCGCCGTCGTCGTCGGCCACGACCCGGCCGAACTCACCGGCGGCCTGGCCGCGCTGGCGAACGGCGACCCGGCGCCCGGCGTGGTGGCCGGCGTCGCCCGTGGCCCGGCCGAGGCGGTCTTCGTCTTCCCCGGCCAGGGATCCCAGTGGGCCGGCATGGCCCGCGAGCTCTACCAGCGCCACCCCGCCTTCGCCGCACGCTTCGACGCCTGCGCGCACGCCCTCACCCCGCACCTCGACTGGTCCGCCCACGACGTGCTGCTCGGCGTCGAGGGCGCCCCCGCGCTGGACCGCGACGACGTCGTCCAGCCGATGCTGTTCGCCGTGATGGTGGCGCTGGCCGAGGTGTGGCGCTCGCACGGCGTACGACCGTCCGCGGTGGTCGGGCACAGCCAGGGCGAGATCGCGGCGGCCTGCGTGGCCGGCGCGCTCAGCCTGGCGGACGCCGCCACCGTGGTCGCGTTGCGCTCCCGCGAGCTGCGCCTGATCGCCGGCCGCGGTGGCCTGGTGTCGGTCGCGCTGCCACTGGACGAGGCCACCGCCTGGATCGCACCGTGGGGCGACCGGCTGGCGGTCGCCGTGGTCAACGGCCCGACCGCCGTCGTGGTCGGCGGCGACGAGGAGGCCCTGACCGAACTGCTCGCGGCGGGCGAGACCGCCCGCGTACGGGTCAAGCGGGTCCCGGTCGTCTACGCGTCGCACACCGCGCACGTCGAGCCGCTGCGGGAGCCGATGCGGCGGCTGCTGGCCGACGTGACCGGCCGCCCGTCGACGGTGCCGCTCTACTCGTCGGTCACCGGCGAGCGCCTGGACACCACGGCCATGGACGGCGCGTACTGGTTCCGCAACCTGCGCGAGACGGTCCGCTTCGACCAGGCGGTCCTCGCCATGCCGGACGGCGCCGTGTTCCTGGAGGTCAGCCCGCACCCGGTGCTCGCCGTGCCGCTCGCCGAGCTGCTCACCGACGCCGGCCGCCGGTCCGACGTGGTCGGCACCCTGCGACGCGACGACGGCGGCCCGCAGCGGCTGCTGACCAGCCTCGCCGAGGCGTACGTGCGGGGCGTCCCGGTGGACTGGTCCACCGTGCTGCCGCCGACCGGGACGGCCGCGGACCTGCCCACGTACGCGTTCCAGCGCCGGCGTTTCTGGCCGCTGCCCTCCGCCACGCCGGCCCCCGCACCCGGCACTGCCACCGGCTTCGAGGCGTCCTTCTGGGACGCGGTCGACCGGTCCGACGCCGAGTCGCTGGCCGACACGCTGGCCGTGGACCAGGCCGACGCGGTACGCGACCTGCTGCCCGCGCTGTCCTCCTGGCACCGCCGCGGCCTGCGGTCGAGCCGGCTCGACAGCCTGCGGTACGTCGCCGGCTGGAAGGCCGCCGCCGACCGGCCGCCCACGCCGCTGACCGGACGGTGGGTGGTCGTGGTCCCGCCCGGGTACGCCGCCGACCCGGACGTCCTCGCCTCCGTCGCCGCCCTCGCCGCGGCGGGCGCCGAGCCGACGGTGGTGACAGGTGACGCCGCCGAGCCGGAACAGCTCGACGGCGCGGCCGGTGTCCTGTCGTTCCTCGCCCTGGACGAGACCCCGCACCGGGACCACCCCGTGGTCACCGCCGGGCTCGCCGCGACGGTCGCCCTGCTGCGCGCCATGGACCAGGGCCGGCTGTGGTGCGTCACGCGCGGCGCGGTCGCCGTCGGCGCCGAGCCGGTGGACCGCCCCGAGCAGGCCGCGATCTGGGGTCTCGGCCGGGTCGCGGCGCTGGAGACCCCGGCCCGCTGGGGCGGCCTGATCGACCTGCCGCCCACCCCGGACGGCCGCGCCGCGGACCGGCTCGTCGCCGTGCTGGCCGGCGCCGACGGCGAGGACCAGATCGCGCTGCGGACCGCAGGTGAGTTCCTGCGCCGGATCGAGCGGGCGCCGGTCGGGCCGAAGGCCGCCCGGCCGTGGGCGCCGCGCGGCACCGTGCTGGTCACCGGCGGCACCGGCGCGCTCGGCGAGCGGGTCGCACGCTGGCTGGCCGGCCGGGGCGCCGAGCACCTGGTGCTGGTGAGCCGCGGTGGCCGCGCCGAGCCGGGGCTGGCGGACGACCTGGCCGCGACCGGCAGCCGGGTGACCGTCGCGGCCTGCGACCTCACCGACCGCGACCAGGTGCGCGACCTGCTCGACGGGCTGGCGGCGGCCGGTGACCCGGTCCGTGGAGTGTTCCACGTCGCCGGCGTCAACACCCTGGTCGACGTGGCCGACACCGGGCCGGGCGAGCTGGCCGCGATCGCGTCCGGCAAGGTGGCCGGCGCCCGGCACCTCGAAGAACTGCTCGACCCGGAGCAGCTCGACACCGTCGTCTACTTCTCCTCGATCGCGGCGACCTGGGGCGGCGGACGGCACGGCGCGTACGCCGCGGCCAACGCCTACCTGGACGCGCTCGCCCGGCGCCGCCGGGCCCCGGGCGCCCGGGTGCTCTCGGTCGCCTGGGGGCCGTGGCGCGGCGGGGGCATGGTGCACCCGGACGCGGAGAGCGGGATGCGCCGCATCGGCCTGCCGTTGCTCGACCCGGACGACGCCGTCGCCGCCCTCGAACAGGCGCTGGAGCACGACGACACCACCGTCACCGTGGCCGACGTGAACTGGGCGCGGTTCGCGCGGGCGTTCACCGTGCCCCGGCCCAGCCCGCTGATCGCCGACCTCCCGGACGTCGCCGGCCGGCGCGACGCGGCGCCGGAGCCCGGCGTCGACCCGGACCAGGACACCACCCGCCGCGAACTGGCGGCGCTCGCCCCGGCCGACCGGGAACGGGCGCTGCTCGACCTCGTCCGGTCGCACGCCGCGGCGGTGCTCGGGCACGTCTCCAGCGGCGCCATCGAACCCGGCCGGGCGTTCCGTGAACTCGGTCTGGACTCCCTCACCTCGGTCGAGCTGCGGGACCGGCTGGGCGAGGCCACCGGCCTGACCCTGCCGGCGACGCTGGTGTTCGACCACCCGACCCCGGCGGTGCTGGCCGCCTGGATCGCCGCCGAACTCGGCCCTTCGGAGGCGGCGAACGCGCTGCCGTCGGAGGCCGAGCTGGACCGCCTCGACACCGCGCTGGCCGGCCTGCCCGGCGACGACATCGACCGGATCCGCATCGTGCTCCGGCTCGAAGCCCTGCTCGACCGGCACGCCCGCGGCGCCACCCCGGCCGCGCCGGCCCTCGACCCCGACCTCATCGACAAGCTCGGTTCGGCCTCCAGCGAAGAGCTATTCGCCCTCGTGGACCAGGACCTCGGCCTCGCCTGACCTTCCCGGAAGGATCGATGTTCACATGGACAACGAGGAGAAACTGCGCGGCTATCTGGCGCGGGTCATCGCCGAGTTGCACGACACCCGGCAGCGGCTGCGTACCGCCGAGTCGGGCGACCAGGAACCGGTCGCGATCGTCGCGATGGGCTGCCGGCTGCCCGGTGGCGTCACCGGGCCCGACGACCTGTGGCGCCTGGTCGCCGGCGAGGTCGACGCGGTCGGCCCGATTCCCGCCGACCGCGGCTTCGACCTGGCCGACTACTACGACCCGGACCCGGACCACGCCGGCACGACGTACTCCGCCGCCGGCGGTTACGTGGCCGACGCGACCATGTTCGACCCCGGCTTCTTCGGCATCAGCCCGCGCGAGGCCATCGCGATGGACCCGCAGCAGCGGATGATCCTGGAGGTGTGCTGGGAGACCGTCGAGCGGGCCGGCATCGCGCCGACCGCGCTGCGCGGCACCCCCACCGGCGTCTTCCTCGGCGCCAGCTCGCTCGGCTACAGCGCCGGGGCGGTCGGCGCGACCACCGGGTCCGAGGGCTACCTGGTCACCGGCAGCGCGCTGTCGGTGGTGTCCGGCCGCGTCGCGTACGTCCTCGGCACCGAGGGCCCGTCGCTGACCGTGGACACCGCCTGCTCGTCGTCGAGCGTGAGCCTGCACCTGGCCACCCAGGCGCTGCGCCGGCAGGAGTGCACGCTGGCGATCGCCGGCGGCGTGACGGTCATTCCCAACCCGATCAGCGTGCTGGAGCTCAGCCGCCAGCGGGTGCTCGCCGCCGACGGCCGGTGCAAGGCGTTCGGCGCCGGCGCCGACGGCATGGGCTTCGCCGAGGGCGCCGCGGTGCTGCTGCTGGAACGGCTCGACGACGCGCGCCGCAACGGCCACGAGGTGCTCGCGGTGATCCGCGGCTCGGCGGTCAACTCCGACGGCGCCTCCAACGGCCTGACCGCGCCGAGCGGGCCCGCCCAGCAACGCGTCATCCGGGCGGCGCTGGCCGACGCCCGGCTCTCGCCCGAGCAGATCGACACCGTCGAGGCACACGGCACCGGCACCCCGCTCGGCGACCCGATCGAGGCCCGGTCCCTGATCGCCACGTACGGCCGGCAGCGGCCGCCGGGCCGCCCCCTGCACCTCGGATCGCTGAAGTCCAACATCGGCCACATCCAGCAGGGCGCCGGCATCGCCGGAGTGATCAAGATGGTGCTGGCCATGCGGCACGGCCTGCTGCCCCGCACCCTGCACGCCGACACCGCGACGCCGCACGTCGACTGGAGCGCGGGCGAGGTCAGCCTGCTGACCGAGGCCAGGCCGTGGCCGGAGACCGGCGCGCCGAGGCGGGCGGCGGTCTCCTCGTTCGGGATCAGCGGCACCAACGTGCACACCATCGTCGAGCAGGCCCCGGCGGCCGAGCCCGCGCCCGAGCGGGACCCGCGACCGGAGACCGGGCCGCTGCCCTGGGTCGTCACCGGCCGCACGCCCGAGGGGCTCCGGGCCCAGGCGGGACGGCTGCGGGAGTTCGTCGGCGGCGCCGACGACCTCGACCCGGCCGACGTGGCGTGGTCGCTTGTCGCCTCCCGGGGGCGGCACGAGCACCGGGCGGTGGTGGTGGCCGCGGACACCCGGACCGCCGCCGCCGGGCTGGCCGCGATCGAGGCGGGCGAGCCCTCACCGTACGCGCTGACCGGGACGGCCGGCTCCGGCCGGCTCGCGTTCCTCTTCCCCGGCCAGGGCGTCCAGCGCGCCGGCATGGGGCGTGCGCTGTACGCGGCGTACCCGGCCTTCGCGGCGGCGTTCGACGAGGTGTGCGCGGCCTTCGCGCCGCTGCTCGACCGGCCGCTGCGGGACCTGGTGTTCACCTCCGGCGACGCCGCGCTGCTCGACCGCACCACCTGGACCCAGCCGGCCACGTTCGCCGTCGAGGTGGCGCTCTTCCGGCTCTTCGGGTCCTGGGGGGTCCGACCCGACTACCTGCTCGGGCACTCGTTCGGCGAGGTGGTGGCCGCGCACGTCGGCGGCGTGCTCACGCTCGCGGACGCCTGCGAGCTGGTCGCCGCGCGCGGCCGGCTGATGGACGAGCTGCCGCCCGGTGGCGTGATGATGGCGGTCCGGGCCAGCGCCGACGAGGCACGCGAGGCGCTGGCCGGCTACCCGGGCCGGGCCGACCTGGCGGCGATCAACGGCCCGTCCTCGGTGGTGGTCTCCGGCGACCGGGACGCGGTGGAGGAACTCGCCGCCCACTGGCGGGCCGCCGGCCGCAAGACCACGATGCTGCGCGGCTCGTACGCGTTCCACTCGGCCCGGATGGACCCGATCCTGGCCGAACTTGGCGCGGTGGGCGCGCGACTGGCGTACGCCGAGCCCACCATCCCGATCGTCTCGGACGTGACCGGCGCGCCGGCCGGGCCGGAGATGCGCTCCGGCGACTACTGGGCGCGGCACGCCCGTTCGGCGGTCCGCTTCGCCGACGGCGTCGAGTGGCTGCGCCGCGAGGGCGTCACCCGCTTCCTCGAACTCGGCCCGGACGGTACCCTCACCGGCCTGGTCCGGCTCGCCCTCGACGAGGCCCCGGACGCCGGCGCCCCGGACGGCGGTGCGCCCGCGTTGGCGACCGCGCTGCGCGCGGACCGGCCGGAACCCGAGGCCGCGGTACGCGCGCTGGCCCAGCTCCACGCCCACGGGGTCGAGGTCGACTGGACCGCGTTCTTCGCCGCCACCCGACCCCGGCTCCACGCGCTGCCGACCACCGCGTTCCTGCGGCAGCGCTACTGGATCGACACGCCGGCCGGGGAGACCGCCCCGCACACCGACCCGGGCGTCCCGGCCGATCCGGCGGAGACGCTGTTCTGGGAGGCGGTCGAGCGCCGCGACCTCGACGGTGTCGCCGGCACGCTCGGGCTCGACCCCGCCGACGGACTCCGGGACGTGCTGCCGGCCCTCTCCGCCTGGCGCCGCCGCCGCCGCACCGAGTGCACGGTGGACTCCTGGCGCTACCGCACCTCGTGGAAGCCGGTGGCCGACCTGCCGGCCGGGGCACTCGGCGGCACCTGGCTGCTGGTGCACGACACCGGCGACGCCGCCGGGGCGGCCGAGGTGACCGCCGCGCTGCGCCGGGCCGGCGCCGAGGTGCTCGCCCTCGCCGCCGACGCGTCGGCCACCGACCGGGCCGAGCTGACCGAGCTGCTGCTGGACGCGCTCGCCGAGGCCGATCCGGCCGGCGTCGTCTCGCTGCTGGCCACCGTGGAGACGCCGGCGGCCGGGTCGGCCGCCACCCCGGCCGGGCTCGCCGCCACCGTCGCGCTGGTGCAGGCGCTGGGTGACGCGGGCACGCCGGCGCCGCTGTGGTGCCTGACCCGCGGCGCCGTCTCGACCGGCCGGTCCGACCGGCAGGGCAGCGTCGCGCAGGCGCAGTCGTGGGGCTTCGGCCGGGTCGCCGCGCTGGAGCTGCCGGACCGCTGGGGCGGCCTGGTCGACCTGCCGGCGGAGCTGTCCGAGCGGGACGGCCGGCGGCTGGCGAGCGTGCTGGGCGGCGGCCACGGCGAGGACCAACTCGCCGTCCGCGGCTCCGGCGTCCTCGCCCGCCGTCTCGTCCGCGCGGCGCCGGCTCCGGCCGGGCCGGCCCGCTGGGGTACGGCGGGAACCGTGCTCGTCACCGGCGGGACCGGCGCGCTGGGCGCCACGATCGCCCGCTGGCTGGCCGATCGCGGCGTCCCGCACGTGCTGCTGGTCAGCCGGCGCGGACCGGACGCGCCCGGCGCGGCCGACCTGGTGGCCGAGCTGACCGGGCGGGGCGCCGCGGTGACGGTCGCGGCCTGCGACGTCGCCGACCGGGGCGCGCTGGCCGGGGTGCTGGCCGCGATCCCCGCCGACCGCCCGCTGACCGGGGTCGTGCACGCCGCCGCCGTCGTCGACGACGGGGTGATCGACACGCTCGACCCGGCCCGGCTCGACACCGTGCTGCGCGCCAAGGCGGCCGCGGCCGAGGCGCTGGACGACCTGACCGCCGACCGGCAGCTCTCGATGTTCGTCATGTTCAGTTCGATCGCCGGCACGATCGGCGCGGCCGGTCAGGCCAACTACGCCGCCGCCAACGCCGCCCTCGACGCGCTGGCCCGGCGCCGCCGCGACCGGGGACAGGTGGCGACGTCCATCGCGTGGGGCGCGTGGGCCGGCGCCGGCCTGGCCACCGACGAGGTGGTGCAGCGCCGGCTGCGGACCGCCGGGGTCCCGCCGATGGATCCGGCGACCGCGATGTCGGCCCTGGCCGCCGCCGTCGACCAGGACGAGACCGACCTCGCCGTGGTGGACATCGACTGGCCGCGGTTCGCCGCCGGGTTCACCGCCACCCGGCCCAGCCCGCTCCTCGCCGACCTGCCCGAGGTACGGGCGGTCACCCCCGAACCGGGCACCACCGACGAGGGCCCGGCCGGGTCGCTCGCCGCGCGCCTCGCCGCGGCCGACGCGGCCGAGCGCCCGGCCGTCCTGCTGGAACTCGTCCGCGGGCACGCCGCGCTGGTGCTCGGCCACCCGTCCGGCGACGCGATCGAACCGGCGAAGGCGTTCCGCGACCTCGGATTCGACTCGCTGACCGCGCTCGACCTGCGCAACCTGCTCGCCAACGTCACCGGGCTGCGGTTGCCGGCCACGCTGGTCTTCGACTACCCGACCCCGCACGACCTCGCCGGGCACCTGCTCGGCGAGCTGGTGGCCGGCGGGGACCCGGCCGCCGCGCCGGACCCGGCCGCCGCGCCCAGCGCCGAGCCGCTGGCGATCATCGGGATGGGCTGCCGGTTCCCCGGCGGCGTCCGGTCGCCCGAGGAGCTGTGGCGGCTGCTGGCGGACGGCGGCGACGGTGTCTCCGGGTTCCCCACCGACCGGGGCTGGCCCGAGATCCGGGACGCGGGCTTCGCGCCCGAGGGCGGCTTCCTGTACGACGCCGCGCTGTTCGACCCCGGCCTGTTCGGGATCTCGCCGCGCGAGGCGGTCGCCATGGACCCGCAGCAGCGGCAGCTGCTGGAGACCGCCTGGGAGACGTTCGAGCGGGCCGGGCTCGACCCGCGCTCGCTGCGGGGCAGCGCCACCGGCGTGTTCGTCGGCGGTGCCTCGACCGGCTACGGCGTCGGGGTCGCGCTGCCGCCGGACGCCGAGGGCCACTACATGACCGGCAACGCCGGCAGCGTGATGTCCGGCCGGATCTCCTACACGTTCGGTCTGGAGGGGCCGGCCGTCACCATCGACACGGCGTGCTCCTCGGCGCTTGTCGCCCTGCACCTGGCCGCGCAGGCGCTGCGCCGGGGCGAGTGCGCGATGGCGCTCGTCGGCGGCGTGACCGTGATGCCGACCCCGGCGGTGTTCGCCGAGTTCGGCAAGCAGGGCGGGCTCGCCGCCGACGGCCGGTGCAAGCCGTTCGCGGCGGCGGCGGACGGCACCGGCTGGTCCGAGGGCGCCGGGCTGGTGCTGCTGGAACGGCTCTCCGACGCCCGACGGCACGGCCACCAGGTGCTCGCCGTGGTGCGTGGGACGGCGGTCAACTCCGACGGCGCGTCCAACGGGCTCACCGCGCCGAACGGCCCGTCCCAGCAGCGGGTGATCCGGCAGGCCCTGGCCGACGCCGGGCTCGCTCCGTCCGACGTGGACGCGGTCGAGGCGCACGGCACCGGCACCACGCTCGGCGACCCGATCGAGGCCCAGGCGCTGATCGCCACGTACGGGCAGGACCGCCCCGCGGACCGTCCGCTGCGGCTGGGCTCGGTCAAGTCGAACCTCGGGCACACCCAGTTCGCGGCCGGCGCGGCCGGGCTGATCAAGATGGTGCTCGCGTTGCGCCACCACGAACTGCCCCGCTCGTTGCACGTCGACGCGCCCACCCCGCACGTCGACTGGGCGGCCGGCTCGGTCGAGCTGCTCACCGAGCCGGTGCCGTGGACGCCCGACGGACGCCCGCGCCGGGCCGGCATCTCGGCGTTCGGCATCAGCGGCACCAACGCCCACGTCATCGTGGAGGAGGCGCCGCCGACGCCGGTGGTCGTGCCCGAGCCGGCCGGAGCGCCGGGCCCGGTGCCCGTACCGCTGGCCGCGCGCACCGCCGACGGGCTGCGGGCCCAGGCCGCGCGCCTGCGCGCCTTCGTCGCCGAGTCCGGGGACACGCCCGCCGACATCGGCGTCACGCTGGCGACCGGGCGGGCCGCGCTCGACCACCGCGCGGTCGTGCTCGCCGCCGACCGCGCCGGGCTGATCGCGGGGCTGGACGCGCTGGCGACCGGCGACCCCGAGGCCGGGGGAGTGCCGCACGGCCGTGCCGCCGAGGGCCGGCTGGCGATGATGTTCACCGGCCAGGGGGCCCAGCGGCTCGGGATGGGCCGCGACCTCCACGACCGCTTCCCCGCGTACGCGGACGCCTTCGACGCCGCCTGCGCCCGCTTCGACGCCCTGCTGGACCGCCCGCTGCGGGACGTGCTGGACTCCGACGCCGAAGCCCTCGACCGCACCGGCTACGCCCAGGCCGCGCTGTTCGCGGTCGAGGTCGCCCTGCACCGCCTGCTGGAGTCGTGGGGGATCCGCCCGCACGCGGTGATCGGCCACTCGGTCGGCGAGATCGTCGCCGCGCACGTGGCGGGCGTGCTGTCGCTCGACGACGCCTGCACGCTCGTCGCCGCCCGTGGCCGCCTGATGGACGCACTGCCCGCCGGTGGCGCGATGCTCGCGGTCCAGGCCGGCGAGGACGAGGTCCGCGCCGCCCTGCGCCCGGGCGTCGAGATCGCCGCGGTCAACGCGCCGCGGGCCGTCGTCGTCTCCGGCGACGAGGACGCGGTCGACGCGGTCGCCGGGCACTTCGCCCGGCTCGGCCGCCGCACCAACCGGCTGCGCGTCTCGCACGCGTTCCACTCCGCGCGGATGGAGCCGATGCTTGCCGAGTTCGCCGGCGTGCTCGCCGGCCTGACCTACCGGCGGCCGCGGATCCCCGTCGTCTCCAACCTCACCGGCGAGCCGGTCGAGGGGTTCTCCGCCGGGTACTGGCTGCGCCAGGTGCGCGAGCCGGTGCGCTTCGCCGACGGCATCGGCCACCTCGCCACGACCGGCGTCACGCGGTTCGTCGAGGTCGGCCCGGCCGGCGTGCTGACCGGCATGGCCCGGCTCTCGCTGGCCGAGGACGAGGCGCCGCTCGTGGTGCCGACGCTGCGCGACGGCCGGGACGAGACCGGGTCCGTCCTGGAGGCGCTGGCCCGCCTGCACGTGGCCGGCGTCTCCCCGGACTGGGCGGCGGTCCTCGCCGGCTCCGGCGGCCGGCGGGTGCCGGTGCCGACGTACGCGTTCCAGCACCAGCGCTACTGGTTGACGCCCGAGCCGGCCGTGGACACCGTCGAGGCCACGCCGTGGCGGTACCGGGTCGCCTGGGCGGCGCTGCCGGACGCCACCCCCGGCGCGCTGGCCGGCGACTGGCTGGTCGTCGCGCCCGAGGACCCCGCGGCCCGCGAGCTGGCCGGCCTGATCGGCGCGGCGATGCGTACCCGGGGCGCGGTGCCCACCGTGCTCACCGCGGCCGAGATCCGGCCCGGCGCGTCCCCGGCCGGCGTGGTGTCGCTCTCGCCGACCCTCGACGCCACCGTCGACCTGGTGAACCGGATCGACGCGCCGCTGTGGACGGTGACCCGGGGCGCCGTGGCCCAGGGCCGCTCGGACGCCCCGGTGGACCCCGACCAGGCCGCCGTCTGGGGCCTGGGCCGGGTGCTCTCGCTGGAGCATCCGGAGCGCTGGGGCGGCCTGATCGACCTGCCGGCGGTCGTCGACGACCGGGTGGCGGCGGAACTCGTCCGGGTCCTCGGGTCCGGCGCCGACGACCAGGTGGCGGTGCGGCCGGCCGGCACGTTCGGGCGGCGGCTCGTCCGCGCGCCGCTGACCGCCGCGCCCGCGCCGTGGAAGCCGGAGGGCACCGTCCTGGTCACCGGTGGCACCGGCGCGCTCGGCCGGCGCCTGGCCCGCTGGCTGGCCGGTCGCGGCGCCCCGCACGTCGTGCTGGTTGGCCGCGACGGCACGAGCATCCCGGAACTGGCCGAGCTGACCGAGTCGGGCACCCGGGTCACGGTGGTGGCCTGCGACGTCGCCGACCGTACCGCCCTCGCCGGGCTGCTCGACCGGATCGGCGCCGACGAGCCGCTCACCGCGGTCTTCCACGCCGCCGGGGTCCGGGACGACACCGCGCTGGCGGCCCTGACGCCGGACTCCGTCGCGGCCGCGCTGGCCGCCAAGGTGACCGGCGCCCGGCACCTGCACGAGCTCACCCGGGACCTGCCGCTGTCGGCCTTCGTGCTGTTCTCCTCGGCCGCCGGCGTCTGGGGCGGCAGCCGGCAGGCCACCACGGCCGCCGCCGGCGCCTACCTCGACGCCCTCGCCGAGCACCGGCGGGCGGACGGCCTGCCGGCCACGTCCGTCGCCTGGGGGCCGTGGGACGACCCCGACGGTGTCTCCGGCGCGCCGGAGATCCGCGACCGGCTGGAGCGCCTCGGGCTGCCGGCGATGGAGCCGGACGCGGCGCTGGCCGCGCTCGGCCAGGCGGTGGAGCACGACGACACCACGCTCGTCGTCGCCGACGTGCGCTGGCAACCGTTCGTCGAGACGATGACCGCGAGCGGGCCACGGCCGTTCTTCGACGGCGTGCCCGAGGTACGCGGCCTGGCCGCCCGGCCGCAGTCGCCGGCGCCCGGCGCGCGGGAGCTGCGCGAGACGCTGCTCGCGGCGCCGCCGCACGAGCGCCGGCCGGTCCTGCTCGACCTGGTCCGCGACCATGCCGCCCGCGTCCTCGGCCACCCGTCGGCGGAGGCGGTGGGCGCCGACGACAAGTTCCTCGAACTGGGCTTCGACTCGCTCACCTCGATCGAGCTGCGGACCCGGTTGCAGGCGGCCACCGGCCTGGCGCTGAGCCCCACGGCGGCGTTCGACCACCCGTCGGCGGTGCTGCTGGCCGCGCACGTGGAGCAGGCGCTGCTCTCCTCGGCCGGGGTGACCGGTGACCCGGCGGCGCCGCTGCTGGGCATCGCGCCGGACGACGAGAACCCGGTCGGCCTGCTCAACTCGCTCTACCGCGAGGCGATCCGGACGAACCGGGTCGTCGACTTCATGAAGATGGCGTACGAGGCCTCGCAGTTCCGGCCGGTCTTCACCGATCCGGCGCAGATGGCCGACGGTCCGCACCCGGTGACGCTGGTGCGCGGCGACCGTACGCCGCGGCTGGTGTGCCACACCGGCACCACGGCGGCGGGCGGCCCGCACGAGTTCGCCCGGTTCGCCGCGGCGTTCCGTGGCGACCGTGAGGTGTCGGTGCTGCCGGTGCCCGGCTTCGGTCGTGGTGAGCTGCTGCCGGCCGACGCGTACGTGATGCTCGCCTGGCAGGCCCGGTGCCTGCGCGAGCTGGTCGGGGACGATCCGTTCGTGCTGGTCGGGCACTCCGGCGGCGGGATCCTGGCGCACGCGCTGACCCGCTACCTGGAGGAGGAGGACGTGGTGCCGGCCGGCCTGGTGCTCGTCGACACGTACCCGTTGTCCCGGCCGATGCACGAGGTCTGGCAGAACGAGCTGTCCACCGGCGTCATCGAGCGGCAGCACCAGTACGTGCCGATGGACGACATCCGGCTCACCGCGCAGGGGCACTACGGCGTGATGAGCGGCGGCTTCGAGGCCCGCGAGATCGAGACGCCGACGCTCGTGGTGCGGGCCACCGAGCCGCTGGGCCCGTGGGACCGCGACGACGACTGGCGGGCCGGCTGGGAGCTGCCGCACACCGCCGTCGACGTGACCGGCAACCACTTCTCGATCATGGCCGAGCACGCCGGCGAGACGGCCGCCGCGGTCACCGGGTGGCTGGCCGGGCTGCGCTGAGCGCACGGCGACGGGGCCCGGGCGGATGCCTGGGCCCCGTCGCGCTGCCGGTCAGTCGGCGTACGTGAGGCGCAGCGGCAGGCTGCGCAGGCCGAGCAAAAACGTGAAGTGCGAGTACCAGGGCAGCTCGGTGGTGGCCAGCTCGATCGAGGAGTATCGCCGCAGCAGCTCCTCGAAGGCGATCACCACCTCCATCCTGCCGAGCGTCGCGGCGATGCAGTAGTGCGGCCCGGAGCCGAAGATCAGCGGGGACGTGCCGGTCCGGGTGACGTCGAGCCGCTCCGGGTCCGGATACCTCCGCGGGTCGTGGTGGGCCGCGCCGAGCACGATGAAGACGGACGCCCCGGCCGGGATCGTGACGTCCCCGACCTGGACCGGCGCGATGGCCTGCCGGGCCATGATCTGCACGGCGGAGTTGTACCGGGACAGCTCGTCGAAGCTGCGCTCGATCAGCTCCGGCTGCTCCCGGAGCAGCCGCAACTGGTCCGGGTTCTGCAACAGCGACACCATGCCGTTGCCGATCACGTTGACCGACGTCTCGTGCCCGGCGTTGAACAGCACCAGGATCTGGGCCGCGATGTCCTCGTCGCTGAGCCGGTCGCCCTTCGCGTCCGGCTCCAGCAGGATCGACAGCAGGTCGTCGCGCGGCTCGGCCCGGCGCTCCGCGAGCTTCCCGGCGATGTACGCGCTGAACTCCGGGACCGCCTCGTTCATCCGCCGGCGCATCCGTGGCGTGACCATCGGGTCGACCACGTCGGCGATGGTGTTGGTCCACTGCCGGCACCGGTCGGCGTCCTCGAGCGGGATGCCCACCAGCTCGCACACGACGACGACCGGCAGCGGCAGCGCCAGCCCGGCGATCAGGTCCGCCTCGCCCTCGCCCATCTCGTCGATCATCTCGTTGACCAGGGCGCGGATCCGCGGGCGGAGCCGGGCCATGGCGGCCGGCGACAGCGCCCGGGACACCATCCGGCGCAGCCGCCGGTGGTCGCCGCCGCCGCGGGTGAGCATCCACCGGCGCGCGCTGGCGACGACCGGGCTGTCCGGCCCGCCGCGCACCCGCGCCCACTGTGGATCGTCGGTGAAGTCGGTGCTGACCCCCGGTGAGCGGAGCACCGCGTCGCACTCGTCGTAGCCGGTGACCACCCAGTAGCCCAGGGGCGACCGGTGCACCGGCTCGCGCTCGCGGACCCGCCGGTAGTAGCCGTAGCGATCGTCCTGCAGCGCGGGGTCGCGCAGGTCGAAGAGGAGCCTCGTCCCAGCAGTCGTCATGGTGGTCGCCGATCTATCCGATGTGCGGTCACTGTCGCCAGCGCCGCACCCGACGCGCAACCCCTGACCTCACCGACGTCACCGCTGGTTGAAGGGTGCCGCACGGCCCGGCTAGGGGTGTCCGGCGCCTCAGGCCGCCGTTAGCGTCAGCCATGGCCGATCCGGCCTGGTCATGGCCCCGCCAGGCGCACTTCGTCGCAAAATGAGGTCCTCACTGATGGCTGACAACGACACGCTTCGCGACTATCTGAAGCTGGTCACCACTGACCTGCACCGGGCACGCCAGCGCCTGCGGGAGGTCGAGGACGGCGGCCGGGAACCCATCGCCATCATCGGGATGAGTTGCCGCTACCCCGGTGGTGCCGGCTCGCCCGACGAGCTGTGGGACCTGGTGGCCGAGGGGCGGGACGGCATCGGTCCGTTCCCGACCGACCGGGGCTGGGACCTGAGCCGGCTCTTCGACGCCGATCCCGACCGCCCGGCCAGCAGCTACGTGCGCGAGGGCGGTTTCATCGACGGCGCCGGGGACTTCGACCCGGCGTTCTTCGGCATCTCGCCGCGCGAGGCGGTCGCCATGGACCCGCAGCAGCGGATCCTGCTCCAGTCCACGTGGGAGGCGATCGAGCGGGCTGGCATCGACCCGACGTCGCTGCGCGGCAGCCGCACCGGGGTCTTCGCCGGCACCAACGACCAGAACTACCTCGCGCTGTTCGGCAACGCCGGCTCGGACAGCGAGGGCTACCTCCTCACCGGCGGCGCCACCGCGGTCGTGTCCGGCCGGATCTCGTACGTGCTGGGCCTGGAGGGTCCGGCGCTCACCGTGGACACCGCGTGCTCGTCGTCGCTCGTCGCGTTGCACCTGGCGTGCCAGTCGCTGCGGCAGAACGAATGCTCGCTGGCGATCGCCGGTGGCGTCACCGTGATGGCCACACCTGGCGTGTTCACCGAGTTCAGCCGCCAGCGCGGCCTGGCCGGCGACGGTCGCTGCAAGTCGTTCGCCGAGGCCGCCGACGGCACCGGCTGGTCCGAGGGCGTCGGCGTGCTGCTCGTCGAGCGGCTCTCCGACGCGCAGCGCCTCGGCCACCCGATCCTGGCGGTGGTCCGGGGCAGCGCGGTCAACTCCGACGGCGCGTCCAACGGGTTGACCGCCCCGAACGGCCCGGCCCAGCAGCGGGTGATCCTGGAGGCGCTCACCAACGCCGGCCTCGCCCCCGCCGACGTCGACGCGGTCGAGGGCCACGGCACCGGCACCACCCTCGGCGACCCGATCGAGGCGCAGGCGCTGCTCGCCACGTACGGCCAGGACCGCACCGGCGAGCCGCTGTGGCTGGGCTCGGTCAAGTCGAACATCGGTCACCCGCAGGCCGCGGCCGGCGTGGCCGGCCTCATCAAGATGGTCATGGCGTTGCGTCACGGCGTGCTGCCCGGCACCCTGCACCTCGACGAGCCCACCTCGAACGTCGACTGGGCGGCCGGCCGGGTCAGCCTGCTGGCCGAGAAGCGCGACTGGCCGGAGACCGGCCGCCCCCGCCGGGCCGGCGTCTCGTCGTTCGGGGTGAGCGGCACCAACGCGCACATCATCCTCGAACAGTCCCCGGCGCCGGCCGCCCCGGAAGCGGGCGAGGACCTCGGTGAGCAGGTGACGGTGCCCGTCTCGGCGCGTACCGGCGAGGCGCTGCGCCGCCAGGCCGCCCAGCTGCGCGCCGCGGTGGACGCCGACCCGGCGATCCGGCCCGCCGACGTCGCCCGCACGATGGCCACCGCCCGGGCCGCGATGCCGCACCGGGCCGCCGTCCGGGCTGCCGACCGGGACGAGCTGCTGGCCGGGCTGGCCGCGATCGAGTCCGGTGCGGAGCGCGACGGCGTCGTCCGGGGCTCCACCCGCGACGGCAAGCTCGCCTTCCTGTTCACCGGCCAGGGCTCGCAGCGGATCGGGATGGGCTCGGGCCTGGCTGAGGAGTTCCCGGTCTTCGCGGCGAACTTCGACGCGATCTGCGCCCGCTTCGACGGACTGCGGGAGGCGCTCGGGTCCGAGGAGATCCACCAGACCGTCCACACCCAGGCCGCGCTCTTCGCCTTCGAGGTCGCGCTGGCCCGCCAGTTGGAGCACTGGGGCGTCGTGCCGGACCGGTTGCTCGGCCACTCGGTCGGCGAGATCGCCGCCGCCCACGTGGCCGGCGTGCTCGACCTGGACGACGCCTGCACGCTTGTCGCCGCCCGCGGCCGGCTCATGCAGGCGCTCCCGGCCGGTGGCGCGATGCTGGCCGTGGCCGCCACGGAGGCGGAGATCCGCGCCGAGCTGGTCGACGGCGTGGACGTCGCCGCGGTCAACGGGCCGGCCGCGGTGGTGGTCTCCGGCGACGCCGACGCGATCGACGAGCTCGACGCCCGCTGGCGCGAGCGGGGTTGGCAGACCAAGCGGTTGCGCGTCTCGCACGCCTTCCACTCGCCGCGCATGGACGCCATGCTCGACGACTTCCGGGCGGTGGCCGAGGGCCTCACCTACGCCGCGCCGCGTGTCCCGGTGGTGTCCAACCTGACCGGTGAGCCGGTCGACCGGATGGACGCCGGCTACTGGGTCCGGCACGTGCGCGGCACGGTCCGCTTCGCCGACGGGCTGGACTGGCTGCACGGGCGGGAAACCACCTCGTACGTGGAGATCGGACCGGACGGCGCGCTCACCGCGCTCGCCGCCGAGCACCTGGCCGACGTCACCGCCGTCGCCACCCAGCGCCGTGACCGTCCCGAGGCCGCGGCGCTGTGGTCCGCGCTCGCCGCCGCGTACGCCGGCGGGGTGCCGGTCGACTGGACCGCCGTGAACGGCGCGGCCGGCCGGATCGTCGCGCTGCCCACCTATCCGTTCGCGCGGCAGCGGTTCTGGCCGAAGCCGGCGCCGGGCTGGGGCGACGTCGCGGCCGCCGGCCTCGGCGTGACCGACCACCCGCTGCTCGGCGCCGGCGTCATGCTGGCCGGCGGCGACGAGGCGCTGTTCACCGGCCGCCTCTCGGTGGCCACCCATCCGGCGCTCGCCGACCACGTCGTGCTCGGCCGGATCGTGCTGCCCGGCGCCGCGCTGGCCGAGGCCGCCGTGCGCGCCGGGGACCAGGTCGGCTGCGGCGTCGTGCAGGAGCTGGTCCTCCAGACGCCGCTGGTCGTGCCGGCCGACGCCGCCGTGCAGGTGCAGGTGCTGGTGGGCGCGGCGGACGCGGAGGGCCGCCGGGACATCACCTTCCACTCGCGGGTGGCGGACGCGGCGGCCGACGGCTGGCCGGAGGAGCCGTGGACCCGGCACGCGACAGGCGTCCTCGCCCCGGCCGCGGCGGCCACCCCGGCGCCGCCCGCGCCGTCCTGGCCGCCGGCCGACGCCGAGCGGATCGACGTGGCGGCGATCTACCAGGGCTTCGACGCCGCCGGTCTGGCGTACGGCCCGGTCTTCCGGGGCATCCGGTCGGCCTGGCGGGCCGGCGACGAGATCCTGGCCGAGCTGCGCCTGCCGGCGAGCGAGGAGTCCGACGCCCGCCGCTACGGCCTGCACCCGGCGTTGTTCGACGCGGGCCTGCAGGCGCTGGCCGCCCGGGTGACCGCCGCGGACGGCTTCACCGGCCTCCCGTTCTCCTTCACCGGGGTCACCCTGCGGGCGGCCGGCGCGACCACGTTGCGGGTCCGGCTCGTCCCGGACGGCGTGGACGCGGTCCGGCTGGACGCGTACGACGACACCGGCGCACCCGTGCTCACGGTCGACCGGGTGCTGCTGCGCCCGATCGCCGGGGCGCAGTTCGCCACCCGGGCCGCCGGTCCGGCGGCGCTCCTTCGGTTGGCCTGGTCCCCGCTGGCCGCCGACGACGCCCCGGCGCCCCGCTGGGCGCAGCTCGACGGCGACCCGATCGGCGCCGGCGTACCGGTCGGCGACGACGCCGACGTCCTGCTGGTCCCGGTGTTCGGGTACGCGCCGACCGCCGAGGGCGTCCGCGCCGCCACCGTCCGCACGCTCGACCTGCTCAACCGCCCGCGGAAGAACGCCGGCCGCCTGGTCGTGGTCACCCGCGGCGCCGTCGCGGCCGAGCCGGGCGACCAGGTCACCGACCTGGCCGGCGCGGCTGTCTGGGGCCTCGTCCGGTCGGCCCAGGTCGAGGACCCGGGCAGCATCGTGCTCGTCGACCTGCCCGGCGGTCCGCTCGTCGCGCCCGACCCGCTGCCCGCCCTGGCGGCCGGGTTGGCCACCGGCGAACCGCAGCTGGCGATCCGGACCGCCGGCCTGTACCGGGCCCGGCTGCGCCGGCTGGAGCCGGCCGCCGACCTCGCCCCGCCCGCCGGCACCGACCACTGGCGGCTCGCGCTGCCCGAGAACGGCACGCTCGACCAGCTCGCGCTCGTGCCGTCCGGCGCGGACGCGCCGCTGGCGCCCGGCCAGGTCCGCCTCTCGGTCCGCGCCGCCGGCCTGAACTTCCGCGACGTGCTGGCCGCGCTCGGCATGTACCCCGGCCGCGTCGACCTCGGCGCCGAGGTCGCCGGCGTCGTCCTCGAGGTCGCGCCGGACGTCGCCACGCTGCGCCCCGGCGACCGCGTGTTCGGCCTCTGCCCCGGGTCGTTCGGCCCGGTCGCGGTGGCCGACCACCGGGTGCTCGCGCCGATGCCCGAGCGGTGGACGTTCGCCGAGGCGGCGTCCGTGCCGATCGTCTACGGCACCGCCCGGTACGGCCTGCACGACCTCGGTGCGCTCACCGCCGGCCGGTCGGTGCTGATCCACGCCGCGACCGGCGGCGTCGGCCTGGCCGCCGTGCAGCTCGCCCGGCACCTCGGCGCCGAGGTCTTCGCCACCGCGAGCCCGGCCAAGTGGGACGTGCTGCGCGGGCTGGGCCTGGACGACGCGCACATCGCGTCGTCGCGGGACCTCGGCTTCGCGACCGCGTTCGACCGCGTCGACGTGGTGCTGAACAGCCTGGCCGGTGAGTTCGTGGACGCCTCGCTGCGACTGCTCTCGGGCGGCGGCACGTTCGTCGAGATGGGCAAGAGCGATCTGCGCGACCCGGAGGCGGTGGCCGCCGCCCACCCGGGCGTCACCTACCGCGCGTTCGACCTGATCGACGCCGGACCCGCCCGCATCCAGGAGATCCTCGCCCGGCTGCGGGAGCTGTTCGAGGACGGCAGCCTGGAGCTGTCGCCGATCCACGCCTGGGACGTCCGCCGGGCGCCCGAGGCGTTCCGGCACGTCAGCCAGGCGCGACACGTCGGCAAGGTGGTGCTCACCGTGCCCCGGCCGCTCGACCCGGCCGGCACGGTCCTGATCACCGGCGGCACCGGCCGGCTCGGCACCCTGGTCGCCCGGCACCTGGTCGCCGCGCACGGCGTCCGGCACCTGATCCTGGCGAGCCGCCGCGGCCCGGACCGCGCCGACCCGGCCGACGGCCCGGTGGCGGGCGCCGAGGTGGTCGCCTGCGACGTCGGTGACCGGTCCGCCCTCGCCGCGCTGATCGGCGCCATCCCCGCCGACCGGCCGCTGACCGGGGTCTTCCACATCGCCGGCGTGCTCGACGACGGGGTCGTCTCCGCGCTGACCCCGGAGCGGCTGGACACCGTGCTGCGGCCCAAGGCCGACGCCGCGCTGCACCTGGACGAGCTGACCCGTGGCCTCGACCTCGCCGCCTTCGTCGTCTTCTCCGCGCTGGCCGGCACGGTGGGCAGCGCCGGACAGGCCGGATACGCGGCCGCCAACAGCTTCCTCGACGCGCTCGTGGCCCGGCGTCGCGCGGCCGGCCTGCCGGCCCAATCGCTCGCCTGGGGCCCGTGGTCCGGCGGCGGCATGGTCGGACAGCTCACCGACGGCGACCGGGCGCGCCTGGCCGCCTCCGGCTTCCCACCGCTGACCGAGGCCGACGGGCTCGCGCTGCTGGACGCCGCGCTCGCCGCCGCCACCCCGGTCCTCGTACCGACCGGGTTCGACCCGGCCGCGTTGTCCGCCCGCGCCGCCGACCTGCCCGCCGTGCTGACCGAGCTGGCGCGCGCCCCGCAGCGCCGCACGGCCGAGACCGGACGCGACGCCGCCCGGTCCTTCCTGGACCGCGCCGACCGGCTGCGAGCCCTGCTGGACCAGGTACGCGCGGACGCCGCCACGGTGCTCGGCCTGCCCGGCCCGCAGGCGGTCGAGCCGGACCGACCGTTCAAGGAGATCGGCTTCGACTCGCTGACCTCGATCGAACTGCGCAACCGCCTGCGTGCGGCGCTCGGGACGCGGCTACCCGCCACGCTCGTGTTCGACCACCCGACCCCGGCGGCCGTCGCCGCCTTCCTCGACGCCGAACTGGGCGGATCCGCCGCCGAGGCGCCCGCCGCCCCGGGGACGGCCGATCGGGGGAGACCGGCCGACGACCCGATCGCCATCGTGGGCATGGGGTGCCGGTTCCCGGGTGGGGCGGACACCCCGGACGCGCTGTGGCGCATCGTCGCCGGCGGCGTCGACGCGGTCGACGCGTTCCCGGACGACCGCGGCTGGAACGTCGAGCACCTCTTCGAACCCGGCACCTCGTACACCTTCGAGGGTGGCTTCGTCGACGGCGTGGCCGACTTCGACGCCGGCTTCTTCTCGATCAGCCCGCGCGAGGCGGTCACCATGGACCCGCAGCAGCGGCTGCTGCTGGAGACGTCCTGGGAGGCGTTCGAGCGGGCCGGCATCGACCCGGAGACGCTGCGCGGCAGCCGTACCGGCGTCTACGTCGGCGCCGCCACCACCGGCTACGGCGTCGGCGACCTGCGGTTGCCCGAGGGCTCCGAACCGCACCTGCTCACCGGCACCGCGACCAGCGTGGTCGCCGGCCGGATCTCCTACACGTTCGGCCTGGAGGGCCCGGCCGTCACGGTCGACACCGCCTGCTCGTCCTCGCTGGTGGCGCTGCACCTGGCGGCCGAGGCGCTGCGGCACGGCGAGTGCGACCTCGCCATCGCCGGCGGCGCCACCGTGATGACCACGCCCGGGATGTTCCTGGACAGCAGTCGCGGCGGCGCGCTCGCCCCGGACGGGCGGTGCAAGGCGTTCGCCGACGGCGCCGACGGCACCGGCTGGGGCGAGGGCGCCGGCGTGGTGCTGATCGAGCGGCTCAGCGACGCCCGCCGCCACGGGCACCCGGTCCTCGCGCTGGTCGCCGGTTCGGCGGTCAACCACGACGGGGCCAGCAACGGGCTCACCGCCCCGAACGGGCCGTCGCAGCAGCGGGTCATCGCCGCGGCGCTGCGGCACGCCGGCCTCGCCGCCGCCGACGTGGACGCGGTCGAGGCGCACGGCACCGGCACCGCGCTCGGCGACCCGATCGAGGCGCAGGCGCTGCTGGCCACGTACGGCCGGGACCGCGCCGACGACGCCCCGCTCCGGTTGGGTTCGATCAAGTCGAACATCGGGCACACCCAGTCGGCGGCCGGCGTGGCCGGGATCATCAAGATGGTGATGGCGCTGCGGCACGGGCTGCTCCCCGCCACCCTGCACGTCGACCGCCCGTCCGAGCACGTCGACTGGTCCGCCGGCGGCGTCCGGCTGCTCACCGAGCCGATGCCGTGGGCCGCCGCCGACCGGGTCCGCCGGGCCGGCGTGTCCTCGTTCGGCATGAGCGGCACCAACGCCCACGTGATCATCGAGGAGGCCCCGCCGGCGGTCGGGACCACGGCGACCGGCGAGACCGGCGGCCCGTGGCTGCTGTCGGCCCGCACCGCCAAGGCCCTGCGTGCCCAGGCCGAGCGGCTGCGCGCCCACCTCGACACCGAGCCCGGCTGGCGACCGGACGACGTGGCGTACGCGCTGAGCGCCGCCCGGGGCCGGTTGCCGCACCGCGCGGTGCTGTTCGCCGACGACCGGGACGGCTTCACCGGGCTGCTCGACGCGCTCGCCGCCGACAGCGGCGCGCCCGGCCTGGTCCGCGGCGTCGCCGGCGCCGGCGGGAAGGTCGCCTTCGTCTTCCCCGGCCAGGGCCCGCAGTGGCTCGGCATGGCCGAAGGGCTGCTGGCGTCCTCGCCGGTCTTCCGCGCCTCGGTCGAGGCCTGCGACGCCGCGCTGCGGCCCCGGCTCGGCTGGTCGGTGACCGACGTGCTGCGCGGCGCCGACCCGGAGCGGTCGCTCGACGACGTCGCGGTGGTCCAGCCCGCGTTGTTCGCCACCATGATCTCGCTGGCCGAGCTGTGGCGCGCCGAGGGCGTCGAGCCGGCCGCCGTGGTCGGTCACTCCCAGGGTGAGGTGGCCGCCGCCTACCTGGCCGGTGGCCTGACCCTGGACGACGCCGCCACGGTGATCGCCGTGCGCAGCCGCCTGCTGGCCGAGCGGGGCGCTCAGATCGCCGGCGCGATGGTCGCGGTGTCGCTGCCCGCCGCCGACGTCGAGGCCCGGCTCGGCGACTACCCCGGCCTGGACGTGGTCGCCGTCAACGGCCCCCGTACCGTCTCGGTGGCCGGTGACCCGGAGACCGCCGACCGCCTGTTCGCCGACCTGTCCGCCGAGGGCGTACGCGTCCGCAAGATCCGCATCCCCGGCGCGGCCCACTCCTGGCACATGGACGTGCTGCGCGAACCCGTGCTGGCCGAGCTGGCCGGCATCACCCCCCGAACCGGCGACGGCCCGGTGTTCTACTCGACCGTCGCCGGGGGACCGGTGGACACCGCCGGGCTCGACGCGGCGTACTGGTACCGCAACATCCGGCAGACGGTCCGCTTCGCCGACGCGGTACGGCAGCTCCTGCGCGACGGGCACACCGTCTTCGTCGAGGCGAGCACCCACCCGGTGCTGGTGCACGCCGTGCAGGACGCCGCCGAGGACGCGAACGTCGAGGCGGTCGCGGTCGGGTCGCTGCGCCGCGACGAGGGCGGCCTGGACCGCTTCCGGGCCTCGGTGGCCGAGGCGTACGCCCACGGCGCCCGGTTCGACTGGGCCGCGCTGCCGTCGCGGGCCGACGGCGCCGCGCCGCCGGTGCCGCTGCCCACGTACGCGTTCCAGCACCAGCGGTTCTGGCTCGAACCGAACCCCGCGCCGGCCTCCACGGGCACCGCGCAGGACGCCGCCGAGGCCGGGTTCTGGGACGCGGTCGAACGCGCCGACCTGACCCCGCTGATCGAGGCGTTCGGCGCCGACGACGCCGACCGGATCGCCCCGGTGCTGCCAATGTTGGCCTCCTGGCGGTCACGGGAGCAGCGCCGCCGCACCGTCGACGGCTGGTGCTACCGCGTCGAGTGGCGACCGGTGCCGACCGGCGGACCGGCCACGCTCGCCGGCCGGTGGCTGCTCGTCGCCCCGGACGGTGAGCCGACGGCGACGGAGGTCGGCCGGCTGCTCACCGCGCACGGCGCCGAGGTGGTCACCGACGCCGACGCGACGGACCTCGCGGGCGTCGTGTCCCTGCTGGCGCTGGACGAGACCCCGCACCCGGACTGGCCGGACGTCACCCGCGGCACCGTCGGCAACCTGGCCCTCGTCCAGGAGCACGCCCGCGCCGACCGGGACGCCCCGCTCTGGCTCGCCACCCGGGGCGCCGTCAGCGTCTCCCCGGCCGACCGGACCACCGGCGCGACCCAGGCCCAGAGCTGGGGCCTGGGCCTGGTGGCCAGCCTGGAACAGCCCGGCCGGTTCGGCGGCCTGCTCGACCTTCCGCCGGACCTCGACGCCCGCGCGGCGGGCCGGATCGCGGCCGTGCTGGCCGGGATCGGGGACGAGGACCAACTGGCCGTGCGGGCCTCCGGCGTCCTCGCCCGGCGGATGGTGCGCGCCGCGCCGAACCCGAACCGCAGGCCCGCGCCGAGCCTGCGCGGCACGGTGCTGATCACCGGCGGCACCGGCACGATCGGCGCCCACGTCGCCCGTCGGCTGGCCGTGGCCGGCGCACGACGGCTGATCCTGACCAGCCGCCGTGGCCTCGACGCGCCCGGCGCGGCGGAGCTGGCCGAGGAGCTCACCGAACTCGGCGCGCAGGTCCGGATCGCCGCCTGCGACGTGGCCGACCGCGAGGCGCTGAGCGGGCTGCTCGCCACCGTCGACGACACCGCCCCGCTGACCGCCGTCTTCCACGCCGCCGGGGTCGCCCAGTCCACCCCGATCACCGACATCGACCCGGCCGAGCTGGCCGCCACCGTGCGCGGCAAGGCCACCGGCGCCCGCAACCTCGACGAGCTGGCCGGCGACGACCTGGAGGCGTTCGTCGTCTTCTCCTCCGGCGCGAGCGTCTGGGGCGGGGGCGGCCAGGCCGCGTACGCCGCCGGCAACGCCTACCTGGACGCCCTGTGCCGGCAGCGGCACGAGCGCGGGCAGGCCGCGCTGGCGGTCTCCTGGGGCGGCTGGGAGGGCAGCGGCATGGCCACCGCCGACGCGGTCGCCCAGCTCGCCCGGCGCGGCCTGCGCCCGATGCCGCCGCAGCTCGCCCTGGCCGCGCTCGATGCGGCGATGGGTGAGCCGGAGCCGCACCTCACCGTCGCCGACATCGACTGGGAGCGGTTCGCGCCCAGCTACACCGCCGCGCGCCCGCGACGGCTGCTCGACGAGATCCCGGAAGCCCGCGTCGGACGCGAGGCGGACCGGCCGGCCGGCGCCGAGGGCGAGGTGGGCGAGTTCGCCGCCCGGCTGACCGCGCTGCCGGCCGGCGAGCGCAAGCGCTTCCTGCAGGATCTGGTGCGCAACCTGGCCGCCGACACGCTCGGGCACACCGGGGTGGAGGAGATCGCACCCAACCGCGCGTTCCGGGAACTGGGCTTCGACTCGGTCACCGCGGTCGACGTCCGCAACAAGCTGCGCGCCGCCACCGGCCTGCAACTGCCCACCACGCTGATCTTCGACTACCCGACCCCGACGCTGCTCGCCGAGCACCTGCGCGCCGAGCTGCTCGGCGAGGCGCCGGCCGAGACCGTCGTGACGGCCGCCAACGGCGCCGACGAGCCGATCGCCATTGTGGGGATGAGCTGCCGGTACGCCGGTGGCGTGCGCACCCCGGAGGAGCTGTGGGAGCTGGTGGTCAACGGCGTCGACGCGGTCGACCGGTTCCCCGACGACCGCGGCTGGGACCTCGACGCCCTCTACGACCCGGACCCGGACGCGTCGGGCGCCTCCTACGTCCGCGAGGGCGCGTTCATCTACGACGCCGGTGACTTCGACGCCGGGTTCTTCAGCATCAGCCCGCGCGAGGCGCTCGCCATGGACCCGCAGCAGCGGATCCTGCTGGAGACGTCCTGGGAGGCGATCGAGCGGGGCGGGATCAACCCGCAGACGCTGGCCCGCAGCCGGACCGGGGTCTTCGTCGGCACCTCGTTCCAGGGCTACGGGATGGGCGCGCACCTGGGTCTCGGCGCCACCGAAGGCTTCTTCCTCGCCGGCACCGGCACCGCCGCCGTCTCCGGCCGGGTGGCCTACGGGCTCGGGCTGGAAGGGCCGGCCGTCACCGTCGACACCGCCTGCTCGTCGTCGCTGGTGGCCCTGCACCTCGGCGCCCAGGCGCTGCGGCAGGGCGAGTGCGACCTCGCGCTTGCGGGCGGCGTCGCCGTGCTGCCCACGCCGACCTCGTTCACCGAGTTCAGCCGCCAGCGCGGCCTGGCCCCGGACGGCCGCTGCAAGCCGTTCGCGGCCGCCGCCGACGGCACCGGCTGGGGCGAGGGCGCGGGCGTCGTCCTGCTGGAGCGCCTCTCCGACGCGATCCGCAACGGGCACCCGGTGCTCGCGGTGGTCGCCGCCACCGCGACCAACCAGGACGGCGCCTCCAACGGCCTGACCGCCCCCAACGGCCCGTCCCAGCAGCGGGTGATCGCGCAGACGCTGGCGAACGCCGGCCTGGCGCCGGCCGACGTCGACCTGGTCGAGGCGCACGGCACCGGCACCACGCTGGGCGACCCGATCGAGGCCCAGGCGATCATCGCGACGTACGGGCAGAACCGGCCAGACGACCGGCCGCTCTGGCTCGGCTCGGTCAAGTCCAACATCGGGCACACCCAGTCCGCGGCCGGCGTGGCCGGCGTGATCAAGGCGGTGATGGCCGTCCGGCACGGCGTGCTGCCGCCGAGCCTGCACGTCGACGAGCCCACCCCGCACGTCGACTGGGAGCGCGGCGCGGTCCGGCTGCTGACCGAGGGACGGCCGTGGCCGTCCACCGGCGGCCCGCGCCGGGCCGGCATCTCGTCGTTCGGCGGCACCGGCACCAACGCGCACGCCATCGTCGAGCAGGCTCCGGAGCCCGCCGGGACCGACCCCGGCGCGCCGGCGTCGGAGGTCCCGCTGGCCTGGCTGCTCTCCGGCCGCACCGAGGAGGCTCTGCGGGAGCAGGCCGACCGGCTGCGCCGGCACCTCGCCGGCCTTCCCGACACCGGGCCCGGCCCGGTCGCCTGGTCGCTGGCCACCACCCGGGCCGCCTTCGAACACCGGGCGGTGCTGCTCGGCGCCGACCGGGACGACCTGCTGGGTCGCCTGGACGACCTGATCGCCGCCCGGCCCTCCGCCGACGTGATCACCGGCACGGTGACGACCGGCGAGACGGTCTTCGTCTATCCGGGGCAGGGCAGCCAGTGGATCGGCATGGCCGCCACCTTGATGGACACCGCGCCGGTGTTCGCCGACGCCATCGACGAGTGCGCCCTGGCGCTCGCGCCGCACCTCGACTGGTCGTTGCAGGCCGTCCTGCGCGACCGGCCCGACGCCGCCTCGCTGGAGCGGGTCGACGTGGTCCAGCCGGTGCTGTTCGCGGTGATGGTGGCGCTCACCCGGCTCTGGGAGTCCTGGGGCGTGGTGCCGGACGCCGTGGTCGGCCACTCGCAGGGCGAGATCGTCGCCGCCCACGTGGCCGGTGGCCTCAGCCTCGACGACGCCGCCCGGATCGTCGCCGTCCGGAGCAAGCTCGTCGGCACCGTCGCCGGCACCGGCGGCATGGTCTCGGTGTGGCTGGGCGCCGGCCCGGTCGGGGAGCGGCTCGCCGCCCACCCCGACCTGTCGGTCGCGGCCGTCAACGGCCCGGAGACCACGGTGGTGGCCGGCCCCGCCGACAGCCTGGACCGGTTCGTCGAGGCCTGCGCCGCGGACGGCGTACGGGTCCGGCGGATCGCGGTCGACTACGCCTCGCACAGCCCGCAGATGGACGCGCTGCGCGACGAGCTGACCACCCTGCTCGGCCCGGTACGCCCCGGCCCGGGCCGGATCCCGATGTGGTCCACGGTGGACGACGGCTGGACGGACACCGCCACGATGGACGCCGGCTACTGGTTCCGCAACCTGCGCCGGCCGGTGCTCTTCGACTCCGCCGTCCGCGGCCTGGCCGCCGACGGATACCACTTCTTCGTCGAGGTCAGCGCCCACCCGGTGCTCGCCATGGCGGTCCGCGCGACGCTCGACGAGACCGACCCCGGCAGCCGTGGCGCGATCGTCGGCACGCTGCGCCGCGACGAGGGCGACCTGGCCCGGGTGCTGCGCTCGGCCGCCGAGCTGCACGCCCAGGGCGGCCCGGTCGACTGGCCGGCCGCGCTCGCCGGGCACGCCGCGCCGGTCGTGCCGCTGCCGACGTACCCGTTCCAGCGCAGCCGCTACTGGCTCACCCCGACGCGTACGGCGCCGGCCGGTGACCTGAGCGGCGCCGGCCTGACCGCCGCCGGCCACCCGTTGCTCGGCGCCGCCGTGGCGCTGGCCGACGGCGACGGGCTGGTGCTGACCGGCCGGCTCAGCGCCGGCGACCAGCGTTGGCTGGGCGACCACGCGGTGCTCGGGACGGTGCTGCTGCCCGGTACCGCGTTCGTCGAGCTGGCGTTGCAGGCCGGCCTGCGGGTCGGCGCCGCAGCGCTGGACGAGCTGACCCTGGAGGCGCCGCTGGTGCTCACCGAGCGGCAGGCGGTCCGGATCCAGGTCGTGGTCGGCCCGCCCGGTGAGGCCGGCCGCCGCACCGTCGCCGTCCATGCCCGCCCGGACACCGAATCCGGCGACGGCGTGGAGTGGACCCGCCACGCCAGCGCCATCCTCGCTCCCGCCGTGGCCGAGCCCGACTTCGACCTGCAAGAGTGGCCGCCGGCCGGGGCGCAGGCGGTCGACACGACCGGCTTCTACGACGACCTGACCGAGCGCGGCTACGGCTACGGACCCGCGTTCCAGGGCCTGCGGGCCATGTGGAAGCGCGACGGCGAGGTCTTTGCCGAGGTCGCCCTCCCCGACGACGACGGGGACGACGCGGCCGCGTACGGCGTGCACCCGGCGCTGCTGGACGCCGCGCTGCACGGCATCGGGCTGCTCCGGTCGCTGCACGCGGCCGCCGGTGGCGCCGGGCCGCAGGGCGCCGAGCTGCCGTTCTCCTTCAGCGGGGTGCGCCTCTGGGCCACCGGCGCGGACACGGTCCGGGTCCGGCTCGGCCTCTCCGAGCAGAACGGCATCGTGGTGCGGATCGCCGACGCCGCGGGCGCCCCGGTGGTCGCGGTCGACGCGCTCGCCGCCCGGCCGCTGCCGGCCTCGTTCGGCGCGTCCGGCCCGGCCCGACCGACCACGCTGTACGAGCTGGACTGGAGCGACCTCACCGTCGCCCCGGCCGATCCGGGGCACTGGCTGGTCGTCGGCGACGCCCCGCTGGCCGACGAGGTGCGCGCGGCCGGCGGCCGGGTCACCACCTGCGCCACGTTCGACGACGTCGCCGGTCACTTCGACGGCGCCGACGACCCGGCGGTGGTGGTGGTCGCGCTGTCCGCGACCGACGACGGCGACGGCGACGTCGTCGACCGGGCGGCGGGTTGCGTGCATGAGGCCCTCGCGCTGGCCCAGGGGTGGATCGGCGACGACCGCTTCGAACCGGCGCGCCTGCTGGTGGTCTCGCACGGCGCGGTCGCGGCGACGGACGGCGCGAAGCCCGCGCTCGCCCCCGCGGCGGCCTGGGGGCTGCTGCGTTCGGCCCAGTCCGAGCACCCGAACCGCTTCGTCCTGCTCGACCTGGGCGCGGACGCCGACCTCGAGCTGCTGCCGGCGGCGGTGTGCTCCGGCGAGCCGCAGCTGGCCGCCGCGGGAGGCCGGGTCCGCGCGGCCCGCCTGGTGCGTGCCGCGCCGGCCGAGGGCGACACCGCGCCGGCCTTCGGGCCGGACGGCACCGTCCTGGTCACCGGCGGCACCGGCACGCTGGGCAGCGCGCTGGTGCGGCACCTGGCGGGCGTCCACGGCGTACGCAACTTCCTGGTCACCAGCCGCAGCGGCGCCGACGCGCCGGGCGCCGCCGACCTGGTCGCCGACGTCGCCGCCCTCGGCGCCGAGGCGACGGTGGTGGCCTGCGACGCGGCCGACCGGGACCGGCTGGCCGAAGTCCTGGGCGGGATCCCGGCCGACCGGCCGCTGACCGGCGTGGTGCACGCGGTCGGCGTCCTGGACGACGGGGTGATCGCGGCGCTCGACCCCGGCCGGGTCGACCTGGTGATGCGCGGCAAGGCCCGGGGCGCGACGAACCTGCACGACCTCACCCGCGATCTCGACCTCACCGCGTTCGTGCTGTTCTCCTCGGCCGCCGGCACGTTCGGCGGGGCCGGGCAGGGCAACTACGCGGCCGCCAACGCGTTCCTCGACGCGCTGGCCCAGCGGCGCCGGGCGGACGGGCTGGTGGCCAAGTCGCTGCCGTGGGGCCCGTGGGCGCAGCCGACCGGGATGACCGGCGCGCTGACCGAACTCGACGTGCGCCGGGTCGAGCGGACCGGCCTGCGGCCGATGGAGACCTCGTACGGGATGACGCTGTTCGACGCGGCGGTGCGCCACCCCGCGCCGGTGGTGGTGCCCCTGCTGTTCGCGCAGGGCGCGCTGAGCGCGGCGACCGGGCCGCTGCTGCACCTGCTGCGCTCGCTGGTGCGTACGCCGGTGCGGTCCGCGGCCGGCCGCCCGGCCGAGAGTGACGGCCCGCCGCTGCGCGAGCGGCTGGTCGAGCTGCCCGACGAGGAGCGGCAGCGCGTCGTGCTCGACTTCGTACGGACCCACGTCGCGGTCGTGCTCGGCTATCCGTCCGGCGGTGAGGTGCGCTCCGAACGGGGCTTCCTCGACCTCGGCATGGACTCCCTGACCGGCATCGAGCTGCGCAACCGGATCGCCGGCGTCACCGGCCTGCGGTTGCCCGCGACGCTGGTCTTCGACCACCCGACCCCGATGGCGCTGGCCCAGCATCTGCGGCTCGCGCTCGTGCCACCCGCCAAGCCGGCCGCCGAGGTCGCCTTGGAGGAGCTGGACCGGCTGGAGGCCGTGCTGGACGCGGTCGAGCCCGGTGACGACGCCCATGCACGTGTCAAGCGGAGGTTGCGCTCGCTCGTCGCCCGCCTGAACGGCGGGACCGAGGACACGGACGGTGAGCAGAACCTCGAGTCGGCGACGGCGGAGGAGCTCTTCGAGTTCCTCGACCGCGCGGTGTGAGCGACGGAAAGAGGCGCCATGACAGACCAGAACAAGCTCCTGGAATATTTGAAGCGGGCCACCGTCGACCTTCGGGACACGCGGGAGGCGCTGCGGGCCGCCGAGGACCGGGCCCGGGAGCCGATCGCCATCGTGGCGATGGGCTGTCGGTATCCCGGTGAGGTCGCCAGCGCCGAGGACCTGTGGCACCTGGTGGCGGCCGACGGCGACGCGATCGGCGCCCTGCCGTCCGACCGGGGCTGGGACGTCGACGCGCTCACCGCCGCCGCCGGCGGGCCGCGCGAGGGCGGCTTCCTCAGCGGCGCCGGCGACTTCGACGCCCAACTCTTCGGCGTCTCGCCGCGCGAGGCGCTGGTGATGGACCCGCAGCAGCGGCTCATGCTCCAGGTCGCCTGGGAGGCGCTGGAGCACGCCGGCATCGACCACACGCTGCTGCGGGGCACCCGTACGGGCGTCTTCGTCGGCGCCATGTACCACGACTACGGCGCGCTCGTCGGCACCGCCGGGGACCAGGCGGAGAGCTACCTGGCGACCGGCAACGCCGGCAGCGCCATCTCCGGCCGCGTCTCCTACACCTTCGGGTTCGAGGGGCCGGCCGTCACGGTCGACACCGCGTGCTCGTCCTCGCTCGTCGCGGTCCACCTCGCCGCGCAGTCGCTGCGCCAGGGGGAGTGCACACTCGCGCTGGCCGGCGGCGTCACCGTGATGGCCACGCCGTCCGTGCTGACCGGGTTCACCGTCGACAGCGGCCTCGCCGCCGACGCGCGCTGCAAGTCGTTCGCCGCGTCGGCCGACGGCACCGCCTGGTCGGAGGGCGCGGGGATCCTCGTGCTGGAACGGCTGAGCGACGCCCGGCGCAACGGGCACCGGGTGCTGGCCCTGGTCCGCGGCAGCGCGGTCAACCAGGACGGCGCGTCGAGCGGGCTGACCGCCCCCAACGGCCCGTCCCAGCAGCGGGTGATCGCACAGGCGTTGGCCGGCGCCGACCTCGGCCCGGGCGACGTGGACGTGGTGGAGGCGCATGGCACCGGCACCACGCTCGGCGACCCGATCGAGGCGCAGGCGCTGCTGGCCACGTACGGGCGCAACCGGCCGCCGGACCGCCCGCTGTGGCTCGGGTCGGTGAAGTCGAACCTGGGGCACACCCAGGCGGCCGCGGGGGTGGCCGGGATCATCAAGATGGTCATGGCGCTGCGCCACGGGCTGCTGCCGCGCACCCTGCACGTGGACGAGCCGACGCCGCACGTCGACTGGTCGGCCGGGGAGATGCGCCTGCTGACCGAGCCGGTGCCCTGGTCGCGCGTCGGCAGCGCCCGGCGGGCCGGGATCTCCTCGTTCGGGGTCAGCGGCACCAACGCCCACGTCATCGTCGAGGAGGCCCCCGCCGAGGCGCCCGCCACGGTGACCCGTGAGCCGGCCGGCCCTCCGGCGACGGTGCCGCTGCTGCTGTCGGCCGGATCCGCCACCGCCCTGCGCGAGCAGGCGGAACGCCTGCGGGCCCGGCTCGCCGCCGACCCCAACGTGGCGCTGCTCGACATCGGCTACTCGCTCGCCACCGGCCGCACCCTGCTGGACGAGCGCGCGGTCGTGCTGGCCGGGGACCACTGCCGGGCGGCCGCGAGCCTGACCGCCGTCGCCCAGGGCACGGCCGACCCCGCGGTGATCAGCGGAGCCGCCCGCCCGGGCCGGCTGGCCGTGCTCTTCACCGGCCAGGGCGCCCAGCGCCTCGGCATGGGAACGGAGCTGCGCGCCGGGTTCCCGGTGTTCGCGGCGGCGTTCGACGAGATCTGCGACCGCTTCGACGCGGTGCTGGACCGGCCGTTGCGTGAGGTGGTCGACTCCGACGCCGACGCCCTGCAGCAGACCGTCCACACCCAGGCCGCCCTGTTCGCCCTCGAGGTGGCGCTGTACCGGCTGGTGGAGAGCTGGGGCGTCACCCCGGACGCGCTGCTCGGCCACTCGATCGGCGAGCTGGCCGCCGCGCACGTGGCCGGGGTGCTGTCGCTCGACGACGCCTGCACCCTGGTGGCCGCGCGCGGACGGCTGATGCAGCAGTTGCCGCCCGGCGGCGCGATGCTCGCGGTCGACGCCACCGAGGACGAGGCCACCGCCGAGCTGGCCGACTTCGCCGGCCGCCTGGACGTGGCGGCGGTCAACGGGCGGGCCCAGGTGGTCGTCTCCGGCGACGAGGACGCGGTGTTCGAACTCGCCGCCCGCTGGACCGCGCAGGGCCGGCGCAACAACCTGCTGCGCGTCTCGCACGCGTTCCACTCGGTCCGGATGGATCCGATGCTCGACGAGTTCCGGGCGGTGGCGGAGGGCCTGACGTACGCCCCGCCGCGGATCCCGATCGTGTCCAACGTGACCGGTCAGGTCGCCGAGCGGCTGGACGCCGACCACTGGGTCCGGCACGCCCGCCGCGCCGTCCGGTTCGCCGACGGGGTGGCGTGCCTGGAGGCGACAGGTGTCACGCGGTTCCTCGAACTCGGGCCGCACCCGGTGCTGACCGCGCTGGCCCGGCACTCGCTCACCGACCGCGCGGACGCGCCGGCGGTGATCGCGCCGGCGCTGCGGCAGGGCCACTCCGAGACCACGACCCTGCTCGCGGCGCTCGCCGAGCTGCACGTGGCGGGTCAGCCCGTCGACTGGGCCGCGGTCTACCGGGTGTGGGGCGGCGCCAGCGTCGTCCTGCCCACCTATCCGTTCGCGCGGGACCGCTACTGGCCGGTCCTCGCGCCGGCGCGGACCGAGGTCACCGGTGCCGGCGCGTTCTGGGCGGCGGTCGACGACGACGACGTGGCGCGGTTCACCGGCCTGCTCGGCGTCGCGCCGGACACCCGGGTGACCGAGTTGCTCCCGGCGCTGTCGGCCTGGCGCGGGCAGGCCGCCGAGCAGGCGGCCACCGACTCCTGGCGCTACCGCGTCGAGTGGCGGCCGGCCCATCCGACGCCGGCCCGGCTGACCGGCACCTGGCTGGTGGTGACGCCGGGCGGCGACGACGAGATCGTGAGCGACGTGGCCGGCGCGTTGAAGGCCGGCGGCGCCGAGTCCCGGGTGGTCATGGTCGGCGGCGACCGGGTGGCGGCGGCGGAGGGCCTGCGGCCGTACCGGTCGGCGGAGCTGGCCGGCGTCGCCTGCCTGCCGGCGACCGCGGGCGCGGCGTGGCTGCTCAGCGTCACCCAGGCCCTGCACGACCTGGACTGGAACGTCCCGCTGTGGTGTCTGACCCAGGACGCGGTGGCCGGCGCCGATCCCCACCTCGACCAGGTCTGGGGTCTCGGCCGGGTCGCCGCCCTGGAGTTCCCGCGGTGGTGGGGCGGCCTCGCCGACCTTCCGTTCGAGCTGGACGTGCTCGCCGCCCGGCACCTGGTGAGCGTGCTCGCCGACGGCCGCGAGGACCAGGTCGCGGTCCGCGCCTCCGGGGTGACCGCGCGCCGGCTGGTCCGGGCGCCGGCCCGGCCGCGCACCGGGACCGGCTGGGCGCCGACCGGCACCGTGCTGCTGACCGGTGGCACCGGCGCGCTCGGCGGGCACGTCGCCCGCTGGCTGGCCGACCGGGGCACGCCACACCTGCTGCTCGCCGGCCGCCGGGGCGCGGACGCCCCCGGCGTGCCGGACCTGGTCCGCGACCTCGAGGCCCGCGGCGCCCGGGTCACCGTCGCCGCCTGCGACGTCACCGACCGGGACGCGGTGACCGCGCTGCTCGGCACGGTGCCGGACGAGCACCAGCTGTCCGCGGTCGTGCACGCGGCCGGCAGCGGCACCGTATGCCCGATCGTCGAGCTCACGCCGGGCGAGCTGGCCGACGCGACGCACGCGAAGGTGGTCGGCGCCGAGGTGCTTGACGACGTGCTCGGCGACACGCCGCTGGACGCGTTCGTCGTGTTCGGCTCGATCGCCGGCGTCTGGGGCGCGGGCGGGCAGGGCGCGTACTCCGCGGCCAACGCCCACCTCGACGGCCTCGTCCGACGACGCCGGACTCGCGGCCTGCCGGGCACCTCGGTGAGCTGGGGCCCGTGGGCCGGCGCCGGCATGGCCGCCGGGGAGGGCGCCGACGAGTACCTCCAGCGGCGTGGCCTGCCCCCGATGGACCCCGGTCTCGCGGTGGCGGCGCTGGCCGGTGCGGTCAGCGGCGACGACGGGTGCGTCGTCGTGGCCGACGTCGACTGGGACCGGTTCGCCCCGGCGTTCACCGCGCTGCGGCCGCAACCGTTGCTGACCGGGCTGGCCGACGCCGCCACCGGCGGAGTGGCCGAGCCCGACAGCAGGGACAGCGAGCGGGACCGGCTCACCGCGCTGCCCGCCGCCGAGCGGCCGGCGGCCGTCCTGGAACTGGTGCAGCGGCACGCCGCGGCCGTTCTCGGCTATGCCCAGCCGGCCACCCTGCGGGTCGACCGCGCGCTGCGCGACCTCGGCATGGACTCGGTGACCGCGGTGGAGCTGCGCGACCGGCTCGGCCGGGCGGTGGGCGAGCGGCTGGCCGCCACCGTCGCGTTCGACCACCCGAGCGTCCGCTCGCTCGCCGAGCACCTGGGCACGCTGCTGTTCGGGGGCCAGGCCGAGGACGACGACGACACCCGCATCCGGCGGGCGCTGCAACTGATCCCGCTGTCGCGGCTGCGCGGCGCCGGCCTGCTCGACACGCTGCTGAGCCTGGCCGAGCCGGAACCGGGCGCCGACCCGCTCCCGCTGACCACCGACGAGATCGACGACCTGGACGGCGAGGACCTGCTGCGGCTGGCGCTCGGCGAACGGGCCTCCTGAACCACCCGACGCGACGACCCCGCTGGAGTTCAAGATGGCTTCGACCGAAGACTACGTGGCCGCGCTGCGGTCGTCGTTGAAGGAGACCGAGCGACTGCGCACGGCGAACCGGGCGCTGACCGAGGCCGCCACCGAACCGATCGCGATCGTCGGGATGGCCTGCCGGCTCCCCGGCGCCGACTCGCCGGAGGCGCTGTGGCGGCTGGTCGACGACGGCGGCGACGCGATCACCGGTTTCCCGGACGACCGGGGCTGGGCGGTGCGCCCGGACGGGCCGGCGTACGCGGCCCGGGGCGGCTTCCTCACCGGCGGCGCCGACTTCGACGCCGAGTTCTTCGACATCTCACCCCGCGAGGCGCTGGCCATGGATCCCCAGCAGCGGCTGCTGCTGGAGACGTCGTGGGAGGCGATCGAGCGGGCCGGGATCGACGCCGACGACCTGCGGGGCAGCCGGACCGGCGTGTTCGTGGGCGCGGCCACCTCCGGCTACAACTACCTGCTGCACGACGAGCCGGCCGCGGAGGGGCACGCGCTCACCGGCAGCGCCACAAGCGTGCTGTCCGGCCGGGTCGCCTACACCCTCGGGCTGGAGGGACCGGCCGTCACCGTCGACACCGCCTGCTCGTCGGCGCTCGTCGCGTGTCATCTGGCCGCGCAGGCGCTGCGCCGCGGGGACTGTGCCACCGCGCTCGCGGCCGGCGTCACGGTGCTCGTGTCGCCGGAGGTGTTCGGCGAGTTCGCCAAGCAGGACGGCCTGGCCTCGGACGGGCGGTGCAAGCCGTTCGCGGCGGCCGCCGACGGCACCGGCTGGGCCGAAGGCGTCGGCGTCCTGGTGCTGGAACGCCTCTCCGAGGCCCAGCGGCTCGGCCGGCGTGTCCTCGCCGTGCTGCGCGGCAGCGCGGTCAACTCCGACGGCGCCAGCAACGGTCTGACCGCGCCCAGCGGTCCGGCCCAGCGCCGGGTGATCCGGGCGGCGCTGGCCGGCGCCGACCTGACGCCCGCCGACGTCGACGCGGTCGAGGCGCACGGCACGGGCACCCGGCTCGGCGACCCGATCGAGGCCGAGGCGCTGCTGGCGACCTACGGCCACGGCCGGTCGGCGGGCGATCCGCTGTGGATCGGCTCGGTGAAGTCGAACATCGGGCACACCCAGGCCGCGGCCGGCGTCGCGGGCGTCATCAAGATGGTGATGGCGATCCGGCGCGGCCGGCTGCCGCGCACGCTGCACGTGGACGAGCCGACGCCGTACGTCGACTGGAGCGCCGGCGGCGTCGCGGTCCTGCAGGAGCCGGTGAGCTGGCCGTGCCGGGACCGCCCGCGCCGGGCCGGCGTCTCGTCGTTCGGGGTGAGCGGCACCAACGCCCACGTGATCCTGGAGCAGGCGCCGGCGTCGCCGGCCGGCGACCCGGTCGAGGCGTTCGCCGGCCCGGTTCCGTGGGTCGTGTCCGGGCGTACGGCCGCGGGCCTGCGCGCCCAGGCCGAACGGCTGCGGGTCCATCTCGGCGAGGACCATGACCGGTACGCGGTCGCCCGGGCGCTGGCCGGCACCCGCTCCGCCATGGAGCACCGGGCCGTCGTGCTGGCCGGTCCGCAGGGGGCGGCCGGGCTGGCCGCGGTCCGGGACGGGCACGCCGCGCCCGGGGTGGTCCGGGGCACGGTCAGCGCGGGCAAGCTCGCGTTCCTGTTCACCGGCCAGGGCGGCCAGCGGGTGGGGATGGGCCGGGAGCTGCACGCCACCTACCCGGTCTTCGCCGAGGCGTTCGACGACATCTGCGCGCGCTTCGACCGTCACCTGGACCGTCCGCTGCGCGACGTGGTGTGGCACGACGCGGACCTGCTCGACCGGACCGGCTACACCCAGGCCGGGTTGTTCACGGTCGAGGCCGCGCTGTTCCGGCTGGTCGAGTCGTGGGGCGTCGTGCCGGACGTGCTGCTCGGCCATTCGATCGGCGAGCTGACCGCGGCGTACGTCGCCGGGGTGCTCTCGCTCGACGACGCGGTCACGCTGGTGGCGGCCCGGGGCCGGCTGATGCAGGCGCTCCCGGCCGGCGGCGGCATGCTGTCGGTGCGCCTGGGCGAGGCGGAGGTCGCCGCGGCGCTGCCGGACGGTCTCGACGTCGCGGCCGTGAACGGCCCGGAATCGGTGGTCGTCTCGGGTGACGAGGAAGCCGTCGCCGCGTTCGCCGCGAGCTGCGCCCAGGACGGGGTGAAGACCCGGCGGCTGCGCGTCTCGCACGCGTTCCACTCGGCCCGGATGGAGCCGATGCTTGACGCGTTCCGGGCGGTGGCGGCCGGGCTGACCCACGCCGCGCCGCGGATCCCGATCGTCTCGAACCTGACCGGCGCGGTGGTCGACGGGTACGACGCCGACACCTGGGTACGGCACGTCCGGCGCACGGTCCGCTTCCACGACGGCGTGCAGGAGCTGGCCCAGCTCGGCGTCCGCCGCTATCTGGAGCTCGGCCCGGACGGCGTGCTCACCGGCATGGCCCAGCTCGGGGCGGCCGGGACCGCCCAGCCGGAGGACCTGGCCCCGCCGGTGCGGGTGGCCGCCCTGCGGAGCCAGCGGCCCGAGCCGGAGACGCTGCTGGAGGCGGTCGGGGCGCTGTTCACCGTCGGCGTCCCGGTCGACTGGGCGGCCGTCGTCGGGCCGGACACCGGGTTGCCGGCCGAGCTGCCGACGTACGCGTTCCAGCGGGACCGCTACTGGCCGACCCACCGCGCCCCGGCCGCCGACGACTGGCGCTACCGGGTGGTGTGGACGCCGGTCACCCCGGCGCCGGGCCCGCGCCCGGGTCCCCGGCTGGTCCTGGCGCCCGAGGGCGTCGCGGCCGACGACGTGGTGGCCGCGCTCGGCGACGACGTCACGGTCCTGGTCCTGGCGGCGGTCGACCTCGACCGGACGGCCCTGGCCGCGCGCCTGGCCGCGACGGGCCGTGACTTCGGTACGGTCGTCTCGCTGGCCGGGCTGGCCGACGAGCCGATGCCGGACGGTGTGGTGGCGCTCGGCGCGGCGCTGACCCTCACCGTGCTGCAGGCGCTCGGCGACGCCGGCATCGACGCCCGGTTGTGGACGATCACCCGGGGCGTGTCCGAGCATCCGTTCGCCGCCCAGGTGTGGGGGCTCGGCCGGGTGGCCGCGCTGGAGCACCCGGACCGGTGGGGCGGCCTGATCGACCTGCCCGCCGACGCCGACGGGACGGCCCTGGGCCACCTGGCCGCCGTGCTGGACGACGGCGCCGAGGACCAGGTGGCGATCCGGTCCACCGGGGTGACCGCCCGCCGCCTCGTCCGCGCCGCCCCACCGGCGGCCGGCGGCCGCCTCGGCGAGGGCGGCGCCGTGCTCGTCACCGGCGGCACCGGTGCGCTGGGCGCGCACGTCGCGCGGATGCTGGCCGGCCGTGGCGCCGAACGCGTCGTGCTGACCGGCCGGCGCGGCGCCGACGCCCCCGGCGTGACCGAACTGGTCGAGGAACTGGCCGGACGCGGCACCACCGTCACGGTCGTCGCCTGCGACGTCGGCGACCGGGCCGCCGTCGCGGAGCTGGTCGCGGGCATCCCCGATCTGGTGGGCGTCGTGCACGCGGCCGGCTCGGGGGAGTTCGGCGCGCTGGCGGACACCGGCCCGGACGCGTTCGCGGCCACCCTGCGGGCCAAGGTGGCCGGCGCCCGGCACCTGGACGAACTCACCGCCGACCTCGACTTCTTCGCCGTCTTCAGCTCGGTGGCCGGAGTCTGGGGCAGCGGGCAGCAGGGCGCCTACGCGGCCGCCAACGCGTTCCTCGACGCCCTGGTCGAGCAGCGACGGGCCGCCGGCCGGCCGGGCCTGGCGCTCGCCTGGGGTCCGTGGGCCGGCGCGGGCATGGCCGGCGACGCGAGCACCCAGGAGTACCTGCGCCGCCGAGGGCTGCGGGCGATGGACCCGGCGCGTGCCGTGGCCGTCCTGGCCGCCGCGCTGGACGGCGACGACGGATGCGTGGTCGTCGCCGACGTCGACTGGCAGACCTTCGCCCCCGCGTTCACCGCGTCCCGGCCGCAGCCGCTGCTCGCGCTCCTGCCGGAGGCGGCCGGGCCGGCCGCCGTCGCGCGCCCCGGTGGCGACCCGCCGGCGTTCGCGGTCACCCTGCGCGGGCTGCCCGCCGCCGACCGGGAGCGGGCGCTGCGCACCCTGGTCCGCGAACAGGTGGCCTTGGTCCTCGGGCACCGCGACGTGGCCGGCGTGGACGTGCGGATCCCGTTCAAGAAGCTCGGCTTCGACTCGCTGACCGCGGTCGAGCTGCGCAACCGGCTCGGCGCCGAGACCGGCCTGACGCTGCCGGCCACGCTCGTCTTCGACCACCCGACGCCGGTGGCGCTTGCCGGCCGGCTGCGCGAGCTGCTGGCCGGCGACTCCGCCGCCACCCCGACCGCCGAGCCGGCCGCCCGCACCGAGCCGGACGAGCCGATCGCCATCGTCGGCATGGCCTGCCGTTATCCGGGCGACGCGGACAGCCCCGAGGCGCTGTGGCGGCTGGTCGACGGCGACGGCGACGGCCTCACGCCGTTCCCGGCCGACCGGGGCTGGGACCCGGCGTCGCTCGACGACCCGGACGCCCGGGGAGGCTTCCTGCGCGACGTGACCGGGTTCGACGCCGACCTGTTCGCCGTCTCCCCGCGCGAGGCGCTCGCCATGGACCCGCAGCAACGGATGTTGCTGGAGGTGGTCTGGGAGACCTTCGAACGGGCGGGGATCGACCCCCGCTCCACCGCCGGCACCCGCACCGGCGTGTTCGTGGGCACCAGCGGCCAGGACTATCTCGGCCTGCTGGCCGTCGCCGGCGAGGAGACCGACGGGCACCAGGGCACCGGCAACGCGGCCGCGGTGCTGTCCGGCCGGGTGGCCTACACGTACGGGCTCGAAGGTCCCGCGCTGACCGTGGACACCGCCTGTTCCTCGTCGCTGGTGGCGCTGCACCTGGCCGCCCAGGCGCTGCGCAACGGCGAGTGCGCGACCGCGCTGGCCGGCGGGGTGACCCTGATGTCGACGCCGACGGCGTTCGTCGAGTTCCGCCGCCAGCTCGGCCTCGCCGCCGACGGGCGGTGCAAGCCGTACGCGGGCGCCGCCGACGGCACCGGGTGGGGCGAGGGCGCCGGCGTGTTGCTGCTCGAACGGCTCTCCGACGCGCGGCGCAACGGACACCGGGTGCTGGCGCTGGTGCGCGGCACGGCGGTCAACTCCGACGGCGCCAGCAACGGGCTGACCGCGCCGAACGGGCCGGCGCAGCAACGCGTGATCCGGGCGGCGCTGGCCGCCGCCGGGCTGCGACCGGCCGACGTGGACGTGGTCGAGGGGCACGGCACCGGCACCCGCCTCGGCGATCCGATCGAGGCGCAGGCGTTGCTGGCCACCTACGGCCAGGACCGCGACGAGCCGCTCTGGCTGGGCTCGGTCAAGTCGAACATCGGCCACACCCAGGCCGCCGCCGGCGTCGCCGGCGTGATCAAGATGGTGCAGGCGATGCGGCACGACCGGCTGCCCCGTACGCTGCACGTGGACCGGCCGACGCCGCAGGTCGACTGGGCGTCCGGGGCGGTGCGGCTGCTCACCGAGCCGGTGCCGTGGACCCGTGCCGGGCACGCCCGGCGGGCCGGCGTGTCGTCCTTCGGCATGAGCGGCACCAACGCCCACGTGATCCTCGAAGAGGCGCCCGAGGCCGCCGCCGAGGCGGTCACCCCGGCGCCCGCCACCCCGTCCTGGCCGATCTCCGGGCGTACCGAAGGGGCGTTGCGCGCCCAGGCCGCCGCCCTGCGCGACGTCGACGACGAGCCGGCCGCGGTCGCCCGGACGCTGGTGGCCGGGCGCGCGGCGCTGGAGCACCGGGCGGTGGTCGTGGGCGCGGACCGCGCCGGCCTCGCCGCCGCCGCGGCCGGCGCCGCCGCCAACAGCCTGGTCACCGGGGTACGGTCGGCGGCCGCCGCCGAGGGCGGCGTGATCCTGGTCTTCCCCGGCCAGGGCGGCCAGTGGGCCGGCATGGCGGCCGACCTGCTCGACACCTGCCCGGTCTTCGCCGACCGGTTCGCGGAGTGCGAGGCGGCGCTGGCCGAGCACCTGGACTGGGCGGTGGGCGCCGCGTTGCGGGCCCGCGACGAGTCCTGGATGGAGCGGTCCGACCTGCTGCAACCGGCGCTGTGGGCGGTGATGGTGTCGCTGGCCGCGGTGTGGGAGTGGCTCGGCGTCGACGTCGCCGGCGTGGTCGGGCACTCCCAGGGCGAGCTGGCCGCCGCCGTGGCCGCCGGGGCGCTGAGCCTCACCGACGGCGCGCGGATCTCGGTCGAGCGGGCCCGGATCCTGCTCCGGCTGGCCGGTCAGGGTGGCCTGCTGGCCGTCGGGGCCGGCGTCGACCGGGCCGGGGCGCTGCTGGACGGCGTCGACGGCGCGGTGCTCGGCGCGGTGAACGGCCCGCACCTGGTGGTGCTGTCGGCCGACTCGGCCGGCCTGGCCACCATCGAGGAACGGTGTGCCGCGCGCGGCCTATGGTCGCGCCGGGTGGCGATCGACTACGCCTCCCACTCCCGCCAGGTGGAGGCCGTCCGCGACGACCTGCGCGCCGCGTTCGGCACGGTGCGCCCGACGGCCGGCCGGATCCCGTTCTACTCGACCGTCACCGGTGGCCTGCTCGACACCACCGCGCTCGACTCCGACTACTGGTACGACAACCTCCGCAACCCGGTCCGGTTCGACGAGGTCGTGCAGGGGCTCATCGCGGCCGGGCACACCACGTTCGTCGAGGTGAGCCCTCACCCCGTGCTGGCCGCCGCGCTGCAGGACCGGGTCGACGCCGCCGGTGGCCTGGTGACCGGGACGCTGCGCCGCGACCACGACGGCTGGACCCAGCTGCACCGGGCGGTGGCCGAGCTGTGGGTGCGCGGCGCGACCGTGGACTGGTCCGTGCTCACCCCGGCCGGCCCGGCCGCCGACCTGCCGACCTACCGGTTCCAGCACGAGCGGTTCTGGCCGCGGGTGCGGGCGACGGCTGGCGACGTCTCCGCCGCCGGGCTCGCCACCGGCGACCACCCGCTGGTCGGCGCGGCGGTGACGCTGGCCGACGGTGACGGGCTCGTGCTCACCGCCCGGATCTCCGCCAGCAGCCACCGGTGGCTCGGCGACCACCGGGTGATGGGCCGGATCGTCTTCCCCGGCACCGCGTTCGTCGAGCTGGCCGGGCAGGCCGGACGGCTGGCCGGCGCGGGCGTGCTGCGTGAGCTGACCATCGCCACGCCGTTGGTGCTGCCCGCGGCCGGGGACGTGCTGCTCCAGGCGCGGGTCGGCGCTCCGGAGAGCGACGGCGTCCGGACGGTGCGGATCGCCGCCCGCGCCGGGGACGACGCCCCGTGGGTGCGCCACGCCGACGGCCTGCTCGCCGACGACGCCGCCGAGCCCGGATTCGACCTGCGGGCCTGGCCGCCCGCCGGGGCCGAGCCGGTCGGAGTGGACGACACCTACGACCTGGCCGCCCACGCGGGCCTGGACTACGGACCGGACTTCCGGGGACTGCGCGCGGCCTGGCGGCACGGCGACGACGTGCTGGCCGAGATCGAGCTGCCCGAGGCCGTGGACGCCGAGTCGTACGCGCTGCACCCGGCGCTCTTCGACGCCGCCCTGCACGCGGCGGCGCTGGCGGGTGGTGACGGGGGCGCGCGGTTGCCGTTCGCGTGGACCGGCGTGAGCGTGTACGCGGCCGGCGCGCGGGCGCTGCGGGTGAGGTTGCGCCCGGTCGGCGAGGACGGCCTCGCCGTGCACCTGGCCGACCCGTCGGGCGCCGCGGTCGCCGCCGTCGACCGGCTGGTGTTCCGTCCGGTCGCCGGTGACAACCTGACCCGTGCCCCGCGGCTGGACGACTCGCTGTTCCGGATCGAGTGGGACGAGAGCCGGGCCGAGGGCAGCACCGCCGGGCGGGCCTACCTGGCCGTCGGCGACCTGACCGTGCCCGACCTCCCCCTGCTCACCGCGGTCCCGCCCGGTGCGCCCGCCGACCTCACCCGCCGCACCCTCGACGTCGTGCAGCGGTGGCTGGCCGGCGACGACGACTCCCGGCTGGTGGTGCTGACCCGCGCCGCCACCCCGGCCGGCGGGCCGGTCACCGACCTGTCCGCCGCGACCGTGCTGGGCCTGCTCCGGTCGGCCCAGAACGAGTACCCCGGCCGGATCGTCCTGGTGGACACGGACGGGCTGCCGGAGTCGTGGGCGGTGCTGGCCGGCCCGCTGCCGGTCGACGAGGAGCCGCAGCTCGCGGTACGCGCCGGAGTCGTGCTCGTGCCGCGACTCGGCCGGGCCCTGCCCGCGGCGCTGGTGCCCCCGGCCGCCGGGCCGTGGCGGCTGGAGGCCGGTGCGGCCGGCACCCTCGACGGTCTGGAACTGCGCCCGTCCCCGGCGGCCTCGGCGCCGCTGGACGCCGGCCAGGTCCGGATCGCGGTGCGGGCGGCCGGCGTCAACTTCCGGGACGTCGCCATCTCGCTCGGCCTGACCGACCAGCAGGGCATGGGCACCGAGGCGGCCGGCGTGGTCACCGAGGTCGGCGCGGACGTCACCGACCTGGCGCCCGGCGACCGGGTCTTCGGCGCGATCGGCGGCGCGTTCGGGCCGGTCGTGGTGGCCGAACGCGCGCTGGTGGCCCGGATGCCGGCCGGCTGGAGCTTCGCCGAGGCGGCCTCGGTCACCACGGTCTACCTGACCGCCTGGTACGGCCTGCGCGACCGGGGTGGCCTGCGGGCGGGGGAGACCCTACTGGTGCACGCCGCGGCCGGTGGGGTCGGGATGGCCGCGGTCGAGCTGGCCCGGATGTGGGGCGTCGAGGTCTTCGCCACCGCGAGCCCGGCCAAGTGGGACACGGTGCGCGAGCTGGGCGTGGCCGACGACCACCTGGCCTCCTCGCGCACGCTCGACTTCGCCGACGCGTTCCGGACCGTGACCGGCGGCCGGGGCGTGGACATGGTGCTCCACTCGCTGACCGGCGAGTTCACCGACGCGTCGCTGCGCCTGCTGACGCCGGGCGGCCGGTTGATGGACATGGGCAAGACCGACAAGCGCGATCCGCTCGAGGTGGCCGACCGCCACCCCGGCATCCGGTACGACGCGTTCGACCTGTTCGAGGCGGGCGCCCCGCGCATCGGCGAGCTGCTGCGCGAGGTGCTGCGCCTGTTCGACCAGGGCCGGTTGCGGATGCTGCCGATCACCGCCTGGGACGTCCGGGACGCGCCGGCCGCGTTCCGGCACATCAGCCGGGCCCGGCACGTCGGCAAGAACGTCTTCACCGTGCCCGCGCCGCTGGACCCGGACGGCACGGTGCTGGTGACCGGCGGCACCGGGCAGCTCGGTGGCCTGCTGGCCGAGCATCTGGTGACCGCGTACGGGGTCCGGAACCTGCTGCTCACCAGCCGCCAGGGCGCCGAGGCGCCGGGCGCCGCGGAGCTGACCGCGCGGTTGCGGGACCGGGGCGCCACGGTCGACGTGGTCGCCTGCGACGTGGCCGAGCGGGACGAACTCGCCGCGCTGCTCGACGGACGCCGGCTGACCGGCGTGGTGCACTGCGCCGGCGCGCTGGACGACGGGACGTTCGCCGCGATGACGGCGGACCGGATCGACACCGTCTTCCGGCCCAAGGCCGACGCGGCGCTGCATTTGCACGAGCTGACCGCCGACCACGACCTGGCGATGTTCGTGCTCTACTCGTCGGTCGCGGCCACGTTCGGCTCGCCCGGGCAGGCGAACTACGCGGCGGCCAACAGCTTCCTCGACGCGCTGGCCGCCCACCGCCGCGGGCTCGGACTGCCGGCGGTCGCGCTCGGCTGGGGGCTGTGGGCCCAGCCCAGCGGGATGACCGCCCACCTCGACGGCACGAACCTGAGCCGGGCCACCCGGGCCGGCGCGGCGCTGGACTCCGAGACCGGTCTGGCGTTGTTCGACGCGGCGGCCACGCTGCCCGGCGCGCATCTGGTGCTGTCCGCGCTGGACCGCTCCGGCTTCGGCGAGGAGGTGCCCCCGCTGCTGCGCCGGCTGGTGCGGCCGGCCGTGCGCCGGGTCGCCCCGGCCGCCGCCGGGGCGGTTCCGCTGGCCGAGCGGCTGGCCCCGCGGTCCCCGGCCGAGCAGGACGCGTTCCTGCTGGACCTGGTGATCGCGCACGCCGCCGCCGTGCTGGGTCACCCCACCACGGACGCGGTCGGCGCGGAACGGGCGTTCAAGGACCTCGGGTTCGACTCGCTGACCGCGGTCGAGCTGCGCAACCGGCTCACCGTCGAGACGGGCGTACGGCTGCCGGCGACCCTGATCTTCGACCATCCGACCCCGCTGGCCCTGGCCACCCGGGTCCGGGCGCTGCTGCTGCCGGACCGGGGCAGCCCGGAGGCGGTGCTGCGGCGCAGCCTGGACGACGTGGAGACGGCGCTGGGCGAGGTCGCCGAGCTGGACTCCAACGAGCGTTCCCGGCTGCGGATGCGCCTGGAGGTGCTGCTGGACCGGGTGCGGGACCTCGGCGACGAGGGCCCCGGCGTGGCGACCGGGCTCGGCGACGCCGACCTGGAGTCGGCCACCGCGGACGACATCTTCGCCCTCATCGACAGCGAACTCGGAACGTCCTGAGAGGACTCTCCTGATGCCTGAGCAGACAGCCACGGAGCCCACGACCGCCGAGCGCCTCGCCGCCCTGGACGCGCGGCGCCGGCAGGTGGTGGAGACGGCCGAGGACCGGGCCCGGCAGAAGCAGCACCAGAAGGGCAAGCTCACCGCGCGGGAGCGGCTCGACCTGCTCTTCGACCCCGGCTCGTTCGTGGAGCTGGACGAGTTCGTCCGGCACCGGTGCGCCGAGTACGGCATGGGCGGCGACCGGCCGGACGGGGACGGGGTGGTCACCGGCTACGGCACCGTCGACGGCCGGCAGGTCTGCGCGTTCTCCCAGGACTTCACGATCCTGGGCGGCAGCATGGGCGAGGCGTGCGGCGGCAAGGTCATGAAGCTGATGGACCTGGCCATGAGGATCGGCTGCCCGGTCGTCGGCATCAACGACTCCGGTGGCGCCCGGATCCAGGAGGGCGTGGTCTCGCTGGCCCACTATGCCGAGATCGGACGCCGCAACGTGCTCGCCTCGGGCGTGATCCCGCAGATCTCGCTCATCATGGGGCCGTGCGCCGGCGGCGCGGTGTACTCGCCGGCGATGACCGACGTCACGGTGATGGTGCGCGACACCTCGTACATGTTCGTGACCGGCCCCGAGGTGGTCGCCGCGGTGCTGGGGGAGCGCACCTCGCGCGACGAGCTCGGCGGCGCGGAGACCAACAGCGAGATCGCCGGCAACGTGCACCACGTGGCCGACGACGAGCCGGCCGCGATCGCCTGGGTCCGTGACCTCCTGGGCTATCTGCCCAGCAACAACCGCGAGGAGGCGCCGGTGTTCGCGCACACCGGCGCGCCGGAGGTCACCGAGCGCGACCGCCACCTCGACGGCATCATGCCGGACTCGGCGAACCGCACCTACGACATGGTCGAGTTGATCGAGCGGATCGTCGACGAGGACTCGCTGCTGCCGTTCCAGGAGTCGTTCGCGCCGAACATCATCTGCGCGCTGGCCTCGGTCGAGGGGCGCTCGGTCGGCGTGGTGGCCAACCAGCCCGGCCACCTGGCCGGCGCGATCGACCTGGACGCGTCGGACAAGGCGGCCCGTTTCGTGCGGATGTGTGACGCGTTCCGGATCCCCATCCTCACCCTGGTCGACGTGCCGGGCTACCTGCCCGGCATCCAGCAGGAGCGCCGGGGCATCATCCGGCACGGCGCCAAGCTGCTGTACGCGTACTCCGAGGCCACCGTCCCGCTGGTGACCGTGGTCGTGGGCAAGGCGTACGGCGGCGGCTACGCGGTGATGGGCTCCAAGCACCTGGGCGCCGACGTCAACCTCGCCTGGCCGACGGCGAAGATCGCGGTGATGGGCGCCGACGGGGCGGTGCTGATGCTCTACCGCAAGGCGCTGGCCGCGGCCGAGGGCGCCGACCGCGAGCGCCTGCTGGCCAAGTACACCGAGGAGTACCGGCAGCTGTTCGACTCGCCGTACATCGCCGCCGAGCGCGGCTACGTCGACCGGGTGATCCGCCCGTCGCAGACCCGCCTGGAGGTGGCCCGCGCCCTGCGCGCGCTGCGGCACAAGCGGGCCGAGCTGCCGGCGAAGCGGCACGGCAACATCCCGCTCTGATCACCGGCACGTGCGGAGGCCGCCACGCCGACGGGCGTGGCGGCCGCTCTCCGTTCGGTGAACTACCGGATGCTGCGGGCGAACTGACGGGACGCCCAGTAGACCGACAGCACCGTCAGGACCGTCAGCACGGCGAAGCTCTGCCAGACCACCGGCGCCTCCGGGTGCCCGGCGAACAGCTCGCGCATCCCCCGGACGACCCACGAGAACACGTTGAGGTTGGCCACGTTCTGCAGCCACACCGGCGCCAGCGCCAGCGGCAGCAGGATGCCGGACAGCATCAGCAGCGGGTGCCCCACCGTGTTGATCAGCGGGCTCAGGATGCCCTCGGTCTTCAGCTTCAGGGCCGCTCCGTTGGACAGCGCCGACATGCCGAGCGCGATCATGCCGACCAGCAGGAACCCGAGCAGCAGCTCCGGCAGGCGCACCGACAGGCCGAACAGCATCGCGGTCAGCGTCACGATGGCGCCCTGGAACAGGAGGTTCGCGACGTCCTTCAGGGAGCGCCCGAGCAGCAGCGCCACCGTGCTCATCGGCGTCACCCGGGCCCGCTCGATCATGCCGGCGCGCAGCTCGACGAGCATGTTGAAGCCGGCGAACATGCCGCCGAAGATGGCCAGCAGCACCAGCAGGCCGGGCACGAACGTGGTGTACGCCGCGCCGGACGTCGGCGCGTTCAGGGCCCGCTGGAGCAGCGGTGCGAACAGGAACAGGTAGACCAGCGGATCCAGGATGCTGAGGAAGATCCAGATCGGGCTGCGGATGATCTGGCTGATCTGGCGGTGGAACACCAGCCAGGTGCCGCGGGCGACGTTCATGGCGGCAGGCCCCCTTTCAGGCTGCGGTGAGCGAGCGGCCGGCTTTGGCCAGGAACACGTCGTCGAGCGAGGGCCGGTGCACCTCGATCGTGTCGGGCACGATGCCGGCGTCGTCGAGGTCGTGCAGGATCTTCGGCAGCACCCGGTTGCCGGACTCGACGAACAGCCGCAGGCCCTCGTCGGTGGATTCGAGCCGGGTCACGTAGGCCGCCCCGGTCATGATCTTCTCGGCGTCCGGCGTGCTGCCGTTCAGCCCGAGCGTGACGACGTCGCCGGCGACCTGGCGCTTCAGCTCGTTCGGGGTGCCCTCCGCGACGACCTGCCCCTTCTCGACGATCGCCACCCGGTCGCACAGCGCGTCGGCCTCCTCGAGGTAGTGGGTGGTGACGAGCACGGTCATGCCGTCGGCGCGCAGGCGCTCGATCTCGTCGCGGATGTCGGCCCGGCCGGCCGGGTCGAGGCCCGCGGTCGGCTCGTCCAGGAACAGCACCTTCGGTTCGTTGATGAGACCCATGGCGATGTCCACCCGGCGCCGTTGGCCGCCCGAGTAGGTCTTGCACCGCCGGTCGGCGTACTCGCTGAGCTTGAAGGTGTCCAGCGCCCGCGCGGCCCGCTCCCGGGCCTCGGCCTTGCCGATGCCGAACATGCGGGCCTGCAGGATGAGCTCCTCGCGGGCGGTCGAGTTGTCCGCGGTGCACCCGCCCTGCGACACGTACCCGATGCGACGTCGCACCTCGGCCGCCTCGGTGGCCAGGTTGGCGTCGGCGATGACGGCGCTGCCGCTGTCCGGCCGGATGAGGGTGGTGAGCATCCGGATGGTCGTGGTCTTGCCCGCGCCGTTCGAGCCGAGCAGGCCGAGCACCTGTCCTTTCTGGACGTCGAAGGTGACGCCACGCACGGCGTCGACGTCGATGGTCTTCCGCCCGAAGCGGATCCGATACGACTTGCGCAGATCGTTGACCTCGATCATGTCTACTCCCAAGCGGTGGCAAGGCACGGATGCGCCACACCTGTCCATGCTCGGGGCGTGCGTGCGGCACGGTAACCCGTAGGCCGCCCCCTACTGACCCGAGACTGCGGGGAGGCACTTCCGGATCTCTTGCGTCCGCCGTCGGCCCGTGAGGATCCTCATCTCACATCGGGGGTTCCGCCTCCGGAGCTCTGCCGACGTGAGGGGCGACAAGCATGACCGACGACGACGCGGGCCTGTGGATCCGGGAATATCACCCGGCCACGCCCGGCAGTGTCCAGCTCGTCTGCCTGCCGCACGCCGGCGGCTCGGCGAGCTACTACTTCCCGGTGTCGCGGGCCCTGGCGCCCGAGGTCGAGGTGCTGGCGATCCAGTACCCCGGCCGGCAGGACCGCCGGCACGAGCCGCTGGTGCGGGACCTGCCCGAACTGGCCCGACGGGTGCGCGCGGTGCTGCGCCCGCGGACCGACCGGCCGCTGGCGCTGTTCGGGCACAGCATGGGCGCGAGCCTCGCCTTCGAGGTGGCACGCCTGTTGGAGCAGGAGGACGGGGTGACCCCGGCGTGGGTGTTCGCCTCCGGCCGGCGGGCGCCGTCGCGGGTCCGGGACGAACGGGTGCACCAGCTCGACGACCGGGGCCTCATCGCGGACGTGCGCCGGCTCAGCGGCACCGAGGGCGGGCTGCTCGGCGACGACGAGGTGCTGCGGATGATCCTGCCCGCCATCCGCGCCGACTACACGGCCGCGGAGACCTACCGGTACGCGGACGGCCCGCCGCTGTCGGCGCCGATCACCGCGTTCACCGGCGAGAGCGACCCCAAGGCCACGGTCGACGAGGTGCGGTCCTGGCAGGACCACACCACCGGGCCGTTCGACCTGCACACCTATTCCGGCGGCCACTTCTTCCTCAACCGGCACCAGGCCGCGGTGCTCACCATCATCCGGACGCAGCTCGCCTGCGTGCGGGCCGGTTCGCGCACCGCCTGACCCGGCACCACCGCGGAGCGGAAGAGGGATCAGCATGACCGACACGATCACGACGACCACGTCACCCGACCTGACCACGATGCTGGCCCGGCGGGCGGCGGAGACGCCGGACACGGTGGCGTACTCGATGGTCCGGCCCACCGGCCGCCCGCGGGACGACGAACTCACGTACGGCGATCTGGAGATCGCCGCCCGGGCCCGGGCGGCCGCCATGTGCGAGCGCGACCTGGGCGGACGTACGGCGGTGATGCTCTACCCGTCCGGTCTCGAGTTCCCCAGGGCGCTGTTGGGCGCCCAACTGGCCCGGGTGCGCGCCGCTCCGGTGAAGGTGCCCAACCGGCGCAGCGGCCTGCTGCGGGTGCGGGCGGTCGCGGACGACGCGGGGGCGACCACGATCCTCACCACGGTGGCCGTCCGGGAACAGCTCCTCGCGCAGTTCGGCGACGCGCCGGAGCTGTCCGGCCTGTCCTGGCTGTGCACCGACACGGTCGCGGACGAGGTCGCGGCGGCCTACTCGCCGCGGATCATCGTGCCGGACGACGTCGCGATGTTGCAGTACACGTCCGGCTCGACCGGGATGCCCAAGGGCGTCGTGGTCAGCCACCGCAACTTCTGCGCGAACGCCGAGGACCTGGCCCGTCGCTGGCCGGTCAGCGACGGTGGCCGGGTGGTCTCGTGGCTCCCGCTCTTCCACGACATGGGACTGCTGTTCGGCATCGTGATGCCGCTGTGGTCCGGGGCGCCGGCGTACCTGATGGCGCCGGACGACTTCGTCCGCCGCCCGTTGGGCTGGCTGGAGGCGATCGCGGAGCTGGGCGGCACGCACACCGCCGCGCCGAACCTGGCCTACGAGCTGTGCGCGCGGGCGGCCGCCGACGCCCGGCCCGACCTCGACCTGTCCTGCCTGCGGGCGACGATCAGCGGGTCGGAGCCGGTGCGGTGGGACACCGTTGAGCGGTTCGCCGCGGCGTTCGCGCCGTACGGGCTGGAGCGGCGGTCGATCAGCCCCGGATACGGCCTGGCCGAGAACACGTTGAAGGTCTCCGGCAGCCGGTCGACCGACCAGCCCCGGGCGCGGTGGCTCTCCGCCGCGGCGCTGGCCGACCGGAAGGTCGTGGGCGTCGCCCCGGGCGACCCGGACGCGACCGCGGTGGTCAGCTGCGGACCGGCCGACGGGCTGACCGAGGTGACGGTCGTCGACCCGGGCAGCCGTACCCGCTGTGCGGACGAGACCATCGGCGAGATCTGGCTGTCCGGTCCCTGCGTGGCGCAGGGCTACTGGCAGCGCCCGGCCGAGACCGCGGAGACGTTCGGGGCGACGGTCGCCGACGGCGATCCGGCACTGCGCTACCTGCGTACGGGCGACCTCGGCTTCGTCTCCGACGGTGAGCTCTTCGTCGCCGGGCGGCTGAAGGACGTCATCATCCGGTTCGGTCGCAACTACTATCCGCAGGACCTCGAGCAGACCACCGAGACCTGCGCCCCCGGGCTGCAACCGTCGTGCTCGGCCGCCTTCGCGGTCGACGGCGGCGCCACCGAGGACCTCGTGGTGGTGGTGGAGGTGAACGGCCGGATCCTGCGGGACACCCCGGCCGAGCAGCTCACCGAGGCCGTACGGACGACCGTGGAGGCGCGGCACGGCATCCCGGTCGCCGAGGTGGTGCTCATCCGGCGCGGCACGCTGCCCCGGACGACGAGCGGCAAGGTGCAGCGGCGGGCCTGTCGGGCCGCCTATCTCGACGGCACCCTGGCCCGGATCGGGTCCGGCTCGTGACCGGTAGCCGGATCCGCGGCGTGGGCGCGTACCGCCCGGCCCGGGTCGTGCACAACGACGAGATCTGCGGCCCGATCGACTCGACCGACGAGTGGATCCGGCAGCGCTCCGGCATCGTCAGCCGCCGGTTCGCCGGTCCGGACGACTCCGTGGTCAGCATGGCGACGGAGGCCGCCGACGGCGCGCTGAGCCATGCCGGAGTCACCGCGGAGAGCATCGACGTCGTCATCGTGGCGACGATGTCCTACCTGTACCAGTCGCCTGCTGCCGGCCCGCAGGTGGCGGACCTGCTCGGCGCGCGCCGGGCCGCCGCCTTCGACCTCGGCGCGGCCTGCGCCGGGTTCTGCTCGGCGCTGGCCGTGGCCGACGGACTCGTCCGCAGCGGCTCGGCCGGCCGGGTGCTGGTCATCGGGTCCGAGCGGATGACCGACATCATCGATCCCAAGGACCGGTCGACCGCCTTCCTGTTCGCCGACGGCGCCGGCGCGGTGGTGGTCGAGTCGGCCGGCAGCCGCGGCATCCACCAGGTGGTCTGGGGCGCGGACGGGGCCCGCAGCGGCGTCATCGGGCACGAGGGCTCGTGGGCCGAGACGCGCGACGCCCCGGGCTTCTGGCCGGTGATGCGGATGGCCGGGCAGGAGGTCTTCCGCTGGGCGATCTCCGAGGTGGCGCCGGTCGCCGGCGAGGCGGTGCGGGCCGCCGGCCTGACCGTCGACGACCTCGCGGCGTTCGTGCCGCACCAGGCCAACGTACGGATCATCGACCGGATCGCCGGCTCGCTGGGCCTGCCCGCGAGCGTGGTGGTCTCGCGCGACGTGGAGCACTCCGGCAACACCTCCGCCGCGTCGATCCCGCTCGCCATGGAGGCGCTGATCAGCGCCGGCCGGGTGCCGTCCGGCGGCCTGGCGCTCCTGTCCGGGTTCGGCGCCGGCCTGACCCATGCCTCGCTGGTGGCCCGGCTGCCCTGAGGGCCGGGGTGAAAGGAGCTGACCACGTGCAGAAGGTCCTCATCGCCAATCGCGGCGAGATAGCGGTCCGGGTCGTCCGCGCCTGCCGCGACGCGGGCCTGCGCAGCGTCGCCGTCTATGCCGACAGCGACCGGGAGGCCCGGCACGTCAAGCTGGCCGACGAGGCGTACGCGCTCGACGGCGACACCGCGGCCGAGTCCTACCTGCGCATCGACAAGCTGCTCGCCGTCGCGGCGACCGCCGGCGCCGACGCGGTGCACCCCGGGTACGGCTTCCTGTCGGAGAACGCCGACTTCGCCCAGGCGGTCATCGATGCCGGCCTGACCTGGATCGGGCCGTCACCGTCGGCGATCCGGGTCCTCGGCGACAAGGTGTCGGCGCGGAACGTCGCGGAGCGGGTCGGCGCCCCACTGGTCCCGGGCACCCCCGGGCCGGCGGGGGACGCGGCCGAGATCGTGGCGTTCGCCGAACGCTTCGGCCTGCCGGTCGCCATCAAGGCCGCCTTCGGCGGCGGTGGCCGGGGGCTGAAGGTCGCCCGGACCGTGGCCGAGATCCCGGAGCTGTTCGAGTCGGCGACCCGGGAGGCGGTCGCGGCGTTCGGCCGGGGCGAGTGCTTCGCCGAGCGCTATCTCGACCGTCCGCGCCATGTGGAGGCGCAGGTCCTGGCCGACCAGCACGGCGGCGTCGTCGTCGTCGGCACCCGCGACTGCTCGCTGCAGCGGCGGCACCAGAAACTGGTCGAGGAGGCGCCGGCGCCGTTCCTGACCACGGCCCAGCGCGACCGGATCCACTCCTCGGCCAAGGCGATCTGCCGGGCCGCCGGCTACCACGGCGCCGGCACGGTGGAATACCTGGTCGGCGCCGACGGCACGATCTCGTTCCTGGAGGTGAACACCCGGCTCCAGGTGGAGCATCCGGTCAGCGAGGAGACCAGCGGCATCGACCTGGTCCGCGAGCAGTTCCGGATCGCCGACGGCGAGAGGTTGCGATTCGCCGCCGACCCGCCGGCGCGCGGGCACGCGATCGAGTTCCGGATCAACGGCGAGGACCCGGGCCGCGGCTTCCTGCCGGCGCCCGGTGTGGTCTCGGCGGTGACGTGGCCGGACGGGCCGGGCGTACGGGTGGACGCCGGCATCGGGGCGGGCAGCGTCGTCGGCGGGAACTTCGACTCGCTGCTGGCCAAGGTGATCGTCACCGGCGAGACCCGGGCCGAGGCGCTGGAACGCTCCCGGCGGGTGCTGGACGAGATGGTCGTGGACGGGTTGGCGACCGTGCTGCCGTTCCACCGCGCGGTGGTCCGCGATCCCGCGTTCACCGACGGGCCGTTCCGCGTGCACACCCGCTGGATCGAGACGGAGTGGCACAACGACGTACCCCCGTTCGGCGGCGGCGGCGCGACGGCGGCGCCCGCGCCCGATCGCCCGACCCTGGTGATCGAGGTCGACGGCCGGCGGCACGAGGTCACGCTGCCCGCCGGGTTGGCCGGCCTCGTCGCGGCGCCGGCGCCGGCCGGGACGGCGGCGCCGGTGGCCCGGCCGCGCCGGCGGGCCGGCGGCGGCCGGGCCCAGCCGGCCGCGGCCGACGGTGACGCGCTGACCAGCCCGATGCAGGGCACCGTGGTGAAGCTGGCGGTCACGGACGGTGACGCGGTGGCCGCGGGCGACCTGATCGCGGTGATCGAGGCGATGAAGATGGAGCAGCCGTTGCACGCCCACAAACCGGGTGTGGTGACCGGTCTGACGGTTACGGTCGGCCAGACGCTCCCGGCCGGCACGGCGGTCTGCCTGCTCCGCTGACCCGCGATGCCCGGCAAATCCACGAAGGTGCGCGGATCCGCGTATCGGGGTGCCCGTCGGCAAAATTCCTTCCGCCGCATCAAAGTGGAGGGAATGGACGAAAGAGTCGGGCTGAATCGACGCAGCGAACACATCGATCGGTGCGACTATCGGGAGAACGGCCATTTGTCGCAACCCGAAGGGTGGCGATCGTCAGGCCGGCTGGCACCAGCGGGAATGCTTTCGTAGTCTCGGTGGAGACACCTGGGGGCCAGAACAATGTGGACGAATTGGCAGAGTTGTTTATTGTTCTACGACTCTACCGGCGCACGATCGCGGGGTGAACGAAAGGTAACGGGCACCTGGGCCGTGGCCTGCCCCGCACTCGTCGGGGCGTAGGGGGCGCGCGTGGACTACCGCGTGCTCGGTCCGCTCGAGGTCCTGGTCGACGGCCGTCCCCTCGACCTCGGCGGCCACCGCCAGCAGATCGTTCTGGCCAGCCTGGTGCTGGAGGCGGGACGCGTGGTCCCGGTCGGTCGGCTGATGACCGCCATCTACGGCGAGCAGCTGCCCAGCAGCGCCCGGGTCCAGGTGCAGATCTGCGTCTCCGCGTTGCGCCGTCTGCTCGCGTCCTCCGGCCGGGCCGACGCCATCATCACCCGCAACCAGGGCTACGTGCTCGACCCGACCGACAGTCGCATCGACCTCTACGACTACGAGCGGTTGCTCGCCGAGGCCCGGGCGGCGGCCGGTGCGGGCCGCCGCGACGACGCCATCACCCGCTACCGCGAGGCGCTCCGGCTGTGGCGTGGCGTGGCCCTGGAAGGCATCGACAGCCAGGTGCTGCGCTCGGCCGCCGACCGGTTCGCCGAGCGTCGGCTGACCGTCGTCGAGGACTGCATCGAGCTGGAACTGGATCTGGGCCGGCACCGGGACGTGGTCGCCGAACTCACCGGGCTGGTGCTGGCCCATCCGCTGCGCGAGCGGCTGCGGGGCCAGCTCATGCTGGCGCTCTACCGGTCCGGCCGGCAGGCGGAGGCGCTCGACTCCTACCGGCTGGCCCGCCAGACCCTGATCGACGAGCTGGGCCTGGAGCCGAGCGAGTGGCTGCAGCGGGTGGAGCGGTCGATCCACACCTCGGAGGCCGGCCTGGTCCTCCACCCCGTCGTGGACGGGCCGGCGGTCGTCGTCGCGGAGCCGATCGCCGACAGCGACCCGCCGGTCGTCGTGCCGATCCAGGCCGCCGGTCCGACGCCGCCGGCCACCGGCGCTCCCGTCCTCCCGATCCTCGCCGCCGAGGACGACCCTCCGTCGGCGCCCGCCCTGACCACGGCGACACCCTGCATGCTGCCCACCGACATCGCCGACTTCACCGGCCGGGCGCAGCAGATCAACGACATCGAGGCGCAGCTGGCCCTGTCGGTGGAGAACCCGCGACACCTGGCGGTGCCGGTCATCGTCATCGCCGGAAAGCCGGGCATCGGGAAGACCACCCTCGGCGTCCACGTCTCGCACCGGCTCGCGTCGCAGTACCCGGACGGGCAGCTCTTCGCCGACCTGCACGGCCGGGCGTCGCGCCTGGTCAGCCCGATGCAGATCCTGGAACGGTTCCTGCGGACCCTCGGCGTGCCCGGCGGCGTCATCCCGGACGGGGTGGAGGAGCGCGCCGAGATGTACCGTGGCCTGCTCTCCGACCGTCGGGTCCTGGTCGTGCTCGACAACGTCGGCAGCGAGAGCCAGGTCCTGCCGTTGCTGCCCGGCAACCCGCGGACCGCCGTCATCATCACCAGTCGCAGCCGGCTCGGCGGGCTGCCCGGCGCCACCCACGTGGACATCGACGTCTTCGGCCCCCGGCACTCCATCGAGCTGCTGTCCCGGATCGCCGGCGACAGCCGGGTGCACGCCGAGGCCGAGGCCGCCGCCGACCTGGCCGAGCTGTGCGGGCAGCTTCCACTCGCCCTGCGGATCGCCGGTGCCCGGCTGTCGGCGCGTCCGCACTGGACGCTGGAGCAGCTCGCCGGCCGCCTGGAGAACGAGTCGCGCCGCCTCGACGAGCTCAAACACGGCGCGATGGGCATCCGGGCCAGCATCTCGATGACGTACGACAACATCAGCGAGGACGCCCGTCGACTGTTCCGGCTGCTCGCCGTCCTGGACTGCCCGGCCTTCTCCGGCTGGATGGGCGCCGCGCTGCTCGACCGGTCACTCGAGGACGCGCAGGACCTCCTCGACGACCTCGCCGACGCCCAGCTCGTGGAGATCACCGGCACCGAGTCGGGCCTGCACAGCCAATACCGCTTCCACGACCTGATAAGAGTCTTCGCCCGGGAGCGCCTGGCCGCGGAGGAGGCGGTGGCCGACCGCAACGCGGCGCTGGAACGGGTCCTGGGCGCGTTGCTGTTCCTGGCCGAGGTGGCGCACCGGCAGCTGCACGGCAACGACAACCTGCAGGTCCACGGCAGGGCGACGCGCTGGGAACTCCCGCCGCGCACCGCCGCCCGGCTGGTCCGGGAGCCGTTGAACTGGTTCGAGCGCGAGCGCCAGTCGCTGGTGGCCGCGGTGCGCCAGGCCGCCAAGATCAGCGCCGTCGAGCTGTGCTGGGACCTGGCCGTTACCGCCGTCACGCTCTTCGAGTCGCGGGTCTATCTCAACGACTGGCGGGAGACCCACCAGGTGGCGCTCAACGCCGTCCGGCAGGCCGACGACCGCCGCGGGCAGGCGGTGATCCTCTACTCGATCGGCTCCCTGGCCATCGTCGAGAAGCGGTTCGCCGACGCGCGGCAGAGCCTCGACGAGGCTGCCGAGCTGTTCCAGAGCGTGCACGACGCCCAGGGGGCGGCACTGGTCAGCCGCAACATCGCCTACCTGGAACGGATGGACGGCAATCTCGCCGAGGCGGCCCGGCGTTACGAGTGGGCGCTTGCGGTGCTGCGCAACGGCGGTGACCTGGCCGCCGCGGCGTACGTGCTGCACAGCCTGGCGCAGGTCGAGCTGGAGCGGGGTGACGCCGACAGCGCCAAGGGCATGCTGCCGCAGGCGCTGGAGCTCAGCCGCCAGGCCGGCAGCCGGCGCATCGAGGCGCAGGTGCTGCACCGCCTCGGTGACGCGCACCTGCAGGCCGGGGAGCCGGCCGAGGCGGTGGCGGCGTTCGGGGAGGCGCTGGCCGCGGTGCACGACCTCGGCGATCCGATCGGTGAGGCGTACGCCCTGCACGGTCTCGGTCTGGCGCACCTGCGTGGCGGCGACTTCACCGAGGCGGGCACCGCGCTGGCCAGCGCCCAGTCGTTGGCCAGCAGCAACGGTGAACGGCTGGTCGAGGCGCGGATCGCGTTCAGCCTCGGTGAGCTGGCGCTGGCCTGCGACAAACCGCCGCAGGCGGTGGTGCATCTGCACCGGGCGCTCGGCCTGTTCCGCAGCATCAAGGCGCCGGTCTTCGAGTCGCGGGTGCTGGCGATGCTCACCGAGGCGTACTCCGCGGCGTCCGGCTCGGATCAGGTGATCATCAACTCGAAGGCCTCGTAGGCCGGCTGCGCTCCGCCCCGGCGGCGTGCGGCGGTTCAAGAAACAGCAACGCCGTCACCGGGGGAGCGGCGACGGCGCGAAGATCGATCTTTTGACGGTTCAGCCCCAGGGCCAGTTCCCGTTCGTCACGACGACAACGGGGACCTGCGGGGCCGGCGGGTTGGGCGCCGTGTCGTCCGCGCTGGCCGGGTTGACGGCTCCGAGGGCGAAGCCGGCACCGGCGACGGCGGCGACGAAGATGCGGGCGATGGTGCGGATGTTGAAGAATCGCATGGATCCTGTCTCCTCAGGCTTGCTTCCGACTTGCGCCGGTCGCGGCTTCGATGAGAACCACGCTATGGAGCCGCGCCATCGACTCATTATCGATGTGTTTAAGAGGCGCTCGGACCGCTCCGGCGGCGGCCGATAGCGTCTCGAATGCGGGTCGATAACGGCGGTGGCGATGATGACGCCACAGGCGCCCGCGTCGCGGGTTCGAACATTAGGTGAGTAGTCAATGAGTGTCTCTGCGCAAGCGTTGGATGTCGTCTACGGACGCTCGGCGGCCGGTGTCCGTGCCCGGCTGGAAAGGCCGAGCGGGGAGAATTGGCGGGTCGTCTCGCAGGCGGAGACCGACAGCGACGGCCAGATCCTGGACTGGCTGGACGACGAACTCGAGCGGGGCGCGTACCGCATCGTCTTCGACAGCGACTCGTACTTCGCCAGCCTGGGGATCAGCGCCGCCTATCCGGAGGTCGCCGTCGTGTTCCGGGTGCAGGACGAGACCGACACCTGCCAGATCCAGGTCCTGCTCGCGCCCTATTCCTATTCGATGTTCTTCGGCACCCGGGTCTGAACCGGTGCTCCGGAGAAAGGAGGAACGTGGTGAACCCCTTTCGACGTGCGGTACGGCGGTACCGGTCACCGGCCGTGGTCCCGCTGGCGGAGCGCGCGTGGCCCGGCCGGAGCATCACCTCGGCGCCGAGGTGGCTCTCCACCGACCTGCGTGACGGCAACCAGTCACTTGTCAACCCGATGAACCCCGAGCGCAAGCTCATCATGTTCCGGCTGCTCACCGAGATGGGCTACCGGGAGATCGAGGTCGGCTTCCCGGTGGCGAGCCAGGACGACCACGACTTCCTGCGGACGCTCATCGAGCGGGACCTGGTGCCGGACGACGTCACCATCTCGGTGCTCGTGCAGGCCCGGGACGACCTGATCCGCCGGACGGTGGAGAGCCTCGCCGGCGCCCGCCGAGCCACCGTGCACCTCTACAACGCCACCTCCCCGCTGTTCCGGCGGGTGGTGTTCGGCATGGACCGGGCCGAGTGCAAGGAACTCGCGGTGCAGGGCGCCCGGCTGTTCATGAAGTACGCCGACCGCACCCTGGCCGGTTGTGACCTCGGCTTCCAGTACTCGCAGGAGCTGTTCAACGACACCGAGCTGGACTTCTCGCTGGAGGTGTGCGAGGCGGTGATGGACGTCTGGCAGCCCGAGGCGGGGCGGCCCATCATCCTGAACTTCCCGACCACCGTCGAGCGGGCCATGCCCAACGTCTTCGCCGACCAGATCGAGTGGATGGGCCGCCGGCTGAGCCGCCGCGAGCACCTCTGCCTGTCGGTGCATCCGCACAACGACCGGGGCACCGGCGTCGCCACCGCCGAGATGGCGATGCTGGCCGGCGCCGAGCGGGTCGAGGGCTGCCTGTTCGGCAACGGCGAGCGGGCCGGCAACGTCGACCTGGTCACCCTCGGACTCAACATGTTCAGTCAGGGCGTCGATCCGGGCATCGACTTCTCCGACATCAACCGGGTGCGGCGCACCGTGGAGCACTGCACCGAACTGCCGGTGCACCCGCGTCACCCGTACGGTGGTGATCTCGTCTACACCGCTTTCTCGGGATCGCACCAGGACGCCATCAAGAAGGGCTTCGACGAGCAGAAGCGGGTCGCCGCGGCGGCGGGTGCGCCGGTCGCCGAAACGCGCTGGGAGATCCCGTACCTGCCGGTCGACCCGGCGGACGTCGGCCGCACCTACGAGACCGTGGTGCGGATCAACAGCCAGTCGGGCAAGGGCGGCGTCGCCTACGTGGTCAGCTCGATGCTCGGCCTCAACCTGCCCCGCGACCTCCAGGTCGAGTTCGCCGCGCTGGTGCAGGCGCACGCCGACGCGGAGGGCGGCGAGGTCGGTCCGGAACGGATCGCCGCGCTGTTCCGCGCCGAGTACATCTCGCGTCCGCTGGTCGCCCTGCCGTTGCCACTGCCCGCGGCGGTACCCGCCTATCTGCACGTCGACGGCGCGGCCTTCGAGGTGGGCGCGGCCCGGGCGGACCAGGTCGAGCAGGTACGCGATCGCCTGGTGCCGTGGGGCATCGACGTGCACGCCGTGCACCGCACCGGTACGGCGCTCACCGGCGGCGGAGGGCTCGCCGTCTACGCCGAGCTGCGCGCCGCCGACCGGGTGCTGTGGGGTGTGGGCGTCGACGCCGACCTGGAGGCCGCCGTCTCGGCCGCCGTCCGGTCCGCGGCCGCCCGGTTGAACCGGATGGCGGCCCCGCCCGCGCCGGAGCCCCTGTCGCTCGGGCAGCCCCGCCTCGCCCGCGCGGTCTGAGCGCCGACATCTTCCTCCGGGTCGCCGTCCGCGCGGACGGCGACCCGGTCGCCGTGTCCGGCCTGCCCCTACCGATAGCCGGGGAATAACGGAACGACAATGGTCGACCGTAGCGTCACCACCACGCAGCGCGGCCGGTTGGACGCCGTACGGGGGTTCCTGAGATGCCGCTGGAGCGCGCCGCACAAGGCGCCCCTCGCACCTAAGGAAGTGAAGAAGATGAGTTTGGTGGAGCGTACCGAGGCGATCGAGACACTGGACGGCCTGTTGGCCGCCTCCGTCGCCGGGAAAGGCCGGGTCGCCGTGGTCACGGGCCCGGTGGCCACCGGCAGGACGGAGCTTCTGAACACGTTCGCCGACCGCGTCGTGGACCTCAACGGACTGGCCATCACCGCCACCGGGTCGCGGTCCGAGCAGGACCTGCCGCTCGGCGTGATGAGCCAGCTGCTGCTGGACGCCCCGCTTGTCGACGACGAGCGGCGGCGGGCGATGAACCTCCTCTACGAGGGTGCGCAGACCCTCACCCACGGTGACGGCGGCACCCACCGCCTCGACCCGCAGATCGTCCACTCGCTCTGCACGGTGCTGCTCGAGCTGTCCCGGCGCTATCCGCTCGTGGTGGTGGTGGACGACCTGGACCGGGCCGACCACGCCTCGCTGGTCTGCCTGTCGTACCTGGCCCGCCGGGTGCGGTTCGCGCCGATGCTGGCGCTGTTCAGCCACTCCGGGCACCGGCGGTCGGGCGCACCGGTCCTCGACGTGGACGGCCTCGCCCGGCCGCCGCACGGCGCCCACATCGCGCTTGTCACCCTCTCCGCGGACGGCGTCCGGGAGATGGCGACCGAGGGGCTCGGCGAGGACGACGCCGCGCGGCTCGCCGCCCGCTGGCACCAGCTCAGCGGCGGCAATCCGCTGCTGGTCGGCGGCCTGGTCGAGGACCACCGGCAGGCGGTCGCCGACGGCGTCGCGCCGAGCAACGAGCCGGTGCCGGGCGGCCAGTACGCCGAGGCCGTGCTCTCCTGCCTGCGCCGCACCGAGGAGCGCATGCAGCGGGTGGCCCAGGCGCTGGCGATCCTGCCGGACGCCGGCTCGCTGGACAAGCTGACCGGTCTGGAGCCGGCCCAGGTCGCCCAGGTGGTACGCGCGCTGACCGCGGCCGGCCTGCTGCACCGGGGCGACTACCGGCACCCGGTGGCCCGCGAGGCGGTGCTGGCCCAGATCGACGACGGCGAGCGGGTGGCGCTGCACCGGCGTGCGGCGGAGATCGCCTATCACGAGGGCGCCGTCAGCCAGGTGGTCGCCGAGCACCTGCTGCGCGCCGGTCAGGCCGACGACCCCTGGGTGGTGCCGGTCCTCGAGGACGCGGCCCGGCAGGCCCTGCGCGCGGGACGGGTGGACGCGGCGGTCGACTACCTGCGGCTCGCCTGGCAGACGTGCGCGGACGACCGGCACCGTGCCAAGATCATGACGACCATGATGCGGGCCGGCTGGCGGATCAACCCGAGCATGTCCACCGGCTACCTGCCCGAGCTCACCGCGGCGATGCAGAACGGCTTCCTGCGCAGCGGCGACGCGCTGGTGCTCACCAAGGCCCTGCTCTGGAACGGCCAGTTCGCCGACGCCCGGTCGGTCTTCGAGCAGCTCACCGCGTCGGCCGACGAGCACGACCAGGAAACCCTGACGGAGTTGGCGATTGCCCGGCCACTGCTGCGGTCCACCTACCCGTCGTTCTTCCCGATGCTGCGCCCGCAGGCGCCACTCGCCCCCACCCCGATCCCGACCGTCGCCGCCGGGCATCGCCTGGAGGCCGCCAGCGCGCTGGCCACCGTACTCACCCGCGGACCGTCCGAGCCGCTCGCGGCCGGCGTCGAGCGCATCCTGCACAACTCCCGGCTCGACGAGATGAGCCTGGACACCGTGGAGAGCGCGCTGTTCGCGCTCACCTACAGCGGTCACGCGGACCGGGCCGCGCCCTGGTGCGACACCTTCGTCGAGGAGGCCGGCGCCCGGCAGGCGCCCAGCCGGCTCGCCCGGCTGGCCGCGATCCGGGCCGAGATCTCGCTGCGCCTGGGCGAGCTGCCCGCCGCGGTCCGGCACGCCCGGCTGGCGCTGGAGAGCATGCCGCCGAGCAGTTGGGGGGTCGCGGTCGGCGGTCCGCTCGCGGCGCTGATCATCGCCGCCACCGCGATGGGCGACTACGACCTGGTCCGCGAGCAGCTCGACCAGCCGGTCGCCGAGGAGATGTTCCAGACCCGGTACGGCATGCACTACCTGCACGCCCGGGGCCGCTACAGCCTGGCGATCGGCCAGCTACCGTTCGCGCTGCGCGACTTCGAGCAGTGCGGTGAGCTGGCCGCCCGGTGGAAGCTCGACGTCCCGGGCCTGATCCCGTGGCGTACCGACGCCGCCGAGGCGCTGCTGCGGATGGGCCGCCCCGGTCCGGCCCGCAAGCTCGTCGACGAGCAACTCGCCCGGTGCGGCAAGGACGCGCCCCGGGTGCACGGGATGGCGATGCGGCTGCTCGCCGCGACCAGTGAGCTGCGGCACCGCCCGATGTTCCTGCGCCAGGCCGTCGATCTGCAGAGCGGCGGCGGTGACGAGTACGAGCTGGCCCGCGCCCTGGCCGACCTCACCGAGGCGTACCACGTGCTCGGCGAGTCCCGCCGCGCCGGCATGATCGCCCGCCGGGCCCGCGCGCTGGCCGAGAAGGCACAGGCCCAGCCGCTGCTCAAGATCCTCACCCGGGGAGGGGGTTGGGACGAGTCCGAGGCGGTCGCCCAACCGCTCACCCCGGCCGCCGGCGCCGCCATGCTCAGCGACGCCGAGCACCGGGTCGCGGCGCTTGCGGCGGAGGGGTACACCAACCGCGAGATCTCCATGAAGCTCTACATCACCATCAGCACGGTCGAGCAGCACCTGACCCGCACCTATCGCAAGCTGAACGTGACCCGCCGCACCGACCTCCCGGCCAACCTCAACCTCGACTTCTCCACCGCGGGCTGAACCGCGCACGACGACGGCCGTGCCCCTCGGGGCACGGCCGTCGTCGTGCGCCGAGCGCGACTCAGTTGGACCGGCGGGCGGCGACCCGACGGCCGGCGGGGTGGATCCGCGGGACAGCGGGAGCCAGCACGGTGATGGCGGTGACGATGAGGCCGTTGCGCACCAGCCAGCGGCCCGAGAAGCCGGTCAGTTTCCGGCCCTGCACCCACGGCGCGGTCACCAGGAGGCCGGCGGTGAACGTGCCGGAGAGCGGGTCGAGCACCACCTTGGCGTCCTCGAAGTCGAGCCACCGCCCGGTCAGGGGGAACCAGGCCTTGTAGACCGACTCCTTGGCGCTGAACAGCATCCGATCCCAGGACACGGCGGGGTGGTCGCGCTGGAGGACGGCGATGCGGTCGCGTTCCTCCGGCAGCGAGACCGCGGCCAGGATGCCGTTGGCGAGCGGCTCGTCCGGCTCGGCGTCGATGCCGACCGTGGTGACCCTCTCGCGCTCGGCGACCACGGCGGCGCGATAGCCGGCGCAGTGCGTGATGCTGCCGACCAGGCCCTCCGGCCACTGCGGCTCGCCCCGGGCGCCGGGCAGAATCGGTGCGGGCGGCCGGCCCAGCCGGCTCATCGCCTGCCGGGCGCACCACCTGGCGGTGGTGAACTCGCGGCGGCGCTTGTCGACCGCCATCCGGACGGCGGCCTCCTCGTCCCGGAAGAGGGTGGCGTCCGGGGGGTCCACGAACGTGTCGACGGCCGTCACCGCGGCCGGGAGAATGGACTCGATCATGGTTTCCTCCGTGCCGGAGAACCGGTTCCGGGGTCAGCGGCCCTCCGGCCGGCACGGAGGTGCGCCGGCTGCGGGGGCCTGCTGACAGGTGTCACGCCTCGACAGTATCGACGCTGGTGGCACCGAGGCACGCGGCGCGGGCCATTCACGGGCCGCTCGTGCCGGGCTAAGGGCGTGGTGCCGCCGGCTAGGGGCCGAAATCGCGTCGGCGGTGGCCCCGGTCAGGGCTCGACGCGGCCCAGCGAGGCTCGGACGAGGCGGAGTCCCTCGGTTCGCCAGTGACCCCGGTCGGGCATCCGGTCGGCCTCGCGCCAGCGCCAGGCCGAGAACAGGGCCCGGTCCACGGCGCGGCACCGGTGGAGCAGGTCCTGGTCGACGCCCGGGTAGTGTGCGGACGCGTGACCGCCGGCGCGGCGTTGTCGCGGTCGTCGAACCCGCGGTGGAGGTCCCTGTCGTCCTAGCACGGCAGGTGCGGGGCGGGCCGAATCAGGGGACCCGGTCCGAACGGCGGGCCAGCCGCCATCCGGTGTAGGTCAGCGCGAGGGCGATCGCGGCGGCGATCAGGTACCACTGGAACCGGTGCACCTCCACGACGAGGGCGCGCAGGTGGTCGCCGGCCAGGTATCCGGCGGTGGTCCACAGCCCCACCCAGGCGGCGGCGCCGAGGGCGTTGTAGGCCACGAAGCGTCGCCAGGGCATGCCGGTGGTGCCGGCGACGACGCCGTTGAGCTGCCGGAGGCCGTCGACGAAGCGGGCGGCGGCGACGAGCTTCGGGCCGTGGCGGTTCATCACGGCTTCCAGGCGGGCGAACCGGTCCGGGTCGAGACGCAGTCGGCGGCCGTGGCGCAGGACGAGCCGACGGCCTCCGTAGCGGCCGATCAGGTAGCCGATGCTGTCGCCGGTGACCGCGGCCAGGAACGCGGTGGCCGCCACGCCGGCGACGCTGAGCCGGCCGTGGGCGGCGTATCCGGCGGCGAGGACGATCGCGGTCTGCCCGGGGGTGGGTAGGCCGAAGCCCTCCACCCCGACGAGCAGGGCGACGCCCGGGTAGCCGTAGCGGCCGACCAGATCGGTGAGGACGTGGAACGGGCTCACCGGCCCGCCGTGCTTACCTCGTCGGCCCTCGCCCGGCGGGGCCGCAGCGGCGTGTGGTCCAGGCAGGCCGGGGCGGCGGTGAGGGGCCGGCGGGCGATCAGGTGGCCCGGCGGCGTCACCGCGGCGCCCACGGCGAAGCCGGCCGGCGTCCGGATGCCCGACGGCGTGGCGTGGGGGCGGGGCCCGTGCCCCAGCGGCACGGTCAGCTGACTTCCCGTCACAACGAGCAGCATGCCCGACGCGCCCCGCGGGCCGTCGGCATTTCCGTGCCCGCCCGCCCGCCGGCGACCGGGCCCTGCTCGCCGAGGCCCGCCCGACCGAGGCGTGAGATACGTTGGCGATCATCGATATCATGGCGGCATCGTCAAGGTATGACAGGCGTCTCCCCGTCCTCGCTGTTCCGCCGCCGGCGACCCGGTCCGCCGGCCGCCGTCGCGCTGTCGACGGCGGTGCTCGCGACCGCTCTGATCGCCGCGCCGGCCGCCGGCGCGGGCGTCGCGGCGCCCGCCGGGTACCCCGCGGTCGCACCCGCTCCCGGCGGGGTCGCGGTGGCCGCCGCGGAGCCGACCGGAACCGCGCCGCCGACGCCGACCACGCCGCCCAGCACGCCGAACACCTCGCCCTTCCCGCCGAGCGCGCCCACGAACCTGGCGGCCGGCGAGGTCCGGACCGGATCGGTCACCCTCACCTGGACGGCGGCCAGGCCCGGCTGTTGCTCCGTCGTCGGCTACGACATCACGTACTACCAGGCGTTCGACGACGTCATCTACAGCGCCAGCGTCGGGGCCGTCACCACCACCACGATCACCAACTACCTCGGGCCGGGCCGGCAGTACTCGTTCCGGGTGGCCGCCCGGGACAGTCTCGGACACCGCTCGACCTCGTCGGAGGCCCTGACGGTGGTCACCCCGGTGACGGACACCGGCCCGGACACCACCCCGCCGAGCGCCCCGCAGAACCTGACCGTCGGCGAGGTGACCGCCTCGACCGGCACGCTGTCCTGGTCGCCGTCGACGGACAACGTCGGCGTGCTCGGGTACAACGTCTACCGGTTCGACGGCTGGTTCTCCTCCACGCTGATCGCCACCGTGCCGGGCACGACGTACACGGCGTCGCTGCCCCCGTCGACGCCGCTGCAGAACCTGTACTACGTCCGGGCCCGGGACGCGGTGGGCAACGTGTCGATCGCGACAAACACGGTCGCCCTGCCGACGACGTCCACGCCGACGCCCCCGCCGCCCTCGACCTGCCGGGTGACCTACCGGAACCAGTCCGAGTGGTGGGGCGGTTTCGTGGCCACGATGACGATCCAGAACACCGGGGCGGCGCCGATCGACGGCTGGATCGTCACCTTCAGCTTCCCCGGTGACCAGCAGGTCGTCTCGGCGTGGAACGCCACGGTCGGCCAGACCGGCGCCGCCGTCACCGCCCGAAACGTCGACTGGAACCGCGTGCTCGCGCCGAACGGCTCCACGACCTTCGGTATCCAGGGGCGGTGGAGCGCCAGCGACGTGCCGCCGACCGCCTTCTCGCTCAACGGCGCTCCCTGCGTCGTGGGCTGAGCGCTTCCGAACGAAGGAGTCCCGTGAGCACACAACCGCGCCGCCGCCCCAGAGTCCTGATCGGGGCCGTCACGGCCGGCGTCCTCGCCGTCTGCGCCACGCTCGGTGGCACGCCCGCGCCCGTCTCCGCCGCGAACACGCTCAGCATGCGGGGCGCCGACGTCTCCTCGTTGCAGCGCAGCCTGGACGTGGGCGCGAGGTACTACGACGCCGGCGGCGTCGCCCGTGACCCGCTGGACATCCTGAAGTCCGTCGGCGTCAACTACGTCCGACTGCGCGTCTGGAACAACCCGATCAGCGGCTACAACAACAAGAGCAGGTTGTTGGCCCAGGCGCGGGCGGCCAAGGCGAAGGGCCTGAGGGTGCTCGTCGACTTCCACTACTCCGACACCTGGGCCGACCCGGGCAAGCAGTACAAGCCGGCCGCCTGGGCCGGCCACAGCCTGAGCCAACTGCGGACCGACGTGTACGCCTTCACCTACGACGTCTGCACCAGCCTCCGGGGGCAGGGCACGCCACCCGACAGTGTGCAGATCGGCAACGAGATCAACGTCGGGATGCTGTGGAACGAGGGCAAGGTCGTCAACAACGACTTCGCCCCGCTGGCCGGCCTGCTGAAGCAGGGCTACAACGCGACCAAGGCGTGCGGCAGCGGCATCCAGGTGATGATCCACACCGCGGACGCCGACAGCAACGCCAACGCCCGCTGGTTCTACGACGGCATCCGCGCCCAGGGCGTGCAGTGGGACATCACCGCGCTGTCCTACTACTGCATGTGGCACGGCAGCCTGGCGAACCTCTACAACAACATCGTCGACCTGCGTGGTCGCTACGGCAAGCCGGTGGTGATCGCGGAGACCGCGTACCCCTTCACCCGGAACAACGCGGACAGCGAGCCGAACGCCATCGGCGACGCGACCTGCGACGGCATCAGCGCGACCTGGTCCGGGCAGGCCCAGGAGTTCGACTGGGTGCAGAACACCGCCCGCAACGCGGGCGCCGTCGGTGTCTTCTACTGGGAACCGACCTGGTACGCCGTCAACGGCAACGGTTGGGACCCGGCCGACATCAACGGCACCGGGAACCAGTGGGACAACATGGCGGTCTTCGACTGGTCCGGGCGGGTGAACCCGGGGGTGCGCTGGACACCCTGACCGTCGCCGGTCAGCCGCTGGCCGCGGACCAGCCCGAACTGCCCTGGCGGCGCGCCGTCCGGGACCGAAATCGGTGGCGGCGGCCGCCCCGGGCGTGTGAGCCTGGGCACGGCTGACCGCCGCGACGACCACGACGAGGAGTGACGATGCGAGCAGATTCCACGCCCCGGACCCTGAACCGTCCTACCGTGGAGTTCTGCCTTGGCGTTGTTGAACCTCGGAATCGTCGCCCATGTTGACGCCGGAAAGACCAGCCTGACCGAGCGCCTGCTCTACGAGGCCGGCGCCGTCGCCCGGTTGGGCAGCGTCGACGCCGGCACGACGCGGACCGACTCGATGGAGTTGGAGCGTCGGCGCGGCATCACCATCCGGGCCGCCGTCACGTCGATCACGATCGGTGATCTGCGGGTCAACCTGCTGGACACCCCGGGCCACCCCGACTTCATCGCCGAGGTCGAGCGGTCGCTGGCCGTGCTGGACGCCGCCGTGCTCGTGGTGTCGAGCGTGGAGGGGGTCCAGCCGCAGACCGTCGCCATCTGGCGGGCGCTGCGCCGCATCGGCGTACCGACGGTGTTCTTCCTCAACAAGGTGGACCGCCGCGGCGCCGACGTCGACCGGGTGACGGCCCAGGTACGCCGGCGGCTCGGGACGCGTCCGGTCGTGCTCACCACGGTCGTCGGTCAGGGCGCGTACGACGCCCGGGTGCGGACCGTCGGCCTCGACGCCGAACCGGTGGTGGAGGCCGTGGCGGAGATCGACGACACGGTGGCGGCGCGGTGGCTGACGGACGAGCCGGTGCGCGTGCGCGACGTCCGGCGCGCCATCCGGAACGCGGTGCGTCACGGCGAGATCAGCCCGGTGGCGTGCGGCTCGGCGATCACCGGCGCCGGGGTACGGCAACTGTGTCGCCTCCTTGCCGACCTGCTGCCGCGCGGCGAGGAGCGGGACGGCCCGCCGGTCGGCACCGTCTTCGCCGTCGACCGCGACGGACAGGGCCGGCGGGCCTGGCTGCGGTTGTGGTCCGGGCGGCTGCGCGTACGGGATCGGGTGCGGCTCGCCGGAGCCCGCCCCCAGACGGTGACCCAGATCGCCGTCATCGAGCCCGAGGGCGTCCTGGTGCGCCCCTCGGTGTCCGCCGGGCAGATCGCCGCGGTGCGCGGCGTGTCGGCCCGGATCGGCCAGCACATCGGGGACCCGCCCCGGCGGCACGCGTACCGGTTCCCGCCGCCGACCAGGCAGGCGGTCGTCGAGCCGGTCGACCCGGACCAGCGCCTGGCGATGTTCGCCGGTCTGGCCGAACTGGCCGACGAGGACCCGCTGGTGGACCTGCGGCTCGACGAGCACGGGGCGGAGGCGGTGATCCGCCTGCACGGCGAGGTGCAGAAGGAGGTGCTGGCCGCCCTCATGGCGGACCGGTACGGCGTCCGGGTGCGGTTCTCCGGCACGTTGACGGCCTGCGTCGAGCGGGTCCTCGGCGCCGGCTCCGCCGAGGAGCGGGTGCGCGAGCGCGGCAACCCGTACCTGGCGGGGTTGGGGTTGCGCATCGAGGCCGCGCCGGTCGGGCACGGCATCGAGTTCCGTCCCGGTGTCGAGCCCGGTCGGCTTCCGCCGGCCTTCGTCGCCGCCACCGAGGAGGGCGTGCGGGCCGCGTTCCGGCAGGGCCGGCACGGCTGGCCGGTGACCGACTGCACGGTCACCATGACGGCTTCGGAGTACTGGCCGCGACAGAGCAGGCCGCACCAGAAGTTCGACAAGTCCATCTCGACCGTCGCGGCGGACTTCCGCAATCTCGCCCCGGTCGTGGTGGCCGCGGCACTGCGCGCGGCCGGCACCCGGGTGTGCCAACCGATCGAGCGGTTCGACGTCAACCTTCCGCAGCACGCGGTGGAGGCGGTGATGGCGTTGCTCGGCCGGCGGGGAGCGATCGTCCACGACACCGCCCTGGCCGGCGGGTACCTCGAGGTGAGCGGCACCCTGCCGTCGGCGCGGATCCCGCAGGTCGTCGCCGCGCTTCCCGACCTCACCGGCGGCGAGGCCGTCCTGACCACCACCTTCGACCACTACGCGCCGGTCACGGGGGAGGAGCCGCCGACGTTGCCCCGGCGCGGGCCCGATCCGGGCGATCGCGAGGCGTGGTTCCGTGCCGTGCCGCGCTAGCCGGGTCGGCCGCGACGCGCCGCGCTGGCCGACCTCCGGGGGGGACGTCGCCCCCGCCCTGCCCCACCAGGAAAAACGTGCTGGTCAGGGGCTCGCGGGCGCCCGGACCGGGGCGTGACATGATGGCGCCCATGGGAAAGCAGAAGCACGTCGGCGACGCGACAAGTGACGGCGCCGATGCGCGGCTCGCCCTCGCGCAGGATCCCACCACGCCGCAGATGACCCTCATCGATCTGGCGTCCGATCCGTCGGCCCTGGTCCGCAAGGCGGTCGCGACCCGCACCGACGCGCCGGCGCAGGCGCTGCGACCGCTGACCCGGGACCACGACCGTGACGTCCGGGAAGCCGTGGCGAGAAACCCCTCGACCTCGGTCGGCAACCTCCTGCGACTCGTCCGGGACGCCGACCGGTGGGTCCGCTGGGCGGTCGCCGGCAACCCGGCCTGCGACGAGTCGGTTCGCCGGGTGATGGCGGAGGCCCCCGACAAGGAGCTGCGCGGTCTCCTCGCGGAGACGCGCGAGCTGGAGCCCGAGCTGGCCGCGCGGCTGGTCGACGACGTCTCGCCGGAGGTACGGGAACGGCTCGCCACCCACACCCACGACCCCGAGGTGATCACGGCCCTGATGGCCGATCGCACCGCACGCGTACGCAAGGGGCTCGCCCGTAACCCGCGGACCACTCCCGCTCAGCGCAGCGAACTTGCCCGGGACCCGGTGGTGGACGTCCGGGTCGCGCTGGTGCTCGCGGCCGAGCTGGACGAGGCGGATCTGCGGCGCCTGCTCGACGACCGGTCGGTGCAGGTCCGGACGGCGATGGCGAGGTCGGAAATGGTTCCACCGCACATCCGGCAGGCGCTCGGTCGCGATTCCGACGAGATGGTCGCCGGCATCGCGCGTGAGTTTCGCCCCGGGTCGGGCAACGCCCCGGCGGTACGGGCCACGCGCCCCGGTCACCAGTCCTCCGGTAGCGGCCGAGGCCGACCGGACGGCGCCCGGCGCTGAGGAGGACGGGCGGGCCCGCTTCACTCGCGACCGCCGATCGCCTCGACCGGCGGAAGCCGCAACGTGCGTCAGCAGCGTCCGGCGGGAGAAGGGCTCGGACATCCGGGCCGCCCCACCAGGACGCCCGCGCCGCCGGTCGGAGGCGCCCCGGCGCTGGACGTACCGACCCACCACCTGGCTGCCGCGGCCCTCGGCCAGGGCGGCGAGCTCGTCGAGTCGAACCTCGTACTGCCTGTCCTTGGCCGAGAACAGCCCGATGAGCACGACGTCGGCGCCGTCGAGCGGGTCGCCGACGTCCTGGTACCGCTTCACGCCGACTTCAGTCCGCAGGATGGCCGGTGACGTCGACGATCGTGACCGGGGTGCCGAGCTGGACCGTACGGGAGACGGTGCAGAGCCGGTCGTGCGACTGCCGCAGCGAACGGGGCAGCGCCTCGCGCGCCCGGTCGCCGTCCGGTCCGTCCGGGAAGGTCACGGTGAACTCCACCCGGAGGTTCCGCATCCGGTTGCCGCCGGACTCGTCCCGGATCTTGTCGCCGCTGACCTCGACGGAGAAGCTGCTCGGCTCGGCGCGGCGGCTGGTGATGTGGTCGACGTCGACGGCGGTGCACCCGCCGATGGCGGCCAGCAGCAGTTCCACAGGCGTGAAGCTGTCGCCCTGGCCCGAGCCCATGGAGATCGAACCGCCGCGGGCGTTGCGGACGGTGTAGCTCGCCAGGCCGGTGCGCTCGATCTCCACCGAGCGGAAGGTGTCGTCACTCATGACAGTGAACCTACCCAGGCGCGCCGGGCGCGGCGGCCCGGTACGGATCGGGACGGGGCAGGGCCGCACCCGGGATGATCACCGGCGCAGGGCGGGTAGGAAAACCGGCAGCAGTCGCTCCACCTCCGCGGCCACGACCGCCGCTTCCGATCTCAGGTGGGCGACCGTCGACGGGGCGACGTCGCGTTGCAACTGGCGGATGCTGGACTCCTGCGCCGCGATGTCGAGCTGCTTCAGTCGAGCGGGCACGCCCTCCTTCCGCACGTAGACGTCAATTTCGGAGGCGATGTTGAGTGCGCCCGCGCACGCCCAGTTGACCGGCTCGGGTGAGGCGTCGGAACGCGCGCACTGGAGGGCGTAACTCACCAGGGACAGGGCGTCGGCCACCCAGTAGAGCGGATCCTGGGCGTCGCCGACATCGGGCACGAGTGCCTCGACGCGATCGGAGGCCGTGGCGAGCCGATCCTCGTCGACCGAACCGAGATGGTCCACGAGCAGGTCGATGGACTCGGTGGCGGCCGTCTCCAGGTGCGGAGCGATCGTGGTCAGCACCGGCACGTAGCGGAGGGCGCAGCAGGCCCCGTGGACCGCCCTCGCCGATCGTGGAAGCGCCGCCAGGCGCTGGGTCAGCTCGCTGTACTCGGTCACTCCACGGTCCTTGCTGTGCTCATGCGGTCCAGAACGTTCGGATCTGTGACTTGTACCGGCTGCCGCGCCGGAACTCCTTCGGTCCGAGCGTGAGTCCCTCGACGTTCTCCAGCTGTTCCATGCACGATACGTCGCAGTTGGGAGCCTCATCGGGCTGGCAGACGTTACGCTGTGCCGCGCCCTCGACTATGTACCAGTTGGCGTTGTGCTTCAGCCACTGGATGATCGACGCCTCGGCGTGGCCCGGGTACGACGCGAACTCCATGCCCCGCAGGTCGGCATCGGTTCACTCGTTGGGCTTGGACTGAGCTTCGGTCGCGACGATCGTCCTGGTGCCGCCACCGCTCTTCTGCGCGACCTTCGCGACGGCGACGGTGCCCATCCGGCACTGCCGCGGGTTGCGCTTGTTCGCGAGCCGGTCGGCCTCCGCCCGCATCTTGTCCGCGCCGGCCTTGGAGCCCTTCACCGGGTAGCCGCATCCCTTGCCGGCCCGGCACCGGGCCGACTGTCCGTCGCGAACCCGGCCCTGGCGTAGCTGCCTGGTGACCGCGGTGACGTTGACGTTCGCCCGGGCGATGACCATGACGTTCGCGCTGACCGGCCAGGTGCAGACGCCGCGTCTGTTGCACCGCGGCAACACGATGTGCGCGACGCACGCCATGGCGGTCGAGGAGTTGATCGCCACGGACTTCGAGTCGGTGCAGGTCGTCGCGTTGGACGGGCCGGTGACGAATGCGGTCATGTCGGCTCTGACCGTGCCGCTGGCGGCGGCGTCGGTCGTCAGCCTGTTGGTGACGGTGACGCGGACCGTGCAGGCGCCGCTCCCGAACGGACAGGTGATGCCGCCCGTCAGCGTGGCGTTGAACGCCACCCGTGAGTCGACCGCCTTGCCGAGTTCGCGTTTCGCCTCGTTTCGACCGTGTCGTAGAAGCCGTCGAGCTCCGACGGGTCCATCTCGCCGAAGTCGAGGCCGTCGTCCGACGGGGCGAGTCGCTGCTCGGTGCGTAGCGCCGCGCCGCGCACCGCACCCCTCATCGCGGCACGGGCGGCCTTGATGCGAGGGCTCTCGACCCGCAGCAATCGGTACGGACTGTCCGCCGTGACGTGGTAGGTGGTGGGTCCGACCGTGATGATCGTGCTCTGCTGCTCGCCGACGGCGCCGCGGTCCACCCGGGTGACGCCGGTCTGGCGTAGCTGCTCGCTGAACTGCCTGGCTACCTCGGCCGGCCGTAGGGTGACACCCGGGTCGCCGATCGACCGCGCATCAACGGCGACCCAGCTTCGGGAGTAGCGCTTGACCAGCTCGGCCCGGGGCTTCGGGTCGCTCGTGGTCTGCGCCGACGTGGTGGATCTCCAGAACGCCTCACCGGCGCGGACGAACGTGCGGTCCGGCAGGGCGAGGATCCGGAACGCCGTGCCGGAGTCGCTCATCGAACCGAGTGCCACACCACTGTGGGAGATGCGCATGTCGACGTCCGCCGCTCCGGCCGGACTGTCGAATCTTCCCTTGTAGTGCAGGCCGGGTGAGGCGGCGAGCCGGTCGATGGCGCTGGTGAGCGCCACCGTGGCGCGTTCCTCTATCGAGGGTGGTGCGTCCGTGGTCGGTGGTGACTCGTGGTCACCGCCAGAGGTGCAGGCGGACAGCAGTAGCAACGAGGCAAGCAGGACCGCAACAGATTCCCGTCCCACTGCGACGACGCTTCGGCCCACCGCGGTGGCTCTGTTCATGGACCGAGAATGCCCTGCGGCATGTCACGCAGCAAGACAAATTCCTTACAGTGGGTGATCGCGGTCGAGCTTCCCTCGGCGCTCCCACTATCCGTGGCGTTCGATGTCTACCGTGGCCGTGTGGACTTCCTGACGGTCGTCGTCGCGCTCGCCGGGTTCCTCGGCTTCGCGATGCTGGTGCTGGCGCCGGTCCTGCTGGCCCTGGCCGTGTCGGGCGGCCGTCAGCACCGGTGGGTTCGCCGGCACGCCGTCTCGCCGTGCGCCGCGCTGCGCCCCGGCGCGGGCATGCCCCGGCGGTTCGCCGTGTACGGCGAGACAGCGCCGGGTCCCGACGGGCCGGTCGTCGCGCCGCTGTCCGGCGTCGAGGCGGTCTGGATCCGCACGACGGTCTACTCCGTCGACACCGTCGGCGATCCGGGCCTCACCCGCACGGCCGTCCTCTGGGAACAGTCCGCGGGCGATCCGTTCGGGGTGGCCGACCGCACCGGCACGGCCGTCGTGTCGGCGGACATCCTCCAGGCGTCCACCGTCGACCCGCGCCTGTCGGTGTGGGCGCGCACCCGGCTGCCGGTGGCACACGCCGGTCCCACGCCGGTACGGACGGTCGTCGACGAGGAGACCACGAGCCATCGCCGCAACGGCCGGTGGCTCCAGCAGTTCGTCGATCGGGGAGAGGTTCCGGCGGACGCGGCGAGGCGCGTGGACGCGGTGCGGGTGGTCGAACAGGTCGTGCGGCCCGGCGTCCCGCTGCACGTGATCGGCGAACCCGCGGTCCTCGACGGCGGAGTCGTCGCGCTCACGCTGCCCCGGACCGGCCGCTACCTCGCGGTGAGCCGGGAGCCCGCGGCGACCGAACGGGAACTCGCCGCCGATCGCCGGTACGGCACGGGGTGTGCGCTCTGGGCCGCGCTGGCCGGCGTGGCCTGCCTCGCCGTGGTCCGGGCCGTCAGCCTCGCGCTGGGCCGGTGACGGCGCGGGCCGGTCAGCTCGCGGCGGCGTCGTGGGCAGCCATCGTCTCCTGCCGGTCGGGCTCCTCGCGCAGGACCGCACAGTGCAGCCAGGCGTCCGGGATGGCGAAGCCGTCCACGAGCGTCCGCATGTGCGGGCGCAGCTCCTTCAGCAGGCCGTTCACCACCGCGGTGATCGCCTTGGCGCGGGCCGGGGTGAGTCGGCCGTGCTCCAGCAGCCAACCCTTGTCGGCCTCGATGACGCTGAGCGCGTAGAGGTCGCAGACCCGGGACAGCAGCGCCCGCACGGCCGGGTCCGTGGTGGCGTCGATGCCGGCGACGAACGCCTCCAGCGTCACCCGGTCGACGTGCGCGGCGGCGACGCCGAGGACGTGGTCCTGCACGTCGTTGAAGATGTCGAAGGGGCGGTCCCTCTTCGTGGCGGCGCCGTTGCGCAGGCGGCGGACCGCGCCGTCGAGGCGGTGCCGCTCGCGGTCCTCGAAGACCTTGAGCTGCCAGCCGCGGTCGGTGACGGCGACCTCCTCGTCGCGGCCGGGCACGGCGCTGACCAGCCGCTCGATGAGCGAACGCGCCGCGGTGCGTTCGAGCACCATGTCGCGGACCTGGTCGGCGACGAAGGACGCACGTCCCCAGCCGTCCAGCGAGCCGAACTCGTCGCGGTGGCCGGTGAGCAGCCCCTTGGCCACCAACTGCAGCAGCACCGTGTTGTCGCCCTCGAACGTGGTGAAGACGTCGGTGTCGGCCTTGAGGCTGGGCAGCCGGTTCTCGGCCAGGTAGCCGGCGCCGCCGCACGCCTCCCGGCACATCTGGATGGTGCGGGTCGCGTGCCAGGTCTGCGCCGCCTTGAGGCCGGCGGCCCGGGATTCCAGCTCCCGCTGCCGGTGCTCGTCGACCGGCCCGTCGCCGCCCTGCACGTCGCCGAGCGCGGCGACCAACTCGGTCTGGGCGAAGGTCAGCGCGTACGTGGTGGCCAGCGCGGGCAGCAGCTTGCGTTGGTGGGCCAGGTAGTCGTTGAGCAGCACCTCCCGCTCGGCGTCGGGCGTGCCGAACTGGCGGCGGATGTCGCCGTAGCGCACCGCGATGGCCAGCGCCGCCTTGGTGGCCGCCGAGGCGGCGCCGCCGACGCTCACCCGGCCACGGACCAGGGTGCCGAGCATGGTGAAGAAGCGCCGGGAGTCGTTCTCGATCGGGCTGGAGTAGGTGCCGTCCTGCGCGACCTGGGCGTAGCGGTCGAGCAGCATGTCGCGCGGCACCGTCACGTGCTCGAAGCTGAGGCGCCCGTTGTCCACGCCGAGCAGGCCGGCCTTGGGCCCGGCGTCGCCGATGGTCACGCCGGGCAACGGGTTGCCCTGCTCGTCGCGGATCGGGACCAGCCACGCGTGCACGCCGTGCCGCCGTCCGCCGGTGATCAGCTGGGCGAAGACCACTGCCATCCGGCCGTCCCGGGCGGCGTTGCCGATGTAGTCCTTGCGTGCCGCCTCGTGCGGGGTGTGCAGGTCGAACGTCCCCGTCCGTGGGTCGTACACGCAGGTGGTGCGCAGTTGCTGGACGTCCGAGCCGTGCCCGGTCTCGGTCATCGCGAAGCAGCCGAGGAGCTCGCCGGCGATGATGTCCCGCAGGTAGGCGTCGTGGTGCCGCCGGGTGCCGAGGGCCGCGACCGCGCCGCCGAACAGGCCCCACTGCACGCCCGCCTTCACCATCAGCGACAGGTCGACCTGCGCCAGCATCTCGATGGCGACGATGGAGGCGCCGACGTCGGAGTCGCCGCCGTACTCGCTGGGGAAGCCACCGCCGATCCCCAGCTCGACCGGAAGTTCGCGGAGCAGGCGGCTGATCCGCTCGCGCGCCTGGTCGCCGGTCTCGCCATAGACCGGCAGGAAACGCTCGTCGAGGTGCTCGCGGTGCGCGTCGCGGACCCGGGCCCACGGGCCGTCGAGCACGGCTCGCAGGTGGGCCGGGTCGACGGGGCCGGAAACGCTGCTCATGGCTACCTCGGGAGACGACGTCATGGTACCGCTGGTACCCGGTCAACGCCGTCGACCTGCCGCGGTGACGCGGTGAGAACGGTCACGACCGGCGCCGCACCCGAAACCCATCGGCGATGACCCGGATGCGCCCCCGAGATCTGCGCGCCGGACAGCTCCTCGGTCCGGGCCTGCCGGTCACCGGTTGAGATAGGCGGCCAGGCCGCCGAGCTCCGCACTGGCGATGAAGACCGACCGCACGTTGAGGATGGCTTCCTCCACGTGGATGGGGCAGCCCCACGCGGAGTCGCCCCAGGAATCGGCGAGCTTGATCTCGGCCGCTGCCGTGCACCCGCCGGTGCCGCCGAGCTGACACCGCTCGGGGTGCGGCGTGGCGGCCTGCGCGGCGGCCGCGGCCCGCACCCGCGCGGTGAGTTCCGCGGCGGCCTCGGCGCGCTGCTCGGCCTCGGCGCGCAGTTCCCGCTCCGCCCGCACCACCTTGGCCAGTTCGTCATGGGCTGCTCTGGCCCGGGCGTCGGCGGCCGCCTTGGCCTGCTCGATGTGGTGCCGTTCGATGGCCAGCGCGGCGGTGCCGGTGAAGATCCGGGCGAGCGCGAGGTCGGTGTCCCGCGGGACGCGCGGGGAGCGGTGGTACATGGCGAAGGTGCCCAGCAGGCTGCCGTCGCGGCCGAGGATCGGCGTCGACCAGCAGGCCCCCAGTTCGGCCCGCTCGGCCAGGTCGCGGAAGTCGGTCCAGAACGGGTCGGTGGCGATGTCGGTGACGATGACCGCCTCCCGCCGGTGCGCGGCGGTGCCGCAGGAGCCGACGCCTTCACCGGTGGCGATCCCGTCGATGGCCTGGTTGTAGAAGTCGGGCAGGCTGGGTGCGGCGCCGTGGCGCAGGCGCCGGCCGTCGGGATCGGCGAGCAGGACGGAGACCAGCAGCTCCTGCGGTGCCAGCTCCTCGATGCAGCGGGCCATCCCGTCGAGCACGTCGGTCAGCGGCGCCTGGCGCGCGATCTGCTCCACCAGGGCACGGTGTTCGGCCATCAGGCGTTGGGCATGCTTCACCTGGGTGGTCTCCAGGCCGATCACCCGGATCCCGATGACCTCACCGCCGGCGTCTCGCCGCGGCTCGTAGGTGAAGTCGAAGAACGCCTCCCGCGCGTGCGCCCCGATGCCCAGCATCACCCGGGCGTCACGGCCGGTGTAGGGCTCGCCCGTGCGGTAGACCTGGTCCAGCAGCGCGATGAAGCCTTGACCGGCCAGTTCGGGCATCAGGTCCGTGAGCGTGACCCCGGTGCGAGCCCGTTCCTTGCCGATGGCGGCGAAGAACGCCTGGTTCGCGCTCTCCACCAGGTGTGCCGGCCCGGCGAGCGACGCGAAGACCGCGGTGGACTGCCCGAACAACGACCGCATGTCCTCCTCTCCGCCCCGCTCGGCGTCCACCGCATGGGGCTGCCCGTCCGCAACCGACGTCATGGTGTGGTCCGCCTCTCTGCCGATGCGTGCCGACCAGGATGAGATCCGGTGTTCCGGCTCGTTCGTGGAGCGGCAAGCGTACCGATCGAGGCGGCTTCGCTCGACACCGTGTCCCCGCCTGGGCAGGCGGCGCCGGCGACACCGATCCGTCACCCGCCGGACGGCGTCCTCAGGTCGACGACGAGCACCGGGCCGATGCGCCGCACGCCGCCTGGCCCGCGGGTCAGCCGTTGCGCCGTCCGTGCCGGGTCCTCGTCGCCGGCCACCTGGTCGAGTACGCCCGTCCACCGGTGCCCGTGCGCCTCGGTGACGTCGGCGCCGACGACGGCGACGTGGTGGGAGGTGACCCGGCCGGACACCGCGGGCCCGGCCGGGGCGGTCGACCCGATCGCCGGGCCGGCCGGCACTCCGGCGAGGGTCGCCCGGTGTCCGGTCGCGACGGCGAGATCCGGTGAGCCGCAGCGCACCGCGTCGAGCAGACCGGCCCGGTCCACCTGCACGACGGTGGCGCGCAGGTCGCCGGCCGACGCGAGTGCGCGTACCACCTGGTCGAGCGCCTCGACCAGCTGCGGCAGCGACTGCCGGGCCTGGCCGGCGTGGCGGCGGAACGCCAGCTCGATCGCCCGCCGGCCGGCGGGCGTGCTCAGTGCCGGGCCGGTGACCGTGCCGACCAGGACGCGCAGGCCGCCGTCGCGCAGCGGGACGGCGGCGCCGACCTCACCGGGCGTGCCGCAGACGGCGAGCGCGGCCCGCCCGGGACCCGCCGGCATGGTGAACACCGCCACGTCGGGCGGCGCGGCGGCGCGCACGACCGCGGTGGACCGCCGGTGGCGCCGGGCCCAGGCCAGGGCGGGCGCCACGGCCAGGGCGGTCGCGGATGCGATCAGCGCGGACGGGTCGCCGCGGTGACCGGGAACGAACGGTACGACGACGGACGCCAGCACCAGCACACCGGCCCAGGCCGACACCAGCGCCGCGGCCCGGGGACGGGCCGACACACCGAGCAGCCCGGGCAGCAGCACCCAGCCGATCGGGGTGCACGTCGTCTTCCCCTCGTCGTCCTCGTCGTCCGGGTCGGCGGGCCTGTCCGGTTCCACCGGGAGGCAACTCGCGTCCGTACCCCGCCCGACCGGTGCCGATGCGTCAGGGCCGGGGTGACGTTCTCGATATGGCCGATCCCACCGGCGCCGGTTAGGGTTGACTAACCGACTGTCGATCTTGAGGAGGATGTGTGCTGGTTCTGGTGGCGGTTCATGCGCTCGCAGCCGTGGCCGCCCCGGCGCTGGTACGCATCTGGGGGCGGCGGGCGCTCTACCTCCTGGCGACCGTTCCCGCCGCGGCCGGAATCTGGGCCGTGACCCGCACCGGCCCGGTCCGCTCGGGGACGCCGGTCGTCGAGACGGTCAGCTGGGTGCCGCAGCTCGGCCTGGACCTCGCCCTGCGGATGGGCACGCTCTCCTGGCTGATGGTGCTGCTGGTCGGTGGGGTCGGCGCCCTCGTGCTCGCCTACAGCGCCCGCTACTTCCGGTCCGACGACCCCGGTCTCGGCCGCTTCGCCGCGGTCTTCGTGGCGTTCGCCGGCGCGATGCTGGGCCTGGTGGTCTCCGACGACCTGCTGCTGCTCTACGTGTTCTGGGAACTGACGACCGTCTTCTCCTACCTGTTGATCGGCAGCGACCCCACCCGCCGGGCCAGCCGGCAGGCCGCCATGCAGGCGCTGCTGGTGACCACCCTGGGTGGCCTGGCGATGCTCGCCGGTTTCGTGATGCTCGGGCAGCACGCCGGCTCCTACCGGTGGTCGGAGATCGCCCGGAACCTGCCCGACGGCGGCTACCTCACCGTGGCCCTGGTGCTGGTCCTCCTCGGCGTGACGAGCAAGTCGGCGATCTTCCCGTTCAGCTTCTGGCTGCCGCGCGCGATGGCCGCGCCCACGCCGGTCAGCGCCTACCTGCACGCCGCCGCCATGGTGAAGGCCGGCGTGTTCCTGGTCGCCTTGATGGGGCCGGCGGTGGGCCAGGTCACGGCGTGGCGGACGGTCCTGCTGGCCGGTGGCCTGGTCACGATGTTCCTCGGCGGCTGGGCGGCGCTGCGGCAGGTCGACCTGAAGCTGCTGCTGGCCTACGGCACGGTGAGCCAGCTCGGCCTGCTGATGGTGATCCTCGGCGCCGGCACCCGGGACACCGCGCTGGCCGGTGCCGCGATGCTGCTGGCCCACGCCCTGTTCAAAGCCACCCTGTTCCTGGTCGTCGGCGTCGTCGACCAGGTCGCCGGCACCCGTGACCTGCGCGAGCTGAGCGGACTGGGCCGGCGGGCGCCGGCGCTGGCGGTGGTCGCCGGGCTCGCGGCGGCCTCGATGGCCGGGCTGCCGCCGCTGGTCGGCTTCGTCGCCAAGGAGGCGGCGCTGGAGGCGTTCCTGCACGGCGGCGCCGCCGATCTGGTGGTGCTCGCCGGGCTGGTGACCGGCTCGGCACTGACCGTCGCCTACACGCTGCGCTTCCTCTGGGGGGCGTTCGCCGGCAAGCCCGGCGTGGACGACACCCGACCCGAGCCGCTCGACCGGGCGTTCGTCGCCCCGGCGGCGGTGCTGGCGGCCGCCGGCCTCGCCGTCGGCGTCCTCGCCCCGGCGGTGGACCGGGTGCTCGCGCCGTACGCGGATCAGTACCCGAGCACCGATCCCGGCTACCACCTGGCGCTCTGGCACGGGCTGACCCCGGCCCTCGGCCTGTCCGTGCTGGCCGTCGCCGCCGGCGTCGGGCTGTTCCTGCTGCTGCACCGGCGCCGGCCGTACCTGCTGCGGCTGCCCTTCGACGGCGCCACCGGCTACGACCGGCTGGTCGGCGCCGTGGACCGCGCGGCGGTGGAGCTGACCGGCGCCACCCAGCGTGGCTCCCTGCCGTTCTACCTGGGCGTCATCCTGCTGGTGCTTGTCGTCTTGCCGGGCGGCGCGCTGCTGGTCGGCGTGCCGTGGCCGCAGCGCTACCAACTGTGGGACACCCCGTTGCAGGCCGCCGCCGGCGCGGCCGTCGTGGTGGCGGCCGTGGCGGCCGCACGCGCCCGGCGCCGGTTGACCGCGATGATCCTCGTCGGGGTGACCGGTTACGGCACGGCGCTGCTGTTCATCCTGCACGGTGCGCCCGACCTGGCGCTCACCCAGTTCCTGGTGGAGACCGTCACGATCGTGATGTTCGTGCTCGTGCTGCGCCGGTTGCCGACGAAGTTCTCCGCCCGCCCGGTGCGCTCCAGCCGCCGGATACGCGTCGCGCTCGGCGTGGCCGTGGGCGTGGTCACCGCCGGCATGGCGTACGTGTCGGCGGGGGCCCGGGTGGCGACGCCGATCTCGGTCGGCTTCCCCGAGGAGGCGGTGTCCTACGGCGGCGGCAACAACGTGGTCAACGTGACCCTCGTCGACATCCGGGCCTGGGACACGATGGGCGAGATCGCCGTGCTGGTGGTGGCGGCCACCGGCGTGGCCAGCCTGATCTTCCGCCGCTCCCGCGCCCTGAACATGCGCAGCGGCATCCCCGGCGCCGGCCGGCAGAGCTCGGTGCGTCCGCGCTGGCTCACCAGCGGCGCCACCACCCGGGCCCAGTCGGTGATCCTCCAGGTCATCACCCGGCTGCTGTTCCACGCCATCCTGCTCTTCTCGATCTACCTGCTCTTCTCCGGCCACAACCAGCCCGGTGGCGGGTTCGCCGCCGGCCTGGTCGCCGGCCTCGGGCTGGCCGTGCGCTACCTGGCGGGTGGGCGTACCGAACTCAACGGCGCGGCGCCGGTGGACGCCGGCCGGGTGCTCGGCGCGGGGCTGTTCGTCGCGGTCGGCACCGGCGTCACCGCGATGCTGCTGGGCGGCGACTTCCTGCAGAGCGCGGCGCTCGACTTCCACCTGCCGGTGCTGGGTCACGTCCACTTCGTCACGTCGGTCTTCTTCGACGTCGGCGTCTACCTCATCGTGGTCGGTCTGGTGCTGGACATCCTGCGCAGCCTGGGCGCCGAGATGGACCGCCAGCAGGAGGTCGACCAGGGGGAGAGCGCGCCGGGCGACGTACGCGAAGGGGAGTTGGTGTGAGTCCGAACCTGATCTACGTCGTGGTGGTCGGGGTCCTCTTCGCCGCCGGGGTCACGCTGCTGCTGGAGCGCAGCCTGACCCGGGTGCTGATGGGGGTCATCCTGCTCGGCAACGGCGCGAACCTGCTGCTGCTCACCGGCGGGCGGGCCGGCGGTCCGCCGATCGTCGGCACCACGGCCGAGGAGGAGATGGCCGACCCGCTGCCGCAGGCGATGGTGCTGACCGCCATCGTCATCACGCTCGGCATGACCGCCTTCCTGCTCGCCCTGGCCTACCGCAGCTGGCACCTCAACGGGCACGACGAGGTGCAGGACGACGTCGAGGACCGCCGGATCATGGAGTTGGCGGACCGGGCCGAGGGTCCGGGCACCGCCGACCCGGAGACCACCGATCGCGTCCCGCCGGCCGTGGCGGACGACCGGCGGGTGGCCGCCGGGGAGCCGGGGAGGACCCGATGAGCTGGCTCGTCCCGCTGCCGGTGGTGATGCCGCTGTTCGGCGCCGCCCTGACGCTGCTGCTCGTCGGCCGGGCCCGCGCCCAACGGTGGGTCAGCATCACCGTCCTCGCCGCCACCGTGGCGGTCGCGGCGATGCTGCTGGTCCGCTCCACGGTCGGCGGCCCGCTGGTGGTCGAGGTGGGTGGCTGGGCCGCGCCGATGGGCATCGTGCTCGTCGCCGACCAGCTCGCCGCGCTGATGCTGGTGGTCTCCGCCGCGGTCACTCTGTGCGTGCTGGTCTACTCCATCGGGCAGGGCATGGCCGACGGCAACGAGGAGACGCCGCTGGCGGTCTACCACCCGACCTACCTCGTGCTGACCGCCGGCGTGTGCAACGCGTTCCTCTCCGGAGACCTGTTCAACCTCTACGTCGGCTTCGAGATCCTGCTGGTGGCGAGCTACGTGCTGCTGACGCTGGGCAGCACGGAGAACCGGATCCGGGCCGGCACCACGTACGTCGTGGTCAGCCTGCTGTCGTCGTTGATCTTCCTGGTGGCGATCGGCCTGATCTACGCCGCCACCGGCACGCTCAACCTGGCCCAGCTCGTCGACCGGCTGGACGCGCTGCCGGATGACCTGCGGCTGGTCCTGCAGGGCATGCTGCTGCTGGCGTTCGGCATCAAGGCCGCGGTGTTCCCGCTGTCGGCCTGGCTGCCGGACAGCTACCCCACCGCGCCCGCGCCGGTCACCGCGGTCTTCGCCGGCCTGCTGACCAAGGTCGGCGTGTACGCGATCATCCGCACCGAGACGCTGCTGTTCCCCGGCGGCCGCACCGCCGATCTGCTGCTGGTGATCGCGGCGCTGACCATGGTGGTCGGGATCCTCGGCGCGGTCGCCCAGTCGGACATCAAACGGCTGTTGTCGTTCACGCTGGTCAGCCACATCGGCTACATGCTGTTCGGGGTCGGCCTGACCACCGCCGTCGGCCTGTCCGCCGCGATCTTCTACGTGGTGCACCACATCACCATCCAGACCACCCTGTTCCTCGCCGCCGGCCTGGTCGAGCGCCGTGGCGGCAGCACCGCGCTGGACCGTCTCGGCGGGCTGGCCCGGCTGTCGCCGGTGCTGGCGGTGCTCTTCTTCGTGCCCGCCCTCAACCTGGCCGGCATCCCGCCGTTCTCCGGGTTCCTCGGCAAGGTCGGTCTCGTCCAGGCCGGCGTGTCCGACGGCGGCGTCCTGGCCTGGGCGCTCGTCGCCGGCGGGCTTCTCACCAGCCTGCTCACCCTCTACGCCATCGCCCGGGTGTGGAACCTCGCGTTCTGGCGGGCCCCGCACCCGGACATGCCGGAGCCCGACGACGGCGTCCGGGCGGCGCGCGCCGACGGCGCCGCGCAGCCGCACGACGACGATCCGTCGCCCGCCGGCGCGGCGCTGCCCCGGCTGATGACCGCGTCCACCGCCGCCCTGGTGGTCCTCGGTCTCGGCCTCACGGTGGTGGCCGGGCCGCTCTTCGACATCAGCACCGACGCGGCCGACGACCTGTTGCGCCGCGCCCCCTACGTCGAGGCCGTGTTCCCGGGCGGTGCGCCGTGACCACTCATCCGCGTGACCCGCTGACCCGCCGCGTCCGGTGGCGTAACCGGGCCGTCGCCGCGACCGCCCTGGTCACCGTCTGGGTACTGTTGTGGGGCAGCTTCACCTGGGCGAACGTGATCGGCGGTCTGGTGGTCGCGGCCGTGCTGCTGGTGGTCTTCCCGCTGCCGCCGGTGACGTTCGCCGGGCGGATCCGGCCGGTCCCGCTGCTGCGCTTCCTGGCGCGTTTCCTGTGGGACCTCGTGGTCGCGTCCGCACAGGTCGCCTGGCTGGCGGTCCGGTTCGGGCACACCCCGCGGGGCGCGATCATCGCGGTGCCGCTGCGGGTGAACACCGACCTCAACCTCACCCTGACCGCCGAGGCGCTGTCGCTGGTGCCCGGCAGCCTCATCCTGGAGGCCGACCGGGAGACCGGCACGCTCTACGTGCACGTCATCGGCATCCGCACGCTCGACGAGGTGGAGCGGTTCCGGCGGGGCGCGCTGGAGCTGGAGGAGCGCATCGTCACCGCTGTCGGCTCGGCCGAGGAGCTGAGCCGGCTCCGCCAACCCGACCCCACCGGCCCGCCCGAGCCGGTCGACCTGGAAGGGGCACCGACGTGACCGTCGTCGCCGTGATCGTCACCGCGCTGCTGACCGTGGCCGGTGGACTGACCCTCGTCCGCATCATCCGCGGCCCGTCGATCCTCGACCGGGCCGTCGCCGTCGACGTGCTGCTCGCGGTCACGGTCGCGGCCATCGCCACCGAGGCGGCGTACAGCCGGGACGCCACCGCGCTGCCGGTGCTGGTGGTCCTCGCCGTCGTCGGCTTCGTCGGCTCGGTCAGCGTCGCGCGGTTCGCGGCGCGGAGAAACCCGAAGTGATGGTCGACGTCGTCCTCGACACCGTCGCCGGCGTCTGTCTCGTCGCCGGCGCGCTGCTCAGCCTCGCCGCCGGCATCGCCCTGCTCCGCTTCCCGGACGTGCTGTCCCGGATGCACGCCGCGACCAAGCCGCAGGTGCTCGGGCTGCTGCTGGTCCTGCTGGGGTGCGCGTTGCGGCTGCGTACCGGCGTGGACGTCACCACGCTCGTGCTGGTGGGTGTGTTCCAGCTGGCCACCGCGCCGGTCGCGGCGCACATGATCGGGCGGGCGGCCTACCCGCACGACGACATCCGGCGGGACCTGCTGGTCGCCGACGAACTCGCCGGCGACCTCGACCGGGTCCGGGCGGACCGGTCCGAGACGGCGCCGGCCGGTCGCACGCCCTGACCCGGGTGGTGCTCGTCGGTCACGTCTCCGGCGGTCAGCGACGTTGCTGGCACGGGACGCAGAAGCGCGCCGAGGGCCGGATCTCCAGCCGGGCGGTGGGAATGTCCTGACCGCAGCGCTCGCAGACGCCGTACGTGCCCTCGGACATCCGCGTCAACGCCTGGGTGGTGTCCGTCACCCCCTGCTTGGCGGCCTCCACCAGGCGGCGCAGGGTGTCCGGGTCGTGGCCGCCGTGGCCCGGCTGCCGTACATGCAGCGTCAGCTCCGTGAGTTGGTCGGTGTACTCGTCGAACTGCCGTTCCAGCAGCGCGCGCAGCGTCTCGGTGCGCTCGTCGAGGGTGTGCGTCATCGTCGGGGCTCCTTCCGGGAGATTCTCGGGTGCGGGGTGTCGCGGTGCCGCCGGGCCGGCCGGACCGGCGCGTCCGGGTGCGGGCCGGGGGACGGGCGGAGCGGCGGGGCCGGACGTTCCGGCCTCTCCGGGGTGGGCCGGGCGACCGCCCGGCGGACGGTGGCGGGGCGCGGACCTCTGCCCGGGGTGGTGGCCGGCCGTCGGGTCCGGGCTCAGGGCCGCCGGCGGGTGTCGGCGGCCCTGAGGCGGACGCGTCCGCCTTTGGCGGCACCCGGCGGCGGAGCCGTCCGGGGCGGGGGCAGCGGCGCGGAATCGGGGAGCGCCACGGATGGACCGCTCATGATCACCGCCTCCTCATCTGCCGGGGTACGCGTCGGACCTCCAGCCTCGCCGGGAAAGTGGGGACCGGCACTGCGCGCGGCCGGCCAACAACGGCTCGCCTGATTGCCGGCGGTGGGAGAAGAGGGGCGTTCACCGCTCACCATTCGCCGTCATCGGCCCTGTTCAGGGACATGATCGGCGGAGGCGGCCGGCGCCGGGTCGCAGCTCCGTGACGTCGGCGTACCGGAGCTACGGTGGGACGCATGCGGAACCAGCGCTACCACGCGGCCACCGGGCGTCCGCTCGCGCCGTCGACGCCGACGGTCGTCCCCGCCTGGCCGGCCGAGCGCACCCCGCCCGAGCTGACGCCGCCCGCTCGACCGTCCACCGCGTTGCCGTAGCGCCGACCTGCTCCCGGCCGGCTCTCGGCAGCCGTCACCGAAGGAGCTCTGCTGTGATCATCGAACGCACGATCCTGCCCGGCGTCGGGGTACGGCACGCCTTCACCACGGAACAGGGCCGCCGGATCACCGTCGTCGAGTACCGGGCGGGTGGTCGCCGCGACGTCGTCCACGATGACCCGCACGACCCCGACGGCACGATCGGGGTCACCCTCACCCCGGTCGAGGCGTCCGCGCTGGCCACCCTGCTGGGCTTCCCGGAACTGGTCGCCGTTGCCGCGTGAGCCCTAGGCCGGGAGCGGCCGACGCGGCCAGTCCAGGGCCCGCGCGCCGAGCACGGCGGCGTGCAGGGTGAACCGGTCCCGAGGATCGGCGGGGTCGTAGCCGCTCAACGCCCGGATCCGGCCCAGCCGGTAGGTGACGGTGCGGACGGAGACGTGCAGGCGGCGGGCCGCGTCGGTGGCGACCTCCCCGCACGCGAAGTACTCGGCCAAGGTGTCCAGCAGCGGCTGGGCGCCGCCCCGGGCTTGGCTCAGCGGTGTCAGCGCCGCCTGCACGAGGTCCACCATCGCCGGCTGGTCCCGCAGCAGGACGCGGTAGATGAGCAGGTCGTGGGCGTCGATCACGGACGTGTCGGCATGCAGCCGCCGAGCCGTGGCGAGGGCCTCGCGGGCCTCCTCGTAGGAGCGCGCGATGCCGTAGAGACCCGGGTGCGGCCGGCCCACCACCACCTGCCACGGCCGGCCCCGCACCAGGCGGTCCAACTCGCCGTGCATCAGCCTCCCCAGATCGCCCGCCGGCCCGCCGCCCCGGCCCCGGCCGGGCGTCACCGTGTCCGCCGGCGCGATCACCACGAGCAGCCCCTCCTTCGTGGCCACCAGCACGTCCCGGTCATCCAGCCGGTCGAAGATGACCCGCTCCAGCGTGCTGATCGCCGCCTCGGTGTCCGGCAGCCGGCGACCCGGCGCGGCGAGCGCCACCTGGTGCACGCGGGCGAGGTCCAGCCCGAACGGCTCCGCCCGCTCCACCAACCCGCCGAGGTCGGAGTCGCCGCGCAGCAGGTCGTCGACGAGTTCGCGGCGTAGCGACTCCTCGCGGCGGACCAGTTCCCGGCGGGCCACCGCGTAGCCCTCGGCGAGAGTGGCGACGGCGGCGTCGACCACGTGGAGGACGGCGTCCGCCGCGGCCCGGACCGTCTCACTGTCGGTGGACCGGTCCAGGTGCGGCAGGTGTCGCCAGAGCCGCCGCGCCGCGGACAGGTAGAGCCGGACCGCCCGGCCGGCCGACACACCCTGCTCGGCCGCGCGCCGGCCGAGGAGTCCCACCGCGTCGAGTTCACCGCGGCGTGGCTCGCGACCGGTCACCGCCGCGTCCCGGAGCAGGCGGAGATAGTCGCCGAGCAACTCCACCGGTACGCCACCGGCGTCGGCGCTCGCCTCGCGGGCCACCTCGGTCAGCCACTGGTCGTCGCCGCGGGCCCCGGCCGGCCCCGGCCGGCGCGCGTTCTCGGTCATCGTCGTCCCCCCGTGCGGGGGCGGCGCCCACCACCGACCCACTCCGACCAGGGTAGGCCGCCGGCCCGGCGCCGGCGGCAACCCCGCCCGAGGCGGTGCTCGGGGAGGCCGGCGACGCCCCGCGCCTAGCGGTTGCGCTCCACCACGTACCCGGTCAGGTCCAGCAGGAAGCGGCCGTCGTCGGTGTCGACCGCGGCGCCGAGCGCCCGCTCCGCCTCGTGTCGGGCCGCCCGCGCGAGTTCCCGGGCGCTCCGACGCGCGGACTCCACGCAGTCGTACGCGAGGAGACGCCCGTGCAGCCAACGCACCTCGGTCGCGGTGCGTTGCGCCCGGGTCCGGCTCAGGAAGACCATGAGCCGTTCGCGTTCGTCCGGCGTGCACCGTCGCATGAAGTCGATGAGGATGAGCGTCCGCTTGCCCTCCCAGAGGTCACCCGCGATCTCCTTGCCGTACCGGGCGTAGTCACCGGTCAGGTTGAGCGCGTCGTCCTGGATCTGGAACGCGGCGCCCAGGTACCAGCCGTAGCGGTCCAGGACGTCGACCGCGTTCTCCCGTCCGGTGGCGGCCAGGACGCCGGTCCGGCACGGGTAGATGCAGGTGTACCAGGAGGTCTTCTTCAGGCACATCCGGTAGTAGTCGTCGGCGTCCAGGTCGCACACGTTGTCGCGGATCCAGCCGATCTCGATGGCCTGTCCCTCCAGCGAGTGGCGCATCATCAGCTCGGTCTCGGCGAACAGCCGCCAGGCGATCCCGGAGCCGAGCGCCGCCCGGTTCGCGGCGAGCCGCCGCAACGCCAGCAGGTTCGTCATGTTGCCCACGTTGAGCGCCACGCCGACCCCGTACTCGGCGTGCAGGGTCGCCGCGCCGCGTCGCTGTTCGCTCTCGTCCTGGATGTCGTCGTGGATGAGGAAGGCGTTGTGGAACAACTCCACGGTCACGGCGGCGTTGAGCCCCACCGCCTGTGTCCCGCCGAACGCCCGGCACGTGGCGAGGCACATCGCGGCGCGCAGCCCCTTGCCCCACCGTCGCGGATACTCCGCGACCAGGTCGTAGAGGTATCGCGGGCCGCCGTCGGGCACGTCGTCGAGCAGGGCGTCGAGGGCGAGCCCGCGATAGCGCTCCAGCATGGCCTCCACGGACCCGCCGGCCACCCCGGTGGTCGGCGCCATCGCGCGCCTACCGGTTCGTCCGGGTCGGGCCGTCCGGGGGCGGCGACGTCAGCCGGTCCGCGAGCCCGTTGGCCACGTCGGGTGCCAGCCGGGCGAGGTTGAGTACGGTGTCCAGCGCGTCGTGCGCGTCCGAGGTGTACCGGCGGATCACCTCGCCGCGCTGGTCGTCGGCCATCTTCAACTGCCCGACCACGGTGTCGATCAGGGAGTGCCCGTCGGTGCGGACCCGCGCGACGAGCTCGTCGAACGCCTCCGGGTCCACCCGGCGGCTCTCGCTCAGCTTCTCCTCGAGGCGCCGGGCGCCGGCCAGCCCTGCCGCGAGTTCCTCCTCCAGCACCGTGGCCGCGTGGGTCACCGTCTCGGAGGTCTCCTCGGCCACCTTCTCGAAGCGCTCGTTCGTGCGCTCACGCTCACTGTCTGTCATGGGCGCAGTTTCACCCGGGCGGGTGCGGATGGGCCAGGAGTGTGTCGAGATGGTGACTCACCGCCCCCGCCGGCGAGGGCGGTGACCTCGTGGCCGGGGCGCCCCGACGGGTCGGACGGTGGTCTTCCGTGTCTCGTCTTGGCATGCTGGTTGCCGAGCCGGCCGGCCGAGTCGTGACGGGAGTGCCCATGCTCGACGGAGAACAGCATGTCGACCGGGCGGCGTTGGCCCGCTACGCGGGTGATCCGAGCGCGCTCGGCGGTGTCCGCGCGGTGCAGTTGACCGACGGCGCCGAACGTGGCCTGCGGGTGCTGGAGTTCCGCACGGGGTCGGGCCTGTCCTTCGACGTCCTGGTGGATCGGGCGATGGACATCGGGGCGGCCGAGTTCCGCGGGTGCCGCTTCGGCTGGACGTCGGCGACCGGCCTGCGTCACCCTTCCCTGCACGAGTACGGTGACGAGAACGGCCTGTCCATGTTGCGCAGCTTCTCGGGGCTGCTGCTGACGGCCGGACTCGATCACGCCTTGGGCGCTGCCGAGGTCGATGCGAACCGGTACGGCTATCCGCGCCGCGCCACGACGTGGAATGCCCAGCACGGCCGGGCCGCGAATCTCCCGGCCCGGCTGCACGGCTACGGGGAGCAGTGGCGCGGCGATCGATGTGTCTTGTGGGCCGAGGGGGAGGTTCGTCAGGCGGCGATCTTCGGAGAGCACCTGAGGATGACCCGGCGGATCGAAGGCGACCTCAACGGTGTGGAGATCCGCCTGGTGGACACGGTGCGCAACCACGGCTTCGATCCGACCCCCCACATGTACCTCTATCACGTCAACGTCGGTTGGCCGCTCCTCGACGAGGGCGCCCGCTACGAGGCGCCGGTCGCCCGCACCGTCTGGCAGTCGGAGAGTGTGACTCGGCAGGGGGTCTCGCGTGAGGTGATGCCCGGACCGCTGCCGGGTTTCGTGGAGCAGGTCTACGAGCACGAGGTGACACCCGATCCGGACGGAAAGGTGCGGGCCCGTGTCGTCAATGATCGTCTCGGCTGCTTCTTCGAGGTGGAGTACGACCCGGCCGAGTTTCCCGTCTATCTGCAGTGGCTGCATCTGCGGGAGGGTGCGTACGTGGTCGGCATTGAACCGTCCACGCATCATGTGCAGGGCGCGGAGGCGGCGTACGAGGACGGCTCGATGATCTTCCTGGGCCCGGGGGAGGAGCGCGTATACCACGTCACTTTCCGGGTGGGCCGGGTCTGATCATCGATTTGCGGCGGGCGCGTTCCGGCTTATCTTGACGCAGCTAAATGTATCGACTAGCGTAAACGCGCGTACGCAGCTATTCCGCCGACCTTCCCAGGAGGAACGAACTCGGTGCGGCTCATCACGTGCAGCAACAGCGCTCCGCAATGCGATGAGGAAACGGGGGAACTGCGAACGTCGCCCGGCTCTCCTGGTGGCCTCCTGCCGATCATGGTGTCGCTGCTGGAAGAGGTCGGCGGCCACTGGATCTACACCTCGCCCACCGAGGGGGTTCCGCCACCCGCCCGACCGGGTCCGATAACGCTTCACCCGCTGGTCTTCGACGCCCGGCTCAGCGCCCAGCACTATGCGGGAATCTCGATCCAGACGTTTCTTTGGCTGCACCACTACGTCTTCGACACGACGTACGAGCCCACCTTCGACTATCGAGTCGTGGAACAGTGGGCGGGATACGAGGAAGTGAACCGGCGTTTCGCCCGGGAGATCTCCCTGGCCCACCAGAATTCGTCGGACGAGATTGTGCTGGTGCACGACTTCCACCTCATGATGGTGCCCCTGTTCTTTACCGATGACACGCCGGGGCGGCAGAGCCGGCTGATCTATTTCCATCACGTCCCGTGGTGTGAGCCCGACTATTTCTCATTGCTGCCCGAGTGGCTCCGGACGCGGGTCCTGGAGAGCCTGCTTCGCTGCGACGTCGTCGGCTTCCACAGCCGGCGGTGGGCCAACGCGTTCCTCGCCTGCTGCGAGCGGTTCCTCCCGGCGGTGAAGGTCGACGGCAACCGGGTGGAGTACGCGGGCCACCGCAGTACGGTCGCCGTGGCGCCCGGGCCCATCGACGGCGGAGCCCTGCTGGAACTCCGGGAGGATCCGTCGACGGCGGCGTGGCGGGAGCGCCTGCTGGCACGGGCGCGGCACCGCCGTCCCGTCGTCCGGGTGGACCGACTCGACCTGTGGAAGAACGTGATCCGCGGGTTCGAGGCGTTCGAGCTGATGTTGAGCCGCGACCCGGCGCTTGCCGACGAACTCTGGTTCTGCGCGGTCGTGACGCCGCCCCGCCGGCCGTCCGAGCGCAGTGGCCGCTACCGGGACCGCTGCGAGGAGACGGTGGCTCGGATCAACGACCGGTTCAACCCGGGTTCCGGGGCGGCGACCGAACCGGTCAGCCTCATCTACCCACAGGCTGGCGACAACACGCGCCACCGGGCCGTGGCGGCCTTGGAGGTCAGCGCCGTCACCCTGGTCAACCCCACCTTCGACGGGCTCAACATGGTGGCGAAGGAAGCCCTCGTGGTGGGCTCCGCGCCGGTACTGCTCTCGGTCAACGCCGGTGCCTACGAACAACTCCGGGACGGGGTGACGCCCATTCATCCCTTCGACGTCGAGGCGACCGCCGACGCGCTGTCGACCGCCGTCGCCGGTGATGCCGTCGACGACGCCGGTGGTCGCCGCGCGGCGCTCCGCCAGGAGAGCGCGGCGGAATGGTTGCGGCGACTGCTGGGGGAGACGGACGGCTGACGACGGCTACGCCCCACTCGCCGGGTGAAGACGAAGGAGTGCGCGTGTCACATGTCACCGGGGCGGCATCGCCGCCACGCCTCGCGATCGGCGTCACGTCTCGCAACGCCGTCGACGCGACGATCGCGTCGGCGGCTCGCCACCGTCAGCGGCTCATGCTGATCGCCAGCCGGGCGCAGATCGACGGACCCGAGTTCGGTGGCGGCTACGTCGAGGGTTGGACCAGCGAGGATCTGGTCGAGTACGTGCGCAGCAGGGACGCGCCGGGGCGGGTGACGGTCTGCCGCGATCACGGCGGACCGTGGCAACACGTGGCGGAGTCGGCCGCCGGTCCCGACGAGTCCGAGGCCATGGCCAGCAGTCTGCGGTCGTTTCAGCGCGACATCGCCGCCGGCTTCGAGGTTCTGCACATCGACACGTCGCGGGATCACCACCCCCCGGCCGCCCGGGGAGCGGCGGTCCGTCGGCTGGTCACGCTCTACCAGCAGTGTCATGAGTTCGCGCGCTCGCGCGGACGGACCGTCCACTTCGAGGTCGGCGTGGAGGAGCAGTCGACGGCCGTCGGCGACGTCTCGGGGTTTCGGGCCGTGCTCACCGAGCTGACGGATCGTCTGACGGCCCTCTCGCTGCCCCGCCCGCTCTTCGCCGTCGCGCAGACCGGCACCCGGGTGGTGGAGACGGAGAATCGGGGCGCCCTGGTCGACGATCCGCGCGCCGTCGGCCAGGCCATCAGAGGGCTCGCGGAGGTGTGCCGCCAGGCGGGGGTGGGGCTGAAGGCCCACAACGTCGACTACCTCCGCGACGCCGCGCTGCGCACGATGCTCGACAACGGGGTGACCGCCCTCAACGTCGCGCCGGAGTTCGGCGTGACGGAGACCCGGGCGTATCTGGACCTGCTCGACATCCTCGGGTTGACCCGGCAGCGGGAGGCGTTCCTGGAACTGGCGTACGGATCCGGGGCCTGGCGTAAGTGGCTCGGCAGTCCGTCTGCGGCGGACGACCTGCAACGCGCGGTGCTGGCGGGCCACTACGTCTTCGGCACGGACCGGTTCAGGGAGCTGAAGGCGGAGGTCGAGTCGGTGTGCGCCGCCCGGGGGCTGACGGTGGACGGCTGGCTGCGGAGCGCCCTGGAGCGTGCGATGGGCCGCTATGTGCGAGTGCTCGATCCGGCAGTGAGGGAGCGTGAGTCGGTTGGACTCCGTTGAGGACCTGATGCGCCGATGGTTGACCGCGTCCCTGGACGCGGGCGGGACCGTGGCCGGCGCGCCCGTGCACGACGTCGGCCGGGCCAAGGTGGTACGGAAGCCCTGGGGCGAGGAGAGGTGGTTGGTGGCGGAAGGTCCCTTCGCGTTGAAGCTGATCAGGATCAACGCCGGTTGCCGGACGAGTCTCCAGTTCCACCGTCGCAAGCAGGAGGCAAACCTCGTCGTCGAGGGCGAGGCCCGGTTGAGCTTCGCCACGCGTGCCGGTGAGCCGCTCGGCACGACGCATCTCCTGCCGGGTCACGTGGCGCACCTGGCGGCCGGGGTGGTGCATCGCATCGAGGCAGTCCGGACCACCCTCCTGCTGGAGGTCTCGACGCCGGAGCTCGACGACGTCGTCCGCATCGAGGACGACGCGGGTCGGGGCGACGGGTTGATCGCCTCGGAACACGACTCCTGACGGGCGCGTCCGAGATGTGGCGGATCGGCATGCTGGCCGGTACCGGTACCGGACGCAAACGGCTCCTCCCGGCGTTGCGGGAATCGACCATGTGCCGGGTCACCGTCGTGCAGGGACGGGACCCTGGTCGGCTCCGTGAGGTCGCCCGGCAGGACGCGTCCATACGGCTGGTGACCGACCCGGTCGAGTTCATCCGTTCACGTGACTTGTTCGACGTGGTCTACCTCGCGTCGCCGCCCTTTCTCCGGGGCGAGCACCTGGCTCTGGCGGCCGCCGCCGGCAAGCCGGTGCTGTGCGAGAAGCCGCTGGCGATCAGCGAGGCGCACCTGACGGAGGTCTGTCGCGTGGTTGCCGAGGCGGGGATGCCGTTCGGGGTGGCGCACCATCTCCGGCACCAGCCCGCGGTCACCGACCTCGCCGAACTGCTGCGGGACGGGAGCCTGGGCGCGCTCCAGGATTCGCACCTGCGCTGGAACTTCGTCATGGACCTGGCCGCCCCGAACGCGTCCTGGAAGGTGCGCCCGCACCTCGCGGGCAGCAGCAGCATGTGGGACTCCGGTGTGCACGCGCTGGATCTGGTCGTCCTGCTGTTCGGCGTGCCCCGGGCGGTCTGCGCCGTCGGTCAGCGGCGGCGGACGCCGGAACTGGTGGACGCGGTCACCGCGATCCTCGACTTCGGAACGCACACGGTGACCGTGACCACCTCCCAGGCGGGTGTCGGCGGCGGGAACGACCTGGTCGTCACCGGCTCGACCGCCGTGGTGCGGGCACCCGGAATGCTCGGCGAGCGGTCCCTACGGACGTTGCTGGTCGAAGGCGGTCCGCGAGGCGGCCGGCGTGACTATCCGGCGACCGACCTCTACCGCGCCATGGTGGAGGACTTCTGCAGGTGGCTCCAGGGCGCGCCGGCGGTCGGCACGACCATGTCGGAGGCGGTGACCACCTCTCGGCTTCTCCTCGCCATCGAGGAGTCGGTCGCGCGGGGCCGGACGATCGAGCTGCGCTGAGCGTACGGCCCGGCCGGGAGACGACGCGGGCGGCGGAGGATCAACCGCCGACGCCGGCCCCGTTCACCTCTCTGCTGGCACATTGGTGGAGGGAGAGCATCGCCGCACCGATCCAGCCGGCGTCGGCGCCCAGCCGGGCGAGGGCGATCGGCGGGAGCACCCGGTGCTCGCGGGCGAAGGTGTGCCGCTGCATGGCCGCGCGCATGTGGTCCAGGTAGAGGTCGGCGGCCGTGACGAGGCCACCGCCGATGATGATCAGCCGTACGTCCAGCAGGGTGACCAGCATGGCGGCGCCGACGCCGAGCCAGTGTCCGAGGCGTTCGAAGAGAGCCAGCGCGGTGGGGTCCCCCAGGCAGGCCGCCTCACGGATGGTCAGCCCCGTGACTCCGCCCCGACCCGCGCCCAGCCGGGCGAGCAGACCGTCGGGATCGGCGGCGGCCGCACGGCGTCCGGCTCTGGCCAGCGCCGTTCCCGAGGCCAGCGACTCGAGGCAGCCGGTCTGACCGCAGCTGCACACCTCCTGGCTGCTGCTGTCCACCAGCAGGTGGCCCACCTCCGCGGCCACGCCGGAGGCGCCGCGATACATCTCCCCGTCCAGGACCAGGCCACCGCCCAGCCCGGTTCCCACGGTCAGCATCGCTATGTGTCGCTTGTCGGGGTCGTCGCGGAAGTAGTGGGCCTCGGCCCAGGCCGCGGCGTTCGCGTCGTTGTCGACGACGGTCGGTACGCCGGTCGTGGACTCGATCAGGCGACGCAGGTCCAGGTCGTGGTACCCGTTGTTCGGCGACCATCGGATGTGCCCCTCCGGCCAGTCGATCAGGCCGGCCGCGCCGACGCCGATCGCCTCGACGCGGTACCGGCGCGTCAGGTGGGTGATGGCATCGAGCACGGTCGACACCACCGCGTCCCGGCCGAGCGTCGGTGCGGGGCGAGGCGGTAGTTTCTCCACCACCTCCCCGGCCCCGTTGACCACACCGCCCGCGACCTTCGTCCCTCCGACATCCAGCCCGATGGCCAGGTGCCCGGGCGCATCCGCGTACGCCATCTCTTCCTCCATGGGTCAGTTGCATGTCCTGATCAGTCGGTCGACCGCGACCAGCCCGGCCGCCTGCGCGCCGTCGGCGACGTCCATCGCGCGTGTGATCACCTGGGCGCTGCGATACAGCGGATAGGTGAGGGAGGGGAAGGAGTTGAGCCCGGCGGCGAACGCTTCCGCCGCCTTGCGGCCGCTGCGCGGGTCCACCATCTCCCGTAGTCCGTAGATCACCATGTGGCTGAGGCCGAAGAGGCTGAGCACGGTGGCGATGCCGTGCCCCACGGCCGCCCCGGCCTGACGGAAGGCGGCGATCACCTGACGTGCCTCGATGTCGCCCTCCTCGCACACCGCGATCGCCGCCTCGATGGACTCGAGGTCGGACTCGGCGCCGATCACCTCGCCGGCGATGGCGCGAACCGCTCTCCGCCCGGCGTAGGCGTCTATGCATCCTCGGTCGCCGCTGACGCACCACCTGCCCTCGGGCTGAACCTTGATGTGCCCGAATTCAAACGGAATCGTCATCAGTCGGTTGTTGAGGAAGATTCCTCCGCCGACTCCGTCGCGGACCAGGACCACCGCGAACGACGATGTCTCCTGCCCGACGCCGTAATGCTTCTCCAGCGTGGCGAAAGCAGCGCCGTCATTTTCGACCACGGTCGGACATCCTGTTTCGCGGCGGATCAGGTCGGCGAGCGGAACGGGCTCCCGCCAGTGGTAGTCGCGACCGGCGTAGAGCGAGTCGGTCGGGTGGTTGGCATAGGCGAGCACCACCCCGTCCTTCGTGCTGACCGGGCCGCCGATCTGCACGCCGATGGTGATCCGCGGGTCGGGGAGTGGTATTCCCAGGGTGGTACCGACGAGTTCGACGGTGGCCGTGGCGACCTGATCGATGACGGTCGCGGTCTCCATGTCGACGATCGGCCAGCGCCGCATCCCGAGTTTCCCGCCGCTGCTGTCCAGGAGGACGGCGACCAATTGGTACGGAAGTATCTCGATGCCGACCGCGAAGGTAGGTCCAGCCTCAGGCGTGCTTGGTGGAGCGGCCACTGGGAGTCCTCGGATCCGATGACCGGCCGGGCCGGCCAAGACCGACTTCATTCATGGCGCGATGGCCGAGCCGATCTGGCGCAATGCTTCTGCCCGGTTGTCGTCACCGTCGTTGCCATCCAAATATGGAAATGCCATGATAGTGCATCCGCAGTTCGATACGGTTCCGATGAACTGCGCTGCTTCACCATCCGCACCAAACGCCCACGGCGTCGGACTCCGACAAGCTGCGGGGGTCGGCTTCTGCGGCGACATCGACCGACGACGAGTGAAGGCGACGGGAGACTGCCATGCCCCTGGCGGACGGCTCGATCGTCGGCATCCACGGCATCGCCCAGCAGCAACTGGGGCGGCACCAGTTGCTCGCCTCCTGGAGTCGGGCACTGGCGGACGGGATCGAACGTGCGATCGCCGGTCGCTCGACGCCGCCGCCGTTGGACGTCGCCTATTTCGGTGATCTGTTCCTGGCGCCGGCCGACGGCGCCAAGGCAGGTGTGGAGACCGGTGGGTCATGGCTCGACGACCTCTCCGATGACGAAAGCGTGGAGCTGGCTGCGGCGGTGCGGGAGATGGCCGTCGAGGAGCCGGGGACCGAACTACCCAACAAGGGATATACCCGGGCTCCGGCCCTCGTGCAGTCCGCTATCCGACTTCTCGACCGGCGGTTCGACCGGCCGGAGGTCCTGCTCTGCGTCGGTGAGCTGCGGCAGGTGCGGCGCTACCTGCGTGAGCCGGTCCTCCGTCAGGAGGTGGCCGACCGGTTGACCACGGCCGACCGTCACGGCCGCGTGCTCATCGGGCACTCGCTCGGCTCGGTCGTCGCCCTGGATCACCTGATGCGCCGGCCCGACCGGCGCTACGACCTGCTTCTCACCCTCGGTTCCCCACTCGGCCTGCGGTTCGTCCGCGACCGCCTGACGCCGGCAGGCGGACCGGCCGTGCGGCCGGGAAACGTCGGGCGCTGGGTCAACGTCCGAGATCCTCGCGATCCGGTCGCCGGCGTCCCTCTGGAGGGCAGGTGGTCCGGCGTGCAGGACGTCACCGTGAACAACCAGTCGGACGCCCACGCGGCAGAGCGGTACCTGGGCAAGCGGCAGGTGGGCGAGGCGGTCGTGGCGGCCCTGCCGGAGCTCGCCCGGTGACCGATCATCTCGACGGCGACGCGATCATGCGCCGGCACTTCCTCGCCATCGCCACCGCGCAGTACGACGACCCGCGCTGGCCCGACCTGCCCGGAGTCGACGAGGAGGTGGCCACGCTGCGCGGATGGCTCTGCGCGCCGAAGCTGGGCGACCGCCGCTTCACGCCGCTGCACCCGGAGCTGACCCGGAGCCCGACCAAGGCGCAGGTACGCCGGGCGATCGAGGAGCAGGCGCTCGGGTGGAACGAGTCCGACGCCGCGTTCGTGTTCGTCACCGGCCACGGGCACACCATGCACGGCACGCACTGGATGGTGCTGCGGGACACGGCGGGTCCCGGCGACGTCGAGATCAGGACGGCCGACATCCTGCGCTGGCTGGCCCGCACCCGGGTCCAGCACCTGCTTGTCGTCTTCGATCTCTGTGACGCCGGCGCCACCGCGTACGACTCGCTTCGGCTGGACGCCCCGTTCCCGTCCGACTGGATCGTCCTGGCCTCGACCGGGATCGAGCAGAAGGCTCGACCGGGGGCGCTCACCGCTGCCGTCGAGGAATTCCTCCAGGAACTGGACGCGCCCGAGGGGGAACGCTTCGACCACGGGAGGTACCTACGGATCGGCGACTTCCTCAGCGAGGTGCAGGCCAAACTGAAGGCATCCGGCCAGACGCTGTCGTACATCCGCCCCGAGATGCCTGCCCTCAACCAGTACACGCCGTGCCTACCGAACCCGCGGTGGCGCCCACCGACGGTCGAGTCGGTCCAACGGCCGCGCCGCGACCTCGCGATCCGCGCGGACGACCTCGGCGCCCACTGGGATCCCAAGGCCCGCGGCGTGGCTGAGGCGGCCGAGCCCGGCTGGCTGTTCACCGGTCGGGTGGCCCTGATGCGACGCCTGGTGCAGTTCACCGGCGCCGGGCCGGGCACCGTGTTGGTGACCGGCTCCGCCGGATGCGGCAAGTCGGCGGCGTTGGCTCGCCTGGTGACGCTCAGCGATCCCGACTTCGTGCGGAAGTACGCCGCCAACGTCGACACGATCAAGCCCGATCTGCGGCCGGCGATCGGCGCGGTCGACGTCGCGGTCCGTGCGACGGGCAAGCTTCCCCAGGAGGTCTTTCAGCAGATCTGTGCCGCTTTCGGCATCCGGATGGCGAGCCGTGAACTCGGCGGACGGAGTCTGGAGACGCTGCGGCAGGCATGGTGGACCCTGCTCGACGACCGGCCCGGGCCGGTGACGATCGTGGTCGACGCGCTCGACGAGGCCGCCTACCCGAACAGCCTCCTGGTCGACGTGCTCTCCCGGCTCGAGCGGCCCGGTGGCCGTGGCGGCCGGGTCCGTCTGCTCGTCGGGGTCCGGTCGCCCGGCGACCAGGACGGCGCGCAGGAACGCGTTCGGGTCGCCCTCGCCGACCGGGCGGAGGATCTGCTCGGTGCCGACCGGCTGCGGGTCGACCAGGATCCGCTCTGGGTGCCGTCGGACCTCGAGGACTATGCCACCGAGATCCTGTGTTCCGCGCCTGACTCGCCGTACCGGGCGGACCGTCAGGCGGCCGCGGCGGTGGCCCGGGTCGTCGGGGACAAGGCCGGCACGTCCTATCTGATCGCGCAGCTCGCGGCGAAGTCGCTCAGCCATCGTGAACGACGGGTGAGTCTCTCCGACCCGGCGTGGCTGGCGACCCTCGACGCGGGGGTCATCGGTGTCTTCCGCGACGACCTGCACGCGAACACCAGCAGCAACCCGCTCGACCGCGAGCGCGCCGTCCACCTGCTGCGGGCGGTCGCCTTCGGATACGGCCGGGGACTGCCGTGGCACCGGGTCTGGCCGCTGGTGGCGAACGCCATCAGCGAGGGGTCGCCGGTCGAGTACGGGGACGGCGACATCGCCTGGCTGCTCAATTCTCGCCTGGGCGGATATCTGGTGACCGACCAGGAGGACGAGACCACCGTCTACCGACTCTTCCACGACAGCCTGCGCGGCACGTTGCGGGAGCACTGGCGCGAACTGCTCGAATAGGAGGCCCGATGAGCGGCCGGGACGACGGATCCGCCGGTTCGTCCGACACCGCGGCGGCGGTGCGTGCGGCGGAGCGGCGGATCGCCGTCGCGCTGAGCAGCCTGACCGGTGTGCGGGAGGCGGGCGGACTGGTGCCGCCGTACGTGCGGCGGCACCTCGTCGAGCACGCCCACGCCGGCGACGTGCTCAACCTGGACGTGGTGCCGCCGAGATTCCTGCCGTTCGTGGACGTCAGTCGGCTCCGGGAGGTGGCGACCGGCGCCGGTGCGGCCGCCGGTGTCGGCCTCGGCCCGGAGTTCATGGCGCTGCTGCCCGTCATGCGCAAGGTCAGCCACCTCTGGGACTGGGAGCGGCCCGGGTCGAACGCCGCGGCGTTGAACCTCTGGGCCTCGATGACGGAGTTGACGCGCGACGGCGGCTTCGGCGGCACGTGGCGGGTGGCCTGGTCCACCCGTTCCACCGACCGCAGCGAGATCGTCGGCCGGCATCCGGGTCCCACCACGGCCGTCGGCACGGCGCGGCTCGCCACCGGTCGATTCGTCGCGGTCGCGGGCGGGTCGGACGGCATCGTGCGGATGTGGGACCTGGGCACCGGGGCGACTGTCGGCGAGCCGCTGACCGGGCACAGCGACTGGGTGGGCTGCCTGGCCAGCCGGGAGTTGCCCGACGGCCGGGTGATCGCGGTGACCGGCAGTGACGACCACACGGTTCGGGTCTGGGACCTCGACACCGGGCTGCCGGCCACGCGACCGCTACGGGGGCACACGGGCGCGGTCCGCGCGGTGGCCACCGCGGACCTCTCGGACGGCACGCCGGTCGCGGTCACCGGCAGCTACGACCGCACGTTGCGGGTGTGGAACCTGATGGACGGCACACCGATCGGCCCGCCCCTGTCCGGACACACGGATCGCGTGAACGCGGTGACCACCGCCTACCACGACGGTCGGGCCCTGGTCGTCTCGGTCAGCGGCGACCGGACCGTGCGGCTCTGGGACCTGGCCCGCCAGGAGGCGGTGGGGGACCCGCTCGTCGGTCACACCGCGAGCGTCTTCGCGGTCGCGGTGGCCAGCCTGCCGGGCAACCGGACGGTCGCGGTGACGGGCGGCGCGGACAAGATCCTCCGGCTGTGGGACCTGGCGGACCGCCAGCCGTACGCCGCTCCGCTCACCGGGCACACCGGGGCGATCGGGGCGGTCGCGGTGGCCACGCTTCCCGACCGCCGGGTGATAGCGGTCAGCGGCGGCGACGGGAAGTCGGTGCGGCTGTGGGACCTCGCCTACGGTGTCGCTCTGGGTGAGCCGCGAAGTGGCCACACCGACCGGATCCACGCCGTGGCCACCGCCGAACTCCCCAACCGGCACGTGGTGGCCGTGACGGGCAGCGACGACCGTACCGTCCGGCTGTGGGACCTCGCCCAGGACGGCGGCTCCGGGGACACCTCGACCGGCGAGGCCGACACCGTCTACTCGGCCGCGGCCGTCCTGACCCGGGCGGGTCGGGCGCTCGTCGTGGCCGGCGGCGCCGACCGGACGGTGCGTGTCTGGGATCTGGAGACGGGCGACCCGGTGCGTGCTCCGATGACCGGCCATACCGGACTGATCGGCGCCGTCGCCCCGGCGACCTCCCGGAGCGGCCGGCGGCTGGTGCTGACCGCGGGCGCGGACCGGACGCTGCGCGTCTGGGACCTCTCGACCGGCCGGGCGGTCCGGGAGCCCACCCTGGCTCACCGGAGCATGATCGGTGCGTTGGCCGTCGCCGCCCTACCGCACGGGCGGCTGGTGGCCGTCACCGGCAGTTGGGACTACCAGGCCAGGCTCTGGGAGGTGGAGACGGGCGAGCCGATCGGCGATCCACTGCAGCACGACAGCCCGGTGGTCTCGGTGGCGGCCACCCGGCTGATCGACGGACGCGCGATCGTCATCACCGGCTGCTACGACGACGGTGACCTGAGGATGTGGGATCCCGAGGGTGGCGCGTTCATCGCCCGGCTGCGGACGGGCCACACCAACTCGGTGCGGAGCATCGCCACGACAGTGCTGCCGGACGGCCGGGCCGTGGCGGTGACCGCCAGCGCGGATCGGACCGTGCGCATCTTCGACCTGTCCACCAGGGAACCCGTCGGAGTTCCGCTGCGCGGGCACGCCGGGCAGGTGCGGGCGGTGGCGACGACCATCCTTTCCGACGGCAGGAGACTGGCGATAACCGGCGGGGACGACCGGACGGTCCGGGTGTGGGACGTCCTCACCGGCTGGCCCGTGGGGGACGTGCTGCCGACCCCGAGTGAGGTGCATGCGATCGTGGTGTCCCCGCGCGGCGGAGTGCGGGTGGTCGTCTGCGGGGACCGGTTCCGGGCTGCCGTCGAGATCGCGCCGGCCGGGCTGGGCCTCACCGACGGGGGTTGACCGGCGCTCAGGCGGTCAGGAGGGCACCCGGCAGGTGGGCGGTCTCGTTCATGCTCCAGATCACCGTTCGCCCGGCGGTGTGCCAGATGCGGGTGAGGGAGCCGTGCGCGGGGCGGAAGAAGTAGTCGCGGTCGATGGCGAGGAGGCCGGCGATGTGGGCGTTCAGGATGCCGTTGTGGCAGATGACCAGCACGCGTCGGTCGGCGAGGTGTCGACGGGCGATGCCCTCGATGGCCAGCGACAGTCTCTCCCGGAACAGGTGGGCGGGCTCCGCCGACGGAAAGGCGCTCCACCGGCCGTCGCTGACGAACTGCCGGCCGGCCCGCCGCCACCGGCCGGGGTCGGTCCCGGCCGGACGCTCCGCGGTGTCGGGGAGGTCGATCTCCCGGAGGTCGTCCACCTGGCACACGTCGAGACCATGCGGTCGGGCCAGCGCCTCGGCGGTCATCCGGGCACGGACGAGCGGGCTGGAGTAGACCGCCTGCACCGGCGCGCCGGCCAACGTCTCCGCGGCAGCGTCGGCCTGTCGCAGACCGAGGGTTGTCAACGGTGGATCGTTCGTCGCCTCGGGTGCGCGCTCGGCCGGTGGCACCGGCTGTGCGTGCCGGACGAAGACCATCTCCAGATGCGCGACGCCCCAGAGCGTCGCCTCCGCCACCGGATCGCCGCGGGAACTGTCGAACCGTTCGGTGGTGGGCATGTCCATCTCGTCACCTCCGGGTGTCCTGCCTCCGGTACCCCAGTCAACCAGTCGCGACGGCGATGAGCTCCGTAGGACGACCCGCCGGTAACCGGATGGTCTGATCGCGCCGGGTGGGCGACCATGGTCGGCATGGCGAGGGACCGGGCGTGAGGCTGCCGCTCCAGGGCGGCCTGCCGCCGGCGGCGGCGCCCACCGGCGACGTCGTGGAGATCGCCTGCGACGAGTCGGGGTTCTCCGGCACCAACCTGCTCGACCCGGCCACCCCGCTGGTCAGCCACGCGAGCGTCGACCTGACCGTCGAGGAGGCCACCCGGCTGCTCGCGTCCCTGCGCTCCGGTTTCCCGTGGTCGGCGCACGAGTTCAAGTCCCGGCAGTTCCTCCGCCGGCCGGAGGCGGCCGACGCGCGGGAGTGGTTCCTCGCGGCGTTGCGCGGCCGGGCGCACGTGCACCTGGTCGACAAACAGGTCTTCCTCGTCACCCGCGTGGTCGACCTGCTGCTGGACGAGCCGTCCTACGCGGCCGGCACCCGCCTGGCCGGGGCGCGCCGAGCCGACGCCCTCGCGCTGCACCGGGCCGGGCGCGCCGCCGGTCCGGCCTGGGACGCCTTCCTGGCGGCGTTCGTGGAGATGCTGCGGACCAAGCGGCGGGATCGCTCCGGTGGCGGCAGCGTGGACCGGTTCTTCGCGGCGCGCGACGCGCTGCTGCGCCACGTCCCGACCGACGCGATGCTCCACGCGCTCGACCGCGTCCGGGTGGCCGACGTCCAGGCCCGGCTGTACGCCGAGGACCGGTCGATCCCGCCGCCGTTGGAGCCGTTGCTGCCGGCGCTGGCCGAGACCGTCCTGTTCTGGAGCGGCGGTCGGCGGCGGGTGCTGGTGACGCACGACGAGCAGAGCGCGCTCACCGCCGACCGGTTGCGCCGGCTCCAGCGGGCGCTGGCCGAGGGCGGCGGACTGCCGGCGGGGGAGTCGCCGCTGGCCGGGCTGGTGATGACCGACTCGCGCGACGACCCGCGGGTGCAGGTCGCCGACCTGTTGGCCGGCGTGGCCCGGCGGATGCCGGGCAGCGTCGGCGACGCCCCGCGGCGACCGCTGGGTACCCGTACTCAGCCGTAGTCCCGTCTCACGGCTCAGGTGCCGGCGTCGCCGCGTCGGCAGGATCCTTGTCATGGCCGAGACACTGCACCGACCCGCCGTCCTGCGTACCGTCGAGATGCCGTTGCCGGGGGAGGAGGCCGCCGGCCGGGCGATGGCCGCGTTGGTCCGGCTCGTCGGCCGGCACCCGGCCGGGTGGCGGTGGCTGGCCCGACGGCACCACCCGGTCCTGGACCGGCTGGCCGAGGCGAACGCGCGGGCGCTCTGCGTGCGGGCGGCCCGGCAGGTGCCGGCCTACCGGGCGTTCCTGCGGGCCCGCCCGGCAGGCGTCCGCCGCCGGCTGCGGGACTTTCCGGAGACCGACAAGCTCGGGTACGTGGTGGGTCACGACGCCGCCGCGCGGTGCTGGCGGGGGCGGCTGCCGCAGCGGGGGGTGGTGGTCGACGAGTCGGCCGGCTCGTCGGGGCGGCCGTTCAACTGGCCGCGAAGCGAGCGGGAGCTGCGGGCGGTGCACCGGGACATCGCCGGCTACACCGGACTGGTCTTCCCGATGCGCCGGCCGTTCGTGATCAACGCGTACTCGATGGGCGCCTGGGCGACCGGGACCACGACCGGCGCGGCGATGGCCCGGGTCGCGGTGGTGAAGAACACCGGCCCGGACCTCGACAAGATCATCGACACGTTGCGGGAGTTCGGGCCGGAGTTCGACTATCTGGTGACCGCGTACCCGCCGTTCCTCAAGCACCTGCGGGACCGGCTGGACGCCGAGGACTTCCCCTGGTCGCGCTACCGGATCTTCGGCAGCTGCGGCGGGGAGGGGATGACCGAGGCGCTGCGCGACTACCTGGAGCAGCGGTTCACCCGGGTGCGCTCGGCCTACGGGGCGTCGGACCTGACCATCGGCGTCGGCGCGGAGACCCGGTTCACGGTGTGGCTGCGGCGGCGGCTGCGCACCGACGCGGCGCTGCGGGCGGAGCTGCTCGGCGCCGGTGAGCAGCGGCTGCCGATGGTGTTCCAGTACAACCCGTTCACCACCTGGCTGGAGACCAACGAGCGGCGGGAACTGGTCTGCACGGTCGGCAGCCGGGACGTGCTCCAGCCCCGGCTGCGCTACAACGTCGGCGACGAGGCGCTGCTGGTGCCGTACCGGCGGATCGTCGAGCTGGCCGCGGCCGACCCGGTGCGGGCGGCGGAGTTCCGCGCCGCGGCGGCCGACGAGCGGATGACCCTGCCGGTGCTGCTGCTGTTCGGCCGGCGCGACTCCACGGTGTCCTACCTGGGGGCGAACCTCTACCCGCAGGACGTCGAGTACGGCCTCTACACCGGCAACCCGCACGCGGCCGCGATCAGCCGGTTCCGCCTGGCGCTGGTCGAGGACGCGGCGCTGGAGACCCGGCCGGTGATCCACGTCGAGCTGCGCGGTCCGTTGGCCGCCGCCGACCGCGCGGCGCTCGCCGCGGCGTGCCGGGACGGGGTACGCCGGCACCTCACCTCGGTGTCGCGCGACTACGCGCAGTCCCTGGTGGAGGACCCGACCGCCGGTGACCTGCGGGTGGAGCTGCACGATCCGGGCACCGGCCCGTTCGCCGGCCCGCAGAAGATCAAGAACGCCTATCTGGTGAGGTGACCATGCGTACCCGAGATTTCTCCCGTGCCCCGGCGCAGGCCCGCGCCGGTGCGATGTTCATCGGCGGCACCCGGTACGCGAACCCGCTGGTGCTGCTGCGGCTGGCCCCGGACTGGTTCCGGATGGTGCGCGACATGCGCCGGATGTCCGGCTACCGCTGGCACACCGTCTACTGGCAGTTCCCGCTGACGTTGGGCACGATCGCGTTCTTCGCCGACCGGGACGCGATGCTGCGCTTCGCCCGCACCCGGCACCACCGCAGGCTGATGGCGTGGCTGACCGACGGCAACCGCAACGCCACCGCCGGGTTCATCCGGCTCTACACCGCATCGCCGGACGGCTACTCCAACGGCGCGTGGCGGGCCGAGGACGGCGCGATGGGTCACATCGACACGTTCACCCCGCTGGGCGTGGAGACGACCGGACCGGCGGTACGCCGGTGAGCGGCCACCGGTTCGAGCGGGTCACCGGCCGGCGCGCCCTGGCGGAGTTCCTCGCGCTCACCGACCGGCTGTACGCGGACGAGCCGCGCCACGTGCCGACGCCCCGGCAGCAGATCCGCCGCTGGTGGCGCGACGGCGTGCCGCTGTACGTGCTGCGCGACGCCACCGGCGCGGTGGTCGGGCGGACCACCCTGCACACCGACGCGGACCTCGACGCGAAGCTGGGCCGCCGGTGCCAGCTGTTCGGGCTCACCGAGTTCACCGCGCCGGCCGCCCGGCCGTTGTTCGACGCGATCGACGCGCACGCCGCCGCCGACCGGGACCTGCTGTTCGGGCCGGTGGCGCTGCTGCCCAACCAGGCCGGCGGGGTGATCACCGACGGCTACCAGGACCGGGGCTTCGTGGACAGCGCGTGGAACCCCGCGCGCTACCCGGCCGCCTACGAGGCGTACGGGTTCACCAGGCGGTTCGTCTCGGACACCTGGATCTGCCCGGTGCCGGACCCGGACGGGCCCCCGCCCGCGTTCGGCGCGCAGCCCGACGGCGCGCGCCTGGAGCTGCACCGGGGCAACGTGCGGCGCCTCGACCAGCAGCTCGACCTGCTGCGCGGCATGTTGAACGACTCCTTGGCCCAACTCGGCTACTACACCCCGATCTCGGCGGCGCAGTTGCGCCGCCAGACCGACGGGCTGGCCCACCTGCTGGACGAGTCGTTGCTGCTCTACCTGACCCGGGACGGGCAGCCGGTAGCGTTCGTGCTCTGCGTGCCGGACATCAGCGAGTTCCTGGTCCGGGTGCGCGGCGACCTGAACCCGGTCAACCAGCTACGGCTGCTGGCCACCCGTCGCCGGCACCGTCGGGAGGCGGTGCTGATCGTCAAGGGCGTGCGGCCGGAGTTCCAGGGGCGCGGCTACCAACGGCTGCTCTCCGCGCAACTGCACCACAACCTGCACGCCGGCGGCTACACGACGCTGCGCAGCACGTACGTCGGGCGGGACAACCCGGCCTCGGCGGCGTCGTACCGGCGGCTCGGCGGCCGGCCGCTGCACGGCTACACGTTCTACGCGAAGGAGCGCTGACATGGACCTCGCCGCGTTCCGCGAGCTGGAGCCGCTGTGCTGGCGGGCCCCGAGCGCGCACAACACCCAGCCGTGGCGACTGCGCTACGAACGCTGGGCGATCACGGTCGGCTGGGACCCGGCCGACGCGCTGCCGGCCGGCGACCCGACCGGCCGGGACCTGCGGCTGTCCCTCGGCGCGTTCGTGGAGACCTGCCTGGTCGTGGCCGCCGGCGCGGGGTTGCGACTGGACTGGGTCGCCGACCACGACGAGTCGGATCGCCGGGTGGGTCGGCTGCGACCGGCGCGGCAGCCGTACCGGACGCCGTTCCGCACCGACGACGTGTGGGACCGGCGTACCCACCGGGGCCGGTTCACCGGCGGCCCGGACGCGCGCGTGCTCGCCGCCGTCGACGACGTGGCCGGGCGGGGCGGCGGCGCGGTACGCGTGGTGCCGGCGACCGGTCGTCTCGGCGCGCTGCTGCGCGCCGCCGACCGCCAGGTGTACGCGGATCCGGCGGTCGCGGCCGAGCTGCGTCGTTGGCTGCGCCTGGATCCGGCGCGGCCGGAGTACCGGACGGACGGGCTCAGCGACCGTTGCCTGGGACTGTCCCGGCCGGCCGCCGCGGGGCTGCGGGCGGCGCTGGCCGCCTACCCGGTGCTGCGCCCGCTGGGGTTGCCGCGCCTGCTCGCCGCCGGCGACGACCCGCTGGCGCGCGGCGGCGCGGTGCTGGCGCTGGTGGCGCCGCCCGACCTGGACGCGGCCGGGCAGGTCGAGTTCGGACGGGTGCTGATGCGGATGTGGCTGACCCTGCAGGCGGCCGGTCTGGCGGCGCACCCGTTGAGCCAGCTCGTCGACGTCGACGCCACCCGCGACGCGATCGGCGCGTTGCTGGACGTGGCGTCGGGGCGGATCGTGCACGTGACCCGGGTGGGTCGGCCGGTCGCGCCGGCCCCGCGTTCGGCCCGTCGGGTCGAGCCCGCCGGCGGGGGAGCGCAGCGGCGGCCGGTGGCGGCGCGGGTGGCGTAGGACCGTCGCGGATCAGCGGGGCGACGGCGGCGCGGTGCTGCCCCGGACGACGAGGGTGGTGCCGAGTTCGTACCGCTCCTGGTCCGGGGCGCGGCCGTCGGCCATGGCCAGGGCGAGTCGCGCGGCCGTGGCGCCGATCTCGGCGAACGGTTGCCGCACGGTGGTCAGCGGCGGCGCCAGCCAGGCCGCCTGTTCGACGTCGTCGAAGCCGACCACGCTGAGGTCGTCCGGTATCCGCAGGTCGGCGTCGCGCGCCGCGGCGTAGACGCCCATCGCCTGGAGGTCGTCGCCGCAGACGACCGCCGTCGGCGGGTCGGGCCGGGCGAGCAGTTGGGCGCCGAGGTCCCGGCCGTCCTCGAAGGTGAACACACCCCGCCGTTCGAGGTCCGGGTCGAACGGGACACCGGCGTAGTCCAGCGCGGCGCGGAAGCCGTCCACGCGGGCGCGCGCGGACAGGTCCCGGACCGGTCCGGTGAGCAGGCCGATCCGGCGATGGCCGAGGTCGAGGAGATGTCGGGTGGCGGCGAGCGCGCCGCTCCAGTTGTTCGACCCGACGGCGGGCGTGGGGAACAGGTCGCCGAGCGGGTCGATGGCGACCAGCGGGATCCCGTCGGCCGCGAACCGTTCGCCGTCCTCGGCGGTGACCGGGGAGAACACGGTGATGACGGCGGTCGGCTGCCGCGCCAGCAGTTGCTCCGCCCAGGGTTGTCCCGCCGCCACGAGCCGGTGCACGGCGGTGAAGCCGACCGTGTGGTCGTGGGCGCCGGCGACCTCCTGGACGCCGCGCAGAACCTGCAGGGCGATGGAGGACAGCATCTGGTGGAAGACCACCTCGAGGCAGAGCGTCGCGTCGGTGGTCTGTCGCCGCCGGTAGCCGTGGTCGCGGAGCAGCGCCTCCACCCGCTGCCGGGTCTGTTCGCCCACCCCGCGCCGACCGTTGAGGACCTTCGAGACGGTGGGCGGGGACACCCCGGCGAGTTCGGCGATCGTGGCGATGGGCAGGTCACCGCGCCGGGGCTTGCGAGGGTGCGGCCGCGGTCCTTCTTCGATCACGAGGGAAGTCTATGGGCGGGCGCCCAGGGCCAGCTCTGGTGCCATGCGCCCGGGTGCGAAAGGTTATCGATAACATTTCGCGCCTTCGCGGTGATGGCGCGTGTTCGGGGCAGCCGTCGAGAACTTTCGCGAAACCTGATCGTCACATCTTGACGGGCGGCCTCCCATCTATGAGAGTCCATATAGGCAGATGCGGCGCACGGTCGGGAGCCCGGGCGCCAGCCGTTATCTCCGCAGGTGGCGTCGGGACGCGTGGGCTGCGTTCTGTTAACGCTAACAGCAGACCCGCCGTCGTTCCTCGCGACGCCGGCGACGGTCGACCTCGCGCGCTGTCCACACATTGCTCCCGCCAACCCGACCAACCGCACCTCCGACCAACCACGCGTACCCGCACGGCGGCAGGACGCCACCTTCCGCATCACCCCCTGACCCAGGAGGCCCGTCGTGACCCGAACTCTCCTGCGACGCGGTGTCGCGCTGTTCGCCAGCCTGCTCTGCGTCGTCGTGCTGACGCCGGCCGCCGCCCACGCGGACAACCCCATCGTCCAGACCATCTACACGGCGGACCCGGCGGCGCTGGTGCACAACGGCCGGGTCTACCTCTACACCGGCCACGACGAGGACGGCTCGACCTACTTCACCATGAAGGAGTGGCGGGTCTACTCGTCGGCGGACATGGTCAACTGGACCGACCACGGCTCACCGATGAACCTGGCCACCTTCAGTTGGGCCAGCGCCGACGCCTGGGCCGGCCAGACCGTCTACCGCAACGGCCGTTTCTACTGGTACGTCCCGGTCAAGAACCGGTCCACCGGGCGGATGGCGATCGGCGTCGCGGTCGCCGACAGCCCCACCGGCCCGTTCCGGGACGCCATCGGCCGTCCGCTGGTGGAGAACGGCGAGATCGACCCGCACGCGTTCGTGGACGACACCGGGCAGGCGTACCTCTACTGGGGGAACCCGAACCTCTGGTACGTGCGGCTGAACACCGACATGGTGTCGTTCTCCGGCAGCCCGACCCAGATTCCGTTGACCACCGCGGGGTTCGGCGCCCGCAGTGGGAACGCCAGCCGCCCCACCCTCTACGAGGAGGGGCCCTGGGTCTACAAGCGCAACGGCACCTACTACACCATCTTCGCGGCCGAGTGCTGCTCGGAGTTCATCGGCTACTCCACCGCCCCCGGCCCGACCGGGCCGTGGACCTACCGCGGGACGATCATGCCCCGGCAGGGCGGCAGCTTCACCAACCACTCCGCGATCATCGACTTCAACGGCGGCTCGTACTTCTTCTACCACAACGGGGCCCTGCCGGGCGGCGGCGGTTACACCCGGTCGGTGGCGGTGGAGAAGTTCACCTACCGGTCCGACGGCACCATCCCGACCATCAACATGACCACCGGCGGCGCGCCGCAGGTCGGCACCCTCAACCCCTACGTGCGCCAGGAGGCGGAGACGATCGCCTGGTCGTCGGGGGTGGAGACGGAACCGTCCAGCGAGGGCGGGGTGAACGTCGGTTGGCTCGAGAACGGCGACTTCATCAAGGTCAAGGGCGTCGCGTTCGGCGCCGGCGCGACCTCGTTCACCGCCCGGGTCGCCTCGGCGTCCAGCGGGGGCCGGATCGAGGTGCGGCTGGGCAGCGCCACCGGCGCCGTCGTCGGCACCTGCACCGTCGCGGCCACCGGCGGCTGGCAGACGTGGACCACCGTGACCTGCCCGGTCAGCGGCGCCACCGGAACCCAGGACGTGTTCCTGCGCTTCGCCGGCGGAGGCGGCTACCTGTTGAACGTCAACTGGTGGCAGTTCCGCTAGGCCGGACCCACCACCTTCCGAGGAGACACCAGATGTCGAAACGCAGAACGAGACTCGGATCGGTCGCGGCCGCGATCCTGCTGGCCCTGGGCATGGGCATCGCGACGGCCGGCGGCGGGCTCGGCAGCAGCGCCCGGGCCGCGGACGTCGGGACGATGGCCGCGACGGCCGGATGCGGCAAGACCCCCATGCTGGGCAACGGCACGTACACCATCGCCAGCGGCGGGAAGAACCGTAGCTTCATCCTGAAGCTCCCCGACGGATACGACCGGAACCACCCGTACCGACTGGTCTTCGGATTCCACTGGTGGGGCGGCACCGCCGTCGACGTGGCGACCGGCCAGACCGTCCAGCGCGACGTCTGGGCCTACTACGGGCTGCTGCGGCTGGCGAACAACAGCACGATCTTCGTGGCGCCGCAGGGCATCGACAACGGCTGGGCCAACTCCGGCGGCGAGGACGTCACCTTCGTCGACGACATGCTCCGCCGGATCGAGGGCGACCTGTGCGTCGACACCACCCAGCGCTTCTCCGTCGGCTTCAGCTACGGCGGCGGGATGAGCTACGCGCTGGCCTGCGCCCGGCCGAACGTCTTCCGCGCGGTCGCGGTGCAGTCCTCGCCCGGCACGTTGAGCGGATGCAGCGGCGGCAACGAGCCGATCGCGTACCTCGGGGTGCACGGCGTCGGCGACACCGTCGCCAGCGGACGCGCGCTGCGCGACCGCTTCGTCCGCAACAACGGCTGCACGGCCGCGAGCCCGCCCGAGCCGAGATCCGGCAGCCTGACCCACACGGTCTACAGCTACTCCGGTTGCCGATCCGGCTACCCGGTGGTGTGGGCGGCGTTCGACGGCGGCCACATCGCCGCTCCCCAGGACGGCGCGGGCGGCGACAGCGGCACGCGGACCTGGGTGCCGGGCGAGGTGTGGAAGTTCTTCACCCAGTTCGCCGGCACCACGCCGACCTCGTCGCCCACGGCCTCGCCGACCGTGTCACCCACGGCGTCACCCACCACGTCGCCGACGAACCCGCCGCCGTCGGGCGGGTGCGCCGCCACCTACCAGACCGTCAGCCAGTGGCCGGGCGGCTTCCAGGGTGAGGTCACGGTGACCGCCGGCGCCACCGCCGTCAGCGGATGGCGGGTCAGCTGGACGCTCGCCGACGGGCAGAGCGTCACCCAGCTCTGGGGCGGGCGCAACGCGCCCTCCGGCAGCACCCAGAACGTGTCCAACGAGGCATGGAACGGCAGCCTGGCGGCGGGCGCGTCCACCACGTTCGGCTTCACCGCCGGCGGCTCGGCGAGCACGCCGTCCCTGACCTGCACCCGCGTCTGATCCGGGCTTGGAGAAATCATGTCTGACGTGACCCGAAGGAACATCCTCAAGGCATCGGCGGCGGGGGCCGGCGCCGCGCTGGTGCCGGTCGCCTGGAGCGCCGCCGCCCGGGCCGGCTCGACCGCGCCACCACAGGCGCTGGCCGCCAACGACCTGGCGCTCTGGTACGACGAGCAGGCGGGCACCGACTGGCTCCGCGCGCTGCCGATCGGCAACGGGCGTCTCGGCGCGATGGTGTTCGGCAACATCGACACCGAACGGCTGCAACTCAACGAGGACACCGTCTGGGCCGGCGGCCCGTACGACTCGGCGAACACCCGGGGCGCGGCCAACCTGGCCGAGATCCGGCGCCGGGTCTTCGCCGACCAGTGGACCTCGGCGCAGGACCTGATCAACCAGACCATGATGGGCACACCGGGCGGGCAGCTCGCCTACCAGACCGTCGGCAACCTCCGGCTCGCCCTCGGCTCCGCCAGCGGGGCGACCCAGTACAACCGGACCCTCGACCTGACCACCGCAACGGTCACCACGACCTACGTGCTGAACGGGATACGCCACCAGCGGGAGGTCTTCGCCAGCGCGGCCGACCAGGTGATCGTGCTGCGGCTGACCGCCGACCGGGCCAACTCGATCACGTTCTCGGCCACCTTCGACAGCCCGCAACGGACCACCGTGTCCAGCCCGGACGGCGCGACCATCGGGCTCGACGGCATCTCCGGCAGCATGGAGGGGGTCAACGGCTCGGTGCGTTTCCTCGCCCTGGCCAACGCCGCGGTGACCGGTGGCACGGTCAGCAGCTCCGGCGGCACGCTGCGGGTGTCCGGCGCCACAAGCGTGACCGTCCTGATCTCGATCGGGTCCAGCTACGTCAACTACCGCACCGTCAACGGCGACTACCAGGGCATCGCGCGCAATCGGCTCAGCGCCGCCAGGAGCGTCGCCTTCGACCAGTTGCGCAGCCGCCATCTCGCCGACTACCAGGCGCTGTTCAACCGGGTCACGATCAACCTGGGGCGTACGGCGGCGGCCGACCAGCCGACCGACGTGCGGATCGCGCAGCACGCGAGCAGCAACGACCCGCAGTTCGCCGCGCTGCTGTTCCAGTTCGGGCGGTACCTGCTGATCTCCTCCTCGCGCCCGGGCACCCAACCGGCGAACCTCCAGGGCATCTGGAACGACTCACTGGCGCCGTCCTGGGACTCGAAGTACACGATCAACGCCAACCTGCCGATGAACTACTGGCCGGCCGACACCACGAACCTGTCCGAGTGCTTCCTGCCGGTCTTCGACATGGTCAAGGACCTGACCGTGACCGGCGCGCGGGTCGCCCAGGCGCAGTACGGCGCCGGTGGTTGGGTCACCCACCACAACACCGACGCGTGGCGGGGCGCCTCGGTGGTCGACGGGGCGTTGTGGGGCATGTGGCAGACCGGTGGGGCCTGGCTGAGCACGCTCATCTGGGACCACTACCAGTTCACCGGCGACCTCGGCTTCCTCCAGGCGAACTACCCGGCCCTGAAGGGCGCCGCCCAGTTCTTCCTCGACACCCTGGTCGTCCATCCGACGCTCAACTACCTGGTGACGAACCCGTCGAACTCCCCGGAGCTGCCGCATCACGCGAACGCCAGCGTCTGCGCCGGGCCGACGATGGACAACCAGATCCTGCGTGACCTGTTCGACGCCGCGGCCCGGGCCAGCGAGGTCCTCGGTGTGGACACCACGTTCCGGTCCCAGGTGCGTACCGCCAGGGACCGGCTGCCCCCGAGTCGCGTCGGTTCGCGGGGCAACGTGCAGGAGTGGCTCGCCGACTGGGTCGAGACCGAGCGGACCCACCGGCACGTGTCGCACCTGTACGGCCTGCACCCCAGCAACCAGATCACCAAGCGGGGCACCCCGGCGCTGTACGAGGCCGCCCGCAAGACCCTGGAGCTGCGCGGCGACGACGGCACCGGCTGGTCGCTGGCCTGGAAAATCAACTTCTGGGCCCGGCTGGAGGACGGCGCCCGGGCCCACAAGCTCCTGCGCGACCTGGTGCGCACCGACCGGCTCGCGCCGAACATGTTCGACCTGCACCCGCCGTTCCAGATCGACGGCAACTTCGGCGCCACCTCCGGCATCGCCGAGATGCTGCTGCACAGCCACGCCGGCGAGCTGAACGTGTTGCCCGCGCTGCCGACCGCGTGGCCGACCGGGCAGGTCGCCGGCCTGCGCGGTCGCGGCGGATACACCGTCGGCCTGTCCTGGACCAACGGTCAGGTCGACGAGATCGCCGTCCGCGCCGACCGCGACGGCACGCTGCGGGTGCGGTCCCGCCTGTTCACCGGCAGCTTCACCCTCGTCGACTCCACCGACGGCAGCACGCCGGGCACCACCCGACCGGAGACGGACGTCGTCCAGCTCACCGTCCGCGCCGGCCACACCTACCGTGCGGCCCGGCCCGGCGTGACGCCGACACCGACCCTGACCGCGACGCCCACGCCCACGACGACGCCGACCAGCACGTCACCGAGCCCGACGCCGACCATCAGCTCGCCCGCGCCGTCGGGCGCACGAGCGACGTACGCGGTGACGGGCTCGTGGTCGGGCGGCTTCCAGGCCGAGGTCACGGTGACCGCCGGCGCGACCGCGATCCGCGGCTGGACGGTGTCCTGGACGTTCCCCAACGGGCAGGTCATCAGCCAGATCTGGGGCGGCTCGCACACCCAGAGCGGCGCCGACGTGGTGGTGCGCAACGTCGACTACAACGGTTCGGTGCCGGCCGGCGGCTCCACCACCTTCGGTTTCATCGGCACGGTGAACGGCGCCAACAACCCGCCGACGAACATCACCTGCACGACGACCTGACCGGGACGGGACGCGCCCCGGCCGGGCCGGGGCGCGTCCGCCGGCCGTCTCCGCAGGACGTCACTTTCCGGGAAGGGATGAAGATCATGAGACAGGCTGCTCGCAGGCGCCGGATCCTGACCGCGACGGCGGCGGGACTGCTGGTCGTGGCCGGGGCCGCGGCCGTGTTGCGCCCGCCCGAGGCGATGGCGCTCGACAACGGCGCGGCCCGTACGCCGCCGGTGGGTTGGAACAGTTGGAACACGTTCGGGTGCAACATCAACGAGACGTTGATCCGGCAGATGACCGACGCGATGGTCAGCTCGGGGATGCGTGATGCCGGTTACCAGTACGTCGTCGTGGACGACTGTTGGATGAACCCGAACCGGGACTCGGCGGGGAACCTGCAGGGCGACCCGAGTCGTTTCCCGTCGGGCATGAAGGCGCTCGGTGACTACATCCACGCCCGGGGGTTGAAGTTCGGCATCTACCAGGGCCCGTTGGACAAGACGTGCGCGCAGTACTTCAACAGTTATCCCGGCGCGACCGGGGCCCAGGGACACGAGGCCCAGGACGCCCGCCAGTTCGCCGCCTGGGGCGTGGACTACCTCAAGTACGACTGGTGCTCGCCCAGCGGCAGCATCGACGAGCAGGTACGCGTGTTCAACATCATGCGCGACGCGCTCGCCGCGACCGGCCGGCCCATCGTCTACAGCATCAACTCCAACAGCGTGCACTCCAAGACCGGCCCGCAACGCAACTGGGGCGACGTGGCGAACATGTGGCGCACCACCGAGGACATCACCAACACCTGGAACAGCGGGCAGACCAACGGCTACCCGATGGGCATCCAGAACATCGTCGACGTCACCGTGCCGCTGGCCGCCCGGGCCAAGCCCGGCGCGTTCAACGACATGGACATGCTGGAAGTCGGCCGCGGCGGCATGACCGACACCGAGATGCGCAGCCACTTCGCGCTCTGGGCGGTGCTGGCCTCACCACTGATCGCCGGCAACGACCTGCGCAACATGAACACCGCCACCCAGACGATCCTGAAGAACGCCAACCTCATCGCCATCAGCCAGGACCCACTCGCCCTGCAAGCCACCCAGGTCTCCTTCGACGGCACCCGCCGCGTCCTGGCCAAACCACTGGCCAACGGCGACGTCGCCGTCACCCTGTTCAACCAGGGCAACACCACCACCACGATCACCACCACCACCACCGCGGTCGGTAAGAGCGGCACCTCGTTCACCCTGCGCGACGCATGGACCGACACCACCTCCACCAGCACCGGCACGATCTCCGCCAGCGTGCCCGCACACGGCACCGTCGTCTACCGGGTGAGCAACGGACAAGGCAACCCCACACCGACGCCCACGCCGACCGCCACGCCCTCGCCCACCCCGACGCCGACCGCGACCACCCCGCCGCCGTCGACCGGCGCCTGCCAGGTCACGTACGCGATCAGCGGTCAGTGGCCGGACGGGTTCCAGGGTGACGTGACGGTGCGCAACACCGGGACCACCCCGGTCAACGGATGGACCCTGCGGTGGTCCTTCGCCGACGGCCAGCAGATCAACCAGGCCTGGGGCGCCACCTACACCCAGAGCGGCGCGCAGGTCACCGCCACGAACGTCGCCTACAACGGCGCCATCGGTCCGGGCGGCACCGTCACCTTCGGATTCATCGCCAGATGGTCCGGCGCCAACACCAGACCGACCGCGTTCACCCTGAACGGCCAGAACTGCGGCGTCGCCTGACCGGATCCGACTCGAGTACGCAGGTTCGACCCGACCACTCCCTGCCGCCGCGACCGGGGCCGGTGCGGAGGGCGCAGCCCCGCACCGGCCCGGCCGGCACGGTGGGAGGGAGTGGTCCGACGGTCAGGCCAGGAGCGTCTCGCGCAGCCGCGCGCCCAGGTTGATCCGGCCGACCACCCGGGGGCCGGCCGGGTCGTACACGTCGATGCTGTGGTTGCGGCGCATCAGCTCCCGCACCGGCGGCGGCAGCCGGGGCGGGTCGTCCATCGCGGCGAGGACCTGCGCGCCGGCGTGGGTCAGCCGCTCGACCAGGGTGGTGCCGTCGGTGTCCACCCGCACCCGGCCGAACTCCCAGCCGGCGGTGGTGAGGTCGAGCACCTCGAACAGGCGGACCACGAACGGCTGCGGGTCGGTCACCCGGTCGAGGCGCTTCGCCCGCCCGCCGACCACCGTGGCGGCGGCGGTCACCTGAGCGTACGGGTGCAGCCCGCTGGGCAGCGCGCCCAGCGGCCAGCGCAGCGACGGCCCGGCCTCCTTCCACAGGGGCCGGTAGTTGCGGCGGTGCACCAGCAGCCGCCGGCCGGTGCGCCGGAACACCTCCTGGGCCTGGTACTGAAGGTCGGCGTGGGCCTCCTCGGCGGCCTCGCACACGATCCCGGCGGCCACCACCAGACCGTCGTCGTCGGACAGCAGCCGGCTGATCGCGTCGACCTGCTCGGGGAACCGGATCCGGGCGTGCGCGCCGTAGGAGTGCCGGACGTCGCGCAGCAGCGCCTGCTGGCGTCCCGGGTCCAGTTCGACCCCACCGCCACCGCCGCCCAGCAACCGCCGGAGCCAACCCATCGTGCCTCGCTTCCGTCGCCGTCTGCGGACCGGGCAATGCTAGTGCGTCGGTGGATGCTCGTATGGTGACGGGGTGGCTGAGCGATCCCTGACCCTGATGGCGGTGCACGCGCACCCCGACGACGAGGCGACCAGCACCGGCGGCATCCTCGCCCGCTATGCGGCCGAGGGCATCACCACGGTGCTCGTGACCTGCACGGACGGCCGGTGCGGCGACGGGCCCGGCGGCGTCAAGCCGGGCGATGACGGGCACGACCCGCAGTCCGTGGTGGCGATGCGCCAGGCGGAGCTGACGGCCAGTTGCGAGGCGTTGAAGGTCACGCATCTGGAGACGCTCGACTACGCCGACTCCGGGATGATGGGTTGGGCGACAAACGACGCGCCCGGCGCGTTCTGGAACACGCCGGTGGCCGAGGCGGCCGACCGGCTGGCCGAGCTGATCCGGCGTTACCGCCCCGACGTGGTGGTCACCTACGACGAGAACGGCTTCTACGGCCACCCGGACCACATCCAGGCGCACCGCATCACCATGGCCGCGGTCGAGCGCACGGGCATCCCGGCGAAGGTCTACTGGACCACGGTGCCGCAGCGCGCGTTCCTGGAGTTCGGCAAGGTCATGCAGGAGATCGGGGTGGAGTTTCCCGAGCCGGACGCCGCCGACGAGATGCCGCCGCTCGGCCTGCCGGACGACGAGATCACCACCTGGGTGGACACCCGTGCCCACGGTGGGCAGAAGTTCGCCTCCCTGGCGGCGCACGCCAGCCAGGCGGAGAACATCTTCTTCCTGCGCCTGGGGCAGGAGCGGTTCACCGAGCTGATGGGGATGGAGACGTTCGTCCGGGTGCGCGACAGCACCGGTGCGCCGACGCCGGAGGACGACCTGTTCGCCGGTCTGCGCTGAGAGCACCGGCCGGCCCGGTCAGGCCGCGACGGTCTGCGCGGCCAGGTGATCCAGCACGGCGCGGACGTCGCCGCCGGTGTCGGCCATGATCCGGCGTTGCCGGGTGGCCCCGGTGCCGCTGCGGCGCAGCCGGTCCACCTGGCGCAGCACCAGGTCCAGGTCCCCGTGCCGGCGCAGCGCGGGCGCGACGGTGACGATCAGGTCGTCGACGAGGTCCCAGGCCGGCCTGGGCCGGCCGGTGCGCAGGTCGACCAGGTCGCCGGCGACGCCGTCGTGGGCGGCCCGCCAGTGCGCGGCGGCGACCAGGCAGTCGCGGATGCGCGGGGCGGTGACGTCGGCGCCGATCTCGTCGATCACGGTCGCGACCAGGGCCCGGACCAGCCCGGCGACGAGCACGGTGTCGTCGACGGTGGGGCAGACGTCGCCGACGCGGACCTCCACCGTCGGGTAGGCCGCTGACGGCCGCGCATACCAGTAGACCATCGCCGCGTCGAGCATGATCCCGGCGGTGATCAGGTCGCGCACGGTGGCGTCGTAGTCGGCGGCGGAGTCGAAGTGCGGCGTCGGGCCGATGCTGGGCCACCGCTCCAACTGCATCGAGCGCCAGCTCGCGTGCCCGGTGTCCCGGCCGTCGTGCAGCGGCGAGTTGGTGGTGAGCGCCTGCACCACCGGCAGCCACGGGCGCAGGTGGTTGCAGACCTGCACGGCGAGTTCCCGGTCGGGCACCCCGACGTGGACGTGACAGCCGCAGACCGCCGGATCGTGCGCCACCGGCCCGAACCGGCGGGACATGTCGTGGTAGCGCTGCTCGTCGGGGACGGTGCGGTGGGCCTCGCAGACCGGGGTGGCGCCGACCGCGACGAGCCGTGCCCCGACGGCGTCGGCCGCACGGGCGGCGGCGCGGCGCAGCGCGACGAGATGGTCCCGCAACGCCGCGAGGTCGGGGCTGACCGGGGTCACCATCTCCACCATGCTGTGCCGGAACTCCTGCCGGCTCTGTACGCGGGCGGTCCCGGAGAGCGCGTCGCGGACCTGGTCGGCGACCGGCATGCTCTCCCCGGTCAGCGGATCCAGCAGCAGGAACTCCTCCTCCACTCCGAGGGTGAGAGTGGTGGGGATCGCCGGGGTCGAGGTGGCGGTGGCGGGCCGCGGCCTCACCGGCGACCGCCGCGTCGCCCGGGCCGGGTCGGTGCGTCGTCGCTCGGCGGGGTCATGCCTCGACGGTACGAGGCCGGTGACCGTCGAGCTGCCGTTTTCGGCCGACCACCGCCCCCGCGGGCGACACGCGGGAGCGGTGGTCGACGGCGACCCCGGTGTCAGCAGTCGTAGTACATGGCGAACTCGTGCGGGGTGGGCCGCAGGCGCACCGGGTCGACCTCGTTGGCGTTCTTCCAGTCGATCCAGGTGGAGATCAGGTCGTCGGTGAAGACGCCGCCGTCGAGCAGGTAGTCGTGGTCGGCCTGAAGCGCCTCCAGCGCGTGCGAGAGCGAGCCGGGGACCTGCTTGACGTCGCCCCACTCCTCCGGCGGGAGGTCGTAGAGGTCCTTGTCGATCGGGGCCGGCGGCTCGATCTTGCTCTTGATGCCGTCCAGGCCGGCCATCATCATCGCGGAGAAGGCGAGGTAGACGTTGGCCGAGGGGTCCGGGACGCGGAACTCGACGCGCTTGGCCTTGGGGTTGCTGCCGGTGACCGGGATGCGGGTGCACGCGGAGCGGTTGCGCTGGGAGTAGACCAGGTTGACCGGGGCCTCGAAGCCGGGCACCAGGCGCCGGTAGGAGTTGATCGTCGGGTTGGTGAAGGCGAGCAGCGACGGCGCGTGGTGCAGCAGGCCGCCGATGTACCAGCGGGCGGTGTCGGACAGGCCGGCGTAGCCGGTCTCGTCGTAGAACAGCGGCTCGCCACCGCGCCACAGGCTCTGGTGGGTGTGCATGCCGGAGCCGTTGTCACCGAACAAGGGCTTGGGCATGAACGTGGCCGTCTTCCCGTGTGCCCACGCCTCGTTCTTGATCAGATACTTGAAGAGCTGGAGCTGGTCGGCGGAGTGCAGCAGGGTGGAGAACCTGTAGTTGATCTCCGACTGCCCGCCGGTGCCCACCTCGTGGTGCGAGCGCTCGACCGTGAACCCGGCGTCGACCATCCGGCGGACCATGCTGTCGCGCAGGTCGGCGTGGTGGTCGACGGGCGGGACCGGGAAGTAGCCGCCCTTGTAGGCGGTCTTGTAGCCGCGGTTGCCGCCCTCCTCGACCCGGCCGGTGTTCCAGGCGCCCTCGATCGAGTCGATGTAGTAGAACGACTGGTGCGCCGAGGTCTCGTGGCGGATGGAGTCGAAGATGTAGAACTCGGCCTCGGCGCCGAAGTAGGCGGTGTCGGCGATGCCGCTGGCGGCGAGGTAGGCCTCGGCCTTCCTGGCCACGTTGCGCGGGTCACGGGAGTAGGCCTCGCGGGTGAACGGGTCGTGCACGAAGAAGTTCAGCGCGAGGGTCTTCTGCGCCCGGAACGGGTCGATGAACGCGGTGGCCACGTCCGGGAGCAGGAGCATGTCCGACTCGTGGATCGACTGGAAGCCGCGGATCGACGAGCCGTCGAACGCGAGGCCGTCGGTGAAGACGCTGTCGTCGAAGGACTCGACCGGCAGGTTGAAGTGCTGCATCACGCCGGGCAGGTCACAGAAACGTACGTCGACGAACTTCACGTCCTCGTTCTTGAGGTAACGCAGGAGTTCCTCGGGATTGGCGAACACACGTCCTCCTGGCAGGCGTTGTTGATCATGGCCACGTCCCGTGGCCGGACCGCCCGGGGACATGGCCCGTACGGCCACCGTACGACGGCTCGCCGATCCCGGCTCGCCAACCGCCCATCCCGGGTTTCCTCCGTCACACGCCGGGTAGTCGCCGACATGTGCGGGATCAGCGGTGAGGCCCGCTTCGACGGGGCGGTCCCGGACGCCGCCGCGGTCGACCGGATGACCGAGGCCATGCGCTCCCGCGGCCCGGACGGCGAAGGCCGGTGGAGCGACGGCTGGGTGACGCTCGGGCACCGCCGGCTGACCGTCATCGACCTCTCCGAGGCCGGTGGCCAGCCGATGGTCCGCGACGACCTCGGCCTCGCCCTGGTCTTCAACGGCTGCGTCTACAACTATCCCGAGCTGCGCGACGAGCTGCGGGCCGCCGGCCACACCTTCGGCTCCACCAGTGACACCGAGGTCGTCCTGGTCGCGTACGCCCAGTGGGGTGAACGGTTCGTCGACCACCTCGTCGGCATGTTCGCCGTCGCACTGGTGGACCGGCGGCGGCGCCGGCTCGTGCTGGCCCGGGACCGGTTGGGCATCAAGCCGCTCTACCTCGCCGAGTCGCCCGGTCGGCTGCGGTTCGCCTCCACCCTCCCGGCGTTGCTCGCGGCCGGCGGCGTGGACACCGGCATCGACCCGGCGGCGCTGCACCACTACCTCTCCTGGCACTCGATCGTGCCGGCGCCGCGCACCATCCTGCGCGGGGTGCGCAAGCTCCCCCCGGCCACCGTCCGGGTGGTGGAGGCCGACGGACGGTCCCGCGAGCACGTCTACTGGCGACCCGGGTACCGGCGCGACCCGGCCCACGACGGCATGGACGCCCGCGACTGGCAGACCGCGATCGGCGACGCGCTGCGCACCGCGGTACGCCGGCGCCTGGTCGCCGACGTGCCGGTCGGGGTGCTGCTCTCCGGCGGCCTCGACTCCAGCATGATCGTGGCGCTGCTCGACGGGGCCGGGCAGCACCACCTGCAGACGTTCAGCATCGGCTTCGACAGCCGCGGCGACGAGACCGGCGACGAGTTCCACTACTCCGACCTGGTCGCCCGCGCGTTCGACACCGACCACCACCGCATCCGCCTCGCCGACGGCGACCTCGGCCCGGCGGTACGCGCCACCGTGGCGGCCATGACCGAGCCGATGGGCAGCCACGACGTGGTGGCGTTCCACCTGCTCTCCGAGCAGGTCGCCCGGCACGTCAAGGTGGCCCAGTCCGGTCAGGGCGCGGACGAGGTCTTCGCCGGCTACGGCTACCACCATCGGCTCGCCGAGGCGGCCCGGCCGGACGCGGCCGCCGAGTTCACCGCCGCGTTCTTCGACCGGGACCACGCCGGGCTGAACCGGATGGTCGACCCGGCGTACGCCTGCGACCGTGACGTCAGCGGCGAGCTGGTCGCCGCGGAGCTGGCCGCGCCGGGCGCGCAGAGCGCGGTGGACGCGGTGCTGCGCCTGGACACGCACCTGATGCTGCCGGACGACCCGGTCAAGCGGGTGGACAGCATGAGCATGGCCTGGGGGCTGGAGGTGCGGACCCCGTTCCTCGACCAGGACCTGGTGATGCTGGCCGCGGCGTGCCCGCCGGAGCACAAGCTGGCCCAGGGCGGCAAGGGCGTGCTCAAGGACGTGGCCCGGGAGGTGCTGCCGGCCGAGGTGATCGACCGGCCCAAGGGCTACTTCCCGGTGCCGGCGCTGCGCAACGTCGACGGTCCGGTGCGAGAGTTGGTGGTGGAGGCCCTGGGCGCGCCCGAGGCACGCCGGCGCGGCCTGTTCCGCCGCGCGTACGTCGACGAGCTGCTCGCCGAGCCGGACCGGGCGCAGGCGGCCGCCGGCAGCAACAAACTGTGGCAACTGGGTCTGCTGGAGCTGTGGTTGCAGTCCCACGGCGTCTGATCGGCGAAAGGAGCGCGGTGAAGTTCGTCATCGAGAGCGAGACCGACGGCCGGGTGGGTTTCACCGTGCTGGGCGGCGACGGGCAGGTGCTCGCCACCGGCCGACCCTGCCCGGACAAGGGGACGGCACTGGCCGCCATCGGGGAGCTGATGCACGGGCTGGCTGACGCGTGCATCGAGGACCACACCGAGGCCACCGCGCCGTCGCCGACCGCGACCAGCGAGATCGGCGGCGGTGACATGTCCGCCATCGGCCGTTCCGGCATCCCCCCGGTCTGACCGTCGGACCTGCGGCAGGCTGCTCACCCGACCAGTCTGGTGCATCCCGACGGGCCGGCTACCGGCTTTGCCGGCACCGGCGCGCCGGCCCGGGATCGGCGGCCGGGCGTCGTACCGGGGTCGTAGGGTCGCGGCCATGACGACGACACGGACCCACACGCTCGCCGTGCCCGGCGCCGATCTGGTCTACGACGTGCGCGGGCCGCTCCCGCCGTCGGACGGCCGCCCGGTGCTGCTGATGATCGGTCAGCCGATGACGGCGGAGGGCTTCTCGGCGCTCGTCGAGCACTTCGCCGACCGCACCGTGGTCACCTACGACCCCCGCGGCCTGGGCCGCAGCGAGCGCACCGACGGCCGGTCCGACCACGCGCCGCAGCAGCAGGCCGCCGACCTGCACCTGCTGATCGAGGCCCTCGGCGCCGGCCCGGTCGAGATCCTCGGCAGCAGCGGCGGCGCGGTGACCGGGCTGGAGCTCGTCGCCACCCACCCGGGCGACGTCGTCACGCTGGTGGCGCACGAGCCGCCGATCAACGCGGTGCTCCCCGACGCGGCGGGCGCCGAGCGGGCCCGGGCCCGCTTCCACGAGGCCTACCAGGCGAAGGGCCCGGGCGCGGGGATGGCCGACTTCATCGCCATGACGTCCTGGCAGGGCGAGTTCACCGACGACTACTTCGACCGGCCCGCCGCCGACCCGGCGGCCTTCGGCCTGCCCGCCGACGACGACGGCACCCGCGACGATCCGCTGCTGTCGAGGAACTCGTGGGCGGTCACCGACTACCGCCCCGACGCGGCCCGGCTCGCCGCCGCGCCGACCCGCATCGTGGTCGCGGTCGGCGAGGAGTCCGCCGGCACCTACACCGCGCGCACCGCGCTGGGCACGGCGGCGCTGCTCGGGCAGGAGGCGGTGGTGTTCCCCAGCCACCACGGCGGCTTCCTCGGCGAGCACTCCGGCTACGCCGGCAAGCCGGCGGAGTTCGCCGCCCGGCTCCGCGAGGTCCTGGCCGGCGGCTAGCCCGGCCCGTACCCTGTCTGCCGTCGCGTCCTCGCGTCCTCGCGTCCTCGCGGCCGCTCGGGCTGCGCGGGCTGCTCGGGCCGCCGACCCGCTCGTGCCGCCTGGGTTCTCGCCACCCCTCGCGTGACCGCGTCTAATCGTCACCGAAGGTGAGCGAGATGGCGGGCCCGCGATCCCGCACCCCGCCGCCTTTGCTCTGCAGCCATCGACGCATTGGTGACGTATGGCTACTGCTGCGCGGAAGGCTGCAGAGCAAAGGCGGTGACCGGCTCGCCCCGAAGCAGCGATGCTGACCGCATACTCCCTGCTCAGAGCGGCTTGACGTCAAGTGGTCGCCACTCCGGGCCCGCGGATCGCCGCTACTCGAAGTGACCGCCCTGGCGGCGTGTCAGCCTTCACCGAGCGTGATCGATCCGGCGTCGTCGCCGGCCTGCGAAGGCCCGCACGCGAGCGAGGGTCAGCCGATCGGCGGTCAGGCGTTCCGCCAGGCCTCGACCAGATCGGGCACGGACGCGTATCGCGCGCCCGGGTCGGCTCGGGTGGCCCGGTCCACGACCGCCGCGGCGCGGGCGTCGCCCCGCCAGCCGGACGGCGCGTCGAGCAGGTGGCGCAGCGTGCGGCCCAACGCGTGGACGGTGGTGCGCTCGTCAATCACCGAGCCGCGGGTCAGTTCCTCCGGCGAGAGGTAGCGGCGGGACCCCGGCAACCGCTCGGAGTCCAGGGTGAACGGTCCCGGCCGGTACTCGTCCAGGTCGATCAGCCGCATCCGGCGCGCGTCGAAGTCGTAGAGGAAACAGCCGTCGTACAACGGTGCCATCGCACCACGGGTACACCAGCGTCGGCCCGTCGGTGCCGTCGCGCACCAGCTCCGGTCGGACGATTGCCGGGTGCCGGACGGCGGCGTGCAGCCCGAGGGCCCGGGTCAGCGAGGCCCGCGCCCGCGGCGTCCGGCCCCGCTTGACGAACCAGCGCCGGCCCGCCGCCTCGACGCCGTAGGAGACGCAGCCGGAGTCCTGGTCGCCGAAGACCACGAACGCGTCGGCCGGATTCAGCTCGAACACCCGCCGAGGTTAGCGCCAGGGCGCGGGCGTGCGACGCCCGTCGCCACGATCGTCCTTGTGCTCACTGCGGCGCGACCACCTCGATGACCTCGGCGGGCGCGCGGCGCGGAGCCGGCGGCAGATCCGCGTCCGGCCCCCAGCCGACCCGCACCACCAGGTAGGGGTCGCCGATGCCGGAGAGCAGGTCGCGCATCATCCGCCGCGGCCAGGCCAGCTCGATCGCGTCGCTGAGCGGCGCGCCGGCCAACCCCTCGGCGGTCGCGGTGAGCAGCAGCGCCGACAGCGCCTCGCCGCCGCGCAGCCAGGCCGCCGGCTCGTCGCGGTCACCGAACAGGATCAGGTACGCCGCGCCGCGGTCGAAGTCCGCGCCGGCGGTCAGCCCGGCCGCCCCGCCGGGGGCGTGGTCGCGCAGCGGGACGCGCCGTGGCGCGGGCCGGACCGCGGTGGTCGTGGGCACGCCGTCGCCGCTGCCCGCCGGGCGGTTGGTCCACCGACGCAGCTCCTCCCGGTACGCCGGGTCGGCCAGCTCCGCGTCGGCGGCGCGACCGGTGGACACGGCCAGCATCGGCATCTGGTCCGGGCGGACCACGTGCAGGTGCGCGCCCTGCGCCTCGACGGCGTCGGTGAGCCGGGTCAGCACCGGCTCGGGCACCGGCCGGTCGCCGTACGCGCGTCGGTCGGTGCGACGGCGCGGGATCGCGTCGACGAGCTGGAGCGCCGGTACGTCCAACGCGGTCGGGCCGGTGGCGCGCAGCCGGGCCAGCAGCGTCGGGTCGGCCGGGTCGGGCAGCCGCTCGACGGTGACCGCCCAGCCGGTGGCGGCGAGCGACACCCGGGCGTGGTGCAGCGCCGCGCCGCAGCTCAGGATCAGCAGCCGGCCGTCCGGGTCGGTGTGGGCGAGCTGCCGGGCCGGGTCGGCGCGCAGCTCCAGCGTGTCCGCGTCGACTCGCCAGCGCCAGGGCTGGGTGTTGAACACCGAGGGGGCGTGCAGGGACTGTCGGGCCGCCGTCTCCAGCACCCGTACCGTCTGGGTCTGCTCCGTGCGGGTCGATGAGCGGTCCATGGCGGCGCCTCCTCGTTCCTCGTCCCCTCCCGAGCCTGCCCCGCGCCGGCGCGACCGGACAGGGCCGGAGGACCCGTGCCGCCGAGCCCTGCGCCCCGGGTGTCAAGCGGGGGCCGCTGCTCTACCGGAGGCGTTGGGCGGGGGCCCCTCCTTGCTCGGGTGGGACGGCGAGGGCGATGGTGAGGTCGAGGACGGTGGCCGGCTCGTGCAGCCGGTCGCCGAACAGCTCCCGAAGCTTGCCCATCCGGTAGCGGACGGTCTGCGGGTGCACGAACAGGTCCGCCGCCACCTCGTCGCGGCGTCCCTGGTGCAGCAGCCACGACCGCAGCGTCTCGGCGAGCCGGTGCGCGGTGGCCGGGGGCAGCGCGGCGAGCGGGGCCAGCGCCTGGGCACGCAGGTCGGCCAGCGCCTCCGGGTCCATGCTGAGCAACAGCGCTGCCAGGTGACGCTCGGTGTCGACCGGCCCGGCGTCCGGCTCGCCGAGGCCGAGCGCGAGGGCCCGGGTGGCGCGTTGGTAGGACGCGGCGACCCGGTGCCAGGGGCGGGCCGGGCCGAGCACCGCCCGGTGCCCGTGCAGCAGCCGGACCAGTTGCCGGCGCCGGCCGCCGTGCGCGTCCGGTACCAGCAGCACCGCCAGCTCCTCGGCCGGACGCATGCCGGGCAGGTCCTCCCCGCTCTCCAGCGTCTGCGGGCCGAGCAGGGCGAGCACCCCGCGCAGGTGCCGGCGGGGCAGCAGCACCACGGTCAGCGTCTGCGGCGGCGGCCAGTCGGCCCGCTCCGCGCTGCGTCGCAGCGACTCCTCCGGCTCGCCGGCGAGCAACTGCCGGGTGAGCCGTTCCACGTCCCGGCGGCGCACCCGGCCGGCACTGGCCAGCTCGTCTGCGTGCCCGGCCACGCTGGCCGCGGACAGCTCGTCGATGTACGCGAACATCAGCTCGGCGAACTCGGCCACCGTCTCGGCGGCCAGCCCGCTGCGCACGGTGGTGGTGGAGACCTCCCGCCAGGCCACCCGGGCGCCCACCCGGTACGCGGCGAGCAGCGCGTCCATGCTCCGTCCGGAGCGGGCCTCGCCGCTGCCCAGCGCGTACGCGGCCTCCAGCGCGGGGGCCAGGGGAGTGCTCGGGTCGAACGCCTGGGTACCCTCGATGAGCTGGAGGAACGTGCCCAGCGCGATGCGTACCGCGTTCTCGATCTTCTCGCGCATGGCGCCGGTGAGCGCGCCGGAGTAGTCCGGCACCTCGGCGGTGATCGCGGTGACCGTCCGCTCGGCGACCATCGGCAGCCGGCCCCGCAGCGTCGCCGCCACCTCGACGTCGAGATCGAGATGGGCGGCCCGCTGCCCGGTCCCGCTCTCCTGCGTCATCGTTGTTCCCTTCGAACAAAAACCTGTGACCGTTTCACCTTTGCCGGTCAAGATGTTATGCGATTGCGCGGTCACGCTGGTCATATGACCACAACTGCCCCCCGCCGCTCCCAGAAGGTCTCCTTCCGGGACAGGCTGCTGCGGCTGGCCGGCACGGTCACCACCCCACTGTTGCCGGGCGACTACCTCGACATGGTCGCGCCGTTGCGCGCGGGCGCGCCGCTGCGTGGCCGGATCGTCGCCGTCCGCCCGGAGACCCGGGACGCGGCGACGCTGGTGATCCAGCCGGGTCGCGGCTGGCGGGGCCACCTGCCGGGGCAGTACGTGCGCCTCGGCGTGGACGTCGACGGGGTGCGCCAGTGGCGCGCGTACTCGGTCACCTCGGCGCCGGGCGCGGCGGACGGCCGGATCGCCGTCACCGTGAAGGCGATCCCGGACGGCAAGGTCAGCAACCACCTGGTCCGCCGGATCCGGCCCGGCACGATCGTCCAGCTCGACCAGGCGCAGGGTGACTTCGTGCTCCCCGCGGCCACGCCGGAGCGGGTCCTCTTCCTGACCGCCGGCAGCGGCATCACCCCGGTCATGGGGATGCTCCGCGCCGGGCTCACCGAAGAAGCCGACGTGGTGCTGGTGCACTCGGCGCCGACCCGCGACGACGTCATCTTCGGCGCGGAGCTGCGGGCGCTGGCCGAACGCGGCGCGGTACGCCTGGTCGAGCGGCACACCGCCACCTCCGGCCTGCTCGACGTGACCGAGCTGGACGAACTCGTACCCGACCACGCGCAGCGGCACACCTGGGCCTGCGGCCCGGTCGGCCTGCTGGACGCGGCCGAGACGCACTGGGCGGCGCGGGGGGCCGCCGAGTTGTTGCACACCGAGCGGTTCCGCCCCACGGTGATCACACCGGGCGAGGGCGGGAAGGTGAATTTCACCGTCGCCGGGGTAACAGTTCAGGCTGACGGTGCCACCACACTGCTCGACGCGGGGGAGAACGCGGGGGTGCTCATGCCCTCGGGCTGCCGGATGGGGATCTGTTACGGCTGCGTCGTGCCGCTGCGCCAGGGCGCGGTGCGCGACCTGCGCAACGGCGACGTCACCACGGCTGTGCCGGGTGACGGCGTGCGGATCCAGACCTGCGTCTCGGCGGCAGCCGGTACCTGCGACATCGAACTCTGAGGAGCCACCGACGTGACCGTGATCCAGAAGAAGGCCGACAACCCGATCGCCCACCTGAGCGCCGAGGACATCGAGATCATCGGCAAGGAGCTGGACGCGATCCGGGACCGGGTGGTCGCCGACCGGGGGGAGCGGGACGCCCGCTACATCCGCAAGGTGATCAAGACCCAGCGGACGCTGGAGATCAGCAGCCGCGCGGTGCTGCTGTTCTCGCTGTTCCCGCCGGCCTGGATCGCCGGCACCGCCGGGCTCACCATCGCCAAGATCCTCGACAACATGGAGATCGGGCACAACGTCCTGCACGGCCAGTGGGACTGGATGCGCGACCCGAAGATCCACTCCACCACCTGGGACTGGGACCACGTCTCCCCGGCCGACCAGTGGAAGCAGTCGCACAACGAGCTGCACCACCGCTACACCAACGTGGTCGGCAAGGACAACGACCTCGGGTACGGCATCATGCGCGTCGACGAGGACCAGCCGTGGCACCCGATGCACCTGGGCCAGCCGGTGTGGAACCTGCTCAACGCCGCCTTCTTCGAGTACGGCATCGCCGCGTACGACATGGAGCTGGGCGACCACCTCAAGCAGAAGCGGTTGAAGGACCCGAAGTTCCGGGCCAAGGCGAAGGCGGTCGGCCGCAAGATCCGCAAGCAGGTGCTCAAGGACTACGTGGTGCACCCGCTGCTCTCCGGCCCGTCGTTCCTGTCCACGCTCGCCGCCACCTTCACCGCCAACCTGATCCGCAACGTGTGGAGCCACTCGGTGATCATGTGCGGGCACTTCCCGAACGGCGTGGAGACGTTCGAGAAGACCTCCATTGAGGGCGAGACGCGCGGCGAGTGGTACCTGCGGCAGATGCTCGGCTCGGCCAACATCAGCGGTCCCCGCCTGCTGCACATCATGACCGGGAACCTGTCCTTCCAGATCGAGCACCACCTCTTCCCCGACCTGCCGAGCAACCGCTACCAGGAGATCGCCCCGCAGGTGCGGGCGCTGTTCGACAGGTACGGGCTGCGCTACACCACCGGCCCGCTGCCCAAGCAGGTCGCCTCCGCCTGGTGGAAGGTCATCCGCCTGTCGCTGCCCAACCGGCGCGACGGCCGGCAGCCGGTCGCGCCGGGTCCGCTGGTTCCCTCCGGCGCCGCCTGACCGGCACGTGCACGGCCGGTGAACATCCACCCACCGGCCTCCGCACAATCGGTGTCTTCGCAGCTCAGGCCGCATTCCGCAGCCGTCGGGCCGGCCCCGTGCCCCCGTACACTCGCGCCCATGCCGACGCAGCGGGACGCCGCGACGCCGCCGGGCACCGGCCGGCGGGTGGTGATGCTCGTCGACAACGCGGTCGAGGGCGACTCGCGGGTGCAGAAGGCCGCCCGGTCCGCCGCCGACGCCGGTTGGCACGTCACCCTCCTCGGCTGCGCCCGCACCGGCGCCGAGCGCCGATGGCATCTCGGCGACGCCGAGGTACGGGTGCTGCCGCTGGACGCGCCCCGCGTCGTCCCCACCGACGTGCGCGCTCCACGCGGCGTCGTGTCCGGCCTGCGTGGCCGGTTGGTGGCGCGCGGCGGGCTGCCGTTGCGGGCCGTCCGGCTGGCCCGCCGGCCGGTGGAGCACGCCCGGGTCCGCTACTGGCGGGTCTGGCTGGGCGACCGGGCCTGGCGCCGGCTGGAGCCGGGACTCTGGGACTACGAGCGGGTCGCCGGCCCGGTCCTCGACGGCCTGCGCCCCGACCTGATCCACGCGCACGACTTCCGGATGCTCGGCGTGGCCGCCCGCGCGGTCGACCGCGCCCGTGCGGGGGGACGCGTCGTGAAGCTGGTCTGGGACGCGCACGAGTGGCTGCCCGGCGCGCGGCCCCGGCGCGACAACGCCGGCTGGCTGCCCGCCCACCTGGGCTACGTCCGCGAGTACGTCGACCACGCCGACGCGGTCGTCACCGTCTCCGACACGCTCGCCGAGCTGCTGGTCCGCGACTATGACCTGCCGGAGCGTCCCACCGTCGTGCTCAACGCGCCGGTCGTCGAGGCGGAACCGGCCGGCGGGGCCGCCCCCGACCTGCGGGTCCGCTGCGGCGTGGCCGCCGGCGCCCCGCTGCTCGTGTACAGCGGTGCGATGGCGGTCCAGCGCGGCGTGGACACCGTGGTCGAGGCGCTGCCCCGACTTCCCGGCGTACACCTGGCGCTGGTCGTCGCCGACCCGGCCGCCGGATACGTCCGCCAGGTGACCGCCCGGGCCGTCCGGCGTGGCGTGGCCGACCGGGTGCACGTGGTGCCGTACGTGCCGCACCGGCAGCTCGTCGCGTTCCTCGCCACCGCCGACGTCGGGCTCATCCCGCTGCACCACTGGCCCAACCACGAGATCGCGTTGATCACCAAGTTCTTCGAGTACGCGCACGCGCGGCTGCCGATCGTGGTCAGCGACGTCCGCACCATGGCCGACACGGTCCGGGCCACCGGGCAGGGCGAGGTGTTCCGTGCCCGGGACGCCGCCGACCTCGCCCGCGCCATCCGGGCGGTGCTCGCCGACCCGGCCCGTCACCGCGCCGCCTACGAGGGTCCGAACTCACCGCTGCCCACCTGGACGTGGGAGGCGCAGGCCGAGCGCCTGGACGCCCTCTACCGCCACCTGCTCACTCCCACCCCCGTCCCCGGGGGTGGGGTGGGGTGGGTGGGGGTGGGAGGAAAGGGGTGGGCGGGAGGGGAGGGGGTGGGCTAGCGTGGGGGCATGCAGAGCAGGCGATCAGTCACCGCCGCGGCCGCGCGAGCTTTCCGCTCGCCGGTTGCCGCCGCCTGATCTGCCCTCACCCCCACGCCGGCGACCGGAAACGGTCCGCCGGCGTCGTCGTGTCACGCCACCTTTCGGCGGATCGTCCGGACGCCCGTACCCGGAAGGCACCCGCCATGACACCCGACGAGATCATCCGCATCTTCGAGGACCACTACCACCGCCTCGGCCACTCCGACGCGCCGGAGAGTTCCCTGGTGCCACCGCCCGGCGACCCGGTGCTGTTCACCACGTCCGGCATGCACCCGCTCACGCCGTACCTGCTGGGGCGCCCGCACCCGGGCGGACACCGCCTGGTCAACGTGCAGCGGTGCCTGCGCACCACCGACCTGGACGAGGTCGGCGACCGCACCCACCTGACCGTGTTCCAGATGCTCGGCTCCTGGTCGCTCGGCGACTACGACATCGCGACCAGCCTGCGCTGGGGCTTCAATCTGCTCACCGACGGCTACCGCATCCCACCGGGGAAGCTGCACGCGACGGTCTTCGGCGGCGACGAGCACCTCGGCCCGGACGAGACCGCGCGGGAGACGTGGACCGCGCTCGGCGTGCCGGTGGAGGCGCTCGGCCAGGACAACTGGTGGTCCAACGGCCCGACCGGCCCGTGCGGGCCCGACTCGGAGATCTTCGTCTGGACCGGCGACGGGCCGCCGACCGGCACGCCGAGCGGCGACGAGCGCTGGGTGGAGGTGTGGAACCACGTGCAGATGCGCTACCACCGCCACCCCGACGGCCGGCTCACGCCGTTGCCGCTGTCCAGCATCGACACCGGGATGGGGCTGGAACGGCTGGAGATGGTGCTGCGCGGCGACCGGTCCGTGTTCACCGGCGACGGCCTGACCCCGTGGGTGGGCGCGGTCCGCGACGCGTGGGACCTGCCCGAAACGGACCTGCGCGTGGTCACGGACCACCTGCGTTCGGCGGTGGTCGTGCTCTCCGACGGGGTACGCCCGGGCAACACCGGCCGGGGCTACGTGCTGCGCCGGCTGCTGCGCCGCGCGCTTACCGTGCTGTGGCGCGACGACCCGACGCGGAGCCTGGGCGAGCTGCCGCTCACCGGGTACGCGGACACGCTGCGCCGGTTCCGCCGGCCGGTCGACCCCGGCCCGCCGCGTGAGCTGCTGTGCGACGAGGAGCGCCGGTTCCGGGAGCTGCTGCGGCGCGGCCGGCCACTGGTCGACCGGGTGCGCGCGGGGGGTCCGCTGACCGAACGCGACTACCACTGGCTGCACGACACCCACGGGCTGCCCCGCGACCTGGTCGACGGCCTGCTCGCCGACGCGGGCTGAGCGGTGGCCGCCCGGCCCGGCGGGTGCCAGACTCGTCCTCACACGTCGCCGCGAGGGAAGAGGACCCATGACCGGGTACGAGGTGCGGCCGGACGAGGAGACGGTGCCACTGCTCGGCGCCGAGGTGCGCATCACCGACCCGGCCGGGCTGCTCACCGCCGCCCAGGACGGTCCGGTGGAGTTGCTGGCCGGCGCGAGCTTCCCCGCCCCGGTGCGGGAGGCCCGCTGCGCCGTGCGCGCCGACACCGCCGACGGGCGGCCGATGCACCACTTCGAGGCGTACCTGCGGGTGGAGGCTGCGCCGGCCGGCCTGCTCGCGCTCGGGCTGGCCGGGCCGGTCGGCCTGCTGCTCGCCGAGCGGCTGGCCGCGCGCGGCGGCGACGGCCCGGCCGCCGTGGTGGGCCGGGCCGCGGCCGGGGCGGGCCGCCGTCTCGGGCTGCGGCCCACCGGCACCGCCCTGGTCACGCCGCCGCGCGACCCGGCCGGCCGGGCGGTGCTGGCCGCCGCCGAGGCCGCCGGCGTGCGACCCCGCGTCGATCAGGAGAACGGCACGGTACGCATCCGCGCCGACGTGCCCAGCGCCGAGGTGGGACCGGAGCACCTGCGTGCCGTGCTCGGCCTGCTGTTCCAGGCGGTACGCGAACTCACCGGCGACAGCGTCGAGCCGACGGTGCTGCGCGGACGGACGTACCTGGTGGGGCGGCGACCGGTCGCGGTGGCCGCGCCGCGCAGCTCCACGGTGACCCTCGACCAGGTCGGCGGGCTGGCCGACGTGGTCGCCCGGTTCCGCGAGGTGGCGGTGTCGTTCCGGCACCCGCAGGCGATGGCCCGCTGGGGTGCGCGCCGGCCGCAGGGCATCCTGATGTACGGGCCGCCGGGCACCGGCAAGACCATGCTGGCCCGGGCCCTCGCGAACGAGGTCGGCGCGGACTTCGTGGAGATCCGCACGCCGGAGATCCTGGACAAGTACCTCGGTGGCTCCGAGCGCAACATCAAGCGCATCTTCCGCGACGCCCGCCGCTACCGCCGGCCCACCGTGATGCTCTTCGACGAGTTCGACTCGATCATCAGCTACGCCGGCGCCGGCGGTGACGCGGCCAGCCAGGCGGTCAACGCCGTCGCCGGCATCTTCAAGCAGGAGATGAACACGCTGTTCGAGGAGAACCCCGACGTCATCGTGGTGGCCACCACCAACTTCCCGCAACGCGTCGACGCCTCGCTGATCCGCTCCGGCCGTTTCGACCTGAAGATCGCCATCCCCGCGCCGGACGAGGCCGGCCGCGCGGAGATCCTCGGCAAGATGATCCGGGAGCTGATCGACCGGCACGAGCGCACCGGCTTCCGGATGTTCGCCGACGACGTGGACCCGGCCGCCCTCGCCGCCGACACCGCCGGGCTCACCGGCGCCGACCTGCGCGAGGCGCTGCGCCGGGTGCAACTCGCCAAGGCGTTGCGGGAGGCCACCGAGGGCGCACCGCCCGCCCCGATCGGCCAGGACGACCTGCGGGAGGCCGTCGCCGCGCTGCGCCGGGGCTGACACCGTCCGGGCATGCCACGGCGGCGGGACCCGGTGGTGTCCGGGTCCCGCCGCTGTGGTGGTCAGATGCCGTAGATGAACTGGGTGTCTACGGGGCCTCCGTTGTTGGTGTTGCGGAGGTAGACGGTGTTGTTGCCGGGGCGGCGGACGCCGGGGGTGGTGTTGCTGTTTTTGATCCAGCGGCCGGGGACGGCGATGTCGCCGGAGGGTCCGTGGCCGAAGATGAATTCGTGGTCGGTGGTGTTGGTGGCGGTGGTGGTGCCGTTGGTGAGGTACCAGGTGGAGTTGGTGGGTCGGAAGACGCCGACGGAGTCGTAGCCGTTGTTGTTCCAGTCGCCGGCGACGGGTTGGTCGCCGGAGGGTCCGTGGCCGAATTTGAATTCATAGTCGGTGCTGGTGGTGCCGTTGGTGAGGTACCAGGTGGAGGTGCTGGGTCGGAAGACGCCGACGGAGTCGCCGCGGGTGTTGTCCCAGTTGCCGGCGACGGGTTGGTCGCCGGAGGGTCCGTGGCCGAATTTGAATTCGTAGTCGGTGTCGTTGGTGCTGCTGGTGGTGCCGTTGGTGAGGTAGAAGGTGGAGTTGCTGGGTCGGTAGACGCCGACGGAGTCGCCGCCGGTGTTGTCCCAGTTGCCGGCGATGGGGATGTCGCCGGAGGGTCCGTGGCCGAATTTGAAGATGCGGGTGGCGTCGCCGCTGTTGGTGTCGCGGAGGTAGAAGGTGGAGGTGCTGGGTCGGAAGACGCCGACGGTGTCGACGCCGTCGCCGTTCCAGTCACCCGAGATCGGCACGTCCTCCGGCGACACGTCCTCCAGGATGTTGTCGTAGCGGACCGGGGTGTAGAGGCCGGCGTTGCCGGCGGTCCAGGTGCGCTCGATGGTGTTCGCGCTGCCGGTCTGCTCGATGACCACCGGCTCCGTGTGCGCCGAGTTGCCCCACTTCACGAACAGGGCGACGTGGTTCTCCTCGCGGTCACCGGTGTGCCGGAGCAGAGCATCGCCCGGCGCCAGGTCGGCGCGTGCGATCGGGTGCGACCGGGTACTCAGGTTGCCGGTCCAGAAGTCGTCTCCCGCCCCGCCGAGACCCCACGCCATCGCGACGAAGCCCGAGCAGTCGGTGCGGTAGTCGCCGTACTGGTTCTTGTAGCAGCGGTTCTGGCTGTAGGGGACGCCACCCACGCTGAGCCAGCTACGGGCCCGGCTGACCGCGTCCGACCGCTGCATGGCCTTGTCCGGTCCGTTGTTGTCGCACGGCAGCGGCGTGGTGCTCACCGCGGCGGCCGCTCCGGCGCGCGGCGACAGGCCCGGGTACTCGGGCAGTGGCGGGTCGCCCGGCACGGTGGTGGCGGCCAGGCGCGCCGCCGGGGTGTCGAGCGCGGCCGATGCCGCTACCGGCATCGAGACGACGGCCGCGGCCAGCACGACCACCGGCACCAGTGTCCGGCGGGCCAGTGAAGCGCACCGTCGAGCGGATGAGTGCAATGTGTTCTCCTCCCGTGTTTCGGCGAGCTGCCGCCCGCCCTGTGACGAGTGTGGAGAGCGCTCCTGACGTACGGCTGGAGGGACAGATCCTGTAGTGGACCTCGTACTACGATCCGTCCGAACACGGGGGAGTCGAATGGATGATCTCAGACATGAGGGCCTGGGTGACCTGCTACGGAGCGCACGGGTCGGCCGTGGCCTGACCCAGGCGGACCTCGCGGACCAGGCAGGGGTCAGCGTCGGCGTGGTGCGCGACCTCGAACAGGGGCGCAGCGGGAGACCGCGGGGGCGCTCGCTGCGCGCCCTCGCGGATGCCCTGGGGCTGCACCACGAAGACCGTGAGCGGTTCACGCAGCTGGCCCGACCGCCGCAGCGGGACCGGGTCGAGGCGGCGGGCCCAGCCGGCGTCCGGGTGCTGGGGCCGCTGCTGGTCACCCGGGCCGGCCGGTCCGCCGATCTCCGCGCCGGCCGGCACCGCGTCGTGTTGGCGCGCCTCGCGCTGGAGCCCGGCCGGTCGGTCAGCCGGGACGAGCTGGTCCACCTGCTGTGGGGAGAGCGACCCCCGCCGTCGGCGGCCAACGTGGTGCAGACCCATGTGAGCCGGATCCGCCGTCTGCTGGAGCCGAGGCTTCAGTCCGACCGGCCGCCGGCGGTGACCCTCGAGTCGGGTGGATACCGGCTGCACGTCGACGGCGAGCAACTCGATCTCGTGGCCTACCGGTCGCGCCTGGCCGAGGCCGCTTCGCCGGCCCTTCCGCCCCGACGCGCCTTCGACCTGCTCCTCGACGCGTCGAACATGTGGCGCGGTGACGACGCCGTCCAGGACGTGCCGGAACTCTCCGGGGATCCGCTGGTCACGGCACTGGCCGAGGAGCGCGTGGAGGTCGCCGTGCGGCTGGCGCGTCTCGGCGAGGTGGTCCGCGAACAGCGGCAGGTCCTCCCGCTCCTGCGCCGGCTGGCGGGGCGCTACCCGTGGCACGAGTCGCTGCACGCGCGACTGGTGGTCGCGCTCGCGGCCTGCGGACAGCAGGCCGCCGCGATCGAGGCCTTCGAGAGTGTCCGCCGGCGGCTCGCCGAGGAACTGGGCATGGACCCCGGAGCCGAGCTGGTCGACGCGCGGCAGGCCGTGGTCAGCGGACAGAGCGTGCAGGCCGGCGGCACTCCGGCGGCGAACGGCGGTGCGGTCACGCCGCGGCAGACCCCGGCGCCGCCGGCGGACTTCTGCGGACGCGCCGAGGAACTCCGAGGGATCGAGCGGGCGCTGCGCTATCCGCGTGGCGGATCGCCGGTCGTCCACGTCATCTCCGGCATGGCCGGTGTCGGCAAGACCAGCCTCGCCCTGATGGCGGCGTGGGGAGTGCGCCGCGACTTCCCGGACGGCCAGCTCTACCTCGACCTGCGCGGCAACGACGACCGGCCGGTCCCGGTCGGGTACGCCCTGGCGCGGCTGCTGCGGGCGCTCGGCGTCGAGGCGCGCGCCGTCCCCGGTGACGAGGCGGAGGCCGCCGCGCTCTACCGGAGCGTCCTCGCCGACCGACGGGTGCTGGTCGTGCTCGACAACGCGCACAACGCCGCCCAGATCCGCCTGTTGCTGCCCGGCCCGGGCGGGAACGCGGTGCTGGTCACCAGCCGCAGCCAGTGCGAGGAGTTGGACGGCGCGGTCACCACGCTCCTGCCGGTGTTCACGCCGGAGGAGGCACTGGGCCTGCTGCGGGCAGAGCTGGGGGAGGCCCGCGTCCGGACCGAGCACCGGGACGCCGAGGCGCTTGTCGAGGCGTGCGGCCGGTTGCCCATCGCGGTGCGGTTGGTAGCGGGCCGGTTGGCGGGCCGGCGGAAAAGCATGATCGCCGAGGTGCTGCGAGGGCTGACCGACGAACGGTCGCGGCTCGCCCGACTGAGCCTCGGCGAACGTACCGTGACGAGCAGTTTCGCGATCAGTTGCCGAGACCTGCCGCCGATGGCGACCCAGGTGTTCCAGGCCGCCGCGCTGATCCCGGGGGAGAACTTCTCGGCCGACGCGGTCGCTGCCGTGCTCGGCGTCGAGCCCCGGGCCGTCCGCGCGGCGCTGGACCATCTCGTCGCGGAGAACCTGCTCCACCCCAGCGGTGTGGACCGCTACCGCTACCACGACCTGCTGCGACTCTACGCGCTGCGGGACGGTGAGAACCGGGAGTCATCCGTCGACCGCACCGCCGCGTTGGGCCGGCTCTACACCTGGTACCTCGCGCGGACCGCGTCCGCGATGAGCCTGGTCTACGCCGACATGGTGCGGCTGCCGATCGACGTCGACCCGATCGAGAACCCGTTCCCCGACATCGATGCCGCGACGGCGTGGCTCGGTGAGGAGGTGGGCAGTCTCATCGCCGCCGTCGAATCGGCGCCGGAGGACGGGCACGGCGCACGGTCCTGGGAGTTGGCCGACCAGCTCCGCGGGTACTTCTTCGTCTCGGGGGACGTGGTCGCCTGGCTGGCGAGCGGGTCGGCCGGGCTCGCCGCCGCGCAGGCCGCGGGTGACGTACGGGCCCAGGCCGCCATGCATCAGACCATCGGGCAGGCGCACTGGGCGGCCGGCAAGCATCACCTCGCCGCCGACGCCTACCGCCGGGGCATCGCCGCTGCCCACGCCAGCGGCTGGCTCGTCGGCGAGGCGTACCTGTCGCACAACCTCGGGCTCGTGCAGGCCGAGTTGGGTCACCCGGACGAGGCTCAGGAGCTCTACCAGCGGGCGCTGGACCTCGGCACCGGACCCGAGTTCCACCACGTCCGGGCGGTGACGTTGAACGACCTGGGCACCCTGTGCCACGAACGGGGCCAGCTCACCGAGGCGGCCGACCATTTCCGGGCGGCGCAACAGTTGAACGAGCGGTCGGCGCGCCACCTGTCGGCGATGGCCAATCGGCACAACCTGGCGATGGTCCTGCGGCAGTCGGAGGACTTCGAGCCGGCACGCGCCCACTTCGAGGCCGCACTCGACTACTACCGGCGTACCGGCTCGACGCTGCGCGAGTTGTCGGTGCTCGATGAGCTGAGCCAGCTCGACCGACAGGTGAACGAGTGGGTGTCCGCGGTGCACAACGCCGCCGAGGCGCTGCGGCTCGCCCGGAAGCTGCGCAACCTGCGGGCCGAGGCGGCCACCCTCAACACGCTGGGCTTCGCGCTGTTGGGCAGCCGGGCCGAGGCGGCCACCCTCAACACGCTGGGCTTCGCGCTGTTGGGCAGCCGGGCCGTCGATGAGGCCCGCGCCCGGTTCACCGACAGCCTGTCGATCAGCCGGAACCGTGGCTTCCGATACTTCGAGTGCCAGGCGGCCATCGGTCTCGCGGAGGCCGCCCTGCTCGACGGCGCCGCCGAGGAGGCCCACCGGACAGCGGAGGACGCGCTCCTGATCGCCTCCCGCAACGCCTACCGGGTACTGCACAGCGATGCCCTCATCGTGCAGGCCAAGGTGGCGATTCGGCAGGGTGAGCCGGACACGGCCCGACGGCACTGCGAGGCCGTCCGGGAGCTGCTCGGGACGACGGCGCTTCCGGACCGGGCGCGCGAGTGCGACGCGATCGAGGAACGGTTGACCCCACTGCCGCGGCGGGGGGGGGGGGGGGGGGGGGGGGGGGGGCCCCCGGGGGGGGGGGGGGGGGGGGGGGGGCGGGGGGGGGTGGGGGGGGGGGGGT
>NZ_JBICSL010000008.1:0-281375 GCF_043197045.1 Micromonospora sp. NPDC049282
GGGGCGCGGGGGCCTCTACGCGGCGCCGGACCATGTGTAACGACCGGCCGCCCACCGTCATTCCCGGGGGGCGCGGGTCGGCGGCGCGGGGGTGCACTCACCTTCCTCGGCCGTTCACCCGGTTACAACGCCGCGCACCCCGGGCCGATTCCGCCGCCAGCGTGCCGCCCACCACCGCCGAACCAGACATCCCACCCACCCGGGACATTCGGTGGAACACCACAGGTGGCTCAGAGGGGCGTCGGTCACGGCTCGAACTTGTAGCCCAGACCTCGCACCGTGACGATGTAGCGCGGCGTGGACGGCTCCGGCTCGATCTTGGAGCGCAGCCGCTTCACGTGCACGTCCAGCGTCTTGGTGTCGCCCACGTAGTCGGCACCCCAGACCCGGTCGATGAGCTGGCCACGGGTGAGCACCCGGCCGGCGTTGCGCAGCAGCAGCTCCAGCAGTTCGAACTCCTTGAGCGGGAGTTGCACGCCGGCCCCGTCCACGGTCACCACGTGCCGCTCGATGTCCATCCGGACGGGACCGGCGGCCAGGGTCGGCGCGCCCGTCTCGTTCGCCTCGGTGCTCTGCCGGCGCAGCACCGCCCGGATCCGGGCGACCAGCTCACGCGGCGAGTACGGCTTGGTCACGTAGTCGTCGGCGCCGATCTCCAGGCCGACCACCTTGTCGATCTCGCTGTCCCGGGCGGTGACCATGATGATCGGGACGTGCGACCGCTGGCGGAGCTGACGGCACACCTCGGTGCCCGACATCTCCGGCAGCATCAGGTCGAGCAGCACGATGTCCGCGCCCGTCCGGTCGAACTCGGTGAGGGCGGAGGTGCCGGTCGCGGCGACGGAGACCTCGAAGCCCTCCTTGCGGAGCATGTAGGACAGGGCGTCGGAGAACGACTCCTCGTCCTCGACCACCAGTACGCGGCTCAACGGGTGCTTCCTTTCCTGTGGTCAGACCTGCCGAAGCTCGGCCGGGCCGGCCTCGATCCCAGCGGAGGCGAGTGTCGCCTCCAGGTCGTCCGGGGGGCGGGCAGGCAGCCGGAGGGTGAACGTCGACCCACCACCAAGGGTGCTCGACACCTCCACCCGACCGCCATGGTTGCTGGCGATGTGTTTGACGATGGCCAGCCCCAGGCCGGTGCCGCCGGTCGAGCGCGATCGGGCCTGGTCGGCGCGGTAGAAGCGCTCGAAGATCCGGTCGACCTCGTTCGGGGCGATGCCGATCCCCTGGTCGGCCACCGCGATCTCGACGTGCTCGTCGGTGCCCCGCACGGTCACCCGGACCGTGGTGTCCTCGGCCGAGTAGTTGACCGCGTTCTCCACCAGGTTCGCCACGGCGGTGGCGAGTTGGCTGTCACTCCCGTACGCGGTCAGGCCCCGCTGCCCGCCCACGACGATCTCCACCCGGCGGGCGGTGGCCGCGGTGCGGGTCCGGTCGACCACCTCGGCGAGCACCCAGTCCACGGCGACCGGTTCGGGTGCGGGCTGCGGCTCGGCGCCCTGGAGTCGGGTGAGCTCCAGCAGCTCCTGCACCAGCCGCCCGAGCCGGGTCGACTCGTGCTGGATCCGCTCGGCGAACCGTCGCGCGGCGACCAGGTCCTCGGACAGGTCGGGCGCGCCGTCGCCGGCCGGTTCGGTCGCGTCCACCAGCGCCTCGGCGAGAAGTTGGAGGGCGCCGATCGGGGTCTTCAACTCGTGGCTCACGTTGGCCACGAAGTCCCGGCGTACCCGGGCCAGACGGTGCGACTCGGTGACGTCGACCGCCTCGATCGAGATGTATCCGGCGCCCAGGCCCATGGCCCGCAGGTGCACGCCGAGCGGGTTGTCACCGGCGCTGTCGCGACCCCGGGGCAGGTCGAGCTCGATCTCGCGACGCACGCCGGTGCGGCGGACCTGCCCGGCCAGCGTACGGATCAGCGGGTGCGCCGCGATCGAGCCCGGCGCCGCCCCGGCACGGAGCAGGCCCATCGCCCGGGCGGCCGGGTTCACCAGCACCGGCACGTCGTCGGAGTCGAGCACCACCACGCCGGCGCGCAACGAGTCGATCGTCTTGCGGCCGAGCCCGGAGAGGCCCCCCTGTTGGTAGTCCGGAATCGTCGGCCTCCCTGCGTCACGGCGGGAGGTCCCGCCGCCCCGCGACGCCCGGCGGCGCCGCCACTCCCCCACCCGGCCGGACAGCATCGACCCGGCGACCAGTCCGGTCACCAGCGCCACGGCCACCGCGATGGCCACCGCCCATTCCACTCGCCGATCGTAGGGTCATTGTTAACCCGGGGATCGGTCACAAAGGGACGAATCACTCTCGCTTCCGGGAATGTTCACCCACGGGTCCCGCGTCGTTCACCCACGTTCACCCTGGTGCCGGCCGTCCGGCCTACCGTGGGGCGCGCACCTGCTCACGCCGTACCCGTCCCGGGCAACGGCCACCGACCCCAGGAAGTGACGATGCGCGACGAGTTCCGGGCCGACCTGCAGATTGTCAGCCAACTGCTGGTGGACATGGCCGAGGCGGTGCGCGCGGCCATGCGGCAGGCCACCAGAGGGCTGCTCACCGCCGACCGCGCGGCGGCCGAGACGGTGACCGCGGGGGACGCCGAGATCGACGAGCTCTACCGGCACGTGGAGGAACGGGTCTGCGACCTGCTGGCCCGGCAGGCGCCGGTCGCCTCCGACCTGCGGGCCATGATCACCGCCCTGCACGTCGCCGCCGACCTGGAGCGGATGGGCGACCTCGCCGACCACGTGGCGAAGACGGCGCTGCGCCGGCACCCCTCGCCGGCGGTGCCGGCCGAACTGCGGCCGGTCTTCACCGACATGGCCGGCATCGCCGACCGGATGGCCGAGAAGATCGGCGCGGTGCTGGCCAAGCCCGACGCCGACGTCGCCGCCGAGCTGGACCGGGACGACGACGCGATGGACGACCTGCACAAGAGCCTCTTCGGCGTGCTGCTCGGCGACGACTGGCCGTACGGGGTGGAGACCGCGATCGACGCCACCCTGCTGGGCCGCTTCTACGAGCGCTTCGCCGACCACGCGGTGAACGCCGGCGAGCACGTGGTGTACCTGATCACCGGCTCGCCGTCGGCCTGACCCGCCCCGCCCCGCAGTCAGGCGGAGCCCCTTCTCCACAGGGGAGTGCGGAGAAGGGGCCCCGTCTATACCGGAAGCGTCGAGAAGGGGCCCCGCCTTACATCTCAGCGGCCCTGGTTGGCTACCGCGGCGGCGGCGGCCTGGGCCGCCGCCGGGTCCAGGTAGGTGCCGCCGAGCACCTGCGGGCGCAGCTCGACGTCCAGGTCGTAGCGCAGCGGGATGCCGGTCGGGATGTTCAGCTTGGCGATCGCCTCGTCGGAGATCTGGTCGAGGTGCTTGACCAACGCGCGCAGCGAGTTGCCGTGCGCCGCCACCAGCACCGTCCGGCCGGCCAGGATGTCCGGCACGATCGAGTCGTACCAGTACGGCAGCATCCGGTCGACGACGTCCTTCAGGCACTCGGTGCGGGGCATCAGCTCGGTCGGCAGCAGCGCGTACCGGGGGTCGCCGACCTGCGACCACTCGTCGTTGTCGTCGATCGGGGGCGGCGGGGTGTCGTACGACCGGCGCCAGAGCATGAACTGCTCCTCGCCGTACTCGTCGAGCGTCTGCTTCTTGTTCTTGCCCTGGAGGGCGCCGTAGTGGCGCTCGTTGAGCCGCCAGGAGCGACGCACCGCGATCCAGTGCCGGTCGGCGGCGTTCAGCGCCAGCTCGGCGGTGCGGATCGCCCGGCGCATCACGCTGGTGTGCACCACGTCCGGCAGCAGGCCGTGCTCGCGGAGCAGCTCGCCGCCGCGCCGCGCCTCGGTCTCACCCTTGGCGGTCAGGTCGACGTCGACCCAGCCGGTGAAGAGGTTCTTGGCGTTCCAGTCGCTCTCGCCGTGCCGCAGCAGGACCAGCGTCCCGACGGTGGGTCCTTCGCTCGCAGTCATGCGGATCATCCTGCCGTACCGACCGGGTGGACACGCGGGGACCTGTGGTGACGACCACCACGTGGAAATGCGGATGACCGCGCCTCCGGCGCGGCACTAGGTTGTAAGGCGTCCGAGATTGATCGGTCATTACCGAACGGGGGCGTCGGGATGCGGACGGTGCGGGGTTGGTTCCGGGAGACGGCGGGCGGGTTACCCCGTTCCTTCTGGTACCTCTGGACCGGCACGCTGATCAACCGACTCGGCTCGTTCGTCCTGATCTTCCTCGCCATCTACCTGACCCGGGAGCGGGGCTTCTCGGCCGCGCAGGCCGGCCTGGTGATCGGGCTCTGGGGTGTGGGCGGCGCGGTCGGCACCACCGTCGGCGGCACCCTCACCGACCGCTGGGGCCGGCGGCCCACGCTGCTCACCGCGCACCTCGGCGCGGCCACCATGATGGTCGCGCTCGGCCTGGCCCGGCCGCTCTGGGCGGTGGCGGTGGGCGCGCTGCTGCTCGGCACGTTCGCCGAGGCGGCCCGCCCGGCCTTCGGCGCGATGATCATCGACGTGGTGCCGGAGAAGGACCGGCTCCGGGCGTTCTCGCTGAACTACTGGGCGATCAACCTCGGCTTCGCCTGCGCCGCCGTCCTGGCCGGCCTCGCCGCCGAGGCCGGCTACCTGCTGCTCTTCCTGGTCGACGCGGCCACCACGCTGGTCACCGCGCTGATCATCTTCACCCGGGTCCGCGAGACCCTGACCCGACCGGCCGCCCCGGCCGCCAAGGGCGCGGCGGCTCCGGCCGGCGCGCTGCGCACCATCCTGCGCGACCGGGTCTTCCTCGGCTTCGTGGCGCTCAACCTGTTCGCCGCGCTGGTCTTCCTCCAGCACATCTCGATGCTGCCGATCGCCATGGTCGACTCCGGGCTCAGCCCGGCCACCTACGGTTCGGTGATCGCGCTCAACGGCGTGCTCATCGTGATCGGGCAGCTCTTCGTGCCGAGGCTCATCGCCGGCCGGAGCCGGTCCCACGTGTTGGCGCTCGCCGCACTGATCATGGGGGTCGGGTTCGGGCTCACCGCGTTCGCCGACACGATCTGGCTCTACGGCCTCACCGTGCTGATCTGGACGCTGGGCGAGATGCTCAACTCGCCCTCCAACGCCACCCTGATCGCCGAGTTGTCGCCGGCCGCGCTGCGCGGCCGCTACCAGGGCGTGTTCTCACTCTCCTGGCAGCTCGCCGGGGCCTCCGCGCCGATCCTCGGCGGCCTGCTCCGGGAGCAGGCCGGCAACACCGCGCTCTGGCTGGCCTGCGCCGGTGTCGGCGCCGTCACGGCGGTCGCCCACCTGATCTCCGGCCCGGCCCGGGAGCGGCGCGCCACCCAGCTCCGCACCACCGGCGCCACGGTCACGCCGGTCACCCTGGCCCGCACCCCGGCGCCCGAGGCGGCCGAGGCCGCGGCCGCGTCACCCGCCGCGCCGGTCCGGGTCGGCTCCTGAGTACGTACGCCTGCCCGGAGCCGTCGCCGGACCGGCGGATACGGTGGCGGTGCAATCGGTAAGGAAACCTTCCTGGAGGACGGGTGCACGGCCTGCGGCGCTGGTGGGACGACACGGCCGGCGGACTGCCCGCCACGTTCTGGTACCTCTGGTCCGGGTTGCTGGTCAACCGGGCCGGCGCGTTCGCGCTGCTGTTCCTGTCGCTCTACCTGACCGCCGCCCGGGGCGCCTCGCCGTCGCTGGCCGGGCTCGTGGTCGGCGCGTACGGGATCGGCGGCGCGGCCGGCACGCTGCTCGGCGGCGTGCTGGCCGACCGGTGGGGCCGGCGGTCCACCCTGCTCGCCGCCCACCTCGCCGCGGCCGGGCTGATGGTGGCGCTGGCGTTCAGCCGGCACCTGGCGCTGATCGCGGTGCTGGCGGCGCTGGTCGGGGTGGCGCACTCGATGCCCAGCCCGGCGTTCGTGGCGGCCATCGTGGACGTGGTGCCGGAGGCCCGCCGGTCCCGCGCGTTCAACCTCCAGTTCTGGGCGTTCAACCTGGGCATGGCGGTCGCCTCGCTGCTGGCCGGGGTGCTCGCCGAGGCGAGCTTCCTGGCGCTGTTCCTGGTCGACGCCGGGGCCACCCTGGCCGCGGCCCTGGTCATCGCGCTCAAGGTGCCGGAGACGCTCGACCGCCGCGCGGTGACTCCGCGTGCGGTGCTGGGCCGGCGGCCCGGGCTGCACACCGCGCTGACCGATCGCACCTTCCTCGCCTTCGTCGGGCTGACCTTCCTGCTCGCCGTGCTGACCATGCAGACGTCGACGATCATGCCGCTGGCGATGCGCGCGGACGGCCTTCGCCCGACGGCGTACGGGCTGGTGGTGGCGCTCGGCGGGGCGCTGATCGTGGCCGGCCAGCTCTTCGTGCCGAGGCTGATCGAGCCGTACCGGAAATCCACCGTGCTGGCCGTCTCCACCGGGCTGATGGCGCTCGGGTTCGGCACGCTCACCGTCGCCGACGGGCTGCCGCTCTATCTCGGCGCGGCGGTGGTCTGGACGGCCGGGCAGATGCTCGCCGCGCCGCCGAACGCGCAGATCAACGCGGATCTGGCCCCGCCGGAACTGCGCGCCCGCTACCAGTCGGTGTTCTACCTGACGTTCCCCGCGGCGTCCTTCGTGGCGCCGGCGCTCGGCGGGCTCAGCCTGGAGCATCTCGGCGAGCGGCACTGGCTGGTGGTGGGTGGGCTGGGCCTGTGCGCCGCGGCCGGGCACCTGCTTGCCGGCGGGCCCCGGGAACGCCGGGTCGCCGCGTTGCGGGCCGCCGCCCGGCAGCCGGAGGAGAGCCGGCGTTGAGACGGCAGAGCGCCCACCCCGACCCCCGTCGAGATGGGCGCTCGTACCGTACGCCCGGCGGCGGCGGGCGACACTCACCCCCGTAAGCGTCGCCCGCTCGCGCCGCCGGTTACCACGGGCGGCACCGTCCCCCAACGGTGTGCTCCACCCGATCCTCGCATCTCGCTTGCGCGGATCTGATCGATCCGCCGCTCCCCCGAACGAAAACAAGCGTGACGCGGTGCAATAAAGTTAGTTCGCCCGGATTCCGGATTCAACCCGGATCGCTGTCTTACCCGTCACAGCGTCCGTGTCGGGAAGCCGGCTGTCCCTGCTGTGGTCTCCGCGATGGCCAACGTCGGGTTCCCGCCGACCATTCCCGTAAACCTCAGCCGTCCTCGCGATTCGGGTTCTCGGTCCGGAAGAAGTTGCTCTGCCGGCCGTCCCGCATCTGCTCCTGGTAGATCAGGTTGAGCCGCCGCGAGTCGAACGTCCGGAACCAGTCGTCCCAGGTGACCTCCCGGATCCGGCTGCTCTCCCGGTAACCCGGCATGTTGAAGGTCAGCACCCCGGGCCGGTCGCCCCGCTCGGTGCCGGCGATGGTGGCCGGCTTCGCGCCCCGGGCCAGGGCCCAACGCTGGATCACCTCGTGGTTGCGGGTCACCAGGCTGCGACCGGGACGCTCCGGGAGATCCGTGAGCGACATGATGAGCTGGGACGACCCGATCGACCGGCTGGACGCCGGCCCACGCGTCGGCGCGGCCTGCGCGCGACCCGTGGCCGCCTTCCGCGCCGGGGCCGCCTTCGCCCGTGCCGGCGTGGCCTTGGCGCGAGCCGACGTGGCCTTCGCCCGCGAAGGACTGGCCTTGGCGCGAGCCGGGGCCGCCTTCGCCCGCGACGGAGTGGCCTTCGCCCGCGAAGGACTGGCCTTGGCGCGAGCCGGGGCCGCCTTCGCCCGCGACGGAGTGGCCTTCGCGCGCGACGCGGTCGCCTTCGCCCGAGCCGGAGTGGCCTTCGCCCGGGCGGGCGCCGCCTTGCGCGTACCCGTCGCCTTGGCCCTCGCCCCGGTGGCCCGCGCGGCCGGCGCCGACTTGGCCGGCGACGACGCGGTCCGCTTCGCGGCGGTGCTCCGCCGCGCCGCCGTGGTCTTCTTCGCGGCGGCGGACCTGCGGGTGGCGGACGGACGGCCGGACGGGCCGGTGCTCCGCCGCGCCGCGCCGCCGCGGCCCTCCGCGCGCATCGTACGCGCGAGTGTCTTCACCAGCTCCGGCTTACGCAGCGCGGAGATCCCGGAGACCCCGCGCCGGCGGAGCTGGCCCCGGATGTCGTCGACCTTCATCCGGGAGATCTCGGACTCCGACACCATCGGGGTGTTCGGAGTCTGGTTGCCGGTTTGCCGCTTCGTTCGGGTCGCAGTCGTGCCGCGACCTGAGCTGTTGCGCTGAGCCATGGGACACGCTCCTCGACAGTCCGTCCTCGGCCCGCGGTGGGTCCCAGTGCTCCGCACCGCGCGGTGCGGCATACCCGTCAGGAGGGCTCCGAACCTCCGGCGGCCGAGCCGGCCGAGGTCGAGGGCTCGACGAGGTGGGCGAACGCGGCCAGGTTGGCGGTCGACTCGCCCCGCTTGACCCGCCACTCCCACTCCCGGCGGATCGCGGCGCCGAAGCCGATCTCCAGCATGCTGTCGAACGACTCGTCGGCGTAGGTCAGCACGGAGCCGAACAGGCGGTCCAGCTCGTCGGCGTCGAGCCCGGCCAGGTTGACCCGACCGGTCAGGTAGACGTCGCCGACCGCGTCGATGGAGAACGAGACGCCGTACATCCGCGCGTTGCGTTGGAGCAGCCAGGCCCACAGCTCCTCGCGACGCTCGTCGGGCTGGCGCATCACGAACGCCTCGATCCGCAACGCGTGCTCGCCGACGATCAGGTTGCAGATCGTCTTGAGCTTGTGCGTGCCCGGCAGGGTCACCGCGTACGACGCCTCGCCGGTGGACTCCCACTGAAGCTCGCGCTCCGCGCAGACGGTCTCGATCAGCGCGGCGACCTCACTCGTGCGGCTCATCGCACCCACTCTACGGTCGGCTGCCGGCGACTGCCGGGCGGCGGCCGTCACCAGGAGCAGGCGAGCGCCGGGTCGCCGAGCCGGCCGGCCAGCCGGGCCCGGTGCTCGGAGATCGCATTGCCGTAGACCGCGAGCAGCCCCGAGACGGTCCGGTGCCAGGAGAAGTCGTGGGCGTGCCGCTCCGCGCCGACGGCCAGGGCCGCCCGCCGCACCCGCTCGGGAAGCAGGCCGGCCAACGCCCGCGCCCAGTCGACCGGGTCGTGCCCGTCGATGAGCATCCCGCTGACGCCGTCGCGTACGGCGGTGACCAGACCGCCCACGGCGGCGGCCAGCACCGGCGTGCCGCAGGCCTGCGCCTCCAGCGCGACCAGCCCGAACGACTCGCTGTGCGAGGGCACCGCGACCAGGTCGGCGGCGCGGTAGAGGGCGGGCAGGTCCTCGCCGGTCTGCGGCGGGAGGAAACGGACCCGGTCGGCCACGCCGAGCGAGTGGGCCAGCTCCATCAGCGCGGTTGGCCGGTCCAGCCCGCTGCCGCTCGGGCCGCCGCAGATCACCACGGTCAACTCGTCGGCGAGCGCGGGGTCCCGTTCGCGCAGCGCGGCGACGGCGCGGACCAGCACGTCCGGGGCCTTGAGCGGCTGGATCCGGCCGACGAACGCGACCACGTAGCCGTGCACCGGCAGACCGAGGCGGCGGCGGGCCGCGCGGCTCGCGGACTCCCGGTCGCCGCGCGCGGGGCGGAACCGGTCCAGGTCCACGCCCGGCTCCACCACGGCGACCCGGCCGGGGTCGGCCGCGTACCGGTCGAGCAGGTCGCGGGCCTCCACCCGGGTGTTGGCGACCAGCCGGTCCGCCTCGGCCACCACCTGCTCCTCGCCGATCACCCGGGCCTTCGGCTCGGGCCGATCCCCGGCGGCGAGCCGGGCGTTCTTGACCTTCGCCAGGGTGTGCGCGGTGTGCACCAACGGCACGCCCCAGCGCTCCTTGGCCAGCCAGCCGACCTGGCCGGAGAGCCAGTAGTGCGAGTGGATCAGGTCGTAGTGGCCGGGCGGGCGGGCCGCCTCGGCGCGCAGCACGCCGGCGGTGAAGGCACAGAGCTGGCCGGGCAGCTCCTCCTTCGTCAGCCCCTCCAGCGGGCCGGCGGTGACGTGCCGGACGGTCACCCCGGGCGCCATCTCGACCACCGGGGGCAGGTCACCGGAGGTGGCCCGGGTGAAGATCTCCACCTCGACGTCGGCCTCGGCCATCCGCCGGGCGACCTCCAGGATGTAGACGTTCATACCGCCGGCGTCGCCCGTGCCGGGCTGGTGCAGTGGCGAGGTGTGCACCGAGAGGGTGGCGATGCGGCGTGGCCGGGGCCACGGCAGGGCACCTCGTTGACGACCTACACCGGTGTGCAACTCCGCCACGTCCGCTCCCTCTGTCACGGTTGATGCCGTCCCGCACGACCGGCGCCTCTCGGGTCAACCCGTACGCCGGGTGTCATCTTCCCCATCGGGGTTCGGAAATGCCTGCGGCGGGTTCCCCGGCGTGACGGACCTCATCACCGCGGGGAGCGGGGCGGCGGGAGAGAATGTCCGGATGACCTCAGTCGCCATCGTCACCGGAGCGTCCAGCGGGATCGGCGCGGCCACCGCCCGCCGGCTGGCCGCCGAGGGTTTCCACGTGCTCGCTGCCGCGCGGCGTACCGACCGGCTGGCCTCGCTGGTCGCCGAGATCGAGGCGGCCGGCGGCGCGGCCACCGCGGTGGCCTGCGACGTGACCTCGGACGAATCGGTCGCCGCCCTGGCCGCCGCGGCGGACGCCGCGCCCGGCCCGGTCACCCTGCTGGTCAACAACGCCGGCGGCGCCCGCGGCCTGGACCCGGTCGAGACCGCCGACGTCGGCGACTGGCAATGGATGTACGACGTCAACGTGCTCGGCACGCTCCGGGTCACCAAGGCGCTGCTGCCCGCGCTGGAGCGCTCCGGCGCCGGCACCATCGTGATCGTCAGCTCGACCGCCGGGCACGTCGTCTACGAGGGCGGCGGCGGTTACACGGCGGCCAAGCACGCGCAGACCGCGATCGCCGGCACGCTCCGCCTGGAACTGTCCGGCCGGCCGGTCCGGGTGGTCGAGATCGACCCGGGCATGGTGCGGACCGAGGAGTTCGGGCTGGTCCGCTTCGGCGGCGACGCGGACCGGGCCGAGGCGGTCTACGCCGGGGTGGCCGAACCGCTGGTCGCCGACGACGTGGCCGACTGCGTCGCCTGGTGCGCCACCCGCCCGCACCACGTCAATGTCGACCAGCTCGTGGTCCGCCCGCTGGCCCAGGCCGCCCAGCACAAGGTGCACCGGACGTCCTGACCGTGGAGCCGCGCCGGCCGCTCGGGGTCGTCACCCGGGGCACGACGAACCCCAACCGGCTCCGCCGGGTGGACAACTGGATCGTCGGGGCCTGCGGCGACGCGCTCCGCGCCGCCGCCGACCCGCTCGTGGTCGACCTGGGGTACGGCGCCACCCCGGTCACCCCGGTCGAGCTGCGGGCCCGGCTCGCGACCAGGGTCCGCGCCGACGTCCGGGTGGTCGGGTTGGAGATCGATCCGGTACGCGTGGCCGCCGCCCAGCCGGCCACCGACCCACCCGGGCTGACGTTCGCCCGGGGCGGCTTCGAGCTGGCCGGGCTGCGTCCCGCCCTGGTCCGGGCGTTCAACGTGCTCCGCCAGTACGACGAGAGCGAGGTCGCCGACGCCTGGCGCACGATCACCGGGCGGCTGGCGCCCGGCGGGCTGCTGGTCGAGGGCACCTGCGACGAGCTGGGGCGGCTCGGCGCGTGGGTGCTGCTGGACGCCGCCGGCCCGCGCACGCTCACGCTGGCCGCGAAGCTGACCACGCTGGAGAGCCCGGCGACGCTTGCCGAGCGACTGCCCAAGGCGCTGATCCACCGCAACGTCCCCGGCGAGCGCGTGCACGGGCTGCTCGACGCGCTGGAGCAGACCTGGCGAGCGGCAGCCGGCTACGCCCCGTTCGGCCCCCGCCAGCGCTGGCTGCGGGCCGTGACGGCGCTCAAGGAGGCCGGCTGGCCCGTCCAGGACCGCCCCGCCGCCTGGCGCCGTGGCTACCTGACGCTTCCCTGGCCCGCGGTCGCCCCGACGTGACCTGACCTCCTTCTGTCCCGCCGGCTCCGCGGCTCCGAGATCTTGGTACCAAACGGCCCCTCCAGGGGCCCTCCAGGCTCAGCACACGCAGAGCGCACGCGACCCGGACGGACCCTCAACGCGAAGAAGCGGCACACCCGGAGCCAGCCCCTCGCACGGGCGGGGGGGCGGGCTGGTCCGACGGGTCAGATGGTGCAGTTGACCAGGACGGGTTCGGGGTGGAGGGGGACGCCGAAGCGGGCGTGCACGCCGTCGCGGATCTCCCGGGCCAGGGCCACCAGGGCGGCGGTGCTGGCCGTGCCGGACCGGTTGGTGAGCGCGAGCGTGTGCTTGGTCGAGATGGCCACACCCTCCGGGCCGGCGTACCCCTTGCCGAAGCCGGCCTTGTCGATCAGCCAGGCCGCGCTGACCTTCACCACGTCGCCGGCGCCCGGCCAGTGCGGCGGCTCGCCCAGGTCGGCCGCACGCTCCCGGAGCAGCTCGTACGCCTCGCGGTCGAGCACCGGGTTGGTGAAGAACGAGCCCACCGACCAGGTGTCCGGGTCGGCCGCGTCGAGCACCATGCCCTTGCCGGCCCGCAGCCGGCGCACGGTGGCCCGGGCGTCGGCCAGCGGCACCCGGTCGCCGACCTCGACGCCGAGCGCGCGGGCCAGTTCGGCGTAGCGGACCGGGCCGGAGAGCGGCGAGCGGGTGAGCCGGAAGTCGACCGAGAGCACCACCCAGCGGTCGCTGTACTTGAAGACGCTGCCCCGGTAGGCGAATCCGCAGTCCGCCGCCGGGATCCGGACCACCTCGCGGTGCGTGCGGTCGTACGCCTCGACGGCGACGATCGTCTCGGCCACCTCCTGGCCGTACGCGCCGACGTTCTGGATCGGCGTCGCGCCGGCCGAGCCGGGGATGCCGGAGAGGCATTCCAGTCCCGCCCAGCCGCGTTCGACGGTGGCGGCGACCAGGTCGTCCCACGGCTCGCCGGCGGCCACCCGTACGGTGACGGTGTCGTCGTCCGCGTCGACGGCCTGGAACCCCCGGGAGCGGACGAGCACGACGGTGCCGGGGAAGCCCTGGTCGCCGATGACCACGTTGCTGCCGCCGGCCAGCACCAGCACCGGCTGCTCGCGGGCCTCCGCCTCCTGCACCTTGCGGACAATTCCGGCGGCGTCGTCGGCGATCTCCAGCCGACCGGCCGGGCCACCGAGGCGTAGGGTGGTGTAGCGCGCCAGGGTGCCCGGATCGGTCGGTCCGGTGGCGGTCGTCGGTTCGGCGTAGACGTCTGACACGCCTTTCACCCTAGGCTGAGGGTTAGCCGCGGCACCCACTGGTGGCCCGGCCACCCCCGGGAGGATGGCGATGAGCAGACTGCACCACACGAAGGACTTCTGGATCGGCGCGTTGCGGACGGAGGGCCCGGCGTTCGCCGCGGCCGTGACGGAGGCGCCTCCGGAGACACCGGTGCTGTCGTGTCCCGGCTGGACGGTCACCGATCTGGCCCATCACCTGACCCGGACCTACGTCTGGGTGGGCACGGTGCTGACCGCCGGCGCCACCGCCCGCCCGGAGCGGCACGACCCGGAGCCGCCGGCCGCTCTCACCCCGGCCCAGTGGTACGCCCAGGAGTACGAGCGGCTCACCGCGCTCCTGGACGGCCTGGATCCGGAGGCCCCGGCCTGGAACTTCGCCCCGCAGCCGAAGAAGGCCGGTTTCTGGCCGCGCCGGGTGGCGCACGAGACCGCGGTGCACCGCTGGGACGCCCAGCTCGCCATCGGCGCGGGCGACCCGATCGAGTCCAAGCTCGCGGCCGACGGGGTGAGCGAGGTGCTGGACACCTGGCTGCCGGCGGGCCGGCGGATCAAGTCGGGCCCGTGGCACGGGGTGGTCCAGTTGAGCGCGACGGACGCCGCGCAGGAGTGGTATCTGCGGTTGCGCGGCGAGGGGGTGGCGTTGCTGGACACCGCGACGATCCTGGACCACGACGACCACCGGGCCCGGGCGCAGGTGACCGGCACGGCCAGCGACCTGCAGCTGGCGTTGATGGGCCGGATCAGCTTCGACGCGTTGGGCGTGACCGGCGACCGGAGCCTGCTGGACGGGCTGCGGGTGGGCTGACACAGCACCCGATACCGGGCGGAGAGGGACGGTGACCGTCCCTCTCCGCTTTTTTCGGACGCTCTGAGAGCGCTCTCTTGACACGGTCCCGGACCACCCACCAGGCTGTCGAGAGAGCGCTCTCTCAGTACCGGAACCGCCTTCCACCACCCGTTACGACCCCGAGAGGTCAGGACTGCATGCTCACCTTCACGCGCCGTCGACTGGCGGCGGTGGCCCTGGTCGCCGCCACCGCACTGCTCGGCACCACCGGCTGCGGCGGCGGCGACGAGGCCGCCGCCGACGGGCCGGTCACGCTCACCGTCGACGTCTTCGGCCAGTTCGGCTACGCGGATCTCTACCAGGAGTACATGGCCAGCCACCCCGGCGTGAAGATCGTCGAGCGTGGCACCGGCAGCAACCTCGACGAGTACTCGCCGAAGCTCACCCAGTGGCTCGCCGCCGGCAAGGGCGCCGGCGACGTCGTCGCCATCGAGGAGGGCCTGCTGGTCGAGTACAAGGCCAACCCGCAGAACTTCGTCAACCTGCTCGACCACAGCGCGGCCGACCTGAAGGGCAACTTCCTCGACTGGAAGTGGAACCAGGGGCTCACCGCCGACGGCAAGCAGCTGATCGGCCTCGGCACCGACGTCGGCGGCATGGCCATGTGCTACCGCACGGACCTGTTCGCCAAGGCCGGCCTGCCCACCGACCGGGAGGCCGTCTCGAAGCTGTGGCCCACCTGGACCGACTACGTCAAGGTCGGCGAGCAGTTCACCGCGAAGAAGACCGGCGCCGCGTTCCTGGACGCCGCGACCAACACGTTCAACACCATCCTGCTCCAGACCGCCGGCAACACCAGCGGCTACAGCTACTACGACACCAGCAACAACCTGGTCGTGGGCAGCAACCCGGCGGTACGCCAGGCGTACGACACCACGATGGACATCATCGACTCGGGGCTGTCCGGCAAGTACGGCTCCTGGTCCGAGGAGTGGGTGTCGGCGTTCAAGCAGTCGAAGTTCGCCACCATCGCCTGCCCGGCCTGGATGACCGGGGTGATCGAGGGCAACGCCGGCCCCGGCGCCAAGGGCAAGTGGGACATCGCCCAGATCCCCGGCAACGGCGGCAACTGGGGCGGTTCCTTCCTCGCCGTGCCGAAGCAGAGCAAGCACCAGGCCGAGGCGATCGAGCTGGCCAAGTTCCTGACCAGCGCCAAGGGTCAGATCGGCGCGTTCAAGCTCAAGGGCCCGCTGCCCTCGTCCCCGCAGGCGCTGGCCGACCCGGCGATCGTCGACTCGAAGAACGCCTACTTCTCCGAGGCCCCGGTCGGCAGGATCTTCGCCGAGGGCGCCAAGAACCTGAAGCCGGTCTACATGGGCCCGAAGAACCAGGCCGTCCGGACCGAGGTGGAGAACGCCGTGCGCACCGTGGAGCTGGGCAAGCGCTCCCCCCAGCAGGGCTGGACCGACGCGGTCTCCAACGCCGAGAAGGCCGCCGCCAAGTAACCCGAGCAGCGCGTGCGGGCGGTCCCGGCGACGGGTGCCGCCCGCACGGCGGAGAGGAGTTCTCAGGTCATGGCCGTCCAGCTCGACGCCCGCCCGCCGGTCGCACCGGCCCCCCGCACCACCCGCGCCGAACGGGGCGCCCGGCTCAGCCGGCTCGACACCAGATACTCGCCGTACCTGTTCATCGCCCCGTTCTTCCTGCTGTTCGGCGTCTTCGGGGCGTACCCGCTGGCGTACACGTTCTGGGTCTCGCTGCACGACTGGGACCTGCTCGGCGCCGAGCACCCGTTCATCGGTCTCGACAACTACAGCCAGCTGCTCGCCGACCCGGACTTCTGGCACTCCGTGGTCAACACGCTCGGCATCTTCGTCATCTCGACGGTCCCGCAACTGCTCGCCGCGCTCTGGCTGGCCAACCTGCTCAACCGCCAGCTGCGCGCCCGTACCACCTGGCGGATGGCCGTGCTGGTCCCGAACGTCACCTCGACCGCCGCGGTGGCGATCGTGTTCGCGGTGCTGTTCGGCCGCGACTTCGGCATGATCAACTGGCTGCTCGACCACGTCGGGGTGAGCGCGATCGACTGGAAGGCGAACAGGTTCGCCGCCTGGGTCGCCATCTCCACCATGGTCGACTGGCGGTGGACCGGCTACAACGCGCTGATCTTCCTGGCCGCCATGCAGGCCATCCCCCGCGACCTGTACGAGTCGGCGTCGATCGACGGCGCCAGCCGGGCCCGGCAGTTCTGGTCCATCACCGTGCCGCTGCTCAAGCCGACCATCGTCTTCGCGGTCATCATCTCCACCATCGGCGGCCTCCAGCTCTTCACCGAGCCGCGGATGTTCAACTCCGGCACCAACGCGATCCGGGGCGGTCCGCTGCGCGAGTCGCAGACGGTGACCATGTACATGTTCGAGAACGCGTTCGCGCCGCACTACAACTTCGGCTACGGCTCGGCCATCGCCTGGCTGCTCTTCGCGCTGATCGCGGTGGTCGCGGCGATCAACGTCCTGCTCCTGCGCCGGCTCGGCGGCGGCGCCCGCAAGGAGGTCTCCCGATGACCCGCGTCTGGTCGGCGAGCCGGCTCACCTACCTGGCCCTGGCCCTCTCCGCGCTGCTGTCGGTCTTCCCGATCTACTGGATGTTCGTGGTGGCCAGCCGCACCAGCGACGCCATGGGTCAGGTCCCGCCGCCGCTCACCCCCGGCGGCAACCTCGGCGCCAACATCGCCCGGCTGTTCGACAACACCGACGCCTACTTCCTCACCGGCCTGATCAACTCGACCATCGTGGCCGCCACCGTGACGTTCTCGGTGGTCTTCTTCTCCACCCTGGCCGGGTTCGCGTTCGCCAAGCTGCGCTTCCGCGGGCGCAACGGGCTGCTGCTGGCGATCGTCGCCACCATGATGGTCCCCACCCAGCTCGGCGTCATCCCGCTCTACCTGCTGATGACGAAGCTGAACTGGAACGACCGGCTGCCCGCCGTGATCGTGCCGGCGCTGGTCACCGGCTTCGGCGTGTTCATGATGCGCCAGTACGCCGGCCAGGCGGTCAGCACCGAGCTGATCGAGGCGGCGCGGATGGACGGCTGCAACACCGCCCGGATCTACTGGAACGTGGTGCTGCCCGCGCTGCGCCCGGCCGCCGCCGTGCTCGGCCTGCTCACGTTCATGACCACCTGGAACGACTTCCTCTGGCCGTACGCGGTGCTCAACGACCCGGAGAACCCGACCGTGCAACTGTCACTGCGGGCCCTCTCCGACGGGTACTACCAGGACATGTCCCAGGTGTTCACCGGAACGGCCATCGCCACGCTGCCGCTGCTGCTGGTGTTCGTCCTGTTCGGCCGCCAGATCATCGGCGGGATCATGGAAGGTGCGGTGAAGGCATGACAGACGTCCGTTTCCCCGAGGGGTTCGTCTGGGGGGCGGCCACCGCCGCGTACCAGATCGAGGGGGCCGCCCGCGAGGACGGTCGCGGCCCGTCGGTCTGGGACACCTTCAGCCGTACGCCGGGGGCGGTGTTCCAGGGCCAGAGCGGCGACGTCGCCTGCGACCACTACCACCGGTACGCCGCGGACGTCGCGTTGATGGCCGAGCTGGGGCTGCGGGCGTACCGGTTCTCGGTGGCCTGGCCCCGGATCCGGCCCGACGGCACCGGTCCGGTCGAGCCGCGCGGGCTGGACTTCTACGACCGGCTGACCGACGCGCTGCTGGAGCGGGGCATCGACCCGATCGTCACGCTCTACCACTGGGACCTGCCGCAGGCGCTGGAGGACCGGGGCGGCTGGACCGTCCGGGAGACCGCCGAGCACTTCGCCGACTACGCGGTCGCGGTGCACGGCCGCCTCGGCGACCGGGTCCGCACCTGGACCACGCTCAACGAGCCGTGGTGCTCCGCCTACCTCGGCTACGGCAACGGGGTGCACGCGCCCGGCCGGCAGGACGCCGGGGCCGCGTTCCGGGCCGTACACCATCTGCTGCTCGGCCACGGCCTGGCCGCCCGGGCGCTGCGCGCGGACGGCGCGGAGACGCTGGGGATCACGCTCAACCTGGCCGACGTGCAGCCGGCGGACGCCGGCAGCGCCGCGGACGCCGAGGCGGTGCGGCTGGTCGACGGCCTGCACAACCGGATCTTCCTGGGCCCGCTGACCGGCGCCGGTTACCCGGCGGACGTGTTGGCGCACGTCAACCGAATCGTCGCGACGGACTTCGTCCGGGACGGCGACGAGAAGATCATCGCCGCGCCGCTGGACCTGCTCGGCCTGAACTACTACTCGCCCACCTACGTCGCCGGACGGGCGGGCGGCGAGGGCAGCAGCGCCTACCCGGGCACCGCCGGCGCGGTCGAGTTCCGGCCGGCGACCGGCCCGGTCACCGACATGGGCTGGTCGATCGAGCCGGCCGGGCTGACCCGGCTGCTGGAGCGGGTGGCGGCCGACCACCCCGGCCTGCCGCTGATGATCACCGAGAACGGCGGCGCCTTCCCGGACACCACCCGGGAATCCACGGGCCGGGTGGCCGACGCCGACCGGATCGCCTACCTCGACGGCCACCTGCGCGCCGCGCACGAGGCCATCGCCCGCGGGGTCGACCTGCGCGGCTATCTCGTATGGTCGTTGCTGGACAACTTCGAATGGGCCGAGGGATACCGGAAGCGGTTCGGGATCGTCCACGTCGACTACCTGACCCAGCGGCGCACACCCAAGCGGAGCGCCCGCTGGTACCAGGAGGTGATCGCCCGGAACGGGCTGTGACGAGGTGGTGGTTACGGGGATGACGACGGCACAGCGGCCGACCCTGGAGGCGGTGGCCCGGCGGGCCGGCGTCTCCCGGGCCACGGTCTCCCGGGTGGTCAACGGCTCGACCACGGTCGCCGAGTCGATCCAGCAGGCGGTACGCCGGGCGGTCGAGGAACTCGGGTACGTCCCGAACCTAGCCGCCCGCAGCCTGGTCACCCAGCGCACCGACTCGGTCGCGCTGGTCCTGCCCGAGGCGGCCACCCGGGTCTTCTCCGACGACCAGGTCTTCCCCGGCATCATCCGCGGCGCCGCCCAGGAGCTGGAGGCGGCCGACAAGCAGCTCGTGCTGATGCTGGCCGGCTCGCCGGCCGGGCACGAACGGGTCGAGCGGTACACCACCGGGCGGCACGTCGACGGCGTGCTCTTCGCCTCGCTGCACGGCGAGGACCCGCTGCCCGGCCGGCTGGCCCGGCTCGGCATCCCGGTGGTGTGCAGCGGCCGGCCGCTCGACGGCGCCGAGGTGCCGTACGTCGACGTCGACCACGAGGGCGGCGTGACCGCGGCGGTGGAGCACCTGATCGCGGCCGGCCGGCGGCGCGTCGCCACCATCGCCGGGCCGCAGGACATGGTGGCCGGCATCGAGCGACTGATCGGCTACCGCACCGCGCTGACCGCCGCCGGGCTGCCGGAGCTGGTCGCGTACGGCGACTTCACCCGCGAGTCCGGCACCGCCGCGATGCGCGAGCTGCTCGCCGGCGACCCGGAGCTGGACGCGGTGTTCGCCGCCTCCGACCTGATGGCGCACGCGGCCCTGCGGGCGCTGCGCGAGGCCGGGCGGCGGGTGCCCGAGGACGTCGCGGTGATCGGGTTCGACGACATCGAGACGGCCGCCTACACCGAGCCGCCGCTGACCACGGTGCGGCAGCCGATCGTGGAGCTGGGCCGGGCGATGACCCGCCAGCTGCTGCGCATCGCCGCCGGCGAGCACGTCGAGCAGGCGCTGATGCTCCCCACGCAGCTCATCCTGCGCGATTCCGCGTAAGGCGGGGCCCCGGTTGACGCATCCGGTGGAGGAGGGGCCCCGCTCAACAAACCGGTCGCGACCGGGGCGCGGCGTGGCTAGGGTCGCCCGGATGAGTGAAGCCCTGATCCGTCGCGCCCTTCCCGACGACGCGCCCGCCGTGGTGGCGCTGCGTGCGGTGGTCTTTCCCTATCTGGTCCGGGGCGTCGAGTCGACCCGCCGGATGATCGGTCAGCCACCGCCCGGCGAGGACTGGGCCGCCTGGGTCGCCGAGGCGGACGGGCAGGTGGTCGGCTGGGTGTCGGCGTACCGGAACACGCAGACCTCGACGCCCGGGGTGGGTGAGGTCGCCATGCTGCACGTCCACCCGGACCACCGCCGCCGGGGCGCCGGCACCGCGCTGCTCGACACCGCACTCGACCACGTACGGGCCCTCGGGTCGACCCGGGTGCTCGGTAACGCCCGCGCCGACTCGCTGCCGTTCGCGCAGCGGCACGGCTTCACGCCCAGCCGGGAACTGCGCTACTCCGCGCTCGACCTGCGGACCGCCCCGCCGATGCCGGAGCCGCCGCCGGGCGTTCGGCTGCTGCCGACCGCCGGGCTCGACCCGCGCCGGGTGCACCGGGTGGACTCCGAGTCGGCCCGGGACGAGCCGGGTGACGTGCCGACGGACGCGCTCGACTACGACCTCTGGCACCACGAGTGCTGGGAGAACCTGGGGCTGGACCGGGAGGCCAGCACGGTCGCCGAGGTGGACGGCGAGCTGGTCGCGTTGAGCCTGGTGAAGCGGGACGGCGACCGGATGTGGTCGGACTTCACCGGCACGCTGGCCGCGTACCGGGGTCGAGGGTTGGCCCGGCTGACCAAGCAGGCTGCGCTGCACGCCGCCGCGGCGCGCGGGGTGCGGACCGCGTACACCTCCAACGACGAGGCGAACGCACCGATGCTGGCGATCAACGCCCAGCTCGGCTACCGGCCGGTGGACAGCCAGTGGTCGTGCCGGCGCACGCTCAGCTGAACCGCCCGGCGGCGACCCGCACCGCGGTCGCGTACGTGTCGGGGCCGAACAGCACCAGTCGGGCCTCGACCAGGTGTGCCGGGGTGGCCGCGTGCAGCGCGGTCAGCGCCTGGCTGACCGCGTCCTCGACCGGCCAGCCGTAGATCCCGGCCGAGATCAGCGGGAACGCGATCCGGGTGGCGCCCAGCTCGTCGGCGATCCGCAGGCTGTTGGCGTAGCAGTCGCGCAGCAGCGCCGACCGGTCCTCGCGCGGCGCGAAGACCGGCCCGACGGTGTGCACCACCCAGCGTGCCGGCAGGTCGCCCGCCGTGGTGGCGACCGCCTGCCCGGTCGGCAGCCCTCGTTCGTAGCGGGAGGCGCGCAGCGCCCGGCACTCCGCCAGGATCGCCGGCCCGCCGCGGCGGTGGATCGCGCCGTCCACTCCCCCGCCGCCGAGCAGCGACGAGTTCGCCGCGTTGACGATCGCGTCGACCTGCTGGGCGGTGATGTCGCCCTCGATCAGCACGGTGTCCATCTCATCGCTCCTCGACGTGCTGGCCGAGCGTCCGGCGGGCCAGCAGGGCGGCCCCGGCGACGGCGGCCGGCATGACCAGCACCGCGCCGAGCGGGATCAGGAAGCACAGGAAGACCGCCACCCCGAAGCCGAGCGCGGTCGGCCGGTCGGCCCGCAGCCGCGACCGCCGATCCGGCAGCCGCATCCCGCGCCGGTAGAACGGCGCGCCGACCAGTTCCAGCGCCAGGAACCAACCACCCACTCCGGCACCGACCACCGGCACCACCGTCTGGCCCACCAGCGGGATGAAACCGGCCGCGAAGAGGGGTACACCGATCAGCGCGGAGATTGCCACCAGGCGCAACGAGTCGGCGATGCTGCGCCGCAGCGAGGCCCAGAACGGCACGTCCACCTTGCCCGGGGTGCCGCCGAGGCGGTCCTCGACCCGTTCGGAGATGGCCTCGTAGAACGGGTCGCCGACGGCCAGCGTGACCGCGGTGAAGGTGAGCACCCCGACCAGCGCGGCCACCCCGACCACGGCCAGCCCGGCGGCGACCCGCAGCAGCCCGCGAGCTGTCGACGACCAGTCGTCGGCGAACGGGGTGAGCCAGGCGGCCAGGTCGTCCACGAAGTAGAGCAGGGCGGCGAACCCGGCGACGTAGAGCACGCCGGAGATGAGCGCCGGCACGACGCCGAGCAGCATCAGCTTCGGGCTGCGGACGTACATGCCGAAGCCGCGCAGCAGCAGGCCGGCGCCGCCGAGGAAGCGGGCGACCGCGCCGGTGACGGGCGCGACGGTACGGGAGGCGTTCACGACGGCACAGCCTAGTGGGCCCGCGCACGCCGCCCGGGTGTTAGGAGGGCCCCCTCCAATCCGGATGCGTCAAGAGGGGGCCCCTCCTTGCACGCACAATGGGTGGGTGCGTGCGTCGCGGCTGATCTCGTTGGTGCTGCTGCTCCAGTCCCGGGAGACGATGACGGCGGTCGAGCTGGCGCGTGAGCTGGAGGTCTCCGAACGCACCGTCTACCGCGACGTGCTGGCGCTCTCCGCCGCCGGTGTCCCGGTCTACGCCGACCGGGGCCGGACCGGCGGCTACCGGCTGCTCGGCGGCTACCGGACCCGGCTGACCGGGCTGAGCCGCGACGAGGCAGAGGCGCTGTTCCTGGCCGGGCTGCCGGGTCCGGCCGGTGACATGGGGCTGGCCGACGCGGTGGCCGCCGCCGAGTTGAAGGTGCTGGCCGCGCTGCCGCCGAGCCTGCGGGACGCGCCGGCGCGTACCGGCCAGCGGTTCCACCTGGACGTGCCGGGCTGGTTCCGGGAGTCCGCGCCGCCGCCCCGGCTGGCCGAGCTGGCCCGGGCGGTGTGGCGGGACCGGATGGTCGAGCTGCGTTACCGGCGCGGCGACCGGGAGGTGACCCGCGCGCTCGCGCCGTACGGGTTGGTGCTGAAGAACGGGGTCTGGTATCTGGTCGGCCGGGTCGGCGAGGCGTGGCGGACGTACCGGGTGGACCGGGTGGTCGGCGTCGAGGTGGGAGCGGCGGGCTTCGACCGGGACGAGCGCTTCGACCTCGGGGCGTACTGGCGGGAGCAGGCCGGCGCGTTCCTGCGCGAGCTGCTGCGGGAGCGGGTCACCGTGCGGCTCGGCCCGGCCGGCCTGCGGCTGCTACGGCACCTGGTGGACGCGCCGTTCGTCTACTCCGAGGCGGTCGCCGCCGCCGGCCGGCCCGACGGGCAGGGCCGGCTGGTGCTCCGGCTGCCCGTCGAGTCGGTCGACGTGGCGTACGGCCAACTGCTGGCGCTCGGCCCCGAGGTGGAGGTGCTGGCGCCGCCGGAGCTGCGGGCCCGGTTCGCCGGGGCGGCCCGCCGCGCGGCGGCGCTCTACGCCGGGCCGCCGGAGGACACCGGTCAGCGGTAGCCGGCGTCGTCGGCCGGCTTGCCCGGCGCGACCACCTCGTCGTGGTAGCGGGCCCAGTGCGGGCGGGTGCCGTCGAGGTCGGTGAAGCCGTACTCCTGGGCCAGCCCGCCGCTGTCCAGCGACTGGCCGTTCCAGCGGGCCCGGTCCGGGTCGGCGGCCAGCGCGGCCACCGCCCGCCCGACGAACGCCGGCGTCTCGGACATCACGAAGTGCGGTTCGGTCTTCGCGCCGTCGCGCCAGTTGGCCTCGGTCACGCCGAAGTGCTCAAGCATCGACTCGGAGCGCAGCCAGCCGGGGGTGAGCGCGACCGCGGTGCCGCCGTGCGGGGCCAGCTCGTGCGCCTGGGTGAAGCCGAGCCGGTTCACCGACACCTTCGCCAGGTCGTAGAAGACCGACAGGCGGTAGGTGGTGTCGTTGTACGCCTTCGTGCCGTCGCCGATCTCGACGACCAGCCCACCCGGGTTGCGGATCAACAGCGGCAACGCGAAGTGGCTGGTGATGATGTGGGTGTCGACGGCCAGCCGCAGCGTGCGGAAGCCGGCGTCGAGCGGCTGCTCCCACACCGGCTTCTCCCAGGTGATCAGCGGGTCCGCGCCCCAGATGTCGTTGACCAGCACGTCGAGGCGGCCCTGCTCGGCGTCGATCCGCTCGACCAGCAGGCGTACCCGCTCCGGGTCGAGGTGGTCGACCGCGACCGCGATGCCGGTGCCGCCGGCGGCGGTGACCAGCTCGGCGGTCTCCTCGATGGTCTCCGGCCGGTCCATCTCGGAGCGGCGGTCCCGGGTGGTGCGGCCGGTGGCGTAGACGGTGGCCCCGGCGGCACCGAGCTGGACGGCGATCTGCCGGCCGGCGCCGCGGGTGGCGCCCGCGACGAGCGCGACCTTTCCGGTCAGTGGTGAGTTCATGGGTTCACCGTGTCACCGATACCTGACAGCCGAAGTCCGGTTTCCCGAGCGAACCGGATCGGCGATCATGACGGCATGCACCTGCTGCTCTCCGGCATCGTCGGCTCGGTCGCCTACGGGCTGGCCGGCCCCGGCTCGGACACCGACCGGATCGGCGTCTACGCCGCGCCGACGGTCGCGTTCCACGGGCTGCGCCCGCCCCGGGAGTCGGTGGTCACCACCGACCCCGACGTCACGCTGCACGAGTGCCGGAAATACGCGCTGCTGGCGCTGAGCGGCAACCCGACCGCCACCGAGCTGATGTGGCTGCCGCAGGACTGCTACGAGACGCGCACCGATTTCGGCGAGCGGCTGATCGGCATCCGCTCGGCGTTCCTCAGCGCGCCCCGGGTCCGCGACGCCTATCTCGGGTACGCCTCGCAGCAGTTCCGCAAGCTCGCCGCCGCGCCGCCGGACACCGGCGGCCGGCGGCGCTCGGCCAAGCACGCCCGGCACCTGGCCCGGCTGCTGCACCAGGGCCGGGTGCTGTACGCGACCGGGGTGCTGGAGATCCGGCTGGCCGACCCGGGCTGGTTCCACGCGTTCGGCGAGCGGGTGGCCGCCGGCGCGCTGGCCGAGGCGCAGGCGCTGGTGGCGGACGCCGAGGCGGAGTTCGCCCGGACCCGCTCGCCGCTGCCGGAACGCCCGGACGAGGAGACGGTGGAACGGTGGCTGCTCGACGTCCGGGCGGCGCACCTGCCCCGCTGACTCAGTCCGCGAGCCGTACCCGTACCCGGCGGTTGGCCCGCCCCTTGCTCTCCACCTTGACCACCTGGACCTTGCCGATCTGGGCGGTGGACGCGACGTGGGTGCCGCCGTCGGCCTGCACGTCCAGCCCGACGATGTCGACGATCCGCACCTCCTGCTCGCTCGGCGGGATCAGGTTGGACTGGGTACGGATGATGTCCGGCAGGGCCAGCGCGTCGGCGCGCGGCAGCACCCGGACGGCGACCGACCGGTCGGCGGCCACCTCGGCGTTGACCAGCTCCTCGATGCGGGCCTTGAAGTCCGGCGGCACCTCGGGGAGGTTGAAGTCCATCCGGGCCTCCCCGGGTTCCATGTTGCCGCCGGTGACCAGCGCGCCGAAGTCCCGGAACACCACGCCGCAGAGCACGTGCAGCCCGGAGTGGGTGCGCATCAGCATGGTCCGTCGGGCGTCCTCCACCGCGCCGGTGACCTCGGCGCCGACCGGCGGCAGCGGGTCACCGTCGGCCGGGATCAGCCAGAGGTCGTCGGCCTTGCGGGTGCCCGCGATCCGGGTCTGCACGCCCTGCCACAGCAGCACGCCGTGGTCCGGCGGCTGCCCGCCGCCACCCGGGTAGAACGCGGACCGGTCCAGCACGATGCCCTGTTCGGGATCGGCCGCCAGCACCCGGCACGTCCACTCACGGAGCGTGGGGTCGGCGAGGTCGAGGCGGTGCGTACGGCCGTGGTGTGTGACGCCCATGCCGGGCGACATTACCCGTTCAGGAACGACGAGATGCGCCCCCGCAGATCGGCACGGTCGGTCCAGAGGACGCCGGGCCGGTCGTACACGTGCAGGGTGGCCGCCGGCAGCGCGGCGGCCAGCCGCTCGGCGACCGCGACCGGGTGCAGGTCGTCGTCGGCACAGCCGATCACCAGGGCGGGCGCGGTGACCGCGGCGAGCGCGGCGGCGTCGTCCAGCGCGGCCTGCTCGGGCAGGCCGGCCAGGCCGGGCGCGAGCCCGTCGCGCAGCAGTTGGTCGAGCCGCTGCCGCAGGTACGCCCAGCCGGCCGGGGTGTTGCGGACCGACGGCGGCAGTTCCAGCGACACCACCTCGGCGAGCGCGTGCGCGTCGCCGTCGGCCACCGCGTCGAGCAGGCCGGTGAGACGGGACCGGGCCACCTCGCCGCGCGGCGTGTCCAGCACGGCGGGCAGGAAGAAGACGAGCTTCTGGAAGCGTTCCGGACTCTCGGCGAGCAGCCGGCACAGCGCGCCCGCGCCGAGGCTGGCGCCGAACGCGCGGGTGGCGCCGCCCAGGTCGGCGACCGCCCGCAGGTCACGGGCGAGGTCGAGGTAGGTCCACGGCCCGGGTGGGGAGTCGGACCGGCCGTGCCCGCGGAACTGGAAGAAGATGCGCCGTCCGATGACGCCACTGCCGAACGGCCGGGTGGTGGCGATGCCGTTGCCCAGCCCGTGGGCGAACACGGTGACCGGGTCGCCGACGCCGGTGACCAGGCGTTCCAGGCTCACCCCGTGCGGGGTGGCGACCAGCTCCGTCTCCGGCTCGGGCAACGCCGGCCGGCCGGTCCGCGGCCCGCCGGGACCGGGCCCCCAGGTGCGGGGGCCGCCGTCCGGCGGCGGTGGCCAGCGGAAACCTCTCACCATGACCCTCGACCGTCGTGCAGGTCACGCAGGCCGGGCCGCACGTCGAGCAGGTAGATGAGACCGGCGGCGATGCCGACCAGTCCGAACAGGCTGATCGGGCCGAAGCCGAGCAGGGTCAGCAGCATGCAGACCGCCAGGATGGCGACCCAGCCGCCCTTGGGCAGCGTGCCGATCGCGGCGAAGCCGTCGCCGCGCTGGGTGAGCGCGTGCACCAGGGCCACACCCTGGATGACCAGGGCGAAGACGAGCAGGATCAGCTGAATCACAGCTTTGACTTCGAACGCGAAGATCGGCGCGGCGTAGGCCATGTCGGCAAGCTTATGCCGAGACCCCGGAAACGTCCGACAGGACGCTGTCCGGGGTCTCGGTGGGGAGTGGGATCACTCGGCGGCCGGGCGGGTCCGCTTCGTGGTCTTCGGCAGCTTCGCCGACGGCGTGGCGGCGGCCTTGGTGGCGGTCGCCTTGGTGGCCCGGGTCCGCTTCACGGCGGCCGGCTTGGCGGCCACCGCCTCGGCCACCTCGGCCGGGCTGGGCACCTCGGTCTGCGGGGCCACGGCGGCCGGCGCCGGGAGGGTCTCCTCGGTCGCCTCGATGTCCGCGTTCACCGTGTCGGCGGCCTCCAGCACGCCGGCGCCGACGACCCGCTCACCGCGGGCGACCAGCTCGGCGTACGCGGCCAGGGCGCGCTCCTGCGCGGCGTAGGCGCCGGACACCACGGCGGCGGCGTTGCGGGTGGCGGTCTCGCGGAGCTTGTCCAGGTTGGCCGCCTGGCGGAGCTGGTCGAGGTCGGCCGTCCGCAGCGTGTCGGTCGCCTTCTGGCGCAGCTCGAAGCCGGTGCCGACGGCCTTGCCGCCGAGGTCGGTGACGACCCGGGTGCCGAGACCGCTGACCACGGTGGGCAGCTTGCGCAGCTGCTCCAGGGCCAGCTCGCCGGCGCCGGCGGCGGCGTAGAGGGGGGCGGGGATGCGGTTGGTCTTCGGCTGGGTCATGACTGCTCCTCTTCGGCCGCACCGGCGGCCTTCCGGGCCGCCCGGGGGGCGGTCGTGCGTTCACGGGCGGCGGTGGTCGGTGCGGGCGCGGTGCCCGCCTCGGTGACGGCGACCGACTCGAGGACCGCCTCGGTCGGGGTGCCGTCGGGCGTCACGGGGCCGGTCGCGGCGGGCGCGACGGTGGCCGGGGCCTCGGGCGCGGCGGCTGGCTCGGCGGGCTCCGCCGGCGCACCGGGCGGCCCGCTCTGCTCCGGCGGTCCGGTCTGCTCCGCCGGTCCGGCGGTGCCGGTCGCCTCGGCGAGGCGCGCGTTCTCGCGGCGGAACGTCTCGTAGATCTGGGTGAGCGACTGCTTCTGGGCCATGGTCAGCTCGGGGTCGACCGCGATGGCCGCGAGCACGCCCTGGCCCTCCTTGTCGTCCAGCAGCCCGGCTCGCAGGTACATGGCCGGGGTGGAGACGCGCAGCGCGCTGGCGAGCTGCTGGAGCACCTCGGCGCTCGGCTTGCGCAGCCCACGCTCGATCTGGCTCAGGTAGGGATTGCTGACGCCCGCCTGCTCGGCAAGCTGACGCAGCGAGATCTTCGCGTTGCGCCGCAGGTCGCGAATGAACCCGCCGACATCGGGAAGGTCCTTGCTGGTGGCCATGACTCCACCGTAACGCGGCCTGCTAGCTGCTGCAAGCAAAGTGCTAGCCAGAGTTAGCGACGTCACGACAAGTTGGTTGCGGGCCCGGCGTCCGGCCCGTACCGTTCCGCCGTGACCAAGATCGAGATCAACGGCGCCCGGCTCGCGTACGACGAGGCCGGCGACGGCAGCGTCGTGGTGCTGCTGCACGCCGGCATCGCGGACCGGCGGATGTGGCGCGCGCAGGTGCCGGCGCTCGCCGCCCGACACCGGGTGATCGTCCCGGATCTGCGCGGCTACGGCGACTCGGAGCTGCCGCCCACCCCGTTCGCCCACCACGACGACGTGATCGGGCTGCTCGACGCGCTCGGCGTCGAGCGGGCCGCGCTGGTCGGCTGCTCGTTCGGCGGCCGGGTCGCGGTGGACACCGCGCTGGCCCACCCGGAGCGGGTGAGCGCACTGGCGCTGTTCGGCGCCGCGATCTCCGGCAACGAGTGGTCCGAGGAGACCGAACAGCTCTGGGATGAACTGGTCGGCGACGTGGACCCGGAGGACTTCGCGGCCACCGCCGCCGGCGAGGTGCGCTTCTGGGTGGTCGGGCCGACCCGACAGCCCTCGGACGTCGACTCGGAGCTGGTCCGGTTCGCCGAGGAGATGGACCGCCGGGCGCTCGCGGCGGAACAGGCGCTCAGCGCGATCGAGGTGGGCGAGCTGGACCCGCTGGCGATCGACCGGCTGCACGAGCTGCCGATGCCGGTGCTCACCGCCGCCGGCGCCGACGACCTCCCCGACATCCGCCGCCTGGCCGACCGCATCGCCGCCGAGGCCCCGCAGGGCGTACGCCTCCCCGACATCCCCGACGCCGCCCACCTGCTCCCCCTGGAGCGCCCCACCCCGGTCAACACCGCCCTGCTCACCTTCCTCCCCTGACCGACCCCGCCCGGTTCGTTGATCTTTCACTTACCGCCCCGGAGCACCACTCATAACGGGCGGACCAGGGGCCGGAAGTGCAAGATCTGGGGGTGGTCACCAGCGGGGGCGGACGGCTCCCACCGGCAGGCCGCCGCCGAGAAGTGGGAGTTCGGCGTACTCGGTGAGGATCGGGGCGCGCACGTCGAGGCGGGCCAGGGCGGAGGTCAGGACCGGCATTCGCGGGCGCGGCGCGCCGTCGTCGATCTTCAGGGCCACCGCGCCGACGTCCGGGACCGCCGCCGCCATCACACCCTCCGCGCCGATCTTGGCCAGGAGCCCGGGTACGCCGCGCATCAGCCGGGTGTCGTCGGCCTGGGTGCCGCCGACCATCTCCGGGTACGTCCGCATCGCGTCCGCCACAGTCCGCTCGACGGTGCCCGGCTCGGCGGTGACCAGCCGCAGGAAGGCGCGCGCCAGCCCGGTCAGCGAGACGGCGTGCACCGGCGCGCCACAGCCGTCCACCCCGATCGCCGCCGCCCGTTCCCCGGTGAACTCCTCGATGGTGGCGGTCAGCCGCCGCTGGAGCGGATGCTCCGGCCGCCAGTAGCCGTCCAGCGGCCAGCCGGCGGCCAGACAGGTGAGCAGCATGCCGGCGTGCTTGCCCGAGCAGTTCATCAGCACCCGCGACGGTCCCCCGCCGGCCCGCAGCACCGCCTCCCGGGCAGCCTCGCCGAACGGCAGGTCCGCCGGGCAGTGCAACGCGTCCTCGCCCAGTCCGGCGCCCCGGAGCAGGGCGACGACCCGCTCGACGTGGAACTCCTCGCCCGCGTGGCTGGCGGCGACCAGCGCCACGTCGGCCGGGTCGGTCAGCGGCAGCCCGGCCCGGAGCATGCCGATCGCCTGCATCGGCTTGTTCGACGAGCGGGGAAAGATCGGCGAGGCGACGTCACCCGCCCCGGCGACCGGCGAGCCGGCGGCGTCGAGCACCACCACGGAACCCCGGTGGACGCCCTCCACGAACCCGGACCGGACCACCTCGGCGAGCGGCACGCCACCCTCGTACGTCTTTCCCACGGGATGGACGGTACCGACGGGACGCTGCGGGCCCGCAGCGGGGTGACCTGCGACGTCGGCTCCGGCCGTACAAGGGTTGGGGCGCGTGCGCCGCTTACACGCCGAGCAGCGCGCGGGCCTCCGCGGTGGTCAGCGGCGCGCGCTGGGCGAGCTGGGCGAAGCCGACCGCCCGCGCCACGAGCTGCATGTTGGACTCCACCGGGCGACCCTTGGCGTAGGTGACCGTGTCCTCCATCCCGACCCGCAGGTGACCACCGGTGGAGAGCGAGGCCAGCATCACCGGGATGGTGCTGCGCCCGATGCCGGTGGCCGAGAACGTGGTGCCCTCCGGCAGGTCGCGCAGCATCTGCTGGGCGGCCACCAGGGTGGCGGTGGTGCCCGGCATGCCACCCGGCACGCCCATCACGAAGTCGACGTGGACGTGCCCGCCGTGCGGCAGCCCGTACTTGCCGAGCAGCCGTTGCAACGCGGTGAGGTGGCCCAGCTCGAAGATCTCGTACTCGGGGACGACTCCCCGCTCCTGCATCCGGCTGTGCAGGTCGACGATGAACTCCCAGCGGTTGAGGAACACGTCGTCACCGAAGTTGACCGTGCCCATGGTGCAGGAGGCCATGTCCGGCCCGGCGTCGAGCACGGCGAGCCGGTGGGCCTCCGGGTCGGTCACCGCGCCGCCGGAGGAGAGCTGCACGATCAGGTCGGTGCCCTCCCGCAGCGCCGTCACTGTCTCCCGCAGCCGCCCCTGGTCGAGCGTGGGCCGCGCCTCGTCGTCGCGGATGTGGACGTGGATCACGGCCGCGCCGAGCGCCTCGCACTCCTTGGCGGTCAGCAGCAGCTCGTCGAGTGTCACCGGCAGCGCCGGCACCTCCGCCTTGGCCGACTCCGCGCCGGTGGGGGCAACCGTGATCAACGTCCCTGTCGTCATGCCCGGATCCTAGACCGCCCGCCAACCGCAGGTCTTCCCGCGTGAGGGGTGTCAAGCGGGGGCCCTTCCTATGCCGGAGGCGTTAAGAAGGGACCCTTCCTTAGCTGTCGATGGCGGCGGCGCTGTCGCCCACCATCAGGCGGGCGTCGTCGGGCGTGTTGCGCTTCAGCACGGCGAGCGCGATCTGACCCAGCTCGTAGTGGTGCACCGCGGTGCCGACGAACCCGATCGTCCGGCCGTCCAGCGTCACCGGCGTGCCGGCGGTCGGCGGCTGGTCGCTGGTCACGCCGTCCAGGTGCAGCAACGCGAGCCGGCGGGGCGGTCTGCCCAGGTTGTGCACCCGGGCCACCGTCTCCTGCCCCCGGTAGCAGCCCTTGTCCAGGTGCACGGCCCGGGCGATCAGGTCCACCTCGGCGGGAATGGTCCGGTGGTCGGTGTCCACCCCGGCCCGAGCCCGGCGGGCGGCCACCCGGATCGCCTCGTACGCCCACAGCCCGGCCACCGGCACACCCGCGCCGCGCAGCCGGTCCACCACCCCGGCCATGGCCGCGCGGGGCACCAGCAGGTCGACGCCGAGCGCCACCCGCCGGGCCCAGCCGCCGGCCGGCAACGGCTTGACGTCGTACACCACGGAGGGCCGCGCGGGCAGCTCGCCGGAACGGAACTTCGGACCCGGCACCCCGACCACGTCGGGTGCGGCCAGCTCGGCGACGCCCAGCGCGGCGAGCGCGCCGGCGGCATCCGGCCCGACCAGCGACAGCAGCGCGTGTTCGGCGGTGGCGTCGCGCGGGTCGACCTTGCTGAAGAACCGCATCTTCTCCAGGTATGACAGGAGTCCGGCGGTCATCCCCGGCTCGGTGTCCAGCCAGGTGGTCTCGCCGTCCTCGGCGACCATCGCGTGCTGCTCGACGTGCCCGTTCGGGGAGAGCACCAGCAGCTCGGTGCCCTGCCACGGGGCCAACCCGGCCAGGTGCTGGCTGGTCAGCGTGTGCAGCCAGCCGATCCGCTCCTCGCCCGGAACCGCGATCACGCCCCGGTGCGAGCGGTCGACCAGGCCCACGCCGGTGGCCAGGACGCGCTGTTCGCGCATCGGGTCGCCGTAGTGCGCGGCCACCGGGGCGACCCCGGCCGCCCGGTGGGCCGGCTCGGGCTGGTCCCGGGTCTGCTCGTCGATGGCGTCGGTGGTCACCGCGCCGGCGATGTCGATCATTTGGGTTCCCCGTCCTGTACGCACCGACCGCAGACCCCGAAGAGCGCCACGTGCCCGATGTCGACCTGGAAGCCACGCTGCCCGGCCAGCTGGTCGGCGAGCGGCCGGAGCATCTCCGGGGAGATCTCGTCGATCGCCCCGCACTCCCGGCACACCAGGTGCACGTGCTGGTGCTCGCCGGCCGCGTGGTAGGTCGGCGAACCGTGCGACAGGTGGGTGTGGGTGACCAGGCCGAGCCGTTCCAGCAGCTCCAGCGTGCGGTAGATGGTGGTGATGTTGACTCCGGCCGCGACCTCACGGACCGCCGTGTGCACCTGCTCCGGGGTGGCGTGCCCCAGATCCACGACGGCCCGCAGGACCAGCTGCCGCTGCGCCGTCAGCCGCAGCCCGCGCGAGCGGAGCAGTTCCGCGAGGGAGGATTCGGACACCCTCCGATCATAGTTCGGCCGCCGCGCCGGTCCGGTCAGCCGGCCACCCGGATCAGGCGGGCCGAGAGGTGCGGGCTGAGGGGGTGGCCCATGGCGGCCATCTCCTGCGCGTAGAGCAGGGCGCCCTCGACGATGCCGAACAGGCGGGCGCCGGCGGTGACCTCCTTGGCCGTCGCGGTGCGTACGACCGCGTCGGTGGAGAACTCGATCTGGGTGCCCTTGCGCTTGCCGATGTGCAGCTCCATCACGCCGGTCGGCACGCTCATCAGCGCCTCGATCTCGTCGGTGACCCGCTCGCCGTCCAGCACCGGACGCCACCAGCCCACCTCGCGACCGGCCGGGCGGACCGGGCGGCTCTGCTCGTCCAGGATCCAGGCCCGCGACTCGTAGAGCAGAAACGGCCGGCCGTCGTGGCTGATCCGGATCTCCTGCGCGAAGTCGAAGTCCTCGACCGTCGGGAAACCGCCCCGGCCCCGGCCGCGCCACACCCCGATGTACGGCAGCAGCCCGTCCAGGCTGGGGTGCAGCTTCGGGCCGACGCGCAGGTCGTGGCTCTCCTCGTACGGGTACTCCTCGACCGGGGGAGCGTTCAGCCACGGCGGCTGGAGCGGATTCTCACTCACGGGTTCACCACTTACCTCTTGCGATTCGCACGGCGACATAGACCAGGCCACCGGCGAGCGCGCCCAGGCCGGCGACCAGCAGGCTGACGAACCCGATCTCGGTGACCATCCGGGCCATCCTATGCTGGACGGCATGGCGCGCACTCTCGTCGTCAAGGCCACCGCCGGGGCGGACGCCCCCGAGCGCTGCGCCCAGGCATTCACCGTCGCCGCCACCGCGGCCGCGGCCGGGGTGGACGTGTCGCTCTGGCTGACCGGCGAGTCCACCTGGTTCGCGCTGCCCGCTCGGGCGGAGTCGTTCGAGCTGCCGCACTCGGCGCCGCTGGGCGAGCTGCTGCACGTGATCCTCACCACCGGCCGGGTGACCGCCTGCACCCAGTGCGCCGCCCGGCGGGACATCGGCCCGGACGACGTGATCCCGGGCGTCCGGATCGCCGGGGCGGCGGTCTTCGTCGAGGAGGCGATGGCCGAGGGCGCGCAGGCCCTGGTCTACTGAACCAGCCCTCGCCAGGTCGTCCATTCTGCCCGGTGCGCCAATCCTGACCCGATTTGCCGGGCTCGCGCCTACCATTCGAATGTGAGTGAGGCGATCGAACGGTTCTTCGCGTCGTTGCCGGCGCGCGCCCCCGCCGTACTGCGCAGCCCGATCGGCGGGACCCTGCAGATCGACCTGGCCGACGGCAACCACACCGAACACTGGTACGTGACGCTGGCACCCGGGTCGGCCCGGGTGAGCCGGCAGGAGGAGCACCCGGCGGACGCCGTCCTGACCATCGGCACCCCGCTCTTCGAGGGACTGGTCACCGGCCGCGAGGCCGCGCTGGCGGCGGTGCTGCGCAACGAGGCCACGTTCAGCGGGCACGTGGTGCTGTTCCTGGCGCTCCGCCGGTTCCTACCCGACCCGCCCGGGGCCCGGGACCCGAGGGTGACCGCCCGCGAGCACGTCCGGCGGTCGGCGTGAACGAACGGGTCAACATCCTCGACGGCAACACCTTCCTGGTCAGCGACCAGCGCGGCAACATCGAGCCGTCGTACGACTTTCCCACCGGGCTGTTCTCCTTCGACACCCGGTTCATCTCGACCTGGATCCTCTCCCTCGACGGCCAAATGCTGCACGCGCTCTCCATCGACGAATCGCTCTCCTACAAGACCCGGTTCTTCATGGTCCCCGGCGAACCGACGCACTACCTGGACGCGGACGTCTCGGTGATCCGCAGCCGCTCGATCGGCGGCAGCTTCGACGAGGAGCTGACCCTGCTCAACCACTCCGAGGAGGAGAAGGAGTTCCGGCTCCGGCTCGACATCGGCTCCGACTTCGCCGACCTCTTCGAGATCAAGCACAAGCGGGAGAAGAAGGGCAGCACCACGCCGACGGTGGAGGAGAACGGACTGCGCCTCACCTACCGCCGGCAGGGGTTCCACCGGGAGACGCGGATCAGCAGCACCGCCCCGGCCGAGGTCGACCGGGGCGGGATGACGTTCCGGATCCGCATCGCGGCACACGGCGAGTGGACCACCCGACTGCACATCTCCACCATGATCTACGGGGCGCGGGGCGAGGACATCCGGGCCACCCTGCCGCTGGGCGGGCACCGCTCGGTGGCGGCCATCGAGGCCGAGCAGAACGCGCTGATCGAGCGCGCGCCCACGCTGGGCTGCGACTGCGAGCCACTGGCCGGGGCGTACCGGCGCAGCCTCACCGACCTGGCCGCACTCCGGTACGAGTCGATCACGCTCGGCGTGCGGCTGGTCGCCGCCGGCCTGCCCTGGTTCATGACGCTGTTCGGCCGGGACAGCATCTTCACCTCGCTCCAGATCCTGCCGTTCCTGCCCGAGTTGATCCAGCCGACCATCCTCATACTGGCCGGACTCCAGGGCGGGCGGATCGACGACTTCCGGGACGAGGAACCCGGCAAGATCCTGCACGAGCTGCGATACGGCGAGACCGCCGGCTTCGAGGAGCAGCCGCACTCGCCGTACTACGGCGCGGCCGACACCACCGCGCTCTTCGTGATCCTGCTCGACGAGTACGAGCGGTGGACCGGGGACTCGGCGCTGGTGCGCCAGCTCGAACAGGAGATCCGGGCCGCCCTGGCCTGGCTCGACACGTACGGGGACCTGCTCGGCACGGGTTACGTCTGGTACATGACCCGCAACCCGGAGAACGGGCTGCCGAACCAGTGCTGGAAGGACTCCCCCGACTCCATCTCCTACTCCGACGGCCGGCTGCCGCCGTTCCCCCGGGCCACCTGTGAACTACAGGGGTACGCGTACGACGCCAAGCGGCGCGGCGCCCGGATGGCCCGCGAACTCTGGGGCGACCCGGCGTACGCGGAACGGCTGGAACGCGAGGCGGCGGCGCTGAAGGAGCGGTTCAACCGCGACTTCTGGATCCCGGAACGGGAGTACTACGCGCTGGCCCTGGACCCGCAGGGACGGCAGGTGGACGCGCTCTCCTCCAACATCGGTCACCTGCTGTGGAGCGGCATCGTCGACGAGTCCCGCGCGCCGGCGATCGCCGCGCACCTGCTCGGACCGCGTCTCTTCTCCGGCTGGGGCGTGCGGACGCTCGCCGACGACCAGGGCCGCTACAACCCGATCGGCTACCACGTGGGCACGGTGTGGCCGTTCGACAACTCGATCATCGCCTGGGGCCTGTGGAAATACGGCTTCCGGCACGAGGCCGGCCAGATCACCGACGCGATGCTCAGCGCGTCCCGCTACTTCAACGGGCGGCTTCCCGAGGCGTTCGCCGGCTACGAGCGCGGTCTCATCGATTACCCGGTGGAGTATCCGACCGCGTGCAGCCCGCAGGCCTGGTCCGCCGGCACGCCCCTGCTGCTGCTGCGGGTGATGCTGGGGCTGGAGCCGCAGGGCGAGCATCTGATCATCGACCCGGCGGTGCCGCCGGGGATGGGCCGGGTGGAGCTGCTCGACATCCCGGGCCGGTGGGGACGGGTGGACGCGCTGGGCCGCAGCCGCGCCCCGCACGACGAGAACCGCCAGCACTGAGCCCTGTCGGGTCAGGACGGGCAGGGGGTGGTCACGGCCACCCGGATCCGCTCGTCGACCCGCTCCGCCAGCACCGCCGGGTCACCCGGTCGGGCGTACCGGTCGACGGAGTCCACCACCGGCGCGGCGCCGGCGCCGAACGCGGCGGCGAGCGGCTGGTCGGCCGCCGCGGCCGCCTCGGCGCGGGCGGTCCGGGCGGCTCCGCCGCCGGGGCAGGGTGCGGTCAGCACCTGGACCGCCCCGGTCGCACCGCCCCAGCGGTCCAACGCGCGGGCCAGCGCGGCGGACTCGGCGGCGGCGTCGGCGGCCGGGGCCCGGTAACCCGCGCCGACCGGACGGCAGCCGGTGGCGGCGGTCAGCAGCACCCGTCCGGGCCCGCCGGGCCGGCCCTCGATCGCCACGAAGTCGCCGGCGTCGGCGCGCAGCAGCGGCTCGCCGTCGAACGACGAGACGCCCGCCCGCCACCGCGACGGCAGCCGGTCGGCCACCTGGCGCAGCACGTCGCGGGCATCACCGCCGGCGGTCGCCACCTCGATGCCGCGCTCCAGGTCCGCGCCCCGTTCCAGCGGGGTGACCCGGCAGTCCCGCTCCAGCCGGTCCGGTAGGAGCGCCGGCACCCCGGCCGTCCCGATCGCGGCGCTGAGCGCACCGATCGCCCGGTCCACCACCGGGCCGGCCTGGTCCAGCGGGCGCTGTTCCTTGACGGTGGGCGGATCGTTGCGCACCGACCACCAGGTCAGCCCGGCGAGCAGCACGGCCCACACCACCGTGGCGGCCACCAGCCAGCGCTGCCGGCGCCGGCCGGATCCGGGCTGGTCGGGACGGGTGGGCGGGGCGTAGCCCGGCTGTACGGCACTCACCGGGTCATGGTGTCACGGCTCGGCGGCCCGCCCGGCCACGGCCCGACGCGCGGGCCGCTGCGTCGAGCGGCCCGACCACCCGGCTCCGAGATCGGGGGGCCGGGTGCGTCAGGTGGCCGGGGCCGACCGGATGTCCGGACGCCAGCTCGGCGAAGTGGCACTATCCGGCCGGCCGGGATGCCACCACTTCACCGAGCTGGTGTCGATCATTGACCGAAACCCGCCACCCGCCCTGCCTTGCACGAGATTCGACCGGAAAAAGACCCGAGGAAGGCACGACGGACGCGCAGCACCAGGTGTTCTGCGACCGGCGGCTCGGCGGGCGACGCCGCTGCGTCCGACGGGTGGCCCACCCCGGCGGCTGCACGTCCTGACCCAGCATCGGCTCGGGCCGGCCACCCCATGGGATGGGGCGACCGGCCCGAGCCGGTGCACGCGGTGCGGAGGTGTTAAGCAGGGGCCCTTCCTATACCGGAAGCGTTAACAAGGGCCCCGCCTTACGCCTTCACGGTGACGGTGACCTCGTTGATGCCACGGGCCGCGGTCACGGCGGTGTCGCCGTTGCCGTGGCGGGAGAGCGCCCGCAGCGTCCACGAGCCCGGCGCGGCGAAGAACCGGAACTGGCCGGCCGGGGACGTCACCACCTCGGCGGTGAACTCACCGGTCGAGTCGAGCAGCCGGACGTACGCGCCCGGCACGGCCTCGCCGGACTCGGCCAGCACCTGGCCGGTGATGACGGTTTCCTTCTCCAGGTCCAGGCTGGCCGGGAGCGGGGCGGCCTGATCCGGCGCGGCGCAGCCGGCAGCGGTCGGAGCGGTCATGATCACGCCTCCCCGGGCTCGTCGCCGAGGGCCACCGGCACACCGACCAGCGACCCGTACTCGGTCCAGGATCCGTCGTAGTTCTTCACGTTCTGGTGCCCGAGCAGCTCCTGGAGCACGAACCAGGTGTGCGACGAGCGCTCGCCGATCCGGCAGTAGGCGATGGTCTCCTTGCCGTCGTCCAGCCCGGCGGCGGCGTAGATCCTGCGCAGCTCGTCGTCGGACTTGAACGTGCCGTCCTCGTTGGCCGCCTTGGACCACGGCACGCTGATCGCGGTCGGCACGTGCCCGGCCCGCTGCGCCTGCTCCTGCGGGAGGTGGGCCGGGGCGAGCAGCCGGCCGGCGTACTCGTCGGGGCTGCGCACGTCGACCAGGTTCTTGGTGCCGATGGCGTCGACCACCTCGTCGCGGAACGCGCGGATCGAGGTGTCCGGCGACTGCGCGACGTACTGCGTCGCCGGGCGGGTCACCGCGTCCTTGACCAGCGGACGGGCGTCCAGCTCCCACTTCTTGCGGCCGCCGTCGAGCAGCTTGACGTCGCGGTGGCCGTAGAGCTTGAAGTACCAGTACGCGTACGCGGCGAACCAGTTGTTGTTGCCGCCGTAGAGGATGACGGTGTCGTCGTTGCCGACGCCCCGCTCGGAGAGCAGGGCCGCGAACTGTTCCTGGTTGACGAAGTCCCGGCGGATCTGGTCCTGCAGGTCGGTCTTCCAGTCGAGCTTGATCGCGCCGGCGATGTGGCCGGTGTCGTAGGCCGAGGTGTCCTCGTCGACCTCGACGAAGACGACGCCCGGGGCGTCGAGGTTCTTCTCGGCCCACTCGGCCGAGACGAGTGCGGTGTCGCGACTCATCAGATCACTCCCTGGTGAGGATGGGTGGTGAGCCTGCGCGCGGAGATCGAAGTCGGTGGTTGTCGCACCACGCGCGGGACCCAGAGCTAGGAACGGATCACGGGTACGTGCGACGGCGCCGCTGCCGGGCGTTCAGGGGGTGTTACGGACCCTTGGTGCCGATGGCCGCTAGGCGGCCGAAGACAGCCCCGCCGTCAGATGACGGGGCGACACAGGCAGGTGGCCACGCGGCACAGGTCGACCGCGCGCCGTTTGGTGAGGAGGGTCCCCATGGGGTGCGACACTACCAGCCGGACCGGCGTGCGCCACCGGTCCGACCAGCATGCGAGATGCGGGGCACGTCAGCTCGGGCAGGCCGGCTTTCAGCCCGCGGAGTTGATCGGGACGTCCTTGGCGTCCGCGGTGACCACCAGGCCCTCCGGCCTCGGCTCAACCTTGCGGAGGTTGAGCTGGAACGGCAGCTCCGGCAGCGGCACGTCGATCGAGATGCTCTTGGCGTAGTTGGCCAGCAGCGTCCGCGCCAGCGCCACGTTCGGCAGACCCTCGGCGGTGAGGTCGTCGAAGCGCAGCGCCACCTTGCCGCCGGCCACGGTCAGGTCGGCGGTGCCGTTGACGGTCAGCTTGACGCCGAGGATGTCCACCGGGGCGGTCACCACCAGCTTGCCGTCCCGCTCCCCGAGCGTCAGGCCGGGCCGCTTGATCAGCTTGACCAGGCTGTCGTAGGTGACGGTGCCCCGCCCGTCGACGCTCTCGGCCACCACGTCGCCCTGACCGGAGCGGAGCGTGTCCAGCGACGCGGTCACGTTGCGGGCGTCCACGTCCAGCCGGGGCACGTCCACCGCGCCGCCCTGCACGTTGCCCTTCACGTCGGTCAGCTGGATCGAGATGTGCTCGTACTTCCCGGCGAGCACCTGGTTGAGGAACGGGAAGCCACCCACCTCGACCTTGGGCGCGGCGGACTGCGCGTCCTGCTTGGTGAGCTCCTGCCGTACCTGGTCGGCGATGGCCCGCTCGGCCACCCCGGCCGCCACCCGGTCGGCGACGACCAGCAGCCCGGCCAGCACCAGCAGCAGGACGACGAAACCGATCAGCACCTTCCGGCCCCGGCGACGGGGCCGGTCCTCTGCCGGGTACGCCTCTGCCACGCCGCCTCCAGTCCTCGCCGCCGTCACCGCGTCTCGCGGCGCAACCGTACTTACCCGAGGCGAGACCTCCTCAACCGGGCACTCAGAGGAAGAGCACACACATGGCGTACGCGGCGGGCGCGGCGAGCGCGAAGCCGCCCAGCGGCCCCTGCATGTGCCGGGCGACCCACATGGTCGGCGCCTCACCGGCCATCAGCCGGCCCGCCTCGGCGTACCCGACGGCGAGGTCGGCCAGCACGGCGGTGGCCGCGGTGACCACCCCGACCAGCGCGGCGCTGGTCGGGGTGAAGCCGACCAGGTAGGAGCCGAGCACGGCGCTGGTCAGCGTGCCGAGCATGGCGCCCACCACCACGCCGGCCGCGCCGCGGGGCACCTGCGGGGCGAGCCGGGGCCACGGCGCCACCGCGTCGGTCAGCCGCGCCACCAGCAGGGCCACTCCGGCGGCGGTGAGGCAGACCGTGATCGCCTGGGTGCCCTTGGGGATCCGGCTGAGCACGATCAGCGAGGCGAACGCGACCACCCCCACCACGATGAGCAGGGTGCCGCCCAGCGAGTCGGTGACCCGGACCCGGTCCACCCGGCGGACGAGCTGCCCGAGCACGCCGAGCACGAGCCCGGCGACCGCGGCGTATCCGAGCGGGGCCAGGCCGGCGATGTCCGACTGCACGGCGGCGATGTCGGCGATCGCCGCGGTGCCGGCGCTGACCAGCGCGACGACCAGCAGCGCGGGCGGTCGCATGGCCATCGTCCAGGCGAGCACGTAAAGCAGTTGGACGCCGAAGATGATCACGGCGAACGGCAGCCGGTGCCCCGGGCCGGCGGTCTGCGCCCCGAGCACCAGGCCGACGCCGAGCAGCGCGGCGAAGCCGGCCACCGTCAGCGCCAGCGGCCGGCGGAACTCCACCGGCGGCACCTCCTCCTCGGGCGCCTCGTCCGGGGCGTCGTCCGGGCGCCGGCCGGGGCCGCCCTTGCGGAGCCGGCGGGGGCCCTTACGCGCACGCGGCTCCTCCTCGGCCGGCCCGGTGCGCGGGGCGGGCGGGTAGCCACGGGCGGGGCCGGACGGCCCGGAGGACGGGCCGTCGGCCCACGGTTCACGACCGGCATCGCGCGAGGTGGAGGGAAACACGCCCCGATCGTGCCAGACCCGGGCGGCTCGGCGGAGGTCACGGTTTCGGCAACGTTAAAACCTGCGCCTCGATCGAGGGCAGAAAGGGCAAACGGGAAAAGGCGCGAAGGTGACGGCGGGGCCATCGGTTACGCTCACCCCGTTACCCCGCCCGTCAGCGACGCCGGGACCCACGCAAGTTCACAGCGCCGCCCCACCCGGGTGTGCCGCTGGTCGCGCGCGGCCGAAGGGCCGCCGGGACGGAGGTGATCGTGGAGCTCCTGCTGCTCGTGACCGCACGGGCGGGTGAGCCGTCGGCGGTGTTGCCGGCACTCGACCTGCTGCCGCACTCGGTGCGCACCGCACCCCGTGACGTGCGCACGCTGGTTTCCGGTCCGACCCCGGACGCCGTCCTGGTGGACGCCCGCTCCGAGTTGAGCGAGGCGCGGGCCACCTGCCGGATGCTGCACGCCACCGGGCTCGGCGTGCCGCTGGTCGCGGTGGTCACCGAGGCCGGCCTGATCGCGCTGAACGCCGACTGGGGCGTGGACGACGTCATCCTCGCCGCGGCCGGCCCGGCCGAGGTGGAGGCCCGGCTGCGGCTCGCGGTCGGCCGGCTGAGCAACGCCGTCGCCGGCGCGGGCGGCTCGATCCGGGCCGGTGAGCTGAACATCGACCCGGACACCTACGCCGCGAAGCTGAAGGGCCGGCCGCTCGACCTGACCTACAAGGAGTTCGAGCTGTTGAAGTTCCTCGCCCAGCACCCGGGGCGCGTGTTCACCCGGGACCAGCTGCTGCGTGAGGTCTGGGGATACGACTACTTCGGCGGCACCCGCACGGTCGACGTGCACGTCCGGCGGCTGCGCGCAAAGCTCGGCTCGGAGTACGAGTCGATGATCGGCACGGTCCGCCAGGTCGGTTACAAGTTCGTGGTGCCGCCGTCGCGCTCGCTGCCCGAGTCGGAGCCCGCCCCGCTGCCGGTCTGAGACCCAGCCGGGGGCACTTTTCCTGTATGCCCCATTTGCACCTTGAGTCGCCCATATCCTGACTGACGGATTCGTCAGGGCTGAGGGGGCCAACGGTGCGTGCGGTGACCACGGGGGCGGCGAACGGCCGGTACCACTGATGTCCGGCTCGACGCTGAAGACGGCGGCGGTCGTGACCGCGGTGCTCGCCGGGCTGCTGGCCTCCGCGTACGCGCTGGGCCGCAGCCTGGTTCCCGAGCAGCACCCGTCGACCGCCGGCGCGACCACCTCGGCACACGGACCGCGCTACGCCGACCAGCCGCCGAGCGACGACCCCGGCACGCCGAGCCCGGACGCCACTCCGGACACGGCCGACGGCACGGGTCCGTACGGCGCGCACGTCAGCACCGGCTCCTCCCGGGTCGCGCTGACCTTCGACGACGGCCCCGACCCCCGGTGGACGCCACAGGTGCTCGCCCTGCTGAGCCAGTACGGCGTGAAGGCCACGTTCTGCGTCGTCGGCGAGAACGCCGAGAGCTACCCGGACCTGGTCCGGTCGATCGCGGCCGAGGGGCACACCCTGTGCAACCACTCCTGGAAGCACGACGTCAACCTCGGCAAACGCAGCCCGGAGACGATCCGGGCGGACCTGAGACGCACCAACGACGCGATCCTGGCCGCCGTCCCGAACGCCCATGTCGCCTACTACCGCCAGCCGGGCGGCGTCTGGACGCCGCAGGTGATGTCGACCTGCGCGAACCTGGGTCTCACCCCGCTGCACTGGAGCGTCGACCCCTCGGACTGGAAGGCGCCGGGCGCCACCGCCATCGAGCGGACGGTCCGTTCGCAGACCGAGCCGGGCTCGATCGTGCTGATGCACGACGCGGGCGGGGACCGCTCCGGCACGGTCACCGCGTTGCAGCGGCTGCTGCCCGAACTGTTGGGCCGGTTCGAGCTGGAGCCGCTGCCCACCGGCGCCGCGTGACGAGCGCCACCGCCCACCACGCCGCTCTGCCGCGAACGACGGCCCGCCGGCCGCTACCGTGACTGGATGAGCAGCACCGAGCCGACGAGCGGTGACGGACCCGGCACGGCGACGCCGGGCGACCGGGTGACACCCGCCGACCGACTGACGGCGCCCGAGGTGGCCGAGGTGTTGGCGCTGGCCCGGGTGGCCGGCGACGCGGACGGCGCCGACCCGCTCGACGAGCACGTGCTGCTGCGGATGCGCGACCCGGAGGCGCCGGCCGTGCACCTCACCGCCCGCGCGTCCGACGGGACCCTGACCGGGTACGCGCACCTCGACACCACCACCCCGGCCGAGGGCGTCGGCGTGGAGCTGGTGGTGCACCCGGCGTACCGGCGGCGGGGCACCGGCCGGGCGTTGGCCCGGGGCGTGCTGGCCGCCGCCTCGGGGCCGCTGCGCGCCTGGGCGCGCGGCGATCATCCGTCGGCCGCCGCGCTCGCGGTCGACCTGGGCTTCGCCCGCACGCGGGTGCTCTGGCAGCTGCGCCGCCCGCTGACCGCCGCGCCGCCCGAGCCGAACCTGCCCGAGGGCGTCGAGCTGCGGGCGTTCCGACCCGGCCAGGACGACGAGGCCTGGCTGGCGGTCAACAACGCCGCGTTCGCCCAGCATCCCGAGCAGGGCCGGTGGACCCTCGACGACCTGCGCGTACGTTTCGCCGAGCCGTGGTTCGACCCGGCCGGTTTCCTGCTCGCGGTGGACTCCGCGACCGGCCGGCTGCTCGGCTTCCACTGGACCAAGGTGCACGAGCGGCAGGGGTCGGCCCGGATCGGCGAGGTCTACGTGCTCGGTGTCGACCCGTCGGTCCACCGCGGCGGGCTCGGCCGGGCGCTCACCGCCGCCGGCCTGATCCACCTGCACGACCGGCGCGGGCTGGACCGGGTGATGCTCTACGTCGACGAGAGCAACGCCGGTGCGGTGGCGCTCTACGAGCGGCTCGGCTTCGCCCGCTGGTCCGCGCACGTCACCTACCAGCGGGGCTGACAACCGGGGAAATCGCCCTCGACGGCGCTCGCGGGTCGCCGGTTCACGAACTGGACAGTCCCCCCTCAGCGGACGGCCATCTGATCGGACGAACGTGTTCATCCTGCGTTCACTTCCGACCGGCGAACCGTCCACCTGGCTCTCCTAACTTTCACGTCAGCCGGTCGGTGCCGGCCCCCGGCACCCCGGGCGACCTGACCGAAGACGTGAAGGGAAACCCCTGAAGTGAAGCTCCAGCGGCACGGCGCCATCGCCTGTCTCGCTCTTACCGCGGTTCTCGGTCTCAGCGCCTGCGGCTCGGACAACAACGAGCCGGCCTCTGCCTCCGGCTCCACCGCGGCCGTCGACTGCGGTAAGGGCACGCTGAACGCGCAGGGCTCCTCCGCGCAGAAGAACGCCATGGCCGAGTGGATCAAGGCGTACCAGCAGAAGTGCTCCGGCACCACGATCAACTACGAGCCGAGCGGCTCCGGCGCCGGCATCCAGGCGTTCATCGCCGGCACCGCCGACTTCGCCGGCTCCGACTCCGCGCTCAAGCCGGAGGAACAGCCGCAGGCGGACGCGAAGTGCGTCGGTGGCCAGGCCCTCAACCTGCCGATGGTGATCGGCCCGGTCGCGGTGGTCTACAACGTCAGCGGCGCGGACAACCTCCAGTTCAGCCCGGCCACCCTGGCGAAGATCTTCGCCGGCAAGGTGACCAGGTGGGACGACGCGGCGATCAAGGCCGACAACCCGGACGCCAAGCTGCCGTCGGCCGCGATCCAGGCCGTCCACCGCTCCGACGAGTCGGGCACCACCGACAACTTCACCAAGTACCTCTCCAAGACCGCCGAGGCGGACTGGACGCTCGGCAACGCCAAGGCATGGAAGGCGCCGGGCGGCGTCGGCGCGGCCAAGTCCGACGGTGTGGCCAGCAAGGTCAAGAGCACCGACGGCACCATCAGCTACGTCGAGCTGTCGTACGCCGAGAACTCCGGGCTGAAGATGGCCAAGGTCAAGAACGGCGCCGGCGAGTTCACCGAGCTGACCGCCGACTCGGCCGGCAAGACCATCGCCGGGGCCACGTTCGAGGGCCAGGGCAACGACCTCAAGATGTCGATCGACTACAACACCAAGGAGGCCGGGGCCTACCCGATCGTCCTGGCGACCTACGAGATCGTCTGTAGCAAGGGCCTCGCCGCCGACAAGCTGCCGCTGGTCAAGGGCCTGCTCGGTCACGCCGCCAGCGCCGAGGGCCAGCAGGAGCTGGTCGAGCTGGGCTACGCCCCGCTGCCGGACGCCGTCCGCACCAAGGTCGAGGCCGCGGTCAAGAGCCTCTCCTGACGCCCCGAACGACTCCTCAACGCGAAGCGAGCGAGCAGATGGGTGACACCCCTCAGCGCTCGGCGCACGCCGGCACCGGCGGGACTCCCGTGGCCACGAGCCACGAGCGGCCCGCCGGTGCCTCGGCGCGTGTGGCCGAACGCTCCGGCAACCCCGGCCGCCCCGGCGGCGAACTCGGCGGGGGCGGCGGCCTGCCCCGCGCCCGGGCCTTCGGCGCGGAACGCGCGTTCCGCGGTCTGACCCTGGCCGCCGGCACCACCGTGCTGGTGATCATCGCGGCCATCGCGATCTTCCTGATCGCCAAGGCCGTGCCGGCGCTGCGGGCCGACACCGAGTCGTTCTGGACCTTCGAAGGCTGGTTCCCCAACGACGACCCGCCGAAGTTCGGCATCGGGGCGCTCGCCTTCGGCACGGTCCTGAGCTCGCTGCTGGCGCTGCTCGTGGCGGTGCCGGTCGCGCTGGGCATCGCCCTCTACCTGACGCACTACGCCCCGCGCCGGCTCGGCAACGGCCTGGGCTTCCTGATCGACCTGCTGGCCGCCGTGCCGAGCGTGGTCTTCGGCCTCTGGGGCCGCGACTACTTCGCCGGACCGGTCGCCGACCTCTCCGCCTGGCTGAACAACTACTTCGGCTGGATCCCGATCTTCGGCGACGGCCCGTACGGGAACTCGATCCTGCTCGGCTCCCTGGTGCTGGCGATCATGGTGCTGCCGATCGTCACCTCGCTCTCCCGCGAGGTGTTCCGGCAGACCCCGACCGCCAACGAGGAGGCCGCGCTCGCGCTCGGCGCCACCCGCTGGGAGATGATCCGTACCGCGGTCCTGCCGTACGGCCGGCCCGGCGTCATCGCCGCGGTGATGCTGGGCCTGGGCCGCGCGCTCGGCGAGACCATCGCGCTGGCACTGACGCTCGGCTCGACCTACGCCATCTCGTTCAACATCCTGCAGAGCGGCGGCAACTCGATCGCCGCCAACATCGCCAACCGGTTCGCCGAGGCGAACGACACCGGCCGGGGCGCGCTGATCGCCTCCGGCCTGGTGCTCTTCGCGATCACGCTGATCGTCAACATCACCGCGCGGGCGATCATCTACCGGCGGCGCGAGTTCACGGAGTCGGCTGCCTGATGACCACCACTCTCCCCACCCGTCGCCCGCGCCCGCCGGCCCAGCCGGCCACGCTGCGGGCCCGACGGCTTCCCGCGTACGCCGCGCCCGCCGTCGCCGTCGCGGCGCTGCTGGTCGCGACCGGCCTCGTCTACGGCGCCGGCATCGGCGGTCCGGTCCTGGTCGTGGTGCTCGGCGCGCTGCTCTACCTGGTCGGTCTCTTCGCCGCCGCGAACGCGGTGGAGGGCCGCCGGTCCGCCCGCAACCGGACCTGGAGCGCGCTGATCCACTCCGCCTTCGTGCTGGCCGTGCTGCCGCTGGCCTCGGTGGTCTGGACCCTGGTCAGCAAGGGCTCCGAGCGGCTGGACGGCAACTTCTTCGGCACCTCGATGAACAACATCGGGGCGCGGGACGCCAACGGCGGCGCCTACCACGCGATCGTCGGCACGCTGGAGCAGGTCGGCATCGCCGCGCTGATCACCGTGCCGCTCGGCGTGCTCTGCGCGATCTACGTGGTCGAGTACGGCCGGGGCCGGTTCGCGTTCACCATCCGCTTCTTCGTGGACGTGATGACCGGCATCCCGTCGATCGTCACCGGCCTGTTCGTGCTGGCCTTCTGGGTGCTGGTCGTCTCACCCTGGTTCAACGACGGCCGGCCGAGCTTCTCCGGCTTCGCCGCCGCGCTGGCGTTGAGCGTGCTCATGCTGCCCACCGTGGTGCGGTCCACCGAGGAGATGCTCCGGCTGGTGCCGGCGCCGCTGCGCGAGGGCGCGTACGCGCTCGGCGTACCGAAGTGGAAGACCATCCTGCGGGTCGTGCTGCCGACCGCGCTGCCCGGCATCGTCACCGGCATCATGCTCGCGGTCGCGCGGGCCGCCGGTGAGACCGCGCCGGTGCTGCTCGTCGCCGGCGGCGGCGCGGCGATCAACGTCAACCCGTTCGAGAACAACCAGTCGTCGCTGGCCCTCTTCGTCTACCAGCAGGCCGGCGAGGCGTCGAAGTACTCGCCGGCGCGGGCGTGGACCGCGGCGTTGACCCTGGTCGCGCTCGTCCTCGTCCTGACCGTCGCGGCCAAGCTGCTGGCCCGTCGAAACCAGCTCGGCCGATGAACCCCGGAGGTACCGCCACCATGGCCAAGCGTGTCGAAGCCGCCAACGTGACCGCCTACTACGGCGGTTTCAAGGCGATCGAGAACATCAACCTGACCGTCGAGCCGAAGACCGTGACCGCCCTGATCGGCCCGTCCGGCTGCGGCAAGTCGACCTTCCTGCGGTCCATCAACCGGATGCACGAGGTGCTGCCCGGCGCCCGGGTCGAGGGCAACCTGACCATCGACGGGCAGGACATCTACGACCGTGACGTCGACGTCACCGCGGTCCGCCGGATGATCGGCATGGTGTTCCAGCGCCCGAACCCGTTCCCCACCATGAGCATCTTCGAGAACGTGGTGGCCGGGCTGAAGCTCAACGGTGTCCGGCGCAAGTCGATCCTGGAGGAGGCGGCCGAGAAGGCGCTCCGCTCGGCGAACCTGTGGGACGAGGTGAAGGACCGGCTCGGCAAGCCCGGCGCCGGCCTCTCCGGCGGTCAGCAGCAGCGGCTCTGCATCGCCCGGACCATCGCGGTCGAGCCGCAGGTGGTGCTGATGGACGAGCCGTGCTCGGCGCTGGACCCGATCTCCACGCTGGCCATCGAGGACCTGATGTTCCAGCTCAAGGACAAGTTCACCATCATCATCGTCACGCACAACATGCAGCAGGCGGCGCGGGTGTCCGACCGTACCGCCTTCTTCTCGATCGAGAAGACCGGCGACCCGGGCCGGCTGATCGAGTACGACAACACCCAGAAGATCTTCAGCAACCCCACCCGGAAAAAGACCGAGGACTACATCACCGGCCGCTTCGGCTGAGGCGTCAGCGCAACACGAAGCGCGGCGCGGCGGAGTCGAGGCCCTCGATGCGGGGCAGGATCGGCGTACCCGGGTCTCGGTCCGCCGCCGCGCGCGCCACGCCCGCGAGGTCGCCGGCGGCGGCGATCTCGCGGAGCGTGACCATGGTCGGCGGCAGCATGGTCAGCTCGCCCGCCTCCGCCCGGGCCAGCGCGTCCGCCGGGCGCAGCCACAGCGTGTGGTCGGCCTCGCCGGAGACGTCGCGGGTCCGCTGTCCCTCGGGCAGCAGGGCGACGAAGAAGTACGTGTCGAAGCGGCGCGGCTCGAACTCCGGCGTGATCCACCGGGTCCACGGCAGCAGCAGGTCCGACCGGAGCGTGAGCCCGCGCCCGGCCAGCAGGTCGGCGAAGCCGGTACGCCGGCCCACCAGGTCCTGCCGGGCGGCCTCCCACTCGTCGCCACTGACGTCGCCGACCACGGTGTCGCCGTCCGGGCCGGCCAGCAGCACGCCCGCCTCCTCGAAGACCTCGCGGGCGGCGGCGCAGACCACCGCCTGCGCGTCCGCCGGGGCGAGCCGGAACCGCTCACCCCAGGCCGCCGGCTCCGGCCCGGCCCACCCGAGGTGCGCCTCCGAGTCGGACCGGTCCACCCCGCCACCGGGGAAGGCGTACATCCCGCCGAACGTCATCGCCGCCACCCGCCGGATCAGGTAGACCTCGAAGTCGTCGCCGGCCGGGCGGAGCAGCAGCACGGTGGCGGCGACCCGGGGCACCGACGGCACGCCACCCTCGGCGTGGAAGCGGCGGGCATGCTCCACCAGGGCGGGGGGTGCGGCGAAGCCGTCGATCGTCATGCGCCGAGCCTAGTTCCCGGCCGGGCAGCCCGGCCGGGTCGGATCCCGTCGCGCATCCGGGCCGTGCGCGTGGCCGGCCGGGTCGGCGCGATGCTCCGGCGACTCCGGATGCCGGCGGGCCGGCCGCTGCGCGGTCGAGCGGCGTTGACCGAGACGGCGCCGAACTCGTAACCCTGCGTGATAAGCCGCCGCCTCGCCTGTGTCACCTCGTGCCGCCTTTGCTCTGCAGCCAATCGCGCATCAGCGACCGGCAGTGACTGCTGCGGTGAGGGCTGCAGAGCAAAGGCAGCCACAGGGACCACGGGCAGGAGACGAAAGCGGGAGCTATGTCCGTTAGGAGCGCTATATGGGCGCCATCTCGGCAATGAGCCCGCCGATGGCATGACTCTCCGCAACCCTCACGTTCCGTGTTCGAGGCAGGGTCGAAGGTCGTCCGATCGCGACCGACGTGTGCAGGCCAACCGACCGGCCGCCCCGGCTCACCGCAACCTGAGCGCCATCGCCCGGGCCTCGTGGCGCGTGTTCGTCGCGGAGGTCCCGGGCCGGTCCTGACATCCCGACGGGTGGATCACCCGCTCGGCCGCGTGACCGGCCGGGATAGCGTGCCGGCATGACGCGTTGGGGAATCCTGGCCACCGGACACATCGCCACCTGCTTCGCCACGGACCTGCGGCTTGCGCCGGGGGCCGAGCTGGTGGCGGTCGGGTCGCGTACCCGGGAGAGCGCCGAGGCGTTCGCGCGGCGGCACGACGTGCCGCGGGCGTACGCCTCCTGGGCCGAACTGGCCGCGGACCCGGACCTGGACGCGATCTACGTGGCGACGCCGCACGCCGCGCACCACGAGGCGGCGCTGGCCTGCCTGGCCGGCGGCAAGGCCGTGCTGGTGGAGAAGCCCTGCACGCTGGACCTGCCCACCACGATCGAGCTGGTGGAGACGGCGCGCGCCCGCGGCCTCTTCTTCATGGAGGCCATGTGGATGCGGACGAACCCGCTGGTCCTGCGGCTGCTGGAGCTGATCCGCGACGGCGCGATCGGTGAGGTCACCCACGTCCGGGCCGACTTCGGGGCGGCCGGGCCGTTCCCGCCCGAGCACCGGATGCGGAATCGGGAGCTGGGCGGCGGCGCGCTGCTCGACCTCGGCGTCTACCCGCTGGGCCTGGCCCATCTGGTGCTCGGCACGCCGCAGCACGTGCAGGCGTGGGCACGGTTGAGCCCGGAGGCGGTGGACGAGAACACCGGCATCGTCCTCGGCTGGGACTCCGGCGCGGTGGCGACGCTGAGCTGCGGCATGGTCGGCGCCACTGCGATCACCGCGTCGATCACCGGCACCACCGGCCGGATCGACCTGCCCGAGCCGTTCTTCCGGCCCGGGTCCGCGGTGCTGCACCGGCTCGGCGCCGAACCGGAGACGATCCCGGCGGACCTGACCGGCGGCGGTTACCAGTACGAGGCGATCGAGGTGGGGCGCTGCCTCGCGGCCGGGCTGACCGAGAGCCCGTTGGTGCCGCACGCCGCCACGCTGGAGATCATGACCCTGGTCGACGACATCAAGGCCCGGATCGGCGTCTCCTACGCGTGAGGGGTTCCCGCCACGGCGGGAACCCCTCGACGTGGCCGCGCTCAGAACAAGGGCCGGACCAGCAGGTACGCGAGGCAGGCGATGGCCGCCGCCGCCGGGAACGTGATGATCCAGGCGATCACGATGTTGCCGGCCACGTTCCAGCGGACCGCGGAAAGCCGCTTGGTCGAGCCCACGCCCATGATCGCCGAGGTGATCGTGTGGGTGGTGGAGATCGGCGCCTTGAGCACCAGGGCGTTGAAGTAGAGCACCGCGCTGGCCACGGTCTCGGCCGCGAAGCCCTCGGCCGGGCCCAGGTCGATGATCTTCCGGCCCAGGGTACGGATGATCCGCCAGCCGCCCGCGTACGTGCCGAGCGCCAGCATCGTCGCGGAGGTCCAGAAGACCCAGCCCGGGATGTGCGTCTTGCTCTCCTGGAAACCGCCGGTGTAGAGCGCCAGCACGACGATGCCCATGGTCTTGGCGGCGTCCTGCATGCCGTGACCGACGGACATGGCGGCGGCGGACACGGTCTGCGCCAAGCGGAAGCCGCGGCTGAGCTTGCCCGGCTGCCCCTTCCGGAACAGCCACATGATCGCCAGCATCACCAGGAAGCCGAGGATCAGGCCGACCACCGGCGAGAGCACCATCGGGATCAGGATCTTCTCCACGATGTTGCCCCACTGGACGATGCCGTCGGCGGCGAACAGGGTCGCGCCGACCAGGCCGCCGAAGAGGGCGTGCGAGGAGGAGGACGGCAGTCCGAAGTACCAGGTGATCAGGTTCCAGGCGATCGCGCCGAGCACGCCGGCGAAGACCACGCCGAGGCTCTCCACCCCGGTCGGGAGCGAGACCAGTCCGTCGCCGACCGTCTTGGCGACCCCGGCGCCGAAGTGCGCGCCGACGAAGTTGCCGACGGCGGCCAGGCCGAGCGCGATCCGGGGGGTCAGCGCCCGGGTCGAGATGCTGGTCGCGATCGCGTTGGCCGCGTCATGGAAGCCGTTCGTGTAGTCGAACGCCATGGCGACCGCGATCACCGCCAGCACGGCGATGAGTTCGGGGCTCACAGGATCAGGACTCCTTGACCGCGATGGTCTCGACGGTGTTGGCGACGTGCTCGAAGGCGTCGCAGGCGGCCTCCAGCTCGTCGGCCACCTCCTTCATCTTCAGCACGGTCAGCGCGTCGTACTCACCGGAGAAGAGGCGGACGAGCAGCATCCGGTAGGCCTGGTCGCCGTCGTTCTCCAGCCGGTTGCACTCGATCCAGTAGTCCTCGAGATCCTTCATCGACTTCAGCCGGGGCATCGCCTCGGCAGTGAGCTTGGCCTGCAGGTCGAGCACGTTGACCAGCTCGTGCAGCTCGCGCGGCAGCGACGGGAGCTTGGTGAGGCCGTACAGGTAGAGCAGGTTGCCGACCGCTTCCAGGTGGTCCATCACGTCGTCGAGCAGCGAGCCCAGCCGGTAGATGTCCTCGCGGTCGAACGGGGTGATGAAGGTGGAGTTGATCTTCTTGTAGAGCTCGTGGGTGATCTGGTCGCTGTCGTGCTCGATATCGGTCAGCCGCTCGCTGATCGACTGCACGTCGGAGTTGGGCAGACCCAACTCGTTGAGCAGCTCGGTCCCCTTCACCAGGTTCTGCGCGGCCCTGGTGAAGAGCTCGTAGAAGGCGCCCTCGGTGGGACGGAAGGAAAACTTCACAGCACGGACCTCGTCGTGTCGGTGGAAGGTGGCGTCGCCCCGTTAGGCGCCTGCTCTGGGCATGCTAGGGACCCGGTGGAATCGGGCATCGACCGGCCCACCCCTGGTCAGGCCCGATTCACCGCTCGTTCACCTGCCGTTCACCTGAGAGCTCGCCGCCCTGGCCGCGTAACCGGTCACGCTCCCGTTCCACGTCGAAATCGGCAGCCGGATACCCCAGATCCAAGTCCCCGAACGTCTCCCGCAGCAGGTGGGCGACCGCCCAGTCGCGGAACCACTTGCGGTCCGCCGGCACCACGAACCAGGGTGCGGCGTCCGTGCCGCAACGCTCCAGCGCCTCGGCGTACGCGGCCTGGTATTCGTCCCACCGGGCCCGGGTGTCCAGATCGCTGGGGTTGTACTTCCAGTGCTTCGTCGGGTCGGTGAGCCGTTCCATCAGCCGCTCGCCCTGCTCGGCGTACGAGATGTGCAGCATGACCTTGACCACGGTGACCGCCTGCTCGGCCAGCTCCCGCTCGAAGTCGTTGATGATCTCGTAGCGGGACCGCCAGGTGGCCTCGTCGACCAGCCCCTCCACCCGGGCGATGAGCACGTCCTCGTAGTGCGAGCGGTTGAACACGCCCACGTAGCCGGGGGGCGGCAGCGCCCGCCGTACCCGCCACAGGAAGTCGTGCCGCAGCTCCTGCCTGGTCGGCGGGCCGAAGGAGCGGATGTGCAGTCCGAGCGGGTTCATCGCGCCGGCCACCCGCTTGACCGTGCCGTCCTTGCCGCCGCAGTCCATGGCCTGGAGCACCAGCAGCACCCGGCGCGGTCGGCCTGCCGCCAGGCTCGCGCCGGCCTGGGTGGGCGCGCTGGTGGCGCCGCCCGGGCCGGCGGCGACCTGCGCGGCGGCGTACAGCATCTCCTGCTGCCGGCCCAGCTCCGCACCGATCAGCTCGACCTGCCCGCGGGCCCACTCCTTGCGCGCCGAACCACGCCCGGCCGCCCTCGGCAGCCCCGGCATCGAGCGGGGGTCCACCGCCGTGAGGTCCACCGGCCCCGGCCCCACCCGCAACAACTCCCGCATCGACCCGTCCTCGGGCCCGACCACACCACTCATCCCCCGATCCTCACCCGCGCTGTCCATCGCCGCATGATCCACACCGTTTCGCCGGGGTGGCGCTATTCGACGCCCTCCGTCACCGCCACTTCGGCGAAGCGGAGTTGATCAAGCCCGAGGGCGGACGGCGAGCGGCGGGAGCGGACGGGAGAATGGGTGGGTGGACGAGCTGGCGGGGGAATTCGAGGCGGAGCGAGGGCACCTCCTGGCGGTGGCGCAGCGGATGCTGGGCAGCCGGAGCGAGGCCGAGGATGCCGTGCAGGAGACCTGGCTGCGATGTTGCGGCGCGCTGGCCGACCCGGCCGACCGCGCCCGCGTACGGGACCTGCGCGGCTGGTTGACCACCACCTGCTCGCGGCTCTGCCTGGACGTGCTCCGCTCGGCCCGGGTGCGTCGGGAGACGTACCCCGGTCAGTGGCTGCCGGAGCCGGTGGTGACCGGCCTGCCGGCGGCGGACGGGTTCGCCCCCGACCCGGCCGAGCGGGCGGTCCGCGCCGATCAGGTCGGCACCGCCCTGCTGGTGGTGCTGGAGCGGTTGACGCCGGAGCAGCGGGTGGCGTTCGTGCTGCACGACGTGTTCGCGGTGCCGTTCGCCGACGTCGCCGAGGTGCTCGGCGCGACGCCGGAGGCGGCCCGGCAGCTCGCGTCCCGGGCCCGCCGGGCGGTGCACGGGCCGGACGCGCCCCGGCACAGCGCCGACCTCGTCGAACAGCGGCGGGTGCTCACCGCGTTCGTGGCCGCGGTGGAGTCCGGCGAGTTGGAGCAGTTGATCCAGGTGCTCGCACCGGACGCGGTGTCGATCGGCGACTCCGGCGGCCACTTCCCGGCGGCCCGCCGGCCGGTGGTCGGCGCCGAGGCCGCCGCCCGCCTGCTCCTCGGCCTGTTCGACCAGGCCCGCCGGCGGGGCGGCCTGCGCGTGCGGCCGGTGCTGGTGGAGGGGACGCTGGGCTGGCACGCGGAGCTGCCCTGGCACGAGGGGCGGACGATGCGCATGGTCACCTCGTTCGCCGTGCACGAGGGCCGGGTCACCGGCGTGTTCAACCAGCTCAACCCGGAGAAGGTGGGCGAGCTGCCGCCGCTGGGCCCGAACGCCGCCTGGCCGCCGCGCTGGTGAGCGCGGCTCAGACCACCAGGGCCAACCACTTCCGGTACGAGGTGGCGAACGGCTCGCTGCCGTCGCCGAGCGCGCCGAGCAGCCAGCCGGCCGCGGCCTCGGCCTCGGCGACCAGGTCGTCCGGGTAGTTCCACCGGGCCCGGTGCTCGGCGAACTCGTCCTCGTCGCGCAGTTCGACGAGGCCGGTCTCGCGGCGGCGCACCACGTCCAGGTCGAGGTCGACCAGGTGGACCGTCTCCCCGCCCTCCCAGCGGGCCGGGGTGGCGATGTCGCAGTAGACCTCGCTGGTGCGCGGCGGCGGGTTGAACATGCCGGTCCACCAGGCGTGCCGGGGCACCAGCAGGACGAACGGGATCTGCTCGACCGAGGGCCGGCCGTGGTAGACCGACTCGGTGCCGACCGGCACGCCGAGCCAGACGCCGAGGTCGTCCTCGGCGAGCCGGCGGGCCGGGTAGTCGCGGTGGGCGCTGCCGTCGTACTTGCGGTAGATCACGCGGACCACGTCGCTCGGCATGCCTGGCACCCTAACCGATTCCGGCCACGCCACGCGATCGGCAGGTAACCGGACGCGACCCGCCGTCCGCCACGCCGCCGGAGCGGCCGGGACGGCGTCGGTGCCGGCGGGTACGGTCGCACGGTGAGCCCGTCCCGCACCGCCACCGGCACCGCCGTCCCGAAGAAGCGTCGGAGCGGCCGCCCGAGCGGCGGGGAGCTGTTGGCGGCCGCGGTGGGCGCGGTTCCCGGCGGCGCGACCCGGCCCGGCCAGCAGCAGATGGCCGAGGCGATCGAGCGGAGCATCGCCTCCGGCGAGCACCTGCTGGTGCAGGCCGGCACCGGCACCGGCAAGTCCCTGGCCTACCTGGCCCCGGCGCTGACCGTGGACGGCCCGGTGGTGGTCTCCACCGCCACCCTGGCGTTGCAGTCCCAGCTCGTCGACCACGACCTGCCCCGGCTGGCCGACGCGGTCGAGCCGGTGCTGGGCCGCCGCCCGACCTTCGCCGTGCTCAAGGGGCGCCACCACTACCTGTGTCTGGCCCGGCTGGACAGCTCCGTCGAGGACGAACCGGACGACACGCTCTTCGACGCGCCCGGGGGGTCCGGCGGGGGCACGAAGTGGCTCGGCGAGGCCGGTCGGCTGGGCAAGCAGGTGCAACGACTGCGCGACTGGGCGGAGGAGACCGCCACCGGCGACCGCGACGAGCTGGATCCCGGCGTCGACGACCAGGTCTGGCGGAGCGTCTCCATGCCGGCCCGGGAGTGCGTCGGCGCGTCCCGCTGCCCGTTCGGGCCGGAGTGCTTCGCGGAGGCGTCCCGGGCCCGGGCCCGGGAGGCCGACCTGGTGGTGACCAACCACAGCCTGCTCGCCGTGGACATGCTCGCCGGGCGGCACATCGTGCCGCCGCACCGGCTGCTGGTCGTGGACGAGGCGCACGAGCTGGCCGACCGGGTCTCCTCGGCGGCTCAGGCCGAGCTGGTGCCGGAGCTGATCGACCGGTCCACCCGGCGGGCCCGGCCGCTGCTCCGCCCCGATCTCGCCGACCGGCTCACCGAGGCGGGTGACGCGCTGGCCGTGGGGTTGGCCGAGGCGCCGGCCGGCCGGCTCACCGCCGGCCTACCGCCCCCGCTGCGCGAGGCGTGCACGCTGCTCGACTCGGCGACCCGGGCCGCGCTGGAGACGATCGGCGACGTGAAGGCCGACGACCCCGACCCGGTCCGCAAGCAGCAGGCGAAGGCCGTGCTGGACGAGCTCTCCACCACCGCCCAGCGCCTGCTGGAGGAGGGCGACCACGACGTGGCCTGGGTGGAGAAGCCGGAGAACGGCAGCCGCCGGGCGCTGGTGGTCGCGCCGCTGTCGGTGGCGGGCACGCTCGCCACCCACCTCTACGACGAGCGCACCGTGGTCGCCACCTCGGCCACGCTGGCGCTGGGCGGGCGCTTCGACACGGTGGCCCGGGCGCTCGGGCTGGAGGCGCCGCCGCCCGCCCCGCCGTCACCGGCCGCCGCCGCGATCGCCACCGCGGCCGCCGCCGGCCGGGGCGCCGGTCCGGCCCCGGTGGCGAGCACCGAGGGCAGCCGGGCGGCGGTCGGCACGGTCCCGGCCACCGAAGGCCCGGGGTGGCGGTCGCTCGACGTCGGCTCACCGTTCGACTACGCCCGGCAGGGCATCCTCTACGTCGCCGCACACCTGCCCCGCCCCAGCGTCTCCGGGCTGCCCACGGCGGCCGGCGAGGAACTGCTGGCGCTGGTCGGCGCACTCGGTGGGCGTACCCTCGGGCTCTTCTCGTCGCGGCGGGCCGCGCAGCAGGCGGCGGAGCTGCTGCGCGCGCGGACCGACCTGCCCGTGCTGCTCCAGGGCGAGGAGGCGCTGCCGCTGCTGGTGCGCCGGTTCCGCGCCGAGCGGGAGAGCTGCCTGTTCGGGGTGATGTCGCTCTGGCAGGGGGTGGACGTGCCGGGTGACGCCTGCCAGCTAGTGGTGATCGACCGGCTGCCCTTCCCCCGGCCCGACGAGCCGCTCGCCGCGGCCCGGGCGGCGGCGGTCGACGCGGGCGGCGGCTCCGGTTTCGCGGCGGTGAGCGTGCCGATCGCCGCGGTCCGGCTGGCGCAGGGCGTCGGCCGGCTGATCCGGGCCACCGGCGACCGGGGGGTGGTCGCGGTGCTCGACTCGCGACTGGAGACGGCGCGTGGTTACGGCCCGTTCCTGCGCCGCTCGCTGCCCCCGTTCTGGTACACCACCCGGCCGGAGGTGGCCCGGGGCGCACTGGAACGGCTGGCCAAGAGCTGACGCCCGCGCCTCCCCGGGCGGGGTGACGCGGGCGTCGGCGGGTCGGGCCGGGTCAGGGCGCCTGGGAGGCGACCACCACCGCGTCCGGCGGGGTGTCCGGCACGGTACGCGCGGCGAGCCGCCGGACGGCGGTGTTGAGCACGGCGATCAGCGGCACCGCGACCAGCGCGCCGGCGATGCCGGCCAGCACCACGCCGGCGGCGATGCCGATGATCACGGCGAGCGGGTGGATGGCCACCGCCCGGCCCATGATCAGCGGCTGGAGCACGTGCCCCTCGACCTGCTGCACGCCGACCACCACGGCCAGGATCGCCAGCGCGGTCACCGGGCCGCTGTCGACAAGCGCCACCAGCACGGCCACCACGCCGGAAAGGAACGCGCCGACGATCGGGATGAACGCGCCCAGGAAGACCAGCGCGGCCAGCGGGAACGCGAACGGGATGTCGAAGACGACCAGGAAGATGCCGATGCCCACGGCGTCGATGAACGCGACCAGCACGGTGGCGCGGACGTACGCGCCGAGCGTCGCCCAGGACGCACGGCCGGCGTCGTCGACCTTCCAGCGCGCGGCGACCGGCAGCAGCCGGACCAGGAACCGCCAGATGTTGTTGCCGTCGCGGAGGAAGAAGAACGTCGCGAAGAGCACCAGGACGGTGCCGGTGAGCACCTCGGCGAGCGTGGCCGCGGTGCTGAGCGCGCCGCTGGTGAACCGCTCGGTGTTGCCGTTGATCCAGTTCTGCGCCTCGTCGATGTAGCGGGTGAGCTGGCTGTCGGACAGGTGCAGCGGGCCGGTCTTGAGCCAGTTCTGGATCTGCCGGACGCCCTGGGAGGACTTCTCGCTCAGCTCCGGCACGCCCTGGATGAACTCGTTGACCACAAGCGTGAGCGTGCCGACCACCGCGGCGAGACCGCCGACCAGCACCACGCCGGTCGCCAGCGAGCGGGGGAACCGGGCCTTGAGCAGCCAGCCGACGGCCGGGGCGAGCAGCGCGGAGAGCAGCAGCGCGACGGTCAGCGGGATGATCACGATGCTGATCGTGCCGACGATCTTGAGTAGGGCCCAGGTGACGATCCCGATCACGATCAGCCGCCAGCACCACGCGGCCGCGATACGCAGCGCGTGCGGCACCTCGGTGTCGTCGCGGCTCACGGTCGAGTTGTGCGTCGCGGCGGGCGGCTCGGCGCCCACCACGGTCGCCGCCGGCGTCGCCGCCGGACCGGGCGAGCTGGGAGAGGCCACGCCGTCCGCCTCGCCGGGAGTCGGGTCCCGGTCGGACCGGCCGGCCGCGGCCGCCTCACGACCCGACTCGTACGCGCGGCGGAGCCGTCCGCGCATCCGCTCGAAGCGGCTCAAGCGCACCTCCCGCAAAGTTGGTCCACCCACGTCACAGGTGGGACAGGATACGTCGGACCGCCCCACCGTAGGGCGGTCCCGCCACACATTGCCCCGTCACCGCTCCCGGCAACCACGACGGGACCGGCCGCGGGGCACGCGGTAGCGTCTTCGCGTGACCGCCGACCAGAGTCTCGACGCCGGGCTGCCCATCCGCCTGCTGCACGATCGCGTGCTGGTGCGTACCGAGGGCGGTGAGGGGGAACGCCGCTCCACCGCCGGCATCGTGATCCCGGCGACCGCGGCGGTCGGCAAGCGGCTGGCCTGGGCCACCGCGGTGGGCGTGGGGCCGCACGTGCGGTCGATCGTCTCCGGGGACCGGGTGCTCTTCGACCCGGACGACCGCTCCGAGGTCGAGCTGCACGGCCGGGCGTACGTGCTGCTGCGCGAGCGCGACGTGCACGCGGTGGCGGCGGAGCGGGTGGACAGCGGCGCGACCGGCTCCACCGGGCTCTACCTGTAACCCTCCGTTTGCGGCGCTTCCCGGCGGGAAGCCCAGGCACCTCAGCGTGCCCTGGGGAGGGACCATGGTCGTCGTAAAGAAGATTCTCGCCTGGGGGCTCCTCGCGTTCCTGATCTACTTCATGGCGTTCCGGCCGGACGGCGCGGCGCAGCTGTTCCGGGGCATCGGGGGCGCGCTGATGGCCATCGCCCAGGGGCTCGGCGACTTCCTCACCGGGCTGATGGCCTGACCGCTCAGGCGTGCGGACGCCACGGGTGCGGACCGTGACCGACCGGCGGGGGCGGCGGGGCCAGCACCACCGGGATCGGCACCACCGGCTCGTCCGGCGCCTCGACCGCGCGCCGGGAGCCGTCCGGGAAACGCAGGTGGTAGCGCTGGCCGTCCCAGACCCCGACCGGCGCCTGCGGGTCGCGCCCGACGAAGAACGACCGGTACGCGGCGATCGAGTCCAGCAGCTCCCGTTCCTCCCGCGCCGTCCGGTCCCGCTCGGCGGGCTTGCGGTCCAGCCCTCGGCGCATGCCGTCGCGCAGCAGCGCCAACCGGGTCGCGGCGAACTGGTAGCCGCGCATCGCCCTCACCCCGCCGTCGCCGGCCACCCGGCGGGCCCAGGAGCGGGCGGCGTGCCGCCGGCCCAGGCTGCCCAGCGCCGCCACCTCGGGCGGGGTGAGCCAACCCGCCCGGACGTAGTCGGGCAGGGTGCGCTCGGTGAGCCGCCCCTCCCAGGCGCGCAGGCCGACGGCCAGCCCCACCATCCCGAAGAAGATCGGCACCATCACGCCGATGTAGCCGTAGAGCACGATCACCGGCTGCCCGGTGACCTGCGCCAGTGACGGGATCAGGTTCCAGGTGCCGTGCAGCATCATGGCCAGCAGCAGGCCGGCGAGCGGGGCGAGGATCCGCACCCGCCGGTCGGCGGTACGCGCGGCGACGCCCAGCCCGACGCCGGTCATCGAGGTGAACAGCGGGTGGGCGAAGCCGAACAGCAGGATCCGCACGATGAAGATCGCGATCACCTGCTGCGCGCCGGTGGCCGGGCCGTATTCCTCCACGCCGGTGCGGTAGCCGTACCCGCCCAGGTAGAGGATGTTCTCGACCATGGCGAAACCGACCGCGGAGAGCCCGCAGTAGACCAGGCCGTCGGTGACCCCGGAGAACTCCCGCCGCCGGAAGATCAGCAGCAGGATCGGGCCGGCCGCCTTGGTCAGCTCCTCGATGAACGGCGCGACCAGCACCGCGGTCAGCGCGGCGGGCAGCCCCCAGTCCTTGAACAGCCGCGCGCCCGTCTCGTTGACCAGCAGCGAGATGGCGGTGGAGACGAAGGCGCCCCAGGCGAAGCAGAAGATCAGGTATTTCAGCGGCTCGGGCTCGTAGCGGTCGAGCCAGAGGAAGCAGGACACCAGCACCGGCACCGGCAGGATCGCCGCGATCACGCCGACCAGCAGCGCCTCGGCGCCCAGGCTCTCGCCCAGCGTGAACACCATGAACAGCGCGCCGGCCGCGATCAGCAGCACCACCCCGGCCAGCGCCACGAAGCGACGCCAGCCGAGCCGGCGCAGCGGCATCCGCGGCGTCGGCGCCCCGGGCGGCGGGACGGCGGGCGCGGACGGCGGCGGCAGTGCTCCGCCGGGCGGGGTGACGGCCATGCGGTCAGCGTAGTCACCCGCGCCGCACTGTTCCGGCCGCATCACGACGGCTATGCTCCGGAACAGGTCACGAGCGCCAGCGTCAAGCCCCGGCTTGCTGGCCGGCAACCCTCGTCGAGTTCGCGGTGGGGTGCCCCGGGTGATGACCGGGCCCAGCGCCGCATCGGGTGCTGGGCAAGCGCGGACCCCGTCCCGACACCCCGGGGTCCCCTGTGGCCCGGGAGGCTCCGCCATGACCGTCACCCTCGTACCCGCCCTGCCCGCGCCGGCCCGGCCGGACCCGCTCGGCGCCCGCCACCGCCCTGCGCGCCAGCATCGGCCTGGGCACCACCGCCCACGAGATCGACACCCTCCTGACCGCCCTGACCGCCCTCCCCGGCTGACGGCCGGCGGGTCAGCCGACCGGTGGGGCGGTGGGAGGTTGGGGGGCGGGGTTCGGGTCGGTGGCCTCGCCGGTGCGCTGGTCGGTGCCGTTGAACGCCTCCCGGACCAGGCGGTTCGCCTCCTCCTGCTCGACGCCGGAGGCCACCATCAGGTCGCTCGCGGCGGTACGCACCTGCGCGATCACCACGCTGCCGGAGAAGCCCACCCCCTCGGCGTACGCCCGGCCGGCCTCGCTGACGGCGCGCAGCGCCCGCTCCCGGGCCTGCTCCGGTTCCTCCCCGACGGCGAACTCGTGTCGCAGCAGGCGTACCGACTCGGCGAGGTGGGCGACCGCGTCCGGCATCGGCTCGGGGATCGCCTCCTCGTCCTCGATCATGGTGACCGAACGGCGGATCAGCGTGCCGCTGTTGCGCATCGCCCGGTCGATCGGCTCGGCCGCCTCGGCGTAGTGGGTCAGCTCGCTGCGCCGGTGCCAGCGGGCCGGCGAAATGGTGATGGTCTCCTTGGCGCCCTCGATCGCCTCGCCGAGCGCGGCCAGTTCCTCCTTGTTCTCCCGGAGCCGGAACAGCGCCCGCTGGGCCGCGCCCCGGTCCCGGTTGCGCAGCGCCTCGGCGCACAGGTCGAGCTGATCGGCGAGCAGGTCCAGCGCCGGCCGGGCGGCCCGGTTGATCACCCGCAGCGGGTTGAGCGGAAGCAGGACGGCGGTGACCACGAGCGCGATGCTGCCGCCGATGAGGGCGTCGACGAAGCGCGGGAGCTCCAGGTTCTTGGTGGACGGGCTGAGCGTCACGATCAGCACCGCGGTCGCCGCCGCCTGGATCACGATGGCCACGCTCCCGCCAGCGAAGATGGTCAGCAGGATCGCCGAGGTCACCACAAGCGCGAGCTGCCAGGCGCCGGTGCCGAGGAAGTAGATCAACGTGTCGCCGACGAGGACACCGACCGCCACCCCGATGATCAGCTCGACGGTGCGCCGGAACCGCTGCCCCACCGAGGCGGCCAGCGTGCCCACCGCGGAGATCGGCGCGAAGACCGGCTGCGGGTTGTGCAGCAGCCGGTGCGAGACCAGGTACGCCAGGCCGGCCGCGAGCCCGGCCTGCAACGCCAGGCCGAACGCGGTGCGAACCCGGTGCAGCCGGTCGTGCAGGGTGGCCCTGCCCCTGTCCCGCAGCTCGTCCATGGCGACGGAGATCCGCTGCCCGTCCGGGTCGGCCAGCCCTTCGCGGGGCGTGACCCGGCGCAGGAACGGCAGTCGTCGGTCCCGGGCCATGGCGGGTACTACCCGTCCCGTCCCGGGTGAATCCTCGCCCCGTGGCCCGGATCGGGCAGACTGCACCGGATGGACGAGCTGACGGCACGGTGGCGGCGGACGGCGCGGGCCGCCGGGGCCACCGACCCGGGCGGCGTGCGGCGGGCCGGGGACCGGCTGCTGGCCGGTTGGCGGGAGCCGCACCGGCACCACCACACGGTGGACCACCTGCGGACGGTGCTCGACGTCGTCGACGCGTACGCCGATCGGGCCCGCCACCCCGACCTGGTCCGGCTCGCGGCGTGGTGCCACGACGCGGTCTACGACCCGCGCGCGGGCGGCGACGCCAACGAGCGGGCCAGCGCCGACCTGGGCGAGGGCCTGCTCACCGCCGCCGGGCTGCCGGCCGCGGCGGTGCGGGGGGTACGCCGCCTGGTGCTGCTCACCGCCGGTCACGAGACCGGGCCGGACGACCCGGACGGCGCGCTGCTCTGCGACGCCGACCTGGCCGTGCTGGCGGCCGAGCCGGCCGACTACGACCGGTACGCCACGGCGATCCGCCGCGAGTACGCGCACGTCGCCGAGCCGGACTTCCGCGCCGGCCGGGCCGCGGTGCTGCGGCAACTGCTCGACCTGCCGGCGCTCTACCGGCTACCCGAGCCGCACGCCCGCTGGGAGGACCGCGCCCGCGCCAACCTGGCCCGGGAGCTGGGCGGCCTCGGCTGAGACGCGGTGCTTCGGGCGGCGCAGGCCGGCGTCCCGCAGCCGGCTGACGATCTCCCGGGACGGGACCACCGTGGCGCCCAGCCAGACCGCCGCCCGGAACCGCTCGGCGGGCAGGTCGTAGTGGTCCCGGTCGAAGCCGCGCCGGGGCACGCCGAGCAGCTCGGCGAAGACGTGCAGCTCCGCGTACGAGACGTCGCTGATCAGGTGCGACCAGAGCCGGCCGCGCCAGGGCACCGCGGGCGGGTCCAGGAGGAGCATGGCGACCAACCGTACGCGTAGCCTTCCCGGCATGGCCGCCCATCCCCTCCTCGACGAACTGCGGGCCGCGCTCGGCGAGACCGCCGTGCTGACCGATCCGGACCTGCTGGCCGGCCACGAGCGGGACGAGGCGGACCTGTGCGCGTCGGGCACCCCGCTGGTGGTGGTCCGCCCTCGCGACACCGCTCAGGTGGTGGCGGCCGTGCGCGCGGCCGGGCGGCACGGCGTACCGGTGGTCCCGCAGGGGGCGCGGACCGGGCTGGCCGGCGCGGCCAACGCGGTGGCCGGCGCCATGGTGCTGAGCACCGTGGCGATGGACCGGATCATGGAGGTCGACCCGGTCGGCCGGATCGCCGTGGTGCAGCCCGGCGTGGTCAACGCGGCGCTGGCCGGGGCGGTGCGGGCGCGCGGGCTCTGGTACCCGCCGGACCCCGGCTCCTGGGAGTCGTCCACCATCGGCGGCAACGTGGCCACCAACGCGGGCGGCATGTGCTGCGTGAAGTACGGCGTGACCACCGAGTACGTGCTGGGCCTGGAGGTGGTGCTCGCCTCCGGCGAGGTGCTGCGCACCGGCCGGCGCACCGCCAAGGGAGTCGCCGGGTACGACCTGACCCGGCTCTTCGTCGGCTCGGAGGGCACGCTCGGGGTGATCACCGAGGTGACGGTGGCGCTGCGTCCGGCGCCCGAGGCGTCGCTGACGCTGGTCGCGGTCTTCCCCACCACGGCGGCGGCCGGCGGCGCGGTGGCCGGGATCGCCGAGCGGGGGCTCACCCCGAGCCTGCTGGAGCTGCTGGACCGGACGCACCTGCGGGCGATCGAGGCGTACCGGCCGATGGGGTTGCGGACCGACGCGGAGGCGCTGCTGCTGGCGGCGGTGGACACCGGCGACCGGGCACCCGGCGACCTGGCCCGGCTCGCCGAGGTGTGCACCGCGGCCGGCGCGGACGAGGTCTGGACCGCCACCGACGCGACCGAGGCCGCCGCGCTGCTCCAGGCCCGGCGGCTGGCCCACCCGGCGATGGAGCAATTCGCCGCCCGGACGTTCCCCGGCGGCAACGGCGGCCTGGTCATCGACGACGTGGCGGTGCCCCGCGGCCGGCTCGCGGAGTTGCTGGACGGGGTGGCCCGGATCGCCGAGTCGTGCGACGTGCCGATCGGCGTGGTCGGGCACGCCGGTGACGGAAACATGCACCCCAACATCGTGGTCGACCGGGCCGACCCGGCGAGCCTGGACCGGGGCCGGCGGGCCTTCGACGAGATCATGCGGCTCGGTCTGGAGCTGGGCGGCACCTGCACCGGGGAGCACGGCGTCGGGCTGCTCAAGCGGGACTGGCTGGCGCGGGAGATCGGCCCGGTGGGCGTCCGGGTGCACCAGGCGATCAAGGCCGCGCTGGACCCGGCGGGGCTGCTCAACCCCGGCAAGGTGATCTGACTCAGCCCTTGTCCTCGGCCGGTGTGGCCTGGGTGAGCAGCAGCAGCACGTCGTACGCCACCGGCGGTTCCGGCTCGCCCGGGCAGTCCTGGATGGTGACGGTCAGCTCCGGCGGGATGAGCAGCGTCGAGGTCAGCACGCCGATGCAGAGCTGCCGGTAGCGCCGGGCCTCGTCGGTCTCCCCGGCCAGCGCCGGGTCGGCGAGCATCCGCTGCAACCGCTGGGTCTGCTCGGGGTTGAGCGCGCCGGTCGCGTCGACGCCGTCGCCGGCGCAGTCGCGGCACTGCCACCGCCCGGCCGGGTCGACGTCGAGCGTGCGGACCTTGCCGTCCGAGCCGAGTCGCTGCAGCAGGGTGACGCGCTTCCCGGCCGGTGTCGGAGTGGCCGAGCCCTGCTCACCAGGGGTGGTGGCACTCTCGGCCCGGCCGAGGAGCGAGCAGCCGGTCAGGGCGGTCGCCAGCAGGACGGCGGCGGACAGGGCGCGGACGCGCGTCGAGGATGGACGAACCACGCGGGAAACCTACACTTCCGTAGGTTGTGGCACTACCCGCCGAGCGGGCGGTAAGGGTTCCGGCGTCCTCAGCGGGGCGAGCTCGGCAGCTCGGTGCCCCGGTCGGCGGCGAAGCCGCGCACGTCCGGCGCGCCGAGCCGTGCCGCGTCGGCCGCGATGTCGTCCGGCATGAGCTGCGACTCCCGCTCGGCCTCCACCCGCGCCCGGTAGTTGGCGACCTCCCGGGCCCGGGTCGCCGCGTCCCACCCGAGCACCGCGCCCATCAGCTCCGCGGCGTGCTCCGCCGATTCCAGGCCGCGGTGGCCGGTCTCGATGGAGATCCGGGTACGCCGGGTGAGCACGTCCTCCACGTGCAACGCGCCCTCGGCCCGGGCCGCGTACGTCACCTCGGCGGCGAGGTATTCCGGCGCGCCGGCCAGCGGCGAGCCGAGCAGCGGGTCGGCGTCGACCAGGGCGAGCAGGTCCAGGGTGAGGTTGCCGTAGCGCTCCAGCAGGTGCTCGACCACCCCGACCGGCATCCCGTGCCGGCGGGCCAGGTCGGCCCGGTCCCGCCACATCGCGGCGTATCCGTCGGCCCCGAGCAGCGGCAGGTCGGCGGTGCGCGACGGGCGGGTCCGGCCGAGCCGGCGCACCGCGTGGTCGACCACGTCGGCGGCCATCACCCGGTAGGTCGTGTATTTCCCGCCGGCCACCAGCAGCAGGCCGAGCATCGGCTCGACCACGGCGTGCTCCCGGGAGAGCTTGGAGGTGGAGTCCGCCTCGCCGGACAGCAGCGGGCGCAGCCCGGCGTAGACGCCCTCGATGTCGGCGGTGGTCAGCGGCCGGGCCAGCACGGTGTTGACCTGCTCCAGCAGATAGTCGATGTCGCGCGCGGTGGCGGCCGGGTGCGACCGGTCGAGCTGCCAGTCGGTGTCGGTGGTGCCGATGATCCAGTGCCCGCCCCACGGAATGACGAAGAGGACGCTTGTCGCGGTGCGCAGGATCAGGCCGGTCTCGCCGACGATCGCCGACCGGGGCACCACGAGGTGCACGCCCTTCGAGGCCCGGACCCGCAGGCCGGGGCGCAGCCCCACGTCGTTGAGCATGCGCGACATGTCGTCGCTCCACACGCCGGTCGCGGCGATCACCGTGCGGGCGCGGACCTCGAACTCGGCGTCCGGCGAGCCGGCCGGCGCCTCCAGGTCGCGCACCCGGACGCCGGTCACCTCGCGGGCCTGCCGGACCAGGCCGACCGCCCGGGCGCTGTTGACCACGGTCGCGCCGAGGCTGGCCGCGGTGCGGGCCAGCGTCACCACCAGGCGGGCGTCGTCGACCTGGCCGTCGTAGTAGCGGATCGCGCCGGCCAGCGTGTCGGGCCGCAGGCTCGGGAAGACCCGGCGGGCGCCCTCGCGGGTCAGGTGCCGGTGCAGCGGCATGCCGCGCCCGCCGCCGAACACCCCGGCGAACGCGTCGTACGCGGCCACGCCGAGGCCGTAGTAGGAGCGGCGGAGGAACCGGCGGGGCAGGTCCCGCACGCCGCCCTCGGCCGGCAGCGGCACCAGGATCGGCACCGGGCGGACCAGGTGCGGGGCGAGCCGGGTGGCGAGCAGCCCGCGCTCGGTCAGCGCCTCGTGGACCAGGTGGAACTCCAACTGCTCCAGGTAGCGCAGGCCGCCGTGGATCAGCTTGCTGGACCGGCTGGACGTGCCGGCGGCATAGTCGCGCGCCTCCACCAGGGCGACCTTCAGCCCTCGGGACGCGGCGTCGAGCGCGGCGCCCGCCCCGGTCACCCCGCCTCCGATGATCAGCACGTCGAACCGCTCGGCACGGAGCCGGCGCAGGTCGTCGGCGCGGCGCTCGGCGGAGAGCTGGCCGGCCGCGGATCGGGACACGTTGGGGTCGCGCACCCGTCCACGGTAGCCGTCCCCACGCCACGGCGACACGCGCCGGCCGTACCGTGATGACCATGCTGACCGGCCCGCCCGCTGTTCCCGTACCCACGACGCCGCGCGAGACCGGGCCGTGGCCGGTCGTCGCGGCGGTGGCGACCGGCGTCTGGGCGGTGCTGGTCACCGTGCCCGGTCAGGTCACCGGCTGGCTGGTCGACCAGGTGGTGCTGGTCACCGGGCTGGACCGGGTGGTGGCGGTCTGGCCGGTGGTCGCGGTGGTCACCACGCTGCTGGTCGGCGGGCCGGCGCTGGCGCTGGCGCTGCTGCCCCGTTCGCCGGCGGTGCGGGCGGCCGGGCGGGCGTGGACCGGCGGCGCGGTCGCGCTCGGCGCGGCGACGCTGCTGAGGGCGCTGCCGCCGGTGCACCACGAGGCGTACCTGGCCGCGCTGGCGGTGACCGCCGCGCTGCTCGCGCTCGTCGCCGCCCGGCTGACCCGCCGCCGCCCGGCCGTCGCCCGGCCCGGCCCCGCCGCGCCCCCGGCGCCGGCCGGGGGCGACGGCCCGACGTGGTCCGACGTTCGCGCCGCGACGCCGGGGACGGCCGGTCGGGAGGGGCGGCGGCCCGGCGTCGTGTCGCTGCTGGCGGTGGCCGCCGGGCTGGCGGTCCTGCTGCCCTGGGCGTGGGTGGGCGCGCTGGGCGGGGCGTTGGAGACGGTGCTCGCCGGGCTGGCCGCCGCCGCGCTCGGCGGGCTGGCCGGGGTGCTGCTCGGCCCCGCGTTCTGGGCCGGCTTCGTGCCGGGGACGACGGTCCGGCCGGCCCGGCTGGTGCTGGTCGGCGGCCTGGTCGCCGGCGTCACGCTGGCGCTGCTCGCCGCCGGCGCCGGACAGTCGGGCGCCCAGTTGCCGGGCCTGCTCCTGCTGCCGCCGCTCGGCTTCGTGCTGGGCGCGCTGGAGGTGGCGGCCCGGCACGCCGGCCGGCCGGCCGGCCCGGCGCCGGTGCGCTGGCTGGTCGGCCTGGCGCTGGCCGGGCCGCTGGCCCTCACCGACCCGGAGGAGATCACGCTGCTGCTGGCCGCCACCCGCGACGTGCCGTTCTGGGTGGCGGTCGGCGCCGGCGCCGCGTTCGCCGTCGCGGTCCTGCTCGCCGTCGGGTACGGCGTGCTGCTCGCCCGCCCGCGCGCCCGCGCGCCCCGCCGGGGCGTGGCCGGGCTGGCCGCCGGCACGCTGCTGGCCGCCGTGGCCGTGGTGTACCTGGTCCCCGGACAGCCGGGCCTGCACGGCGAGCGGCTGCTGGTGGTGCTGCGCGAGCAGGCCGACCTGAGCGGCCTGCCGGCCGGTACGCCGGGCCGGGCCGGACGGGACGCGCGGGCCGCCGAGGTCTACCGGCGGTTGGTCGCCACCGCCGACCGCACCCAGGGCGACCTGCGCCGCACGCTGACCCGGCTGGGCCTCGACCCGACGCCCTACTACCTGGTCAACGCGATCGAGACGGACGGCGGCCCGGCGGTACGGGCGTGGCTGTCCGGCCGCCCCGAGGTGGCCCGGGTGCTGGTCGACCAGCGGCCGCGCCCGTTGCCCGCGGCGGCGCCGCCGGCCCGCGGCGACACGCCGGCGCCGAGCGGCCCCACCTGGAACGTGACGCTGATCGGCGCGGACCGGGTCTGGTCGGAGCTGGGCGTCACCGGCGCCGGCGTGGTGGTGGGCAGCTCGGACTCCGGCGTCGACGGCCGGCACCCGGCGCTGGCCGGCGGCTTCCGGGGCGGCGACGACTCCTGGTACGACCCGTGGGAGCACCGCCGGGCGCCGGCCGACCGGGGCGGCCACGGCACGCACACGCTCGGCAGCGCGGTGGGCCGGAACGGGATCGGGGTGGCGCCCGGCGCGAGCTGGGTCGGCTGCGTCAACCTGGACCGCAACCTCGGCAGCCCGGCCCGCTACCTCGACTGTCTCCAGTTCATGCTGGCGCCGTTCCCGCCGGGCGGGAACCCGCTGACCGACGGGCGGCCGCAACGCGCGCCGGACGTGCTGACCAACTCGTGGGGCTGCCCGCCGCTGGAGGGGTGCGACGCGGGAGCGCTGCGCCCGGCGACCGCCGCGCTGAGCGCCGCCGGCATCCTGGTGGTGGCCGCCGCCGGCAACACCGGCCCGTACTGCGGTTCCATCGCCGACCCGCCGGCGCCGTACCCGGACGTGCTCACGGTCGGCGCGGTGGACCGGTCCCGCCGGCTCACCGAGTTCTCCAGCCGGGGCCCGACCGGGGCGGTCGCGAAACCCGATCTGGTGGCCCCCGGCGCGGCGGTGCCGTCGGCGTTCCCCGGCGGCGGCTACGCCACCCTGGACGGCACCTCGATGGCCACCCCGCAGGTGGCGGGCGTGGTGGCGCTGATGTGGTCGGCGAACCCGGCGCTTGTCGGTGACCTGGACCGGACCCGGCGGATCCTCACCGAGACCGCGTCGGCGGCGACGGTCCCGGCCGGCACGGCCTGTGGCGGCACCCGGGACCTGGTCGGCGCCGGCCTGGTCGACGCGTACGCGGCGGTGCGGGCGGCCCGCGCCGGTTAACAAACCCTGCCGGATGGCCTAGCGTCGGCGTCCATGGAGATCATCGAGCTGGGCCCGGACCGCCTGCCCGAGGTCGTCGGGCTCTGCCGGCGGGCGCTGGACCTGCCGGAGGACGCGGCCGAGGCGCCGGCCGTGGTGGCCACGCTGGCCGACCGGGCGGCGGCCGACCGGACGGTGCTGCGGCTCGGCGCGGTCCGCGACGGCGCGCTGCTCGGGGTCCTGGTCGGGTCGCTGTCGGCGACCGATCCACGGCTCGGTCACGTCGACCTGGTCGCGGTGGCGCCGGCGGAGCGCCGCCGGGGGGTCGGCGCGGCGCTGCTGACCGAGGCGGAGACGCGGCTGGCCGCGCTCGGCGCGTCCGAGCTGCTGCTCGCCGGCAACCCGCCGCACTACGCCTGGCCGGGCATCGACGTCCGCTACACCCCGGCGGTCTGTGCCGCGCTGCGGCTCGGCTACCGGCAGGACCGGACGGCCTGGAACATGACCGCGGCGCTGACCGAGGGGTCGCCGGCGCTGCGCCCGACCGAGGCCGCCGAGCAGCGGCTGGCCGCCCACGGCGTGACGGTACGTCGGGCCGAACCGGCGGACCTGCCGGCGCTGACCGCGTTCGCCCGGTCGGTGTTCGGCGGCACCTGGGACGGTGAGCTGGCCGGCTCGGTGGGCCGCCCGGACGCGGGCACCCACCTGGCCGAGCGGGACGGCGAGATCCTCGGCTTCGCCGCGTACGGGTCGGCGCGGCCGAGTTGGTTCGGGCCGATGGGCACCGCGCCGGCGGCCGAGGGCTCCGGGATCGGCGGGGTGCTGCTGCGCCGCTGCCTTCGCGACCAGGCGGCGGCGGGGATCGTCGCGGCGCAGATCGGCTGGGTGGGGCCGGTGCCGTTCTACTCCGGCGTGGCCGGCGCTCGGATCGAGCGCGTCTTCTTCCTCTACCGGAAAGCCATCAAAGGCGCATAACGCCGTTCGCCCTCCACGCTGATCGAGCGACACCTACGGTCGAGCACAGAGGAGGCGGCGCATGCCCACGGATGACGAACGGGCCCACGACCCGGCCCCGGCCGGTGAGCTGGCGGCCGATCGGCTCGACCTCGGCGACGCCGAGCAGGTCGTCGCCGACCAGCCACCCGAGGAGGAGCCACGGCAACCGGTGGACGAGCCGAGGCGGCTCGTGCCGCCGTACGACCGGGCGCACAAGCGACGCAACCAACGCCCGCTGCCCACCTGAGGCGACACGCGGAAGGGGGCGGACCGCTGACGCGGCCCGCCCCCTTCCGGCGTACTGGGTGGAGCTGGACTCAGAAGTCCATCTCCCCGCCACCCGGGCCAGCCGGGGCGGCCGGGGTCTTCTCCGGCTTGTCCGCCACGACGACCTCGGTGGTGAGGAACAGCGCGGCGATCGAGGCGGCGTTCTGCAGCGCGGAACGCGTCACCTTGGCCGGGTCGATGATGCCGGCGGCCAGCAGGTCCACGTACTCGCCGGTCGCGGCGTTGAGGCCGTGACCCGGGTCGAGGTTGCGAACCCGCTCGACGACGACGCCACCCTCGAGGCCGGCGTTGACGGCGATCTGCCGCAGCGGGGCGTCCAGCGCGATCTTGACGATCTGCGCGCCGGTCGCCTCGTCGCCGGCCAGGTCCAGCTTGTCGAAGGCGGTCTTGCCGGCCTGCACCAGCGCGACGCCACCACCCGGGACGATGCCCTCCTCGACGGCGGCCTTCGCGTTGCGGACGGCGTCCTCGATGCGGTGCTTGCGCTCCTTCAGCTCGACCTCGGTGGCCGCGCCGACCTTGATCACCGCAACACCGCCGGCCAGCTTGGCCAGGCGCTCCTGCAGCTTCTCCCGGTCGTAGTCGGAGTCGCTCTTGTCGATCTCGGCCCGGATCTGGTTGACCCGGCCCTGGATCTGGTCGGCGTCGCCGGCACCGTCGACGATGGTGGTCTCGTCCTTGGTCACCACGACCTTGCGGGCGCGGCCCAGCATGTCGAGGTTGACGGCGTCCAGCTTGAGGCCGACCTCCTCGCTGATGACCTGGCCACCGGCGAGGATGGCGATGTCGGTCAGCATGGCCTTGCGGCGGTCACCGAAGCCCGGCGCCTTGACGGCGACCGACTTGAAGGTGCCACGGACCTTGTTGACCACCAGGGTGGCCAGGGCCTCGCCCTCCAGGTCCTCGGCGATGATCAGCAGCGGCTTGCCCGACTGCATGACCTTCTCCAGGATCGGGAGCAGGTCCTTCACCGACGAGATCTTGCTGTTGACGATCAGGATGTAGGGGTCGTCGAAGACGGCCTCCATACGCTCCGGGTCGGTCATGAAGTAGGCGGAGATGTAGCCCTTGTCGAAGCGCATGCCCTCGGTGAGCTCGAGCTCGAGGCCGAAGGTGTTGCTCTCCTCGACGGTGATGACGCCTTCCTTGCCCACCTTGTCCATCGCCTCGGCGATGATCTCACCGACGGTGGTGTCACCGGCGGAGATGGAGGCGGTGGAGGCGATCTGCTCCTTGGTCTCCACGTCCTTGGCGAGCTTGAGCAGCTCCTCCGAGACGTTGGCGACGGCGGCCTCGATGCCCCGCTTCAGGGCCATCGGGTTGGCGCCGGCGGCCACGTTGCGCAGACCCTCGCGAACCAGGGCCTGGGCCAGGACGGTCGCCGTCGTCGTGCCGTCACCGGCGACGTCGTCGGTCTTCTTCGCGACCTCCTTGACCAGCTCGGCGCCGATCTTCTCGTACGGGTCCTCGAGCTCGATCTCCTTGGCGATGCTCACACCATCGTTGGTGATGGTGGGGGCACCCCACTTCTTCTCGAGCACGACGTTGCGGCCCCTCGGGCCGAGCGTCACCTTCACGGCGTCAGCGAGCTGGTTCATGCCCCGCTCGAGGCCGCGGCGCGCCTCTTCGTCGAACGCGATCATCTTGGCCATACGGCGTTGTCCTCCTGGACACTCACGGGCCACCCGGGATGCCCGGATGGGCCGTCTGGTGTACGCACCTTGGGGACGTCGCCACCTGGCGACGACGACGTCCTCCTCGGTCGGGCCGGACAGCCCGCGACGACCGGCCCCGTTCCGCGCCGACGTCCCTCCGGACGCCGTTGCGGCCGTGGCCCTACCGCCCCGACCATTGGCACTCACCGTACGCGAGTGCCAATGACTTGTTTAGCACTCTCCCTAGCCGAGTGCAAGCACGACAGCGCCGCTCAGCCGAGTTCCGCTGCCAGTCGGGCCGCGTTCACCGGGCCTTCGTGGGCCCGCTGTTCGGCGTACGCGACGACCAGCCCGACGAGCTGCGCGAGGTAGGCCGGCGCGGCCAGCACGGCACCGATCACCGCCAGCGTCACCGCGCCCGCCGCGGTGCCCGGCGCCGCCGTCGGATCGGCGCCGAACGCCACGCCGCTCACCGCACTCACCAGGAGATCCAGCAGGCTCGCCGCGAGCAGCGCGCACATGACCAGCGTCACCCGGCCCAGCACCATGCCGAAGCGCTTGTGGAACATCCGCCAGGCCCGCCCGATCGGATCCTGCCGCTCGAACAGGTAGACCGGCCCGAACAGCGCGACCGCGAACCCGGCGTAGACGCCGGGCAACAGGCAGAAGCAGGCGCCGACCGTGATCAGCAGCGAGACGACGATCGTCCAGCCCCAGACACCGAGCGCGCGGCGCAGCCCGTACCGGAGCGCGGCGCCGACACCCGCCGGCTCGCCGGCCGCCTGCCGGGCCACCACCCAGGTCCCCGCACCCCAGCCGACGGCCTGGAGCGGACCGAAGACCAGGGCGGCGAGCAGCACCACGCCGTAGAACACGAAGAACTGCTCCAGGTAGCCGTCCGGCAGCACCGGCGCGCCGTCCGAGCCGGTCACCATCCGGTCGGTGGGGGCCAGGAAGAGCGAGAGGACGGAGATCACCGCCGCCGGGACGCCCTGGGTGAGCAGCATGATCGGCAGGAGTTGCCGCCAGCCCCGCCGAACCGCGTCCACGCACCGCGCGAACCAGCCGCCGACGCCCGCGTGCGGCGGGGTGACCAGCGGATCGTTCGGGTCGAGGCCCGGATACCAGCCGTGCGGACCGCCGGGCACCGGCTGCGCGGGATAGGTCGCGCCGGGCATCGGATAACCGGGGTACGCCGGGCCTGCGGCGGGCCAGCCCCAGCCGGTGGGCGGCGGGGCGTCCGGCGCGGTCCAGCCGGGCGGCGCACCGGGCGGCGCGGTCCAGCCGGGCGGCGCGCCGTACCCTTGCTGGGGCGGAATGCCCGGTTCGGAGCCGGACGGGCCGGCGGTGGGTGGGTCGGCCCACGGGTCGGCGGCCGGCTGACCGGGGGCGGGCGTCGGCGGTCCGGACGGGCCTGCCTGTTCCGGCACCGGCCCGGCGGCCGGCGACGCGGGCCGGGTCGGGTCGGTCGGGGGCACCGGTTCGGTGGAACCCGACGGGGGCAGCTCGGACATGGGCCCTCCTCAGCGGCAACGGCTGGAACGGCTCATGATCTTCCACGGTGCGGGGCCGTGACGCAGCACCGGTCAGGGTGGTTCGGCCGCGCGCGGCGGCCGCCGAACGATCAGGCGATGAGGCGGACGTGCTCGGCCTGCGGACCCTTCTGGCCCTGGGCGATCTCGAACTCGACCCGCTGGCCGTCGTCCAGCGCCTTGTAGCCGTCCATCTCGATCGCGGAGAAGTGGACGAAGACGTCCTGCCCGCCGTCGACGGCGATGAAGCCGTAGCCCTTCTCGGCGTTGAACCATTTCACGGTGCCCTGTGCCACGGTGCACTTCCTCACTCTGCACGGCGTTCCAAGACCCGGGAACCGGCGGACCGGCACCGGCGGCGCACCGGTTTCGGCCATCGGCGACGGCCGCTGAATACGGTGACCGAAATCGCACGCTACACGAGGCGTGACGACCGTGCACGACCACAAATCGGGCATAATCCGGGCCGCTACGGCCCCGCCGCAGCGCGAGTCCGGACCGGTCCGGTATGCATGCGGACATGACCAGCGCGCCCACCCCGACCACGGTCCGCCGGATCCGCCCCGAGGACGCCGCCCGGATGCGGGCGCTCCGGCTGGAGATGCTGGCCGACGCCCCGCTGGCCTTCCTGGAGACCGTCGCCGAGGCCGCCGCCCGGCCGCACGCGGACTTCGCGGCCCGGGTGGCGACGGTCTCCCGGGGCGACCACACCGCCCAGTTCGTCGCCGACCCGGGCGGTCGCCTGGTCGGCCACGCCGGGGGCACGGCCGCACCCGACGAACCGGGGCTGACGCTCGTCTACGCGGTCTACGTGACGCCGGCCCGGCGGGGCAGCGGGTTGCTCGCCGCGCTGGTGGACGAGGTGGCGGCCTGGTCCCGCGCCTGCGGGCGGCCGGAGCTGATGATGGAGGTGGTGGTCGGCAACGACCGCGCCTGCCGGGCCTACCGGAAGCTGGGCTTCACCGACACCGGCGTACGCGTCCGGCACCCGCGGATCGCCGCCCTGCGCGAGCTCCAGATGCGCCGCCCGGCCTGACCCCCTGCGTGGTTGAGAAGGGGCCCCTTCTCGGCCGGATGCGTCAAGAAGGGGCCCCGCCTTTCACGCGGGCCGGCGGCTCTGGACGATGCGGAAGCGGTTCGCGACGTAGGCGCCGTCGGTCAGCGCGGAGTTCGCCGCCGGGTTCGCGCCCGAGCCGTGGAAGTCGGAGAACGCCGCCGACTGGTTGACGAACACGCCGCCGGTCAGGTTGCAGGACAGGTGCACCCCGGCGTCGACCGCCGCCGCCTCGGCCGCGTCCAGCACCGCCTCGTCGGTGGAGTAGACGGCGGCGGTCAGCGCGCCCTTCTCCCCCACCGTCTCGCGCAGCACCCGCAGGCTGTGCTCGGTCGAGTCGGTCGCGATGGCGAACGAGATCGGCCCGAACCACTCCCGGGCGTAGGTCGCGGTGTCGCCGGCGTCCAGCTTGACCACGGTCGGCGTACGCACCACGGCGCGCGGGAAGGACGGGTGCTCGACGGTCCGGGACTCCAGCACCGGCTCACCGACCTTGGTCACCTCGTCCAGCCGCTCCAGCACCCCGTCGTTGACGATCGCGCCGGTCAGCTCGACGCCCCGGGCCGGATCGGCGGTCAGCTTGGCGACCGCGCCGGCGATCCCGGCGGCCACCTCGTCGAAGCTCTTGTGCCCCTGGTCGGTGGCGATGCCGTCGCGGGGGATCAGCAGGTTCTGCGAGGTGGTGCACATCTGGCCGCTGTAGAGCGTGAGCGTGAAACCCAGGTTGCGGCAGAGCCCGGCGAAGTCGTCGGTGGAGTCGATCACCACCGTGTTCAGGCCGGCCTTCTCGGTGTAGACGGCGGCCTGCCTGGCGTTCGACTCCAGCCAGTCGCCGTACTCGGTGGAACCGGTGAAGTCGACGATCTTCACGGCCGGGTGCAGGGCCAGCGTCGAGGCGAGCTTCTCGCCGGCCGCCTCGGGGGCGAGCTGCACCAGGTTCGGGTCGAAGCCGGCCTCGGCGAGCACCTGGCGGGCGTACTTCACGGTGATCGCCAGCGGCAGCACGGCGCGCGGGTGCGGCTTCACCACCACCGGGTTGCCGGTGACCAGCGAGGCGAACAACCCGGGGTACGAGTTCCAGGTGGGGAACGTGTTGCAGCCGATGACCAGGGCCACCCCGCGCGGCACCACGTGGAACGTCTTGGTCATCCGCAGCGGGTCGCCCTTGCCGGCGGCCTTCTCCCAGCCGGCCGTCCCCGGATGACGGGTCATCTCCGAATACGCGTAGGCGACCGCCTCCAGGGCCCGGTCCAGCGCGTGCGCGCCGCCGGCCTGGAACGCCATCACGAACGCCTGGCCGCTGGTGAACTGCACCGCGTTGGCCAGCTCGAAGATGTTCTTGTGGAGACGGTCGAGGATCTCCAGGCAGACCCCCGCCCGGGCCTTCGGGCCGGCGTCGCGCCAGGCCGGCAGCCCGGCCGTGGCGGCGGCCACCAGCTGGTCGGCGCCTGCGTGCGGGTAGCGCACGTCGAGCGGCACGCCGAACGGGCTGGCCTCGGTGGCGACGGTGCTGCCGTCACCGGCCTGGTCGAGCGGGAAGTCTCCGCCCAGGTACGCCTCGAAGGCGGCCTTGCCGTCGGCGGCGGCGGTCTCGCCGTACACCCGAGGGCTGGGCGACTCGGGATAGGCGGACCAGTACCCGCGCTCCGTGATCGCGGTCAGCGCCCGGTCGAGGGTCTCGGCGTGCCTGTCGTGCAGGGGGTGCGGGGTCTCCGTCATGCCGCCATCATGCAACAGGAAGGCACCAGATCAGTAGGGGCGTGTCACAAACTGGCTGGCCCGGGAACGGCGACAGGGCCAGCGGTTTTCCGCTGGCCCTGCGCGAGGTTGGTCGGGAGGGACGTCCGCACAACGCCTCCGGCGTTGGGTCGCAAAACTTTGAAAAGTCTCCGGCGGATGCCCTCCCGCACCGAGCATCTTGCGCCGTCCGGTTCCTGCCGTCAAGTCCTTGCCGGTGGTTTTCTGCCACTCCCCGCAGTTCCCCCGTCACCCCCTGGTCGCCCCCGATCCCCCACCCGGGCGAGCCCGCCCCACCCACCCTCTCGTTGATCTTGCACTTTCGGCCCCGAGGCGAGGGCGATTCACCCCTTTCGCCGGGGCGGAAAGTGCAAGATCGCGGAGGAGGGGTGGGAGTGGGGAGGGTGGGGCGCAGTCAGGAGAGGAGGCCGGCGTCTCGGGCGGCGCGGAGGTTGGGCTTGATGCGGTGGGTGGGGCCGGCGGTGGCGGCCACCGCGTCGAGCGTCTTCAGGCCCTCGCCGGTGTTGAAGATCACCGTCTCGGCCGTGGGGTCGAGCCTTCCGGACCGCACCAGCTTGCGCAGCACCGCCACCGTCACACCGCCCGCGGTCTCGGCGAACACGCCGGTGGTCCGGGCCAGCAGCCGGATGCCGTCGCGGATCTCGTCGTCGTCGGCGTACTCCATCCAGCCGCCGGTGCGGCGGACCGCCTCCAGCGCGTAGACGCCGGCGGCCGGGTCGCCGATGTTCAGCGACTTGGCGATGCCGGTCGGCTTGACCGGGACGATGGTGTCGCGGCCGTCGTGCAGCGCGGTGGCGATCGGGTTGCAGCCGGCGGACTGGGCGCCGAACACCTTCCAGCCGCCGGCCGGCGCCTCGACCAGCCCGATCTCGACCAGCTCGGTGAACGCCTTGTCGATCTTGGTGAGCAGCTCGCCGCTGGCCATCGGGATGACCACCTGGGCCGGGATGCGCCAGCCCAGTTGCTCGGCCACCTCGTAGCCGAGCGTCTTGGAGCCCTCGGCGTAGAACGGCCGGACGTTGACGTTGACGAACGCGGTGTCCTCGAACTCGTCGGTCTCCACCAGCTCGCCGCAGAGCCGGTTCACGTCGTCGTAGGAGCCGTCGATGGCGACCAGATCGCCGCCGTAGACCGCGGTGGTGACGACCTTGCCCTGCTCCAGGTCGCTGGGGATGAAGACCACCGACGGCACGCCGGCACGGGCGGCGTGCGCGGCGACCGAGTTGGCCAGGTTGCCGGTGGACGCGCAGGCGTAGCGGGTGAAACCGAGCGCCCGGGCGGCGGTCAGGGCCACCGACACCACCCGGTCCTTGAACGAGTGGGTGGGGTTGGCGCTGTCGTCCTTGACCCAGAGCGGACCGGTGAGACCCAGCTCGGCGGCGAGGTTTCCGGCGGCGACGAGCGGGGTCAGCCCCGGATCGAGGGTGACCCGGGTGGCCGGGTCCTGGCCGGCCGGCAGCAGGGCGGCGTAGCGCCAGATGCTGTTCGGGCCGGCCTCGATCTGCTCCCGGGTGACGGTGGCCAACGCGGCGGTGTCGTAGTCGACCTCCAGCGGGCCGAAACACTCGTAGCAGGCGTGCTGGGCGGCCAGCGGGTAGCGCGCGGAACAGGCGCGACAGACCAGGGCACGGGCCGGGCTGCGGGAGGTGTCGATGCCGGACACGGCGGGAAGCGTCGACGTCATGCCGAGGGTCCTCTCATCTTTCCCCGCATCGCCGGGTGCGGCGGGGACGGAATTGGCACCTGCCCGCAGGTCGCTCGTCGTCGAGCGTGCGGGTGGTTGCCGGGGCGTCGTCGGGCCGTATCCCTCAGCCCCTCTGGATGAGGTATGCAGTTGTGCCGTCGAGTCTATGCGCCGCTCACGACGTTGCCACCCGGGGTTCCCACGCAGTGGGCCGGCTCGGCGGCCGACCAGGGCGACCGGCTCGCCCACCGGGTGGCATGATCACCCCATGCGCAGCGCGGCGGTCGGGACCGTTCTTCTCACGGCACTGACGCTGCTGGCGGCGTGCACCGAGCCACCGCACGTCGAACCGATGCCCGCCCCGCCGACCGCCCCCACCACCTCACCCACCCCGGCCTGCACCCCGGAGGGCATCCGGATCACCGAGACCGGGGTGAGCGCCGCGATGGGGCTGCGGGCCATGGGCCTGGGCCTGGTCAACTGCGGCAACCAGCCGTACGAGTTGCGCGGCTATCCGGCGGTCCGGCTCCGGGATGCCGACGGGGACCCGATCACGGTCCGGATCGTCCCGGGCGCCAAGGAGATCACCTCCGGCTTCGACGCGGCGCCGACCCGGCTCGTGCTGCGCCCCGGCGAACGGGCCGGCGCCGCGCTGCTCTGGCGCAACACCGTCACCGACGCGACCGTGGTGGCGACCGAGGGCCGACAGCTCGACGTCGCGCCGGTGACCGGCCGACCGGCGCAACCGGTCGAGCTGGACGGGCCGATCGACCTCGGCAACACCGGCCGGCTCGGGGTGAGCGCCTGGAAGCGCAGCGACCCCGACCCCACCACGGAACCGACCGCTCCGACTGCCCCACCGTCCACTGCCACCACCCCGATCAACCCACTCTGAGCGCGGCACCTGCACCGCCGACAGCAATCCGAGAGATCCTGGAAGGAAAGCGCCCCTCCAGGGGCCATTTCCTTCCAAGATTTCGGGCGGCGACGCCGATCCTCCCCTGGAGGCCCGCTGCAGGCGGTCCAGCTATCTGTCGGCGTCGGGGACGAACACACCGAGACCCTGGTGGCCGTACAACTCGCCGGTCTCAATCAGGATCGTGATGGCCTGCCGCACGGTCGACTGACTGCCCACCTCGTAGATGTCCGCCAACTCCTTTGTGGACGGCAGCTTGTGGCCGGGCGGCCACTCGCCGTCGGCGATGCGCCTCCGGATGTCGGCGATGATCCTTCGGTAGTGCGGCTCAAACCGGCGCGGTGTGGACATGCGGGCACTCCCAGCTAGGCATGCCCATCTGATCACGAAGCCGGGAGGAACCTCAAGCGCATCGTTGACTTTACCAGCATTATCGGTAAAGCTTCCCGCAGGACCGCCCGGCTAGGCACTGGTCGATCCCCCCGGCCGGGGCAGCGCACATCCCCAGTGGACCCGCGCGCTGCTCCGGCCATCCACCAGGCGAAGGAGACGTGATGTGACGGATGCGGAGACGAGTTCAGAGGTGCCGGTCGCCAGCGCGATCTGGGCGGTCGAGCAGGTCACCGCCGAGCTACGGGAGACGCACCTCGGGGTGGCCGCCGCCACCGTGCTGCTGGCACGCGTCGGCGCGGGCTGCGCCCATCCGGCGATCAGGCTGGCCCGGCGCAGCGGCGAGGACGCCCTCGACCTGGCCGGCGACGCCGAATTCCAGGTCAGTGACGGGGTACGCCGACTGCGCGTCGCGGCCGGTCACCGGGACACCGCGACCATCGGCGGGCTGGTCGAGGCACTGGACGGCGTGCGGAACCGGTTGGGCACGGCCGCTGATCGGATCGGCCGGCTCCCGGCCCGGATCACCGCTGCCGGGCAGCAGCTCTCCGACGCCGACCGGGGCGCGGAACCAGTCGCCGGGACGACCGTCCGGCAGTGGCAGGACGGCGCCGAACGCCTCGCCCTGATGGCGGAGAGCCTGACGTCGGCCGTCGCGGCGTTGTCGTCGTACACCGAGGGGTTGGCCGACGGGGGTCGACCACGGTGACCGAACCGCACTGGATCATCCACCTGCCCACCACCCTGACCAGCGTCGACGAGGCCGCCGCCCTGGCCATGGCGCTGCGCCGCTCACTCGGGCACGTGCTGGCCGTCGACTTCGGCGAGACGACGCTGTCGGAGGAGGACCGGCAGTTCGTGCGTACCCGGGTCTGGTGCGACGCCCGCCTCCCCGGGGCGGGCCGCTGCCACCTGCCGGCCGACCATCCCGGCAACTGCCGCACCGGATCTTGGTACGGGACGACCCCTTGAGGGGCGCGCCCGTACCAAGATCTCGGCGAGCGAGGGGTTCAGGCGGGGACGGACGCCCGAGGGGCGGACGAGGTCTCGGCGGCGGCGGGACCGCGGCGGGACAGCAGGGCGTCGAGCGCCCAGGTGCCGGGGCCGAGCACCGCGACCAGCAGGAACGACCAGCAGAACATCGCGGCCGCCTCGCCGCCGTTGCTGATGGGCAGCAGGCCGTGCGGCTGGTGCACCACGAAGTAGGCGTACGCCATCGAGCCGGAGGCGAGCAGCGCGGCCGGCCGGGTGACCAGGCCGACGAGGACCAGCGCGCCGCAGACCAGTTGGATCAGCGCAGCCCACCAGCCGGGCCAGGTGCCGACCGGGACCGCCTTGCCGGTGACCGGGTTGCCGCCGAGTATGCCGAAGATCGACGCTGCGCCGTGGAGCAGGAAGAGCAGGCCGACGACGATGCGGAACAGGGAGAGCACGGGGCCTTTCAACTGCGCCGGAACCATGGGAAACCTCCTGGGACGACTGTCGGACGACGTCCAGGATGGTGGGCATAGGAATCGAAAGTAATCGATTCCTTGCAGGCGGGACAATCACATGGGAACGCTCCCATGATATGGGCAGAAGGCGTTAAGCGGGGCCCCTTCCTCCACCGGATGCGTTAATAGGGGGCCCCGCCTTTCACCTCAGCTCGTGATGTCCTTGCGGGTGAAGCGCCAGAACGCCAGGCTCCAGAACAGCGTGGCGTAGACGACCGCCGAGATCGCCCCCTTGACCACGTCGTCGGTCTGCATCGGCGACGACAGCAGGCCCAGCCAGGCGCTGCTGTAGTGGGTCGGCAGCAGGTTGCGCAGCCCGCCCAGCGCGGTGATCTGGTCGAGGATGCTGGACAGGATCCACAGCAGCACCGCCCCGCCGACCGCGCCGAGCGCGGCGTCCGTGGTCACCGACAGCAGGAACGCCAGCCCGGCCACCACCAGCAGCACCACCGCCAGGTACCCGAGCACCCCGAGCAGCCGGAGCAACCCCTCGGCCGGCGCCAGTTCGGCGGAGACCTGGCTGCTCAACGGCTCCCAGCCGTAGCGCAGCGTGCCGGCCACCAGCGCGGTGCCGGCCAGCAACAGCAACGCCAACCCGGAGTACGCGAGCGCGACCACCAGCTTCACCGCCAGCAGCCGGGCCCGGGGCACCGGCACGGCCAGCAGGTAGCGCAGGCTCCCCCAGCTCGCCTCGCTGGCCACCGTGTCACCGCAGAACAGCGCCACCACCACGACCAGCAGGAACGACGCCGACACCAGGATCGAGAACAGGGTGAAGTTGAGCCCGCCCGAGGTGGCCAGGTCGGCCAGGCTGGCGAACTCGCCCCGCCCGCCACCGTCGTCGTCCCCGGAGTCGAACTGGAACGCCACCAGGATGATCAGCGGCAGCAGCACCATGAACCCCAGCGCCAACTGGGTACGCCGGCGCGACGCCTGCCGCCGGAACTCCGCGCCGAACGGCATCGTGGCCGAGGGCCGGTAGCCGGCCGCCGCCCCGCCCCCGGGAGCCGCGCCGGACGCGCCCGCCGACGCCACCGCAGAATCCGCCATCACCGGTCACCGCTTCCCCGAGAGTTCTCGCCGACCAGGGCGAGGAACGCGTCCTCCAGGCGGCGCCGGGGCACCACCCGGTCCACCCCGATCCCGGCCCGGACCAGTTCGGCCACCACCTCGCTGCGGGCGGTGCCGTTGGTGTCGACCACAAGCGCGCCGTCGTCGTCGGGCAGCACCCGTACGCCGTCCAGCCGGTCGAGCACCGACCGCGCGGCGTCCGGGTCGCTCACGTCGAACAACACGCTCGGCGACTCGCCGACGATCTCCTCGACCGGGCCGGACGCCACGATCCGCCCCTTGTTCACCACCACCGCGTGCGTGCAGGTCTGCTCCACCTCGGCCAGCAGGTGGCTGGAGACCAGCACCGCCCGGCCGTCCGTGGCGTAGCGCTGGAGCACCCGGCGCATCTCGGCGATCTGCGGCGGGTCGAGCCCGTCCGTCGGCTCGTCGAGCACCAGCAGCTCGGGCAGGCCGAGCATGGCCTGGGCGATGGCGAGCCGCTGCCGCATGCCGTGGCTGTACTTCTTCGTCCGCCGGTGCACCGAGTCGCCGAGGCCGGCGATCTGCAGCGCCTCGTCGAAGTGCGCGTCCGCCCACGGCCGCCCGGTGGCCCGCCAGTAGGCCCGGAGGTTGTCCAGCCCGGACAGGTGCGGCAGGAAGCCCGGCCCCTCGACAAGCGCGCCGATCCGGGAGAGCACCGGCGAGCCCGGCACCAGCCGGTGCCCGAACACGTAGATCTCACCGGCGGTCGGCTGGGTCAGCCCCATCAGCACCCGCAGCGTGGTGGTCTTGCCGGCGCCGTTCGGCCCGAGCAGGCCCACCACCTGACCGGGGTGCACCTCGAAGTCGACGTCGGAGACGGCGACGAAGCCGTCCGCGTACTCCTTGCGCAGGTTGCGTACGGCGAGCGGGACGCCCGCGTACTCCGGGTGCACGGAGCGGTCCTGGCGGCGGTGCCGGCGGCGGGTGAGCAGCACGACCACGACGAGCCCGACCGCGATCGCGGCGAGCAGCCCGGCCAGCACCCAGCGCCAGACCGCGGCCGAGGTGGGGATCGGCGCGGCGTCCACGGTGGGCAGCACGAGCGGCCCGTCGCCGAGCGCCACGGTGTGCACCGCCGGTTCGGCCGGCGAGGCGTACGCCTGGTCGGACGTCGCCACCACGAGCCGCAGCCGGTGCCCGGCCTCGACCCGCCGGACGATCGCCGGCAGCGTCACCGTCACCGGCGTGGCGGCGGCCAGCGTCGTCGGCAGGCCGGTCAGTCGCACCGGCGCGACCAGGCCGTCCGGCAGCGTCGACGCGCCCTGCGGGTCGACGTCGTAGAGCTTGACGAAGAGCACCGCCTCGCCGGTCTCCGAGGCCGCCCGGATCCGCACGGTCGGCGCGCCCACCACGTCGACCGGGTCGTCCAGCGGCGCCGACTCGAAGCGGGCGTGCTGGCCGGGGATGTCACCGGCCACGCCGTCCAGCAGCGAGCCGAGCGCCCCGGCGAACGGGATCGCGGAGATCGCCGCCGGGTTGCCGTTCGGCGGTACGGCGACCGGCTGGGCCGGGCCGGTCAGCGCGACCTCGCGGCGCTCCTGCCCGGTCACGCCCGGGTAGTCGTCGGTGCGGTAGCCGGTGGCCACCAGGCCACGGTCGAGCGCGTCGAAACCGGCGATCCGGGAGAACGTGAACGTGTCGCCGGGCGCCGGGCCGTCACCCTTGACGTAGTGGTCGAGCCACTGCGCGGTCAGGAACTTCACCCGGTCGGAGTCGGAGGTCGGTCCGGCGCCGCCGTCGTGGCCGCCGGTGAACCAGGCGACCCGGACCGGGGTGCCGGCGGCGGCGATGCCGCGCGCGTTGGCGTCCGCCTCGGTGAGCGGGAAGAGCGTGTCCGCCTCGCCCTGCACCAGCAGGGTGGGCGCCTTGATCCGGTCGAGCACGCCGGCCGGCGAGGAGCGGCGCAGCAGTTCGACCGCGGCGTCGTCGGCCCGCCCGGTGGTGGCGATCCGCAGGTACGCGGCGCAGACGTCGTCGGCGAACCGGCCGCAGGACGGGTCGGCGGTGGCTCCGGGCGCCCGGCCGGAGCCGCTGCCCGGGCCGGCGCCCGGCTGCGGACTGGCCGGCCCGGCCGAGGCGGGTGCGCCCTCGGGCGCGGCGGCGGTGGCGCCGGACAGGCCGGCCGGGCCGGAGCCGGCGTTGCCGCCGCCGCCGAAGAAGATGCCGGCCCAGCCCTTCTTGAACACGCCCTCGGTGGGCGCCTTGCCGGTGCTCTCCGGCAGGAACGCCCGGGACAGGTCGTTCCAGGTGATCATCGGGACGATCGCGTCGACCCGCCGGTCCTGCGCGGCCAGCAGCAGGGCCAGGCCGCCGCCGTAGGAGCCGCCGACCACGCCGACCCGCGGGTCGCCGGCCGCGTCGAGGCGGACCTCGGGGCGGGCGGCGAGCCAGTTCAGCAGGCGCTGCGCGTCGCGCACCTCGTAGTCGGGGCTGTCCAGGTGGATCTGGCCGCCGCTGCGGCCGAAGCCGCGGGCGGTCCAGGTGAGCACCGCGTAGCCCCGGGCGACCAGGTCCTCCGCGTCGGAGCGCACCGACTCCTTGGTGCCGCCGAAACCGTGCGCCAGCAGCACCGCCGGCACCCGGTCGGTCTCGGAGGCGTCGCCGGGCAGGTAGAGCGTGGTGTCCAGGTCGACCGGCTCGTCCCCGGCCGGCCCGGACCGGACGCTCACCAGCGCCGACTCGGTCCGGAAGTCCGGGCCCTGCGGCCGGACCGCCCAGACCAGCGCGGCGGCGACCAGGGCGACCACCACCACGGCGGCGACGGTCCGGCGCGGGTGGCCGGACAGGGCGCGCCGGACCCGCGCGACGGACAGCGGTGATCTCATGCGGCACACGCTACGGCCCGCCGGCTGAGCATTCCCTGAGATCCGCCGTACGTCCGTCCGGTTACACCGTTCGGCGCGCACGTTCCGTCGTCCGCAGAAGGTCCAGAGCATCCCAGCGGGACGTATTCGGATCACGTGAATTTACATCTACACTCACAAATCATCATCGATGCCGCGTCTCGCCAGCCTAATCGGACGCTGAGTGTCCCATTTGTTGACGATCGGTGAGCCAGGACGAACTGACGTGAAGCCGACTCCACGACCACGGCTCCAGCCCCGCCCGGTTCGACTACTTTTCCGGTCCGGTGCACGGGACTGCGTACGGCGACCTTCCGCGCACCGACCGCCCCGCCGTCGCCGGAGGAGACAGACCATGACAGTTCCCGCGCCGCGGGTCCGTCGGCGGCCCTCCGTACCGGGCCGCGCCCTGCCCCTGCTGCTGGCGCTGGCGCTGGTCGCCCCGCTCGGCCTGCTCTTCGCGCTGGCCGAGGGGAACACCTCGGACGACCACGACCTGGCCACCCGGGAGCGGCTCGGCGTCCGCTACCTGCGCGCCCTCGGGCCGGTCACCGACGCGCTGGTGGAGGCCCAGTCCACCGCCGTCGCCGGGGCACCGGTCTCCCGCACCGCGCTCAACGCCGCGATCGAGCAGGTGGCCGGCGTGGACGACGCCGTCGGCGACGAACTGCGCAGCCACGAGCGCTGGGCCGGGCTGCGGGCGAAGCTGGAAGGGTTGCCGGACCGGGGCCTGGCCGACCCGGAGGCCGCCTACCGGGCGTACGGCGAGGCCAACGACCTGCTGCTCGCCCTCTACCGGAAAGTACGGGAAAGCTCCGGCCTGATCCGTGACCCGCAGTCGGACTCGTTCTACCTGCAGGACGGCATCGGCGGGGACCTGCCCACCGCGACGGTGCTGGCCGGCCGGCTCGCCGACCTGGTCCGGCTGGCCTCCGCCCGGCCCGCCGCCGAGCGCGCGAAGACCGGCATCGAGTTGGCCGAGCTGCGGGTGGCGGCGTTCGGCCCGGCCAACGACCTGGTCGCCGACCTGCGGGCGGCGGTGGACAGCTCGGAGAGCACCGACCTGGGCGCCAACGTGCTCACCCCGCTGGACACCTACCAGCGGTCCCTCGAAGCGTTCACCGCCGCGGGCGGCGGTCGGGCCGCGCCGCGCCCCGACCAGCTCACCGCCGCCGGGATCACCGCCCAGACCGCCGCCAAGCAGCTCCGCACCGTCATCCTCGACCAGCTCGACACGCTGCTCGAGAAGCGGCTGGACGCACTCGACCGGGACCGGCTGCTCGCCCGGCTCGCGGCCGGCGTGGCGGTCGCGCTGCTCATCGGGCTGGCCGTGACGCTGTTCCGGCGCCCGACCGGCCAGGCGCGTCCGGCGCCGGCCGAGGCCGCGCTGCCCCCGGCGGTCCACCCGGACCCACCGGCCACCGCCCGGGACGCCGACCGCCTACCCGTCGGGGTGGGCACGGGTGCCGAGGCCGAGCGGTGGAGGCCGTTCGATGCTGCTCGCTAGGCTGCGGATCCGGGGCAAACTCGCCCTGCTGGTCATCATCCCGCTGCTCAGCATGGTCGGGCTTGCCGTGCCGGTGGTCATCGACCGGGTGGCCGCCGCGCAGCGGGCCGCCGACACCGCCGAGACCGTCCGCGTCGCCAGCCGGCTCGGCAGCCTGATCCAGGACCTCCAGCAGGAACGCCTGCTCTCGATCGGGCTGCTGCTCGGGCAGGTCACCCGCACCGAGCTGATCCAGAAGTCCGCCACCGTCGACGACCGGGCCGCCGACCTGCGCGCCGAATCGCTGCCGACGCCGGTCCGCGAGTCCCTCGAAGGGGTACGCCGGCTGGCCGACGTCCGCACCTCGACGCTCGCCGGCCGGGCCACGCCGGAACAGATCCTGAACACCTTCGCCAAGGTCGACCTGGCGCTCATCGACGCGCTGCGGCTGCCGTTCCGGGTGGACACCGACACCTCGGCCGGGCGCCAGGTGCTCGCGCTGGACGCGCTGCTGCGCACCGACGAGGCGCTGAGTTCGTGCGCCACCCAGATCGTGCTGGTCCGCGCGACCGGCGATCCGGGGGTGTCCGCCTCGTACATCGCCTGCATGGCGGCGCTCAACGTGGACAACGCGCGGTTCCGCAAGCTGATCACGCCGGCACAGTTGAGGCTGGCGCTGCTGGACGACGCGGCGGTGGCGGCCCGGACCAGCCAGACCTTCCTCCGGGACAGCGTCCGCGACCCGGTCGGCGCGATCGCCCCGCTGCCGCTGGACAAGCTCTTCCCCTCGGTCCGCTCGATGATCACGCTGGGCCAGTTCGTGGAGAAGAAGGTCGTCGCGGACGTCATCGCGGAGACCCGGACCGACGAACGGGACGCGCTCACCGCGGCCTGGCTGGTCGCCGGCGCGGCGGCGGTCATCCTGCTCCTGGTCGTACTGCTCAGCATGACGGTGGCCCGAACCGTGTCCCGCCCGCTGAGCCGGCTCACCCGCTCCGCCGAGCGGGTCGCCCGGGTCACCGAGGCGGAGCTGACCCGGGTGGCCGACGACGAGACCGAGTCGGTGCCGCCGGTCCGCCTCGACCCGGTGGACGTCGGCGCCCGGGACGAGATCGGCGACCTGGCCCGGGCCTTCGACCGGGTGCAGCACACCGCCGCCCGGCTGGTCGAGCGGCAGGTGGCCGGCCGGCGCAACGTGGCACAGATGTTCGGTCACGTCGGCCGGCGTACGCAGAACCTGGTCGGCCGCCAGATCGCGCTGATCGACCGGCTGGAGCGGCAGGAGGCCGACCCGGGCCGGCTGGAGCACCTCTACCGGCTGGACCACATCTCCAGCCGGCTGCGCCGCAACGCCGGCAGCCTGGTGGTGCTCTCCGGCGCCACCGGCTCGGACGGCCACGTGGCGCCGATCCCGCTGGCCGACGTGGTCCGGCTCGCGCTCGGCGAGATCGAGGACTACACCCGGGTCGACGTGCAGGTCCCGCCCGGCGTCTCGGCCGCGCCCGCGATCGCCGGTGACCTGGTGCTGGCGTTGGCCGAGCTGATGGAGAACGCGACCGCCTTCTCGCCGCCGCACACCCGCGTGGTGGTGGCCGGCGAGCTGACCGAGGGCGGTGCCCGGCTGAGCGTGGTGGACCACGGCATCGGCCTCACCGCGGAGCGGCTCGCCGAGGAGAATTCCCGGCTCACCCGGCGGGAGCGGCTCGACCTCGCTCCGACCGAGGTGCTGGGGCTCTTCGTGGTGGGCCGGCTGGCCCGCCGGCACGGCTGGAGCGTACGGCTCTCGGCGACGCTCGGCGGCGGCGTCACCGCCGGCGTGGAGATCCCGGGCGGCTCGCTGGTGATCCGCCGGCCGGAGCCGGTGGGGGCGACCGCGGCGCGGGCCACCGTGCCGGCGGTCGAGCGGCGGCCGGAACCGGCGCCGGCGGAGCACGCGATCGTCGCCCCGCCGGCTTCCGCCGAGCCGGCCGGTTTCGACGCCGAGCTGCTGAGCCGGGCGACCCGCAGCATCACCAGCGGTGACCCGTGGAACGCCTTCGGCAGCCAGGCCGGCAAGTCGGAGCCGGGCGACCCGCAGGATCTCGCGCCGGCCGCCGACGAACCGCCGGCCGCCGACCTCCGCTTCCCCACCGGCGGCCCGCCGCCCGCCTGGCCGCCCGCGACCGGGTCACCCACCACGCCGCCCGCCGGCCCGTCGGCACGTCCCGCGAGCACCACTCCGCCGACACCGGTCGTGGGGGCCGCCCCCCCCCCCCCCCCCCCGGGCGCCCCGCCCCCCCCCCCCCCCCCCCCCCCCCCCCCCCCCCCCCCCCCCGGCCCCGCCCTCGCCCCACCGCCCGCCGGCTCGGCCCATCCGGCGCCACCGGCCGCTCCGGCCCGCCCGACACCCGCCGGACCGGCCCACTCGGCGCCACCCACCGGACCGGCCCACTCGGCGCCACCCACCGGACCGGCCCGCCCGGCGTCACCGGCCGGACCCGCACACTCGGCACGCCCCGCCGCTCCGCCCCGCCCGGCGCCGCCCGCCGGCTACCCGCCGGCCGGGCCACCTCCCGGCCCGTCCGACCGGCCGGCCGCCGGACCGTCCTCCCCCGGCCCCGTCGGCGCGCCGGCCGGGCCGGCCGGGACCCGGCCGATCCGCAAGCGGGTGCCCGGGGCGAACCTGCCGTCCGGGCCGCCGGCCGCGCCGGCCGGGCCGGTGATCGGGCCGCTGATCGGCGTCCCCGACGACCCGGCCGCGGTCCGCGCCCTGGTGGAGGCGTTCCAGGACGGGGTACGCCGGGCCGAGGACGACGTCACGCCGCCCGAGCCGGCACCGGAGCTACCCCGGCTCAGCCGGCGGGTGCCCGGGGCGAACCTGTCCGTCTCCCCGGTGCCGCCCGCACCCCCCACCAGCTCCGACCCCGGTGATCCCGTCGAGGTCCGCAACCTCATCACCGAGTTCGAGGCGGGCGTCGCCCGCGCGCTGCGCGAAGTCAGTCCCGACCGCCGCTACGAAGAGGATCCATCACGGTGACCAGCCCGTTCCTGCACGACAACGTCGAGAGCACCAACGGCGACCTCAGCCCCGAGGCGCGCACCTTCAACTGGCTGCTCGACTCGTTCACCTCGAGCACGGCCGGGGTGATGGAGGCGATCGCGGTCTCCTCGGACGGGCTGCTGATGGCCATGTCCGCGATCAAGGACCGGTCCAACGCGGAACGACTCGCCGCCGTCGTCTCCGGCATGACCAGCCTCGCCGGTGGCGCCGCGAGCTGGTACGCGCTGGGCGCGCTCAACCGGGTGATCGTGGACATGGCCGAGGGCTACCTGCTGATCAGCTCGATCAGCAGCGGCTCGGTCCTCGGCGTGGTCGCCGACCGCTCGGCCAACCTGGGCACCGTGGCGTACGAGATGACGCTCTTCGCCGGCCGCGCCGGCGGCGCCCTGAGCCCCCGCCTGATCGCCGAGCTGAAGAACGCCGTCCAGCAATGATCCCGGGGGCCGCCGGTGGGGACCCGGAGCCGGAACCCGGCGTCCGGATCCGCCCCTTCCTGCGTGCGTCCGCCCCGGCCCCGGCTCCGGCGGCGGACGACGGCTACGGAGAGCCGCCCGGCCCACGCCCGTTCGTGATCACCGGCGGACGGGTGGACGGCGACCCGTCGATCGGCCTGGAGACCCAGGTGACCGCCCGCCCGGGCAGCGGTGCGTGGGCGGTGACCGCCCGGCTGTCTCCGGAGCTGGCCACGATCGTCGCGATCTGCGCCGAGCCGGTGTCGGTCGCCGAGATCTCCGCCCGGACCCGGATGCAGTTCGGGGTGACCCGGGTGCTGGTCGGCGACCTGCGCGCCGCCGGCCACCTCGACGTGCACGTCGCGGACGTCGACGACGCCCTCGATCCCGATCTCATCCTGCGAGTGATTGATGGACTTCGTGCGATCTCCTGAATGGCGGGCGGCCGGCCAGGGCGGGCCGGCCGCGAACAGCGCCCCCGCCCGCTACGGCAACCCGGTCCCGCTGATCGGCCGGGCCACGCCGCCCCCGTCGGCCGGGCCACCGTTGCCGTACCGGCCGGCGAGTGGGCCCGGCGAACCCACCCCGATCGTCAGCCGGGTGCCCGCGCCCCGGCCGCCGATCCCGGTGAAGATCCTGATCGCCGGTGGTTTCGGTGTCGGCAAGACCACCACGGTGGGCGCGATCTCCGAGATCGCCCCGCTGACCACCGAGGCGGAGATGACCACCGCCGGGATCGGCGTCGACGACCCGGGCGGGGTGGCCGGGAAGACCACCACCACGGTGGCCATGGATTTCGGCTGCGTCACCATCGACCGCAGCCTGAAGCTCTACCTCTTCGGCACGCCCGGCCAGGCCCGGTTCGGCTTCATGTGGGACGACCTGGCCCGGGGCGCGCTCGGCGCGCTGGTGGTGGTGGACAGCGCCCGGCTCGACGACTGCTACCCGGCGATCGACTTCTTCGAGCGGGCCGGGCTGCCGTTCGCCGTGGGCGTGAACGCCTTCGACGGGCGGCTGGCCCTGGACCTGCCGTCGATCCGCTGGGCGCTGGCGATCGCCGAGCACGTGCCGCTGGTGCAGTTCGACGCCCGGGACCGGCTCTCCGTACGGGACGCCCTGCTGGTCGTCCTCGACCGGGCGCTGGACCGGGCGACCCGGGCCCGGGAACGCTGAACCGCCCGCCGGTTCGGTCCGTGATCTGCGAAGGGGTGGACGCGATGAGAGGTGATCTGGACGAGACACTGGCCCGGCTGGCCCGGCGCGAGGAGGCGCAGCGCCGCCGGGCGCCACTGCCCGACGAACCGGCCGGGGAGATCGACCGGGAGACGCCCGTCGGCGACCCGGACCCGGTCGAGCCGGCGGAACACCGGGCCGGGCACGGCGCGTACCGGCTGCGGGGCGGCCAGGCGCTACGGGGTGGCGAGGCGCCGCTGCGGCGGGACCCGGTCGAGGAGATCGCCGAGGCGGTGCGGCGGGTGGTCGCCGAGCACCCCGGGCTCGCCGTGACGCTGCGGGTCGAGTTGGGCGAGCAGGCGTACCCGCTGCGGGTCTCCTGGGCGGGCCCGGCGGTGACGGTGGGTCCGGTGCCCGCGCCGACACCCCCGCCGGCCTGGCCGATGTCGGTGAAGACGGTGGTCGCGCCCGGCCACGACCCGCTGGAGGCCGATCCGGCGGCCCGGCTCGCCGAGATGATCCGCCGCGACCCGTCGCTGCTGGAGGACCCGGGCCCGCGCTGACCCGGGCGGTGAGGTGGGCCCGGCGGCTACTGTCGGCGGGTGGCGGAACCCGACCTGACCCTGACCGCGAGCCTGCGGCCGGCCGCGCTGGACGCCCGCCGGGGCGTCGTACGCCTCCACCCGGAGGTGCTGACCGCGCTGGCGCTGCGCCCGGGCGACCCGGTGCGGTTGACCGGCCGGCGGGTGACGGCCGGCATCGCGGCGGCGGCCGACCCGGGCACGAGCAGCGTCCTGCTCCACGCCGACGACCTCCTGCTCGGCAACCTCGGCCTGCGGGCCGGCGGCCAGGTCACGGTGCGCCCGCTGCCCTGCACCCCGGCGAACCGGGTCACGCTTGCCGGTCCGGTGGCGGTGTCCGCCGCGGTTCCCCCGGAGATGCTGCGGCTCGCGCTGCTGGGCAAGGTGGTCACCGCCGGTGACGACGTCTCGCTGCTTCCGCAGGACGTGCTCCCGGACGCCGCCGTGCGCGGCCTGGTCGAGGCCGCGCGGCGCAGCCTCGCCAGCTCCGTCGGGTACGCCTGGACCAGCACGCTGCTCAACGTGGTGGCGGCCGAGCCGGCCGGCGGCGTGCTGGTCACCATGGACACGGTGGTGGGCTGGGAGCACGGCGCCGCGACGCACGGCGCCGGCCCCCTGAGCGGGGCTGCCGCCCGCCCGGCCCCCGGCACGCCCGCCCCGACCGGCACGCCCGCCCCGACCGGCACGGCTTCCCCGGGCGAGCGGTCCCCGGCCGGCGGCGGAGACCCGGCCGGCGGCCGGTCCGAGGTGGACGGCACGGCCGACGGCCTGCTCGGGCCGGCGGACGCGCCCGACGTGGACGAGCTGCCCGGCCTACGCGCCCAGGCGGAGGAGCTGACCGAACTGCTGGACCTGGGCTTCCACCACCGGGAGGTGCTGGGCCGGCTGGCCACCACGGTCTCGCTCGGCGTGCTGGTCGAGGGCCCCGCCGGCTCGGGAAAGTCGTCGCTGGTCCGTGCGGTCGCCGCCCGGGTGGGGGCCCCGATCCGCCCGCTCTGGGCGCCGGAGCTGGCCGCGCTGGCCAACGACGCGGCGGCCCGCCGGCTGCGCGAGGCGGCTGCCGCGGTACGCGCCGGCGGACCCGCCGTGCTGCTGGTCACCGATGTGGAGGCGCTCGCCCCGGCCGACGAGCCAGGGCCGCTGGCCACCGTGTTCCGGCAGGTGGTCGACGAGATCCTGCGCGCCGGGGCGGCGGTGGTCTGCACCACCGGGCGGCCGGCGGAGGTGGACCCGGCGTTACGCGGCCCGGACCTGCTGGCGCTGCGGATCACCGTGCCGCTGCCCGACGCGGCGCTGCGCCGGGAACAGTTGACCGTGCTCACCCGGCAGGTGCCGCTGGCCGGCGACGTCCGGCTGGACGAGGTGGCGGCGCGTACCCCCGGTTTCGTCGCCGCGGACCTGGCCGCGCTGGTGCGGGAGGCCGGGGTGCGGGCGGCGCTGCGGCAGAAGTCGGCGGAGACGCCGACGGTGGCGATGGCCGACTTCGCCGCCGCGCTGGAGGTGGTCCGGGCGACCACGATGGCCGCCTCCACGCTGGAGCTGGCCTCGGTGACGCTTGACGACGTCGGCGGCCTGCACGAGGTGAAGCAGACGCTTACCGAGTCGGTGCTCTGGCCGCTGACCTACCCGGACACGTTCGCCCGGCTGGGCGTGACGCCGCCGCGCGGTGTGCTGCTCTACGGGCCGCCCGGCTGCGGCAAGACCTACCTGGTCACCGCGCTGGCCGGCTCGGGACGGGCGAACGTGCTGTCGGTGAAGGGGGCCGAGCTGCTCTCCAAGTGGGTGGGTGAGAGCGAACGCGCGGTCCGCGAGCTGTTCCGCCGGGCCCGCGAGGCGGCGCCCACGCTTGTCTTCCTGGACGAGGTGGACGCGCTGGCGCCGGTGCGCGGCCAGGCCACCGACGGGGGTACGACGGACCGGGTGGTCGCCGCGCTGCTCACCGAGCTGGACGGGGTGGAGGCGCTGCGCAACGTGGTGGTGGTCGGCGCGACGAACCGGCCGGAGCTGATCGACCCGGCGCTGCTGCGCCCCGGCCGGCTGGAACGCCCGGTCTACGTGCCACCGCCGGACGGCCCGGCCCGCGCGGAGATCCTCCGGGCCGCAGCACGGCACGTCCCGCTCGCGCCGGACGTCGACCTGGACGCGCTCGGCGCCGAACTGGACGGCTTCTCCGCCGCCGACTGCACGGCGCTGGTCCGGGAGGCGGCCCTGGCCGCGATGCGCGAGTCCCTGACCGCCGCCACCGTGACCGCGACCCACGTCGAGTCCGCCCGCGCCCGGGTCCGCCCCTCCCTGGACCCGGCCCAACTGGCCCGGCTGGAGTCCTACGCCGACTCCCACCGTTGAGCCTCCCCGGCGGAGGTTCGGTCAGTCGGTGGGGAGGAGCGGGCCCAGCGGGCCCAGGTCCAGGTTGAGGTCCTCGGGAGCCAGCCCGAAGTATTCGCGGAGCTGGGTCATCTGCTCCTCCAGCGCCATCAGCGTGGTGCCGATCCGCTCGACCTGGTCGTCGGTCAGGTCGCCGAGGTCGACCCGGCGCAGCGCCTGCCGCTCCATGAGTTGGCGGAGCAGCTCGACGACGGTGAGCACGAGGCTGGCCAGCCCTCGCTCGACCGAGTCCTGGTCGACCGCGAGCCGGCGGTCCAGGGGGCGCACCCGGGGCGCCACCGCGGCTCGCCGAGCGCCGCCACCAGCTCCGCCGCTTCGTCCCGCCCGGTCACGGCAACCTCGCCGGATCGGGCGGGACGAGCGCGCCGACGGACGCGACAAGCGCGCGCAGCGAGATCCGGACCAGGTCCACGTCCGCGATGGCCAACGTGATGTCCCCGGTGATCACCACACCGGTGGCGAGCACCCGGTCCAGCAGGTCGACCAACGCGACCTGCTGGTAGACCGCCGGGTCGTCGGCGCTGCTCGGCGCCAGCGTCGTCACTCCCACGCCGACTCCGCCGCCGGTTCCGCCACGAAGGAGTACGGCGGCCACGGCCCGGTCAGCTCGAACCGGAGTTCCGGATGCCGGTCGGCCAGCTCGCCGGCGAACGCGGAGAAGGCGGCCACCCCGGCGCGTTCCACCAGGTAGGCGCCGTTGAGCACCATGGCGGTGGGCGCGCCGGACAGCCGCCGGTCCTGCGGCGCGTGCCGCCGGGCGGCGACCGCGTGCCCGGCCAGCGCGGTGTGCACGGCCGCGGCCGCGTCGGCGGCGATCCGCTGCCCCTCCTCGCGGGCGGTGAGCTGGGCCCGACGCCGCCGCAGGTATGCCGCACCCGCCCCGCCCCCACCGGCTGGTTCCTCGACGCGGGGGGTGGCGCCGGGCACCACGTACCCCTTGACGCCCCACTCCTCGCGGCCGGTGAGCCGGGCCAGCGTGCCGGCCAACGAGTCGTGCCGCTCGGCCAGCACCCGGGTCACCCGCTCGTCGTCGCGGTAGACGGTGGCGAGCCGGGCCGGCACCACGGCGCCGGACCGGGCGAGCGCGTCCACCACCGCGTGGTGCGCCCGGGCGGACCGCTCCAGCCAACCCAGGTCCTCCAGGTTGCGGCGCAACGCCTCCTCGCCGTACTCGGTCAGCGGGACGTCGCCCACCACGGCGACCAGGCCCGCGCCCGCGACCGGGCGCACCGGTGTGCCCGCGATCCCGGCGACCCCGGCCAGAAACGCCGGGTCCACCTCGGCCACCACCCCGTGCAGCCAGACGCCGGTCCCGGTCGCCGGCGCCGCCGGGACGGGCTCGGCGGTCGCACTACTCATCCCGGTCCCTCCTCGCGGCCCGGGTGGCGATCCGCGGCCGGCGCGACGCCTCGACCTCCTCCGGGTCGCGCGGACCCGGCTCCACCGGCGGGCGGGCCCGGGAGCTGAGCCACGGGTCGTGTTCCCACCAGTCGATGCCGATCTGTCGCGCGGTGTCCACCGAGGCGATGACCAGCCGCAGCTTCAACGTCAGCAGTTCGATGTCGAGCAGGCTGACCCGGATGTCGCCGGCGATGACGATGCCCCGGTCGAGGACCCGTTCCAGGATGTCGCCGAGGTTCGCCGGCTCGTTCCCGGCCGGCAGCACCTGGCCCGAGTTCTGCACCACCGAGGGCATCCGCGATTGACTCATGTCAGCCCCCGTCGCCCTTGCCGCGCTGGTAGCGGCGCGTCCGCCGGTAGCCGAGCAGGCTGCCGGTCATGTCCAGCTCGACCTCGTAGAGCCCGAGCAGGTCGGTCGAGGCCGGGATGCGGTGGTCCTCGACCACCTCCACCCCGACCAGCCAACCGTCGTCGGTGGGCTGGATCGAGGTGATCCCGAGCGCGTCCCGGCCGGTCAGCGCCACCACCTGACGCAGCCCCTCCCGGGCCGCCTCGGCCGCGCTGATCGCGTCCTCGTCGTACTCGTCGAGGTCGTCCCCTGTCCGTGCGGATGTCATCGTCGCCCCCCTTGTGCCCGGCGCGGCTCGTCGCGGCGGTCGGTGGTCTCCCGCCGCGCGCCCGCCGGCCGCCGCGGCGCCCCGTTCCGTCGGGACGGGGTACGGTCGTCGGCCGGCCCGGTCAGTCGCTCCAGGACCCGCTGCTGCCCACGGTCCCGCTCCTCCGGCGTGATCTCACCGGCGGCGGCGGCCCGGTCCAGCTCCTCCAGCTCACGCCGGATGTTGACCGGGCTGTGCTGCTGCGACTCCGCCTCCCGGGCGACCACCTTGACGATCGCGGTCAGCCCGCGCACCGGCGCGTAGGGCAGGGTCAGCAGCATCCAGAGAATGTCCATGCTCACTCCACCAGCTGGTGCGCGCTGACGAAGTCGTACGGCGCCAGCGGCCCGATCAGGCGCATCCGGATCAGCTCCCGCCGCTGCTCGGCGAAGTCCTCCAACGCCCCGATGAACTCGTCCTCGTCCTCGTCCGCGACCAGGAAGGCGACGTGCACCGCGTCCAGCTCGTGGCTCGGGGCGCGGGCCGCGTCCGCCACCGCGTACCGGCCCACCGCGTCGATCAGCTCGCGGTTCTCGGCCTCCCGGCGCAACTCCACCGCCTGGCTGATCATCTCGCCGAGGCGGATGCGCTGTTCCCGGCTCTGCGCCTCCGGTCGGCCGCGCACCTGCTCGGCGAGCGCGGCGGCGTCCCGGTTGGCGGCCAGCAACTCGCCGATGAACTCCTGCTCGTCGAAGCGCCCGTGCACGGTGTACTGCACCCGGTCCTCGAACTCCTCCAGGGCGGCGGCGAAGCGGTCATGGTGCGCTTCGAGCAGGTCCTCGACCGCGTCCTCGCCGGTCACCACCGTGCCGAACCGCACCGGCAGGACCGGCGCGACCACCGCCGTGCCGTCCAGCAGCCGCTCGTACGCGGTCAGGTCGTCCGGCCGGCCCAGCGGCTCCTCCAGCCCCACCTCGCTGACCAGCGCGGCCAGTTCGCCGTGCCGGACCGCGTTCACCTCCCCGGGCGGGGAGCCGACCCCCTCGGCGTCGGGGGTCGGCTCCACGTCGGACGGCACGATGCCGTAGATGAACAGCCCGCTGTCCTGGGTCATCTCACTTCTCCCCGTCCCGCCTGCGCGACCGCTCACGCCCGTCGCCCCGGTCCCGCAGCGAGTCCGACACCGCGCCGCTGATCTCCTGCGCCGCCTTGCCCAGTCCGGCCACCGCCTTGCCCTTGGTGGCCGCGCCGGCGGCGTCGTCGACCAGGTCGGGCAGCGTCTTCTGGTCCTTCGGCACGATGCTCATCCGGTCGACCGCCTCGGCGAACCGCAGGTACGTCTCGACGCTGGCGATCACCACCCGGGCGTTGATCTCCAGGAGCTGGATGCCGACCACCGCGACCGACACCTGGGCGTCGATCACCACGCCCTTGTCCAGCACGGTCTCCACCACGTCGGCGAGGGTGCCGCCACCACCGCCGCCACCGGTGCGTTCCAACGCGCTGCCCGGCTGACCGGATGTCGCCACGCTCATTCGCCACGCTCCTCACGGCGACGCCGGACCACCGGCCGGCGGGGCGCCTCGGGTGCGCGGCGGGCCCGCTCCTCACGGGGCGCCCGCTCCTCACGGGGCGCCCGCTCGGCGCGCTGCGGGCGGCGGGCCCGCTCGGGCTGCCGGCGACGCGGCGGCTGCTCCTCCTCCTGCGGCTCCTCGTCGTACTCGTCGTCGTCGAAGTCGTCGCCGGAGTCGTAGTCCTCGTACTCCTGCTCCTCCTCCCTCGGACGGCGGCGCTGCGGCGGCCGGCCGCGACCGCGCTCGGCGGGCCGGCGCTCCTCCGCCGGCTCCTCCTCCCGGCCGGGCTCCTGCTGGCCGCTGCCCTCCTGCTCCTCGCGGAGCGCGGTCTCGTGGTCCTTGACCACCTGGGAGTCCTGGATCTCGCCCCGCCAGCCCTCGACCGAGTCCGGGTCGAGCACGGTCTCGGTCATCACGTGCCGGACGAAGTGCTTCAGCTCCAGGCGGACCCGGCGGCCCTGCGCACGCCAGAGGTTGCCGGTGTGCTCGAAGAAGCCCTGCGGGTGGTACTCCAGCACGACCAGGATGCGGGTCAGCTCCGGGCCGACCTCGTGGAAGCTGACCGTGCCGTCGACCGAGCCCTTGTCGCCCTTGGACCGCCAGTGGATGAGCCGGTCCGGGATCTGCCGGACGATGGTCGACTCCCAGGTGCGGTGCGACCAGAGGACCTGCGCCTTCCAGGTCATCTTCTCGTCCTCGTCGTTGTCGGCCTGCTCGACCTTCTTCATGAAGCTGGGGAAGTCGCCGAAGGTGGTCCACTGGTTGTAGGCCACCCGGACCGGCACACCGACCTCGATGGTTTCGACGATGTTGGTGACCTTGAGCTTCTTGCCGCCGCCCTTGCCACCCTTGCCGCCGCCGAACGCCGACATCAGCTTCTCCTTACCGCCGGCCACGCCGGCATGGACCATGGCCTTCAGCGGGGACTGGCCGTCGGCGAGCTTCTGCGCGCCGGTGGCCGCGGCGATCAGGCCGGGACCGCCGCCTTCCTTCGCGTACTCGCCGAGTCGTCCGGTGGCGCCGGTGATCCGCTCGGTCACCACCTGCACGGCGCGTTCGCCGATCGCGGTGGCGAGGTTGCGCAGTTCGCCACCGATCTGGTCGCGTGCCCGGTCGGTGAGGCTGTTGGTCGTGGGCATGGTCACCGCCCCCGGCGTCGACGCGCGGGGGCCGGCTGCTCGGCGCGGTCCTCGTCGTCGGTCTGGTCGTCGGCCTCGTCGTGGTCGGCGTCGGGCTGGTCGTCGAGTTCCTGCTCCTCGTCCGGAGCGGACCGCTGCCCGTGCTCCCCCGACGGCGCGCCGGAGCGGCGGCGCAACGCGTCCGCGCCGCCCCGCAGCCGGCCGCTGACCGCGTCGATACCGCTGCCGGCGGCGGCGGTCGCCGCGGCCCGGCCGGCGGTGACCAGCGGCGCGCCGAGCTTGCTCAGGTTGCCCAGTTGGGGGTTCGACCCGAGCAGGCCGCCGGCCATCTGCTTCAGGCCGCCGGGATTCTGGCTGGCCCGTCCGGCGGCCACGGCGGCGGCCAGGGTGAGTGCCGTCCGCAGCTTCCGGCGGCGACCGAGGACATATCCGAAACCGACCGCCAGCGCGATCCGTGCTCCGCTCTTCATCAGTTCTCCTTCGCTCCCCGGGGGAAGGGACACCTCTTGGGTGGAGCAGGCCCGGACACAACTGCCGGGGATCAGCGAAAAAGGGCCTGCGAACCGGTGTCCCGCATCAGCGGACCCGGCCGGCAGTACCCGTCAGAACATTGGCGAAACATTTTCCCAGCGGAACCAGAAAGGCGTCGCCCGCGGGGCGAAACTTCGCATCCAGGCACTAACCAGCAGGGAAAATGTGAGATGATTGCCGAACGGCAAGCAGCGACTTCAGTGGGTCGGGAGGGCCGAATCCAGACACATTCTGGCGTACGTCTTTCCGCCTTCTTGGCGCAATTCCGCGCCACATTTGCGGAGCACCGAGATCGCCCCGGCGTTGTCCGGCGTCGTGTCGGCCACGACCGTGCGCATCCCGGCCGCCGCGGCGGCGTGCAGCAGTTCCCGCAGCGCGGCGGCGCCCAGACCACGGCCCCGCGCGGACCGGCCGAGCCACATTCCGGTCTCCACCGTCCCCGGCTCGTCGCGGCGGGCCATCCGCACCATGCCGACCACCTCGCCGCCGGACACGATCGCGAACATCACGGTGCCGGTCGGGCCGTCCAAGCCGCCGAAGTTGGCCCGGTGGAACTCGCGGAAGGCGTCCCGGCGGGCCAGCGACCAACCGGCCGGGGCGTCCACCGGAGGCATCACGTCCTCCGGTTCCGCCTCCGCCGCCGCTACGGAGAGCAACGGCTCCAGGTTCCGCTCGTCCACCGGCTCCAGCTTCACCGCACCTGTCACGAGCCGGAGTCTGCCGCCCGGTGCAGCGCTCGTCCACCCCTTTGCCGACTCATTGCCGGTACGGCGGAGCGGTGCGGCCGGTCGTACCCCCGGGGTGTTCCGGCTCACGCTCCGTTGTCATCCGACCGGCCCGTTCCGGGGTGAGTGTGCTCACGCCGAAGGCTCGAACTCACAGAGCGCCACCGACGCGTCATCCGAGCGCTTGCGCCGGCGCAGCCGTTCCGGATGCTCCCGCTCAGCCGTCCGGACCCGGTCGATCAAGCCCGCCGGGCCCTCCACGGTCACCACCCCCAGCAGCCCGGCCCAGTCGAAGAGGCCGAACTGCTCGACCGCGCAGGAGGCGCCGTCACTGAGCAGCACCGCCCGGCGCAGCGCCCCCGGCCCGCGCAGCGGCACCGTCCCGGTCACCGCGTGGTACGCCGCGTCCGGGTCGGCGGCCGCCGCCCAGTAGCCGTGGGTACGGTTCATCCGGGTCCGCTGCGCCGTCACGGCCCGCCGGAACCGGGTCGACGGATCGGCCTCGCCGTCGGGCGGCGCGGCGACGGTCCGGCGCAAATCGGCCAGCGTGTTCTCCAACCGGTCGTCGGAGACCACGTCGATCCCGTCGCCGGTGTCCAGCACCAGTGGGCTGTCGCAGAGCACCAGGTAGTCGACCCGGTCACCACCCTCGCGCAGCAGGCAGACGGTGGACGACGGGGTGCCCGGGTGGTCGAGGTCGCAGGCGCCGCCGTGGTCCGCCCGGACCGCCAGGATCGCCGCCGCCAGGCTGCTCGTCAGCGTGGCCGCGGGCCGGGCGGCGACCGCCAGGCCGATCCGGGCGGCCAGGTGCCGGACGTACCAGGCCGGGCCGTGCACGCAGCCGGTGTCGAAGCCGTCCGGCACGGTGGCGCCGTCGAGGACGCCGACGAGCGGGCCGAACCGGAAGACGTGGTCCTCGTTCTCCGACCGCCCCGGCGCCGGGTCGGACGCGGTGCGCACGCCCATCATCGGCGCCTCGCCGACCGGTCGGGTCGTCCCGCTGCCGATCGCGTACCGGCGGTCCGGCGCCCCCATCGATCCGCTCCCTCCGTCGCCCGCCGCCGCCTTACCCGACGACGGTGCGGCCATGCCGCGCATCCGGCCAACTCCCGGTCATCGTGCCGGCACATTCGGTAGCGTCGGCCTCGACCTGATCGGACCGTGGCAGGGGGATCGCAATGTTGGAGCGGTTGCACGAGTCGGGAATGCGCGCGGAACACGCCTACCTGGCCGGATTCGTCAGTATCGGACTCTCGTTCACCAGTTGGTTTCTCTCCAAGAACCTGGAACGCGCCGGCGTGGCACGGGCGGACCGCTGGGGCATCTTCATCGGCGAGTGGGCACCGACCTTCTTCGCCATCGGCAACGGGCTGCGCACGTACGAGAAGTGAGGCCGGTCAGCGCCGACGGTTGCGGGCCCGCGACGAGCGGAGCCGGCGCAGGCGCCCGATCAGCAGCGGCTCGGCGGCCAGCGCGGCCGGATGATCCAGCAACGCGTTGAGCAGCTGGTAGTAACGCGTCGCGGAGAGACCGAACGTGTCCCGGATGGCCTGCTCCTTGGCGCCGGCGTGCTTCCACCACTGCGACTCGAAGTCGAGGATCCGCCGCTCCCGCTCGGTGAGCCCACCGGCCGGCGGGGACTCGGCCGGCGGCGCGGACTCGTGCGGGGAGACCTGCTCGGTCGGCGGGACGGGCTCTCGCGGGGAGACCTGCTCGGCCGGCGGGGTGGACTCGACCGGCGGCGCGGGGCGGGGCGGGGGCACGGAGACGCCGGCGCCGCGGCGCGTACCCCGGGTCGTGGCCGACTCGTCGACGGCGGCCCGGTCGGTGGCGTCGGCGGACATGGCGCTCCTCTCCGACGGCGGATGACCGGCGCGAAAGACGTGCCGGCCGGGGGGACCCCAGCGTAACCAGGGCCGCCCCCGGCCGCACCGGACGCGTGGTCCGCGCCGCCGGCGTCCGGCCGGCGGCGCGGACCTCGTCAGGCGATGTCCCGCTTACGCATCGTCGCGAACGCGGCGACCAGGACCGCCACCGTGCCGAGGCCGAACACCACGGCGGACTGCTCCCAGGTGACCACGTACTTGGCCGGCTCGCAGGCGCCCCTGGCGAACTCGCAGGCGTCGTAGTCGAACAGCTCCGCCTGCTTCATGAACCACGACTGGGCGTACGTGGAGAGCACGTAGCGTTCGCCGAACGGCACCGACAACACGCCGACCGCGATCCGGATGCCGATCTCGCTGATCGCGAACAGCGCCACCGCCGCGCCCAGCGCCATCGCGGTGTGCCGGCCCAACGAGGCGAGCGCGTAGGCGACCGCGCCGACGACCAGGATCAGCGCCACCGCCCGCAGGCCGTCCAGACCGATCGAGCGCCACGCCCCGGCGGTCATCTTCGCGGTGGTGCCACGGGACGTGCCGATCAGCCAGAACGCCGCCGTCCACAACGCGCCCAGCACGACGCTCAACCCGAGCACGGTGGTGAGCAGCGCGGCCAGCTTGGTGCCCAGCACGGCCAGCCGCTTCGGCCGCCAGAGAAGCAGGTTCATCATCCCGCCGCTGCTCCACTCGGCGCCCACGAAGGACGCGCCGACGATGAACGCGAAGAGCGCCACCGCACCGGCGAACACGGCGATGAACGTGGGGAACTCGGCCCGGAAGTCGAACTGGTAGGGCAGGTTCCACTTCGGGTCGAACATCTCCGGCTGCGGCTGGAAGTCCTTGCCGCAGTTCGGACCGTACCGCTCCTCGGTCTGCTCGCCCCGGGCCTGGGCGGCCTCGCACTCGGTCACGGTGCGCTGCCACTCCTGGACCGACTGCTTGTACTGGGTGTCGGACTCGGCCTGCGCGGCGGCCACCACCTCCGGTGAGAGCTTGTGGCTGGAGAAGCTGAACGCGGTGGCCACGGTGGCGAGCCCGAGCACCAGCAGGACGAGCATGAGCCGGGTGAGCCGGCGCTTGGCGAGCCGGCGCAGCTCGGTGACGAACAGGCTCATGCGCCCCAACCTCCTGCGGTGCCGGTCTGGTCGACCTTGGCGGACTGATCGACCTGACGGTTCTGGCCGGGGACCGGCGCGGTGGCGGTCAGTTCGAGGAACACGCTCTCCAGGTCGACCGCGACCGGGGTGAGCTCGCTGACGTAGAGGCCCTGCTCGGCGAGCATCCGGCTGACCACGGCCGGCTTGTCGACGCCGGCCAGCATCAGGTGGTCGGGCTCGGTGGCGGCGACGCGGATCCCGGAGCGGGTCAGCGTCTCCGCCGCCTGGGGCAGGTCGGTGACCGCCTCCAGCCGGACCCGGACGCTGCCCTGGGAGTGCGCCGCGAGCACCTGCTCGACCGGCCCGAACGCGACCCGCCGGCCGAGCGAGATGATGGTGACCGAGTCGCAGATGAGCTGGATCTCGCCGAGGATGTGGCTGGAGAGCACCACGGTCATCCCGGACTCGGCCAGCTCGCGCATGAGCCGGCGCATCTCCCGGATGCCGCCCGGGTCGAGGCCGTTTGCCGGCTCGTCCAGGATCAGCAGCTTCGGTTCCTTGAGCAGTGCGGACGCCACGGCGAGCCGCTGCTTCATGCCGAGCGAGTAGGTCTTCACCCGCTCGGTCGCGCGGTCCCGCAGTCCGACCTGCTCCAGCACCTCGTCGACCCGCCGCTGCGGCAGCTCGCCGGCCCGGGCGAGCAGGCCGAGGGTGTCCCGCGCGGTGAAGTGCGGGAAGAACTGCGGGCTCTCCACGATGGCGCCGACCTGACCGGCGACCGCCGGCAACGCCCGCGGCAGCTCCTGGCCGAGGATGGCCATCCGGCCGCCGTTGGGCCGGATCAGCCCGAGCAGCGTACGCAGCGTGGTGGTCTTGCCGGATCCGTTGGGGCCGAGGAAGCCGTGCACCTGGCCGGCCTCGACCCGCATGTCGAAGCCGTCGAGCGCGTGGCGGACCCCGCGTTTCCGGCTCCGGTACGTCTTGCGGAGACCTTCGATCTCCAGGACAGCCGACACAGCTGACCTCCCCCGATGAGTTAGGCGACAGCGACACCATACGCGGTATGCAGCGGAAGGCAATACCCGGTATGTATACGCGATCGGCGTGTCACTCTCAGGCGCAGACGACGTGCACGCCGGCGTCGCGGAACGCCTGCACCACCGCGGGGTCCGCGCCGGAGTCCGTCACCAGCGTCTCCACCCGGTCGACCGGGCAGATCCGGGCGAACGCGTGCCCGCCCAGCTTGGACGAGTCGGCGATGACCACGACCCGCTTCGCGCGCGCCACCATCAGGCTGTTCATGGCCGCCTCACCCTCGTGGTGCGCGGCGGCGCCGAGCTGCGGGTCGATCGCGTCCACGCCGAGCAGCGCGACGTCCAGCGTGACCTCGCGCAGCAACGCCCCGCCCAGCGGACCGACCAGCTCGAACGACTTCGGCCGGACCACGCCGCCGGCCACCACCACCTTCATCCGCGAGCGGACCAGCAGTTCGTTGGCGATGTTCAACGCGTTGGTGACCACGGTGAGCTGGGCGCCCTCGGCGCTGGTGTTGAGGTCCGGGCGGACGGCCAGGGCCCGGGCCACCTCGGTGCTGGTGGTGCCGCCGTTCAGGCCGACCACGGTGCCCGGGGAGACCAGCGCGGCGGCAGCCGCGCCGATCCGCTGCTTCTCCGCCGAGTGCTTGGCCGTCTTGTAGCGCAGCGGCAGGTCGTACGAGACGCCGTTGGCGACCGCGCCACCCCGGGTCCGCGTGATCATCTGCTGCTGGGCGAGCTGGTCGAAGTCCCGCCGGATGGTGGCCTGGGAGACCTCGAGCCGCTCGGCCGCCTCCTCGACGCTGACCCGGCCGCTGTCGGTCAGCATCTCGAGCAACGCGTTCCAACGCGCGTAGCGGTCCACCGCGGGGGCCTCCCCTGACTGTGCACGTACGGTGATTGGTTGCGTGCACAGTAGTGCGCAAAACTAGGTCTGCGCAAAACCCTGCTCTGCGCGAACCGGGAGACGGTTGCCACGCCCGCCCCACTTCGCGCAGAATGACGCGCGAAAGAAGGCCCTATCGCGCCGTATTGCGCAAGGCCTCCCTTGGCGAGGAGTTGTCATGGCGTACGTGCACGCGGAGATCGCGAGCCAGCCCGACTGCTGGCGTGAGGCGGCCCGGCTCGCGCCGACCGTCGCCGAGCACCTGCCGCGCCCCGGCGAGCGGGTCGCCGTGGTCGGCTGCGGCACGTCGTGGTTCATGGCGGCGGCGTACGCCGGGCTCCGCGAGAGCACCGGCCAGGGCGAGACGGACGCCTTCCAGGCCAGCGAGTTCCCCACCGGCCGCCGGTACGACCGGCTCATCGCGATCACCCGCTCCGGCACCACCACCGAGGTCCTCGACCTGCTCGCCGCGCTGCGCGGGCGGATCCCCACCACGGTCCTGGTCGGCGATCCGGACTCGCCCGCCGTCCCGCTGGCCGACGCCGCCGTAGCGCTGCCCTTCGCCGACGAGCGCTCGGTCGTGCAGACCCGCTTCGCCACCACCGCGCTCGCGCTGCTCCGCGCCCACCTCGGCGAGGACCTCGGCCGGCTGGCCGCCGACGCCGAGGTGGCCGTCCGGGCGCCGCTGCCGATCGACCCGGCCCGCATCGAGCAGGTCACCTTCCTCGGTCGCGGCTGGACCGTCGGGCTGGCCCAGGAGGCCGCGCTGAAGTGCCGCGAGGCCGCCACGTTCTGGGCCGAGGCGTACCCGGCCATGGACTACCGGCACGGCCCCATCTCGATCGCCGCCCCGGGCCGGCTGGTCTGGGCGTTCGGCGGGATCCCGGACGGGCTGGCGGAGGACGTGGCGGCCACCGGCGCCGCGTTCGCGCACAGCCGCACGCACGGCTGCCGCACGGTGCTGACCAGTTGGGCGGCCGGGCGTAACCCGGTCGACCCGATGGCCGACCTGATCCTGGCCCAGCGGTTCGCCGTCGCGCTGGCCACCAGCCGCGGCCTCGACCCCGACGCGCCCCGGCACCTGACCCGGTCCGTGGTTCTCGCGTGACCTCCCGCGACGAGGTCGTCGTCGCGCTGGACGTGGGCGGCACCGGGATGAAGTGCGCCCTGGTCCGGCCGGACGGCACGACCGTGCACGCCGAACGGCACGCCACCGAAGCGCAGCGCGGGCCGGACGCCGTGGTCGGCACCATCCTGAACGTGGCCGAAGGGCTGGCCGGCAAGGCACACGCCGCCGGTCTCACACCGGTGGCCTGCGGCATCGCCGTACCCGGGGTGGTCGACGAGACGCGCGGGGTGGCGGTCTGGTCGGCGAACGTCGGCTTCCGGGACGTACCCCTGCGGGAACTGGCGGCCACGCGCCTGGACCTGCCCGCGGCGCTCGGCCACGACGTGCGGGTGGGCGGCCTGGCCGAGGCCCGGCTCGGCGCCGGCCGGGACGCCGGCCACGTGCTCTTCGTCGCGATCGGCACCGGCATCGCCGCCGCGCACGTGGTCGACGGTTCGGCCGCCACCGGCGCGCACGGCGCCGCCGGGGAGATCGGCCACATCCTGGTACGCCCGGGCGGCCCGCGCTGCGGCTGCGGCCGCGCCGGCTGCCTGGAGGCGGTGGCCTCGGCCTCGGCGATCGGCCGCCGTTACACCGAGCTGGCCGGCACGCCGGCGACCGCGGCCGAGGTGGCCGACCGGGCGGCGGCCGGCGAGCGGTTCGCCGGCGAGGTCTGGCGGGAGGCGGTCGAGGCGCTCGCCGACGGTCTCGCCACCGGGCAGGCGCTGTTCGACGTGGCGACCGTGGTGATCGGCGGCGGCCTGGCCCAGGCCGGCCCCCGACTGTTCGACCCGCTGCGTGACGCGCTGCGCGAACGGCTGACCTTCCACCGCGAGCCGCGCCTGGTCGCGGCCGCCCTCGGCGACGAGGCCGGCTGCCTCGGCGCCGCCCTGCTGGCCCTGGACACCCTGGCGAAGGAGAGTCGATGACCCGGCGCGTGACCGGCAAGGTGGTGACCCCGACCGGCGTCATCCGGCAGGGCTGCGTGGAGATCTCGGACGGCCGGATCACCGCGGTCGCCGAATACCCCTCGGTGCGCGACGGCCACTGGATCGTGCCCGGCTTCGTGGACATGCACACCCACGGCGGCGGCGGCCACACGTTCACCACAGGCGACCCGGACTCCGCCCGGCAGGCCGCCGAGTTCCACCTCGGCCACGGCACCACCACGCTGCTGGCCAGCCTGGTCAGCTCCCCGTTCGCGCTGATGCGGGACGCCACCGCCGCGTTCCGCCCGCTGGTCGAGTCCGGTGTGCTCGCCGGCCTGCACTTCGAGGGCCCCTACCTGTCCACCGACCGCTGCGGCGCGCAGAACCCGGAGTTCCTGCGCGACCCGTCCACCGACGAGCTGACCGAGCTGATCGAGCTGGGCGGCGGCGCGGTGCGGATGGTCACGCTCGCTCCCGAGCGCGCGGGCGCGACGGCGGCGATCGAGCTGCTGGTGGCGAACGGCGTGGTGGCGGCGGTCGGCCACACGGACGCCACCTGGGAGCAGACCCGCGCGGCGGTGGCCGCCGGCGCGAGCGTCGGCACCCACCTGTTCAACGGGATGCGCCCGGTGCACCACCGCGAGCCCGGCCCGGTGGTGGCGCTGCTGGAGGCCCCGAACGTGGTCTGCGAGCTGGTCGCCGACGGGGTGCACCTGCACGACGGCATGCTCGGCTTCGCCACCTCCGTGGCCGGCCCGGAGCGGGCCGCGCTGGTCACCGACGCGATGGCCGCCGCCGGCATGCCCGACGGTGACTACGAGCTGGGCGGCCAGGCGGTCACCGTGGCCGACGGCGTGGCCCGGCTCAGCCGCAGCGGCGCGATCGCCGGCAGCACGCTCACCATGGACGCCGCCCTGCGGCACGCGGTCGGCACCGGCGTGGCGATGCCGGACGCCTGCCGCATGGCCGCCACCACCCCCGCCCGCGCCCTCGGCCTGGGCGACCGGGTGGGCGCGCTGCGCACCGGCCTGCGCGCCGACCTGGTGGTGCTCGACGACGACCTGAACGTGGTGCGGGTGATGCGCGCCGGCGACTGGGTGGAGTGAGCCGGGCGAATCGATCCGAAGCCCGGCCGGGGCCACGGGCGAGACGGAGGTCAGGCGGTGGGGACCTCGACGCCCAGCACGGCCTGCTCGTCCGGGCGGTGCACCAGCACGTCGGCCAGGTAGGAGTGCACGGCCCGGCGCATTCCGACGTCGCGGCCGGCCTGCTCGGAGAGCAGCCACTTGTGCTCGATGATCTGGGCGAACAACTCCTGCGGCTCCAGCTTGCGCCGGAGGTGTCCCGGCACCGCCCGGACCACCGGCTCGAAGACCTCGGTCAGCCAGCGGTGCGCCGCCTGCTGCTCGTCCGTCAGGTCGCTCTCCACCCGGTAGGCGTCCAGGTCGTTGAGGAGCTTGCGGGCCTGGTTCTCCTCGGCGTCCAGGCCGGTGAGCCGCAGCAGCCGCCGGGTGTGGTAGCCGGCGTCGACCACCTTGGGCCGCACCAGGTAGCGCCCGTTGTCGACAGTCGACATGGCCACCTCGGCGACGTCGAAGCCCAGCTCGTTGAGGCGGCGGATGCGCCCCTCGATGTCGTGCCGGGCGGCGCGCTCGACCTGCTGCTCGTAGGTGATCTCGTGCCAGAGCCGCTCGTAGCGCCGTACGACCTCCTCGCAGACCACCTCCGGGTCGATCGACTCGTGCAGCAGGCCGGCGGCCTGGAGGTCGAGCGCCTCGCCGAAGATGTTGACCCGGGCGATCTCCAGGTCCTCGCCGCGCTGGCCGTTGGAGAGCGACGGGTGCAGCGCCCCGGTCTCGGCGTCCACCAGGTAGGCGGCGAACGCGCCCGCGTCCCGCCGGAACAGCGTGTTCGACAGCGAACAGTCGCCCCAGAAGAAGCCGGTCAGGTGCATCCGCACGATCAGTGCGGCCAGCGCGTCCAGCAGCCGGTTCATCGTCTCCGGGCGCAGCGTGTTGGAGAACAGCGCGCGGTAGGGCAGCGAGAACTGGAGGTGCCGGGTGATCAGCACCGGGTCGAGCGGCTCACCGTCGTCGGTCTGCCGGTCGGCCACGATCGCGATCGCCTCGACCGACGGGAAGTCGATCCGCTCCAGCGCCCGCAGCAGGTCGTACTCGCGCTCGGCGACCCGTTCGCCGGTCTCCTTCACCGCGTAGACGTAGTCGCCGAGCCGGACGAACCGCACGATGTGCCGGGAGATGCCCTGGGGCAGCGCCACCAGGTGCTCGGCAGGCCACTGCTCCAGCGGGGTCGACCAGGGGAGGTCGAGCAGCGCCGGGTCGACGAGAGCCGAAGTGATCCGCACGGCAACCAGTGTGACCGCTGGCTCCCCCAAGTGCTTCCCTTCGTGGTTCGGCACACAGACCGCCGACGCCCGCACGGCCGGGCCGTCGCCGGCGGCCGGTAGCGTGGTCGCGTGCGCCAGACCTCAGGGGTACGCCGCGACCTGCGGCTGCGGCCCGTCCGACCGGCCGGGTGGTGGTTCGACGGGCTGCTGCTCGCCGCGCTGGTGGCGCTGACCGTGACGCTCGCCTCCGGTCACCTGTTCGGGCTGGACCGGGCGGTCGCCGACTGGTCGGCCGCGCACCGGCCGACCGCCGCCCGGTGGATCGCCATGGCGCTCAACCTGCTCGGCCAGGGCACCCCGCTGACGCTGCTGGCGGCCGGGCTGGGTGTGCTGCTGGCGCTGCGGCTGCGCTCGGTGCGGGCGGTGCTGCCGCCGGTGACGGCGTTCGTGCTGACGTTCTTCACGATCGGCCCGCTGAAGGTGTGGACCGCCCGGCCGGCGCCCAGCGCCAGCGTCAAGGAGCCGTTCCTGCCGCCCGAGCAGACGCTCCCGCTGTTCCAGCACGAGCTGCCGGTGCGCTTCGCCCAGTCGTACCCGTCCGGGCACGTGGCCAACGCGATCGTCTGGTACGGCGTGCTCGCCCTGCTGCTGGCCCCGCTGCTGCGTACGGTCGGCCGCGCCGTACCGCCCCGGCTGGTCACCGTGGTGCGGGTGGCGCCGCCGGCGGTGGTCTTCTGCACCACCGTCTATCTCGGCTGGCACTGGATCACCGACTCGATCGCCGGGTTGCTGCTCGGGCTGCTGCTGGACCGGCTGCTGCACCGGGTGCCCTGGGACGACCTGCCGCTGCCCGGCCGGCTGGGCGGCTGGACCCGGCCGGTCGGCTGGTCCGCCCCGGACTGATCCACCCGGTGCTCACCCCGGGGCCCTAGGCTGCCGGTGTGGAAGGGCTGGCGCGGCGACTCGGCGTACCCGATGCGGTGGTCATCGGTCTGGGCTCGATGCTCGGCGCGGGCGTCTTCGTGGTCTTCGCCCCGGCCGCGTCGGCGGCCGGCGGCGCCGGACTGCTGGTCGCGCTCGCGCTGGCCGGCTTCATCGCGTTCTGCAACGCCACCAGCTCGGCGCGGCTCGCCGCCCGCTACCCGGAGTCCGGCGGCACCTACGTCTACGGCCGGGAGCGGCTGCACCCGTTCGCCGGCTTCGTCGCCGGGTGGGGGTTCGTGGTCGGCAAGACGGCGAGTTGCGCGGCCATGGCGCTGACCATCGGGGCCTACCTGTGGCCGGGGCGGGCGCGGCTCGTCGCGGTCCTCGCGGTGGTGGCGGTGACCGCGGTGAACCTGCGCGGAATCGGCAAGACCGCGGCCGCCACCCGGGTGCTGGTCGCGGTGGTGCTCACCGTGCTGGCCGTGGTGGCGGTGACCGGCGCGCCGCGGGTGGCGGCCGACCGGCTCACCGGTCTCGCCGACGTCGGGACGCACGGCGTGCTCACCGCCGCCGGCCTGCTCTTCTTCGCCTTCGCCGGGTACGCGCGGATCGCCACGCTCGGCGAGGAGGTCCGCGACCCGGAACGCACCATCCCCCGCGCGGTGCCGCTGGCGCTCGGCGCGGTGCTGGCGGTCTATCTGACGCTGGCCGTGGTCGCGCTCGGCGTGCTCGGCCCCGGCCGGCTCGCCGCCTCGGCGGCCCCGCTGGTCGACGTGGTGACCGCGGCCGGCCGGCCCGGGCTGGCCTGGCTGGTGCGGGCCGGAGCCGCCGTCGCGGTGACCGGGGTGCTGCTCTCCCTGCTCGCCGGCGTCGGCCGCACCACGCTGGCGATGGCCCGCCGTCGCGACCTGCCGGGCGCGCTGGCCGCCGTGCACCCGCGCCACCGGGTGCCGCACCGGGCCGAGCTGGCCGTGGCCGCCGTGGTGATCGTGGTGGTGGCGCTCGGCGACGTCCGGGGCGCGATCGGCTTCTCCAGCTGCACCGTGCTGGTCTACTACGCGATCACCAACGCGGCGGCGCTGACGCTCGGCCCGTCGCTGCTCGCCGCGCTGGGGCTGGTCGGCTGCCTGGTGCTCGCGGTCAGCCTGCCGCCGGCCAGCGTGCTCGCCGGGTTCGGCGTGCTCGCCCTCGGCGCGCTCTGGTACGCGTTCCGCCACCGCTGAGGAGCGTCACTCCGCCGGCTCACGCGGGATGGGCGGCCCGGTCGGCGCGGGCGTGGTCTCCCGCAACAGGGCGGTCAACCCGGCCCGCCGGGCCACCACGGTCAGCCGGTCCCCGGCGTTCAGCACCACCCGCGGGTCGACCGACCAGTCGGCCTTCTGCCCGGTCCGGGTGTGCGCGAGGAGGCGCACCTCGCCGGGGCGGGCCACCGCGCCGAGCGGGCGCCCGTCCAGTGGGGAGCCGGCCACCACCGGCACCTCGGTGACCAGCAACGCGTGCCGGTCCACCGGGATGGTGGCGATCACCGCGCGGTCCAGCAGGGCCGCCGCGAACGACGGCGCGGCCAGGTAGGAGACGCTGCGCGAGATGCCGATGCCGAACGCCTGCTGGATCCGCTCGGCGAAGTCGCCGTCGAACAGCCGCAGCACCACCCGCAGGTCGGGGTCGAGGGAGCGGGCGATCAGCGCGGCGCGCAGGTTCGCCCCGTCGTCGGTGGAGACCACCACCAGCGCCTGGCTGGTGTCGACCGAGGCGGAGCGGAGCGTCTCCTCCAGGCCGGCGTCCCCGACGATCACCGGCACGCCCAGCCGGTGCGCCAGCGCGGCGCCGCGCGCGTCGGGATTCTTGTCGATGGCCACCACCTCGACGCCGAAGTCGTGCAGCTGGGCCATCACCCGGGTGCCGATGTTGCCCAGCCCGACCACCACCACGTGCCCGGAGCGGTCGGGTTGGATCCGGCCGGCGTGCAGGGCCAGCCGGGCGTTGACGATGCCGTCGACCACGGCGGCCGTGATCAGCGGGATCAGCGCCAGCCCGGCCAGGTTGAGCACCACCTGCATCACCTGGGCGGCGGCCGGCTTGTTCACGTCCGGGTCCTGGCCGCTGAGCGTGGTGACCAGGGTGAGATAGAGCGCCTCGCCCCAGTCGACGCCGGCGGCCCGCGCGTTGAGCCAACCCAGCACCGCGATCACCCCGAGCAGCACCAGCACCGCGATGCCGATCTTGCGGGTGGCGAAGCTGCGGACGGCGCGCAGCAGCACCTCCACCGGCTGCCGGCGTCGCCGGGCCCGCACCAGCCGGCGGGCGGCCAGCTCGGTGCCGGGCGGCCGGCCGGTCGCCTCGGCCAGCACCACGTCGGCCGCGGCCTCGTCGGCGGGCAGCACCCGGACCAGCTCCGGATCGGTGGTGACGGCCAGCCCGCAGACCACGTCCTGCGGGCGTACGTCGGTGCGGCGGGCCACGTAGAGCGTGCGGCCGGCGTGCCGGAAGTGGGTCGGCGCCAGCTCGCCCAGCGCGGCGGCGACGAAGGCGGGCGCGGCCATCGAGGCGTCGGAGATGATCGCCGAGTCGGGGAAGAGCTGCCGCAGCCCGTCCGCCAGGTTGGTGTTGTACATCCGCACCACCAGGCGCAACCGGGGCTCGACCTCCTGCGCGCAGAGCGCCGCGTGCATGTTGCCCACGTCGTCCTGGTGCAGCAGCGCCAGCCCGGCCGCGTCGGCCAGCCCGGCCCGGCGGAACGCGGCCTCGTCGAGCCGGTCCGCCAGGACCACGCGTACGCCGGGCACGTCCCGCCCGTCCGGGCCGTCGGAGCGGCGGCGCTCCGGCACCACAAGTGTGACCCGGACCTGACCGGCGGCCGGGTCGGTGGCGAGCAGCGCCCGGACCACCCAGTAGGCCACCGGGTCCGAGCCGCAGACCACGTAATGGGGTCGTTCGTCCCCGTTCGGCCGGAACCGCCACCCGGTCGCGCGGCGCGCACGGTCACGCAGGGGCTCGGCCATGCCCGGATCGTAGTCAGCCGCTCGCGGTGGGCGCAGCCCCCTTCGATCTTGAACGCATGGCGCCGTCGGGGACGGGTAGAGCACCGGCATGCAGACGTTCCTGCCGTATCCGGACTTCCTGGCCAGCGCCCGGACCCTGGACCAGAAACGGCTGGGCAAGCAGCGCGTGGAGGCCATCCAGGTGCTGCGCGGTCTGACCCGATCGGACTACGGCTGGCGCCACCATCCCGCGGTGAAGATGTGGGCCGGGTACGAGGAGGCGCTGACCCGCTACGGGCTCGACATGTGTGCGGTGTGGTGCGAGCCCGGTCGGGCGGACACCTGCGCGGCCACGCTCGCCACCGACCTCGCCGCCGCCTGCGGCATCACGACGATCCGGACCCAGGACGAGTTGGCCGCCGCCGGCGACCTGCCGCCCTGGCTGGGCCGCGACGACCTGCACCGCAGCCACCGGTCCTCGCTGCTGCGCAAGGACCCCGCCCACTACACCCCCCTCTTCCCGGACACCCCCGCCGACCTGGACTACGTCTGGCCTCCCTCCGACCGCCCCCGCCCGGGGTGAAAGGAGGGGCCCCCTGTCAACGCCTCCGGTAGAGGAAGACGCCCCGCTTGACGCCCCGCGTCCGCGCGCGGGGCCTGCCGCGTCAAGCGGGGCCCCGCCACATCCGAATGCGTTGACAGGGGGCCCTTCCTTACCTCTCGGGGACACTGGGGGGCACCGGTTGAGCGGAGGGTGGGGCGTGGGGCTGTCGCGAGTGGTTGGTCGACTCATCGGCGTACGTGAGCACGTGGTGGACCCGGGCGGCGGTGGCGCGCCCCGCGTGCCGCGGCCGACGTCGGCGCTCGTGGTGGGCGGCGGAATCGCGGGCATGTCGGCGGCGGTGGTGCTGGCCGAACGCGGGGTGGCGGTGACCGTGCTGGAGGCCGCGCCGCACCTCGGTGGCCGGCTCGGCGCCTGGCCCGAGGAACTGCCCGACGGCGCCCAGCTCAACGAGCACGGCTTCCACGCGTTCTTCCGGCAGTACTGGAACTGGCGGTCGATCCTGCGCCGGGTCGACCCGACGCTGGGTTTCCTCAAGCCGATCCCGGGCTATCCGATCCTGTCCGCGCAGTGGCCGGCCGAGGAGTTCGGCAAGCTGCCGCCGGCCCCGCCGGCCAACCTGCTGGCGTTGCTGCTGCGCAGCCCGAGCCTGCGCCTGGCCGACCTGCGCGCGATGGACCGGGACGCCGCGCTTCCGCTGCTCACCTACGATCCGGAGCGCACCTACGCGGAGTTCGACGAGCGGACCGCGGACGAGCTGCTCACCTCGCTGCGGCTGCCGGACCGGGCCCGGGCGATGCTCTTCGAGGTCTTCTCGCACTCGTTCTTCAACCACGAGGCGGAGATGTCGGCCGCCGAGATGATCGCGCAGTTCCACTTCTATCTGCTCGGCAACCCGGAGGGGTTGGCCTTCGACTGCCCGGACCAGGACTACGCGACGGCGATCTGGGAGCCGCTCACCCGGCACGTGGAGAAGCACGGTGGCCGGGTGCTGACCGGCGCCCCGGCGGCCCGCCTGGACCGTACGCCGGAGGGCTGGCGGGTGACCGGCGCGGACGGCGACACCTGGGCGGCCGGGCACGTGGTGCTCGCCGTCGACCCGCCGGCGCTCGCCGGGCTGGTCGCCGCCTCCCCCGGCCTGGTCGCGGCGGCGCCCGAGCTGGTGGCGCGGATGCCCGCGTTCGGCCGGCCCGGGCCGCCGTACGCGGTGGCGCGCTACTGGATGGACGGGGACGTCCGCCCGGAGCGGGCGGTGTTCAGCGGCGTGTCCCGCCAGCCGACGCTGGACTCGGTGACGCTCTACCACCGGCTGGAGGCCGAGCCGCGCCGCTGGGCGGAGCGCACCGGCGGCTCGGTGGTGGAGTTGCACGCGTACGCCTGTGAGCCGGACGTGCCGGCGGACGAGCTGGCCGCGCGGATGCTGCGGGAGCTGACCGCGCTCTGGCCGGAGGTCGCCGAGCTGCGGGTCCGCGAGTTGCGCGCCCGGGTCGAGGCGCAGGCCCCGGCGTTCACGCCGGGCAGCCACGCCGGCCGCCCCGGGGTACGCACCGACGCGCCGGGGCTGTACCTGGCCGGGGACGGGATCCGCACCGAGTTCCCGAGCGCGTTGATGGAGCGTTCGGCGGCCACCGGGATCATCGCGGCGAACCACATCCTGCGTGCCGAGGGCGCGGCGGCCGAGCCGGTGCGCTCGATCCGCCCACGCGGACTGCTGGCGCGAACCGCCGATAAACGGTCATAAAACGCATAAAGTCAAGCGGTGGGCACCGCGACGCGGACGGAGGACCGGCAGGACGAGCGGACCGCCGTGGTCACCGCGCTGCGCCTCGGCTGGTCCATGGCGGACGCCTACCACCACGCGCAGACCGCCGACCTGGCCGAGGACGGGGAGCGGCCGGCGACCGCTCCGGCGAAACTGTCCAACCTGACCGAGATGCCGGGACGGCACCGGCTCGGCATGCACCTCGACGGCGTCGACGTGGCACTCGCCCAGATCGCCCCGCTGACCCCGACCGGCCGCGTGCTGCCGTCGACCGACGCCGCGCGGCGGGCGGTCGGGGCGGACCGGGAGCCGCTGCTGCTCGCCCTCGACGAGCTGAACGTCGAGGTGCTGCGCTGGACCATGGCGACCAACCACCGGGTGGGGGTGGCGTACCGGCTCGGCCGCTCGCTCGCCGACACGGTCCGGCGCGGCGACGCCGCCGAGCTGGTCCAACGCTTCGGCGGGCGTCAGGTCCAGCTCAGCCGGTGGCTGGACGAGCTGGCAAGCGTGCTGCCGCCGTACTCGGCGGCGGTGGTGCGCCGTTCGCTGTCCGCCTGGACCGGCGCGGTCGGCCGGGCCACGGTCGGCGACCCCGGGGAGGCCGGGCTCGCAGAGCTGGCCCGCGAGCTGCGCAACCAGGGCGACCTGTGGCAGGACGTGCTCACCGGCGGCCTGCACCCGCGCGACCTGCTGGACGAGGAGAACTGGGCGGTGGTGGCCCGCAACGTCGTCATCCGGGACCGGAAGCTGGTGGCGCAGGCGGCCCGGGGCATCTTCTGGCCGGTGCTTGCGCCGCTGCTGGTGGTGCTCCTGGCGGTGGTCGGGGTGAGCACCGCGGCGGCGGCCGGCTCCCCCACCACCCGGACCGCGGTGGCGCTTGTCGGCCTCGGCGCCGGACTCACCGCCATCTGGCGGTCGATCTCCACCCCGACGCTGTCGGTGGCCGCCGAGGTGAACCGGCCGCTGCTGGAGAGCGAGCTGGTGGTGCAGATGAGCGCCCGGATCGACCGCCCGCTCGCCGCCGCCCGCCGGGCCGGGCGCGCCGGGCGGCAGCGGACACCGTCCGACGGCGGATCGAAATACGTTGCTCGCGTCTCCGGCGTGGATCTACCGTGAACGCGCAAGGTCAACCACCGTTCCAGGAGCCGTCAATGTCGCTGCGATCCGCCACCACGATGACCTCGTGGCTGCTCGGCGACGGTTGTCGGGAACACGGTCCATGGCTCGGAAGGCCCGACTGACGCGCGTCCACGCGCCCCGTCGTCGCCGCCCGGTCCCGTGGACCGGGCGGCTTTTTCGTCGCCACCACCGATCGTGAAGGGAGAACCCGGTGGACGCCGTCCTCGTCGTCAACGCCGACCTCGGCCCGCTGCACCGGGTCACCGTCAAGCACGCGATCCGGATGCTCTGCCGCCGGGTCGCCGAGATCCACGAGGCCGAGCCGGACCGGCTGATCGGCGTCTTCCCGCTGCCGCGGGTGGTCCGCCTCGTCCGGTACGTGGTGACGCGCTGGCGGTTCCGCACCGGCCCGGCCTGGTCCCGGGCCGGGGTGCTGGCCCGCGACGGCGGCGGTGCGCCTACTGCGACGGCCCGGCCAGCACGATCGACCACGTCCTGCCCCGCTCGCGCGGTGGCCGGAACACCTGGGGGAACACCACCGCCGCCTGCTATGCGTGCAACCAGCGCAAGGGCGACCGGACCCCGGCCGAGGCGGGCATGCCGCTGCGGCGGGAGCCGGCGACCCCGGGCTGGGTGACGCTGGCGCGGTGACGGACGGCCGGCGGGCACAGGGGGCGGTGCCGGGGTACGCCTCCGGCGCGGCGCCCGCCGGCCCCACCGTCACCGGTCGCCGGGCCCCGACGGTCGCCGGGCGAGCTGGCGGGCGAGCCCGTCGAGCAGGAGGTCGAGTCCACCACCGAACTCGTCGTCCGGGCCGACCGCGGCGGCCGCGCGTGCGGTCTCGGCCAGCAGCGGGAACTCCTCCCGGGGAAGTGCGGCGATGACCGCCGTGCCGGGGCCGCCCAGCCCGCCGAGGTGCTCCATCTGGATCGCCCCGACCACGTACGCGAGCAGGGCGCGGAACGCGACCACTCGCCGGGTGCCGGCGAAGCCGGCCCGGGTCAGCACGGCGAGCGCCGCCTCGCCCCAGCGCAGGATCCCGGGCGAGCGGTGCCGGTGCGCGGGGAGCAACGGCACCACGGCCGGATGGGCGCCGACCGCAACGCGCACCCGGTCGACCAGTGCCCGGATGCCGTCCGGCCACGGCACGTCGGTCGGGGGGCGCATGTCCACCCCGTCGAGGACCCGCTCGACGACCAGCGCCTCCAGCTCGTCGCGGTCGGCGACGTAGCGGTAGAGGGCCATCGTGCTGGTGCCGAGCTCCGCGCCGACCGCCCGCATGGTGAGGCCGGGAAGATTGTCCCGGTCGAGTACCGCGAGCGCGGCGTCGGCGAGCTGGGCGGGGGTCAGGGAACGGGGACGGGGCATGGCCTTGACAGCGTACAAGATACGCCTACGGTTGTAGGAGTACATCGTACGCCTATAACGGGAGAGCTCATGGACGTCGTCACCCTCCGCCACCTGACCAGCGTCACCGGCGCCGAGCTCGCCCTGCCGGACCCCACCCGCCTGGTCCACCTCCAGTTCCGACGGTTCGCCGGCTGTCCGGTCTGCAACCTCCACCTACGCTCGATCGTCCGCCGGCACGCCGAGATCGAGGCAGCCGGCGTCCGCGAGGTGGTGCTCTTCCACTCCCCCGCCGACGAGCTCCGGGAGCACGTCGCCGACCTGCCGTTCGCGGTGGTGGCCGATCCCGACCGGCGGCTCTACCGGGAGTTCGGCGTGGAGTCCTCGCGGCGGGCGCTGCTGGACCCGCGCGCCTGGCTGCCGATCCCGCGCGCCGTGGCGAGCGGCACCTGGCAGGTGCTGCACGGCCGGGAGCGGCTCCCGTCCCGCACCCCGCACGGCGGGCGGCTCGGGCTGCCGGCCGACTTCCTGATCGCCCCCGACGGCCGGGTGCTCGCTGCGAAACACGGCGAACACGCCTCCGACCAGTGGTCGGTCGATGAACTGCTCTCACACGTCAGCGAGAGCCGATCCGCGCGCTGACCACAGATCTCGGCGGTGTCCCGGAGGGTTTGGGTGCGCCTGTGGTTGCCAGAGCGACATCAGGTGCACCCGAACGGCGACGGACCCGGTGGCGGGGCCCAGTCGAAGCGCGGCGGTCGGCGCTCGTTGGCCGCCGCCACCCCCTCGCGGGCCTCGCCGCTCTCCCGCACCTGGGCGTACCACCAGGCGATCCGGTCGGCGTCGGCGCGCCCGTCGACGATCTCCTTGGCGGCGGTCACGGTGAGCCGGGAGCGCTCGGCCACGGTGGCGGTCAGCGCCGCCACCCGGTCGGCGAGCGCGGCGGCCGGGAGCACCTCGTCGATCAGGCCGATCCGCAGTGCGCGCTCGGCGTCGACGAGGTCGCCGGTGAAGAGCAGGTGCTTGGCCGCGGCCGGCCCGACCAGTCGGGCCAGCCGGCGGGTGGTCGGCGCGGGATAGACCAGGCCGAGGCGCGCCGGCGGTACGCCGAACCGGGCGTCCGCCGCGGCGAGGCGCAGGTCGCAGGCGACGGCGAGCTGGCAGCCGCCGCCGACGCAGGCACCCTCGACGGCGGCGACGGTGGGGCGGCCGAACGCGGCGAGCCGTTCCTCGGCGGCCACCGCGATGCTGCCGTCACCGGCGGCCAGCAGCTCGTCCAGGTCACCGAGGTCGGCACCGGCGCAGAACGTGCCGCCGGCGCCGGTGAGCACCAGCACCCGCACCGCCGGGTCGTCCTCCAGGTTGTCGAGCAGCACCGGGAGCCGGCGCCACATGGCCGGGGTCATGGCGTTGCGGCGGGCCGGGTTGTGGATCACCACGGTCGCCACCGGGCCGGTCACGGTGACGGTCAACTCCGCGTCGGACATGGGCCCGACCGTAACGGGCGGGGCCCGGTGACCACCCACGTGGGGTGGCCGCCGGGCCCCGGGGTCGGGCGGTCAGGTCAGGAGACGTTGACCGCGGTGTCGTCGACGACGAACGAGGTCTGCAGCGACGCGTCCTCGGTGCCGGTGAACTTCAGCGTGACCGTCTGCCCGGCGTACGAGGCCAGGGAGAACGACCGCTGGGTGTAGCCGGTGGCCTTGTTCAGGTTCGAGTAGGTCGCCAGCGTCGCCAGCACGGAGCCGGACGAGTTGAGCACCTGCACGTTCAGCTTGTCGTACTGCACGCTCGACGTGCTCTCCGCCGAGTCGATGTGCAACCAGAAGCTGAAGTTGTAGGTCGAGCAGCCCGACGGCAGGCTCACCGACTGCGCCAGCGTGTCGGTACGGGTGGTGCCGTAGCCGTTCAGCCACGCGTTCCAGGTCCCGCCGTGGGTCGGCTGGCCCTGCGAGCCGTACTGCCCGATCACGCCGGAGGTGGTGGTCCAGCCGGTGTTTCCGGACTCGAAGCCCGGGTTGCCGAGCTTCTGGCCGGCGCCGGTGCAGCCACCGCCGGTGCCGGTGACCGTCAGCGAGTACGAGGCGGTCTTGGCCCCGGACGTCGCATTGCCGGTGACCGTCACCGAGTAGGTGCCGGTCGGGGTGCTGGCGCTGGTGGCGATGGTGAGCGTGGACGAGCCGCCCGAGGTCACCGAGGCGGGGCTGAACGACGCGGTGGCGCCGGTCGGCAGGCCGGACGCGGAGAACGTCACGGTCTGCGCGGTCCCGCTGGTGGTGGCGGTGGCGACGGTGGCGGAGACGGAACCGCCCTGGGTCACCGACCCCGAGGTCGGGGAGAGCGACACGGAGAAGTCGTTGCCGGTGGAGCTGCACGGCGCGTCGTTGCCGGCCACGTTCACCGCGGTCCACGCCGCCTGGACGGTCTTGTACTCGGTGGAGCAGTTGCCGTACAGGTCGGTCGCCGCCTTGAGGGTGTACGCCCGGGCGGTGTTCGACGGCGTGGTGTTGTTGACGTACGAGGTGTTCGAGGTGAAGTACACGTCGAGCGCCCGGTACCAGATCTTCTCCGCCTTGGCCCGGCCGATGCCGGTCACCGCCGGGGCCGAACCGCAGACCGGCGAGGTGCCGTACGAGGTGGCGCCGGTGCCCTCGGCGAGGTTGAAGTAGAAGTGGTTGCCGACGCCGGAGGAGTAGTGCACGTCCTTGTTCTTCGTGCTGGTGGACCAGCAGGAGTCGGACGAGCCGTCCAGCGACGGGTTGTACATGTAGCGCAGCGGCGTACCGTTGCCGTTGATGTTGATCTTCTCGCCGACCTGGTAGTCGCCCGGGTCGCTCGGCGCGGCGGCGTAGAACTCCATCATGTTGCCGAAGATGTCGCTGGTGGACTCGTTCAGGCCACCGGACTCGCCGGAGTAGACCAGGCCGGACAGCGCCTCGGTGACGCCGTGGCTCATCTCGTGCCCGGCCACGTCCAGCGAGACCAGCGGGCGGGAGTTGCTCGACCCGTCGCCGTAGGTCATCTGGGCGCCGTCCCAGAACGCGTTGACGTAGTTGTTGCCGTAGTGCACCCGGCTCGGCACGCCCTGGCCGTTGCCGAAGATGCCGTTGCGCCCGTGCACGTTCTTGAAGTAGTCGAACGTCTTCGCGGCGCCGAAGTGGGCGTCCACCGCGGCGGACTGCCGGTTGGAGTTGGCGCCGGTGCCCCACGCGTTGTCGGCGTCGGTGAAGGTGGTGCAGGTGGACGTGCCGTTGTTCATGTCGCAGGTACGGCCGTTGCCGTGCGACGGGTCGATCATCTGGTAGGTGCTGCCGGAGAGCGTCGTGTCGATGCTGACCGAGCCGGTGTAGATGCCCTGGCCGCTGCCGACCACCGACTCGATCTCGTCGTACGAGCCGATCACCTTGCCGGTGGTGGCGTCGGTGACGACGTGCAGCTTCGACGGCGTCTGCTTGTCCGCCTTCCAGCCGGTGGCGACGGTCTCCCAGGCCAGCCGGCCCTTGCCGCTGCTGGCGTCGACGAACAGCTCGGGCGCGCCGACGGAGGTGAGGCTGCCGGTGAACGCCTTGCGCGCGCTGGACTTGGCCGCGGCCGCGCCGACCTTGGCGGTGGTGCCGAGGGTGAGCGGGGCGGACAGGCCGACCGAGGTGCCGGTCAGGGTGCCGTCGGGGGCGGTGTGGACGACGAAGTCACCGCCGTACACCCGCAGGCCCTGGTAGGTCCGGGTGTAGCGGGTGTGCGCCGCCCCGGAGGGGTCGACCTTGGTGCGGACGGCCCGGTAGGCCTCCCCGCCGGCGCCCTGGACGGCGCCGGGGTTGGTACGGATCAGGCTGTCGGCCCGGGCCGCCGCGGCGGGCTCGGGACTGGGGGCGTTGGGCGCGGCCGCTTGCGCCGTGGTGGTGACGCATGCCAGCACGCCGCTGGTGAGCAGCGCTGCGCTGACGGCGGCGACGGTTCTTTTCACGTGCCCTCCTGCAAGGAGATGTTGTGACGGGGGTAGTCACTGATGTAGATATAGCTGAGACATCGATGGGCGTGAAAGAGGGCGGCGGTTTCCCGTCTTAGACACTGACCGAACGGATGAGGGAGACGCGGTGGTCCGGAACCGGGTGGCCCCGTCGCGCGTCCGATCGGGTATGAGAGCAGCCCCCGCCGTGGCGGCCGCCGCCGCCGTCATCCTCACCCCGCTCGCCGGCTGCGCCCGGGTCGACACCCTGGCGCCCGTCGGCCCGGCCGTCACCAAGCTGCCCGGCGTCGAGGTGGTGCTCGTGCGCTCGGGCGGCATCGCCGGCCTGACCGACACCATCACCGTGCGGCCGGACGGCAGCTGGACGAAGACCGACCGGGCCGGCGCCGCCCGCGACGGCCGGCTCGCCGAGCCGGACCTCGACCGACTGCGACAGCTCGCCGCCGACCCGCGGCTCGCCGCCGAGGCGGCCGTCACCGTGCCGGCCACCATGTGCGCCGACGCGTTCAGCTACCGCCTCACCGTCGGCCCGACCAGCGTCGGCTACGTGGACTGCCCGCCGCAGGCCACCCCGCCCGCCGCCACCGCCGAGGTGGTCGGCCTGCTCACCCGCGCCACCGGCTGACCGCGCCGATCCAGGGGGCATCCTCACCTCGGCAAACCTGTCGTCGACGTGACGCTTGCCTCCTGGTCGGCTGTGTCTCGGCGCGCAAGCATGGTGACATGACTCGTGCACTGATCGCTCTGACCAGCCACTCCGAACTCGGCGACACCGGCCGCAAGACCGGCTACTACGTCGGTGAGGCCGCCGAGCCGTGGGAGGTCTTCCGGGCCGCCGGGTACGACGTCGACCTGGTGTCGGTGGCCGGCGGGGAGCCGCCGACCGACGGGCGGGACGCCGACGACAAGACCCAGAACGACTTCCTGGCCACCGCCGGCGTGACGGACACCCCGAAGGCCGCCGACGTCGACCCGGCCGGGTACGACGTGATCGTCTTCGCCGGCGGTCACGGCACCATGTGGGACTTCCCCGACGACCCGGACCTGGCCCGGATCGCCCGCTCGGTCCACGAGCGCGGCGGCGTGGTCGCCGCCGTCTGCCACGGCCCGTCGGCGCTGGTGAACCTCACCCTCTCCGACGGCTCGCGCCTGATCGCCGGTAAGCGGGTGGCCGGCTTCACCAACGACGAGGAGGCCGCCGTCGGCCTCACCGACGTGGTGCCGTTCCTGCTCGCCGACAAGCTCACCGAGGCCGGCGCGCAGCACGTCCCCGCGCCGAACTTCACCGAGCACGTGGTGGTCGACGGCCGCCTGGTCACCGGCCAGAACCCGCAGTCCGCGCGCGCCGTCGCCGAGGCCGTGGTGAAGCTGCGCGGCTGACCGACGCCGGGGCCCGGCACGGCGCCGGCTAGAACCGGTAGTCGTCGGGCAGGCCGGTGGCGCGCAGCTCGGGCGGCAGGTGGGCGGCGTCGTTCAGGGCGACCACCGTAGGGGGGCCGCCGTCGCTGTAGCGGATCACGGTCAGCGCGCAGTTGGCGTGGTTGAGCCCGATCCACCGGTGTGCCGGCGCCTCCAGCGCGTGGCGCACCAGCCAGGCCACCAGGAAGTTGTGGGTGACCACCAGCTCGCGGACGTCGCCCTCGGCGGGGGCGGTGGCGAACCGGGCCACCGCTCCCGCGGTCACGCGCGGCCCGTCCCGCCGCTCCCGTTCGGTGAACTGGGCGAGGAACGCCGCGTGGCGCTCGGGCAGGCCGGCCGGGTCGGTGTCGTGCGGCATGTGGTCGCCGGCGCGGTCGTCGGAGTGCACCGGGACACCGGGCATCTCGGCGGCGACAAGCGCGGCGGTCTCCGCCGCCCGGGCCAGCGGCCCGTGGTGCACGGCGTCGATCCGCGCCCCGCGCAGCCGCTCACCTAGCAGCGTCGCCTGCATGCGGCCCCGCGCCGACAGGCCGACCTCCGGGGCCTCCGTCCCGGTCTCCTCCTGCTCGCCGTGCCGGGCCAGGAACAACAGGCGGCTCGCCATCGGTCACCTCACCATGATCGGGAGAGCCGAATCTATCCGGCCCCCCCCTGATCACCGCTGCCCCGTGGTCAGCCGTTCGCCCACTGCTCGCGGGGGTGCATCTGGCCGATCCGGATCCGGTTGCCGAACGGGTCGCGGATACCGAAATCGATCCCGTACGGCCGGTCGGTCGGCTCGTCGGTGACCTCCACACCCTTGGCGACCAGGTCCGCGTACGCCTTGTGGGCGTCGTCGGTGGTGAGGAACAGGAAGCCGCCGGTGGCGCCCTTGGTGAGCAGCTCCCGGACCTGCTCCGCGGTCTTCGGGTCCAGCGCCGGCGGGCCCGGCTTCTCCAGCAGGATCTCCCGTTCGACGTCGCCCGGCACGTTCACCGTGAGCCAGCGCATGAAGCCGAGATCCTGGTCGGTGTTCACCTCCATGCCCAGCTTGCCGACGTAGAAGTCGAGCGCCTCGTCCTGGTCGAGCACATAGATCTGCGAGCGGGAAATCGAAGTCATCGTCATGCCGTCGACGCTAGAGCAATGCCCTGACCTGCTGCTTATCCAAAACTGCTCGGTCTGGTCCAGGACTTGGCGAAGCAGCTCGGCACGTTCGCGGCGGCGGACCGGTGCCGCCGGAAGTCGCGGGGCGACTGGCCGACGATCCCGCGGAACGTCCGGCTGAACGTGCCGAGGCTGGTGAAGCCGACGGCCAGGCAGATGTCGGTGACGTCCCGGTCGGTCTCCAACAGCAACGACATGGCCCGCTCGATCCGCCGGCGTTGCAGGTAGCGGTGCGGGGTCTCGCCGAACGTGGCGTGGAAGGTGCGGATGAAGTGCGCCTCGGACACGTGCGCGATCCGGGCCAGCGCGGGGATGTCCAGCGGCTGTGCGTACGCCCGGTCCATGGCGTCCCGGGCCCGCAGCATGGCCCGGTTGGACTCCTCCGTCGCACGGCTCATCGTGGTCAGGCTACGCCTGAAAGGCGGGGCCCCTTGTTAACGCATCCGGCATAGGAAGGGGCCCCGGTTAACACCCACCGGGACGTCTGACGCGGCGCGGATGCCCGAGCGGCCGATTCGCGACCGGGGATCAAGTCGTCATCATCGATAGGACGACGACGGCGGCGGAAGGGACACCGATGGACTCACTGCGGAAGACCTCGCTGGTCGCGGGCGGGTTCTACGTGCTCACCTTCATCTCGATCCCGACCGTCGCCCTGTACGGCCCGGTACGGGACGCGGACTACATCGTGGGCACCACGTCGGAAACCCCGGTGGTCGTCGGTGGGGTCCTCGAGGTGATCGTCGCCCTCGCCTGCATCGGCACCGCCGTCGCGCTGTTCCCGGTGGTCAGGCGGCAGGGCGAAGCCCGAGCGCTGGGCTTCGTCGCCGCTCGGGTCCTGGAGGCCGCCGGCATCTTCGTCGGCGTCGCGAGCATCCTGACGATCGTGGGGCTGCGGCGGGCCGGAGTCGGAGCGGACGCGCTGCTCACCGGCCAGGCGCTTGTCACCCTCTACGACTCGATGTTCCTGCTCAGCCAGAGCCTCATTCCGGCCGTGAACGCGCTGTTGCTGGGATCCCTGCTGTACCAGTCACGCCTCGTCCCGCGCCTACTTCCGGTGCTCGGGCTCATCGGAGCGCCCCTCCTCGTCGCGTCCGACGTCGGCGTCCTGTTCGACCTCTGGGACCGGCTGTCCCCGGTGACCGCGGTCGCGGCCCTGCCCATCGCGGTGTGGGAGTTCTCGCTGGGCGTCTACCTGATCGTCAAGGGCTTCCGACCGGAGCAGCACCCCGCCGGCTGACCTGCCGCCCTATCACCGGTCGGGCGACCGCCGACGAAAATGGGGCAGCGGCGACCCGCTCGCCTCTGCCACCATGGGCGCTCGCCACCCTCCGTGGCGAGGGGCGGACCATCCGCCTCAAAACGGGGTTCACGGGGAGGACCATGCGCACCACACTGTCCAGGATGCTGGCCGCCGTACTCGGGATGACCGCGTCCCTGGCACTCGTCGGGGTGCCGGCCCAGGCCGCCGCCGCCGGCTCCACCGCCACCGTGGCGGACCGGCTCGTGCTGGAGCCGACTGAGCGCGGCTACCGGGGCTCACTGGAGGTCGACCTCACCTACAACGGCACCGAGCCAGGACGCGCTCGTTACGTGATCACCGAGCCGATCCCCGGCTCCTACCAGAACGCGGAGTGGGGCGTGAGCTGCTACAGCAGCGGCGACTTCCTGCCGGACGGTCGGGTCAGGGTCGAGTGCGACGTGCCGGGCGGCGAACTCCAACCGGGCGAGCACCGCAGCTTCCGGGTGGACTTCTGGGTCCTCACCACGGTGCAGGCGTACGCCATGAAGGCCCGCAACGGCCAGCTCGCCGTGACGGTCGACGGCACGACCGTCACCGACGAGAGTTTCCGTACCCGGTTCCGCTCCACCACCGGCTCGCTCGCCGACCCGCAGCCGTACGTGCAGGACACCCAGCCCGACCTGTCCGTCTCCGTGGCCGGTCCGTTGACCATGGTGCGGCAGCCTGACGGCTGGTTCGCGGGCACCGTGCGGGTGACCGTCAGCGCCCACACCGACGCCCCCCACTCGGGCGTGACGATCACCGGTCGCGGCCTGCCGCCGGGCTTCGGCTGGCCGTGGACCGACGAGTGCAGCCACGAGTGTGTGCCCGGCGGTCCGATGGCGGAGGGCGAGGAGCGCACCTTCGACCTCCACCTCGACTACTGGGGCGACACGGTTGGTGACCTCGGCGAGATCAGTCTCGAGGTGCGAGCCGACCGGATGGTGCCTCAGCCGGACGCGAACCCGGCGGACAACGTGGCAACCTTCCAGGCCTTCACCACGGAAGCTGCCTGACCTCCGTCGCCCCCGTCGTGGCAGCGTGAACGCCATGGCGGGGGCGGCCGGTCGGAGGCGGGTGGTCGGACCGGACGGCCCGGGGGCCTGATGGAATTTGGAGCCCCCGGCCGGGATCGAACCGGCGACATCTCGCTTACAAGGCGAGTGCTCTGGCCAGCTGAGCTACAGGGGCGCGTGTGACCGGCTCAGCATAGCGACTGGGTCCCGGAAATCCCGCCTGGCAGCGCTCCCGACCACGGAAAACGTCAGTTTCCCGACCGGCCCGGCCGACGGATCGTCACCGGATCGCGCTCCTGGCCGGGAGATTGATGCCCTGACGTGCCCGGCTGACCGAAATGTGTATGCAGTCCGTCCCACCCGTTGCTCCTCGCCTTGGCACGATCGTGAAAGCCGTTTACGGTGCAGTGACACGGACGACACTCCGGCCGGCCCCGGCTGCTCGGGTGACGCCCCGTTTGGCCGGCACCTTGGGTGCCGGTCGCTCCTTCACTCGGATCGTCCGGCACGTTCCTGCCGGTGAAAGGAAGCGCTCCATCATGGCTACGGTCACTTACTCCAAGGCGTCCCGGATCTATCCGGGCACCGAGCGCCCCGCCGTCAACCAGCTCGACCTGCAGATCGGTGACGGGGAGTTCCTCGTCCTGGTCGGCCCGTCCGGCTGCGGCAAGTCCACCAGCCTGCGGATGCTCGCCGGCCTGGAGGACGTCGACGACGGCGCGATCTACATCGACGAGCGGGACGTCACCCACCTCCCGCCGAAGGCCCGCGACATCGCGATGGTCTTCCAGAACTACGCCCTCTACCCGCACATGACGGTGTACGAGAACATGGCGTTCGCCCTCAAGCTGCGCAAGACCTCGAAGTCGGAGATCGACCGGCGGGTCAAGGAGGCAGCCAACCTCCTGCAGTTGGAGGAGTTCCTCAGCCGCAAGCCGAAGGCGCTCTCCGGCGGTCAGCGCCAGCGGGTCGCGATGGGCCGCGCGATCGTCCGCGAGCCGCAGGTCTTCCTCATGGACGAGCCGCTGTCGAACCTCGACGCCAAGCTGCGCGTCCAGACCCGTACGCAGATCGCCTCGCTCCAGGCGAAGCTCGGTGTCACCACGGTCTACGTCACCCACGACCAGGTCGAGGCCATGACCATGGGTCACCGGGTGGCGGTCATGCTGGACGGCGTGCTCCAGCAGGTGGACACCCCGCGGGCGCTCTACGACACCCCGTCCAACGTCTTCGTCGCCGGCTTCATGGGCTCCCCGGCCATGAACATCAAGACGGTGCCACTGACCGAGCAGGGTGGCGCGTTCGCCGAGATGATCCTGCCGCTGACCCGCGAGCAGATCGCGGCGGCCCGTGGCGAGGGTGGCGACGGCAAGGTCACCGTCGGCTTCCGGCCGGAGGACTGCGACCTGGTGAGCCCGTCCGAGGGCGGCATGCCGGTCGTGGTCGAGCTGGTGGAGGACCTCGGCTCCGACGCCAACATCTACGGTCACGCGGCGCTCGAGGGCCACAACGAGCGGTTCGTGATCCGCACCGACCGGCGCAGCATGCCGAACATGGGCGACACCGTGTTCGTCAAGCCGCGCATCGGCCGCAACCACGTCTTCCACGCCGTCACCGGCCAGCGGATCTGACGTACGCGAAAAAGGGGCGGCCCGCCACGGCGGACCGCCCCTTTTCGTGCTTGTGGTCAGGCCTCGACGGCGCGGCGGCGGGCGACCTCGGCGAGCGTGACCGCGGCGGCGACGCTGGCGTTGAGCGACTCGACGTCGGAGACCATCGGGATGCTGACGGTCAGGTCGCAGGTCTCGCCGACCAGGCGGGACAGGCCACGGCCCTCCGAGCCGACCACCACGACCAGCGGGCCGACCGCGGCTTCCAGGTCGTACAGGTCGGTCTGCCCGTCGGCGTCCAGGCCGACCACGACGAAGCCGGCCTCCTTGCACGCCTTGAGCGACCGGGTCAGGTTGGTGACCTGGGCGACCGGGACGCGCGCGGCCGCGCCGGCGCTGGTCCGCCAGGCGGTCGCGGTGATCCCGGCGGCACGCCGCTCCGGTACGAAGACACCCTGGGCGCCGAACGCGGCGGCCGACCGGATCACCGCGCCGAGGTTGCGCGGGTCGGTGACCCCGTCCAGCGCGACCAGCAGCGGGGCCGCCTGCTCCAGCGCGGCGGTGACCAGGTCCTCGAACGGCTCGTAGGCGAACGGCGGCACCTGGAGGCCGACGCCCTGGTGCAGCACGCCGCCGGTCATCCGGTCCAGCTCGGTGCGGCTGACCTCGAGGATCGCGATGCCCCGGTCGGCGGCGGTGCGGACGATCTCCTTGACCCGGTCGTCGACGTCGATGCCCTGCGCGGTGTAGAGCGCGGTCGCCGGCACCTGCGTGCGGAGCGACTCCAGCACCGGGTTACGCCCGACGAGCAGCTCGGGGCTGTCCTTCGCCGGGTTCGACTTGCGGCCCGGCGCGACCCGGGGCCCACCGGAGCGGCCGGCCGGCTTGCCGCCGCCACTGCGGCCCTTGGCGTTGGGTACGCCCCGGCCGCCGCCCTTGCCCCAGGTGGTGTCCTTGCTGCCCGGCTGACCGATCTTGGGCGCGCGGCCCTCCTCGGCGGCGGCACGGCGCTCCTTGTCCTGCTTCCAGGCGGTGCGCTGGGGCAGCTTCTCGGTGCCCGAGTAGGCCTTGTGCCAGGGACGCTCGTCCGCGGGCAGGGTGCGACCCCGGCCGGCGAGGGAGTCCTTGTTCTTGCCACCGGTGCCCTTGGGGGCGCCCGCCTTCGGCGTCAGTCGCCGGCCACGGCGCTGTGAGTTGCCGGCCATCAGTCCTGCTCTCCAATAGTCCAACGCGGGCCCTGGGGGGTGTCCTCGACGACCACGCCGGCCTGCTTGAGCTGGTCGCGTACGGCGTCGGCGGCGGCCCAGTCCTTGCGGCCTCGGGCCTGCGCGCGCTGCTCCAGGGCCAGCGCGATCAGTGAATCCACCACGCCGCGCAGGTCGCCCGCGCGGTCGGCGCCGGTCCAGGCCGGATCCAGGGGGTCGACGCCGAGGATATCCAGCATCGCCCGGGCAGCGGCGAGCGTCGTGCGGACGGTCACATCGTCGCCGCCGCTCAGCGCCGTGTTGCCGTCCCGGACCACCTCGTGCAGCACGGCGAGCGCCGCCGAGGTGTTGAGGTCGTCGTCCATCGCCGCCGCGAAGGCGTCCGGCAACCCGTCGGGCCGGCCCGCGCCGACCCGCTCGGCCGCCCGTTGCACGAAGCCCTCGATCCTCCGGTACGCGACCGCGGCCTCACGCAGCGCGTCCTCCGAGTAGTCGATGTGGGACCGGTAGTGCGCGGCGGCGTAGTAGTAGCGCAGCTCCACCGGGCGCACCCCGAGCGAGGCCACGTAGTCGAGGTCGAGCGTGTTGCCCAGCGACTTGCCCATCTTGGTGCCGCCGATGCCGAGCAGGCCGTGGTGCACCCAGTAGCGGGCGAACGGCAGGTCGGCGGCCTGCGACTGGGCGATCTCGTTCTCGTGGTGCGGGAACGTCAGGTCGAGCCCGCCGCCGTGGATGTCGAACTCGGCGCCCAGGTAACGCCAGCACATCGCCGAGCACTCGATGTGCCAGCCGGGCCGGCCGCGACCCCACGGCGACGGCCAGGAGGCGTCGGCCGGTTCGCCCGGCTTGGCGCCCTTCCAGAGCGCGAAGTCACGCGGATCCCGCTTGCCCCGGTCGGGGGCGTCCCCGGCGGGCTGCATGTCGGCCGGGGACTGCCCGGACAGCGAACCGTAGGCCGGCCAGGAGGCCACGTCGAAGTAGACGTCGCCGGAGTTGTCGCCGGCCGGGTAGGCGTGCCCGGTCTCGATCAGGCGGGCGATCAGCTCGTGCATCTCCGGGACGTGCCCGGTGGCCCGCGGCTCGTAGGTCGGCGGGAGCACGTTCAGCGCCCGGTAGGAGGCGGCGAGGATCTGCTCGTTGGCGTACGCGATCGACCAGAAGGGCTGGCCCTGCTCCATGGCCTTGGCCAGGACCTTGTCGTCGATGTCGGTCAGGTTGCGGATGAAGGTGACCTCGAACCCGTTGGCGACCAGCCAGCGACGCAGCACGTCGTAGTTGACGCCGGAGCGAAGGTGGCCGATGTGCGGGGGTCCCTGGAGCGTGAGACCACACAGGTAGACCCCCACCTTGCCGGCTTCCCGCGGGACGAAGTCCCGCACCGATCGGGTGGCGGTGTCATACAGGCGTAGCGTCACCTCACAAGGGTAGCCGTCCGCACATTTCGAGGTTGGCCGGAGCCGGGTCGTACGCTGCGTGCTGTGGACACGGCGGCACGCTCGGGAGAGACCGCGCAGACCCTGGACCGGGGTCTGCGTCTGCTGCACCTCGTCGCGGACGCCCCGGGCGGGCTGACCGTCACCGAGGCGGCGCACCGGCTGGGCATCGGCCGGGCGGCGGTCTACCGGCTGGTCGGCGCGCTGGCCGGGCACGGCATGCTCCGGCGCGACGGCGAAGGCCGGCTGCGGATCGGCGTCGGCGTGCTGCACCTGGCCCGCCGCGCCCAGCCGCTGCTCGCCGAGGGCGCGATGCCCGCGCTGCGCCGGCTCGCCGAGCAGACCGGGGCGACCGCGCACCTGACCGTGGTCGAGGGCGGCGAGGGGGTCGCGCTGGCAGTGGTCGAGCCGAGCTGGACCGCCTTCCACGTGGCGTACCGGACCGGCTCCCGGCACCCGCTGGAGCGGGGCGCGGCGGGCCGGGCCGTACTCGCCGGACGGGCCGGCGATCCCGGACCGGTCAGCACCAGCGGTGAGCTCCAATCCGGGGCGTACGGGGTGGCCGCGCCGGTGCTCGGGGTGCCGGGGCTGGAGGGGAGCGTCGGCGTGGTGTCACTGACCGCGCTCGACGTGACCGAGGTCGGCGCCCAGGTCACCGCCGCCGCGGAGGCGGTCGCCGCCGCGCTCTCCTGACCGACTCGCCCGGCTCCGTGTGGCGCCAGCTCGGCGAGGTGGCGGGATCCCACCCACCCCGGCCCATCAGCTCGGCGAAGTGGCGGCATCAAGGCCCACCGGACACCACCACCTCGGCGAAGTGGAGACGATCATTCAGTGACCCGGCCCGGAGACGCGGTGACTACGCCACCACCTCCGCCATCGGCCCTCGGCAAGCACGTGCCCCCGCGATGTGTCCACCGTTCACCATTGCGCCGAGGTGGCGGCATCGGAACGGGACGGATACCGCCACTTCGGCGAAGTGAAGTCGATCTTCGGGTAGATGGACGCGTGGTGTTAGCACACCGACGGGCCGCGTGGTGGTTGTCCACAGGGTGCGGCGGTCAGGGTCGGCAGTGGTTGTCCACAGGGATGGAGACGGCGGCGGGTCCGGCTCACGCTGGACACATGCCACCTCATCCACATCGGCCACCGCAGTTGGTCTGGCAGGTCTTCCGTGGCTCGGACGCGGTCCGCCGCGGGCTGCTGTCCCGACACCACCTTCGGGGCGCGTCCTGGGTCCGGCTGCGGCAGGACATCTACGCCGATGCCCGCCTCGATCGCGACCACGCGCTGGCCTGCCGGGCCGTGCTGCTCCGGATGCCACCCGGCACCTTGATCGCCGGGCCGTCCGCGGCCTACCTGCACGGGGTCGAGCACGCCGCCGACTTCACCGACGACGTGCACGTCCTGCTTCCGGCCACAGTCCGGGCCGATTCCCAACCGGGCGTCCGGGTGCACCACGCGCCGATGTCCGGCACCGGCAGTGGCCTCCTGGTCCCCGCCGCCGATCCCGGAGCCGACGGCCCCGGAGCCGCCGCTCCCCGAGCCGCCGCCTCCCGAGCCGCCGCCTCCCGAGCCGCCGCTCCCCGAACCGCCGCTCCCGGAACCGCCGCTCCCGGAACCTCGCCGAGATCGGCTCCCGTTACCACGCCGATCCGCGGCACCGCGCCAAGCGGCACCGCGCCAAGCGGCACCGCGCCAAGCGGCACCGCACCGAGCAGCGACCGCAGGCCGCTCACATCGGTCCGGCCCTCGGATGTGGTGACCCTGACGGCGCCGGTTCGGAGCCGTCCGCCGTGCGCTACCGACGCGCCGCCCCCGACCTCGCCGACCGGCGCGCACCGGCCACCACCTCGCACCGAGCCTGCCGCGTGCGCCTGGGAGACGGCGGTCTGGGCCGATCCGGTGAGGGCGGTCGGCGTCATCGACGGGCTGCTGCGTATCGGGGTGGTCAACCGGTCCGGGCTGGCCACCGAGGCGGTCCGCAACGCCGGCCGGCCGGGTGGCCGCCGGGCGTCCTGGGTGTTCGGCCTCACCGACGGCTGCGCCCAGTCACCACCCGAGTCCCACCTGCGGGTGCGGCTCATGCTCGCCGGGCTCCCGCGACCGGTGGCGCGGCATCCGGTACGCGTGTCCACCGGCCTCGTCCTGCATCCCGACCTCGCCTGGCCGGAGTTCCGGGTCGCCGTGGAGTACGACGGTCAGTGGCACGCCGATCCCGACCGGATGCACCTCGACCGGCGCCGGCTCAACCAACTCGTCGAGGCGGGCTGGCTGGTGCTGCATGTGACCGGCCGACGCCTGCGCCAGGAGTTTCCCGCCCTGGTCCGCGAAATCCGCGCCGCCCTGGTGGCCCGGGGTTGGCGGCCGTGACGAGCCGGTGTCGCTGCAACTGGTCGCGCCGGCGACCGGCGACCGGCGGGATGGTCACTGCGCGCAGTCGCGGCACGGAGAAGCCCGGGCGACGTAGGTCGCCCGGGCTTCTCGATGGTGCGGAGTGGTTACGGTCGCGCGTTGGGCTTCAGCGGGGTCTTCACCGCCGCGAAGGCGTCCACGATGCCATAGCCGTAGAAGCCGTTGAAGTTCAACGAGCCCGCGCAGTACGCGTCGAACTCGGCGTTGCGGCCCTCGTTGGTGTAGGTCTGCAGCCGCGGCTCCGGGCAGGCGTGTTCGGCCGCCGTCCGGTAGAGGTGCTGCTCGACCAGGTCCGGCGCCATGCCGTAGCCGTCCCGGCCCTGCTTCTTGCCCCACCGGCTGACGATCAGCGCGGCCACGCCGGCGGCGTGCGGGGACGCCATCGAGGTGCCCTGGAGGTAGGTGTAGTAGCCACACTCACCCTTGGCGTTGCACTGCTTGAACACCGAGTTCTCGAAGCCGGCCACGATGTTGCCGTTCTCGTCGACCGACCCCTCCTCCTGCAGCACCTTCTTCGGGTACGTGGAGAGGATCATGTTGGCGTCGGCACGGTAGGTGTCGGTGCCGAAGCCGTCCCGGAACCAACCGCCCGGCGCCGCCACCGAGGTCTGCTCGGTGCCGTAGTTCGAGTAGTCGGCCTTCTTGCCGGACGGGCCGACGGACGACACGCTGATCACGTGCGGCCCCTCGGTGGGCAGGTCCCAGCAGCTCGCGTTGTCGATCGGCCGCGGGTACGGGTCGGCGCCGTAGTCCGGGCTGCTCACGTCCGTGCGCGGGTCGCCCAGGTCCTCGTGGTTGTTGCCCAGCGCGCCGACCAGCGTGACGCCCTTGCGGTGCGCGAAGGTCAGCGCCCGCTTCATGGCCTCGATGATGGTCCGCTGCTCGGCCTGCGCCTCCGGCGAGTCGGCCGGGTTGGCGGCGCAGTTGTAGAGCCACGGGTCGACGTAGAACGACATGTTGACCACGTCGAGCCCGGAGCGGCCCGCGTGCACCAGCGCGTTGACCACCGGGTTGAGGAAGAAGTAGCCGCTGTCCTGGCCACCCTTCAGCTCGACCAGGGAGATCTTCGGGGCCACGCCGGAGAGGCCGAAGCCGTTGGCGGCGGCGCCGATCGTGCCGGCCACGTGCGTGCCGTGGCCGCCGTCGTCGGTGCCGACCGGGTCGAGGCAGCTCGCCACCTCGCACGGGCCGTCGACGTCGGCGATGTCCGGCGCGAAGTTGCGCGACAGCGCCCAGTTGAAGTTCGGGGCGAGGTCGGGCTGGCTGGCGTCGACGCCGGTGTCCAGGACGCCGACGGTCACCCGGCGGTCACCCGGCTCGATCTTGCGCGCCTGGTCGGCCCGGATCATGTCCAGACCCCAGAGCTTGTCGTCCAGCGGGTCCATCTTCCTGGCGTTGCCCTTGGCGGCCTTGCCCTTGCTCGCGACGGCAGCGAGCAGGTGTTCCTGCTCGACCCGGTCCAGCTTCGGCTTGCGCCCGATCGCCTTCTCCTCGGCCGCGCCGACCAGCGCTCCGGCGGCGGTGGCGCGGCTGGCGAAGTCCGCCCGGTCGCTTGTCACCTGGAAGAGGCCGACGTCGTCGGTGCGGGAGACGACCGTGCCGCCGGCCGCCTTGATCGCGGCGATCGCGGCGTCGGTGGAGACGCCGCTCTCGGCCAGCACGGTGAAGGTCCGGGTGTCCGACGGCGCGGCGGTCGCCGGGACGCCAAGACCGGTCACCGTGAGTGCCAGCGAGGCCGCGACCGCGACCGCGCCGGCGGTGAAGCGCTTGCTCACCACATTCAGATCCTCTCGTTGAGGGACGTGGCAGTCATCCCACATCACGGGAGCGGGTTTCGCCAGGTGTGCGCCCGGAATGGTCGGCAATCAGGCATTCGTGCTCGTCACATCGACAAGCACCCCCGGCAGGTCGCTCAACGTGGACACCTCGGCGTCGGGTTCGAGGCCGGGCGGGCGGGGCAGGCCGGCCCGGTTGAGCCAGACGGTCCGCAGGCCGGCCCGCTGGGCGGCGACCACGTCGTGCTCCGGCGAGTCGCCGACGTGGACGATCCGGCCGGCGGGCAGCCCGGCGGCTGCCACCACGCCGGCGAAGAACCCGGGTGCCGGCTTCTTCGGCAGGCCGCCCTCGTGCGCGTACAACGCGAAGGCGAACTGCCCGGCGAGGCCGCAGCGTTCGGCGCGGCTGTTGCCGTTGGTGGCGAAGCCCAGCAGGTGGTGCGGGCGCAACGCGGCAAGCGTCGGCAGCGCGTCCGGGAACGGCCGGCTCAGGGCGTACCGGCGGGCGAAGAAGAGCGCGGCGAACTCGTCGAGGTGGGCGCCGAGCCCGGCCCGGGCCAGCGACCGGGCCAGCGCGGCACGCCGGATCTCCTGCACCGGGGCGGCGCTGAGCGCGCCGAAGACCGAACCCCAGTCGCCCTCCAGGTCCGCGAGCGAGACGTCGGCCGCCGCCGGGGTCCGCCGCCGCATCTCCTCGAGTACGGCCGCCAGCGCGCCGGTGACCGCCGGGCGCAGGTCGATCAGGGTTTCGTCGGCGTCGAAGACGACGGCGGCGCGGGGCGCGCTCATCGGTCGCCGCTCAGCGCGGGCTCCGCCGGGGCCGGCGCGACCGCCTCCGGGGCGGACCGCATCTCGTCCACCCGGACCAGGGCGACACCACCGACGATGAGCACCCCGCCGGCCAGCTGGACCGCGGTCGGCAGCTCGTTCAGCACCAGCCAGGCGATGAGCACCGCGAACATCACCTCGGTCAGCCCGACGAACGAGGAGAGCCGGGCGCCGAGCAGCCGCGTGCCGGCCACCCCGGTCAGGTAGGCGACCACGGCGGCGACCAGCGACAACCCGGCGATCGGCACCAGCCAGCTCACCCGGTGGCCGGCGAAGCTGACGTCGGCGGTGCCGGCGGCCAGCGGAAGCGCCCCGACCGCGCCGAGCAGCAGCAGCGCCAGGGCACCGACAGCCATGCCGCCGCTGGCCATCACCACCGAGGGCAGCGCGTCGTCGAGGCGTCCGGCGATGACGAAGTAGCCGGCCAGTCCGATCCCGGCGCCGAGGCCCCAGAGCACGCCCACCGGGTCGAGCCGGCCGGCGCCGGTGAGGTCGAGTACGAACACCAGGCCCAACAGCGCGGTGAGCGAGCCGGCCACGGTCAGCCGCCGGGGACGCTGGCCGTGTACCAGCCACATCCACCCGACCACCAGCACGATGCCGAGGTATTCCAGCAGCAGCGCGACGCCGACCGGCAGGTAGCGGACCGCGTTGAAGAAGCACGCCTGGGCCATGGCCACGCCGAGCAGCCCGAACAGCACCACCGTGAGCGCGTTGCGGCGCAGCACCGGCCACCGGCGGCGCAGCGCCAGCAGGGCGGGCACGGCCAGCACCAGGGCGGCGATGCCGACCCGGGCGATCACCACCGCCACGGCCGACCACTCGCCGGTGATCAGCGGCCGGGCGAACGTGCCCGAGGTGGCGAACGTGAGCGCGGAGAGCAGGGCCAGGCCGAGCCCGGCGCCGGACCGTTCACGCATCGGCAACTCCCGGTCATGAGTGAAGGAGCGTTACGCTGATGACGCTAGGGGCACCGTCCGACAGGAGTCAAGTTGCTTTTCGCTCATGACACCGAGTGCGCGCTGGTCGCCGCCGCCGCACTGGTGAACACCGCCGACCCGGATCGGGAGGGCCTGCCCGACGTGGCCGCGCTCGACCGGTTCTTCACCGCACACGGGTGGAGCGGCCGGCACGAGCACACCGCCACCGAGCTGCGCCAGGTCCGCGCGCTGCGACCCCGGCTGCGCCGGCTCTGGGACGCCGACACCGACGAGCTGGTGGAGATCGTCAACGCGCTGCTCCGCGAGTCTCGGGCGCTGCCGCAGCTCATCCGGCACGACGACGAGCCGTACCATCTGCACGCCGTGCCCCGCGACGCGCCGCTGGCGACCCGGATGGCGGTCGAGGCCGCGATGGCCATGGCCGACCTGGTCCGCACGAACGAGCTGAGCCGACTGCGCCACTGCGACCACCCCGACTGCGACAACGTGCTGGTCGACCTGTCGAAGAACCGGTCCCGCCGGTTCTGCGACGGTGGCTGCGGCAACCGGGCCGCGGTCAGCGCCTACCGGGCACGCAGGGCGGCGTCCCACTCCTGACGCACCCCCGGCCAGTCCCCGGCGAGCAGCTCGTATTCGACCTCGCCGTGCTCCGTACCCGGAATGGGGTCGTCGAACGTCAGGTGGAACGTGCGGACGTAGCGCAACCCGGCCCGGGCCATCACCGCCCGGGACCGGTCGTTCACCGCCATCGTCTGCGCCCACACCCGACGGACACCGACCGTGTCGAACGCGTGCCGGACCAGTGCCCGCGCCCCCTCGGTGGCCAGACCGTGCCCCCAGGCCGGGCGACGCAGCCGGTAGCCCAACTCCCCCTCGGCGCCGTCGTCGGACGGGTCGAGCGCGAGCCAGCCGAGGAACTCACCGGTGAACCGGTCGAGCGTGGCCCAGCAGCCGAGGCCGGGACAGCGGTCGTACTGCGCGAGCAGCCGGGGCAACATCTCACTCCGGATCGTCGCGGCCGGCGTCGCCGCGCCGTTGGTCAGGAACCGCATCACCTCCGGGTCGGCGTCCAGCTCGACCAACCGGTCCACGTCGTCCATGGTCAACCGGCGCAGCGTCAGCCTTGCGGTCTCCAGCAAAATCCGGTTGTCAGACACGGCCGGATCATCCCGCTCTTCCCGCACGCGGGCGAGGCATTTACCGCCGACTTGGTCGACCAATGATCGACACCAGCTCGGGGAAGTGGTGGCATCCCGGTCGGCCGGACACCGCCACTTCACCGAACTGGCGTCCGGCCCAGCCGCACCCCGACCACCTCAGGGGTGCGTCATCCGGAGCAGGTCCAGCGCCTCGTCGAGCTGGGTCTCGGTGAGCTTGCCCGAGTCGACGTGGCCGCGGGAGATCACCACCTCCCGGATGGACACCTGCCTGGCCAGCGCCTCCTTGGCGATCGAGGCGGCCTCGTCGTAGCCGAGGTGACGGTTGAGCGGGGTGACGATCGACGGCGACCCCTCCGCGTACGCCAGGCAGACCTCGGCGTCCGCGACCAGGCCGGCCACCAGGCGCTCGGCGAAGAGCCGGCTGGACGCGGCGATCAGCTTGATCGACTCCAGCAGGTTCCGGCCCATGACCGGGAGCATCACGTTCAGCTCGAAGTCACCCTGCGAGCCGGCGAAGGCCACCGCCGCATCGTTGCCGATCACCTGGGCGCAGACCTGGCGCATCGCCTCGGCCACCACCGGATTGACCTTGCCGGGCATGATCGACGAGCCGGGCTGGAGATCCGGGATACGCAGCTCGCGCAGGCCCGCGCGAGGGCCGGAACCCATCCAGCGTACGTCGTTGGCGATCTTGTAGAGGCCGACCGCGACGGTGCGGAGCTGACCCGACGTCTCCACCAGCGCGTCCCGGGCCCCCTGTGCCTCGAAGTGGTTGCGCGCCTCGGACAGCGGCAGGCCGGTCGAGTCCCGCAGCCGGCCGATCACCTTGCCGGCGAAGCCGAGCGGCGTGTTGATGCCGGTGCCGACCGCGGTGCCGCCGAGCGGCAGCTCGGCCAGCCGGGGCAACGCCGACTCCAGCCGCTCGACGCCGTAGCGGACCTGCGCGGCGTAGCCGCCGAACTCCTGCCCCAGGGTGACCGGGGTGGCGTCCATCAGGTGGGTGCGACCGGCCTTGACCACGGTCTCGAACTCGGCCGCCTTCGCCTCCAGCGCGCCGGCGAGCTGCGTCAACGAGGGAAGCAGATCCTCCACCACGAACTGGGTGGCGGCCAGGTGGATCGAGGTCGGGAACACGTCGTTGCTGGACTGCGACGCGTTGACGTGGTCGTTCGGGTGGACGTCCCGGCCCAGCTCGCGGCTCGCCAACGACGCGATCACCTCGTTGGTGTTCATGTTGGACGACGTGCCGGAACCGGTCTGGAACACGTCCACCGGGAACTGGTCGTCGTAGCCGCCGGCGACGACGTGCGCCGCCGCGACGGCGATCGCCTCGGCCACGTCCGCGTCGATCACCCCCAGCTCGCCGTTGACCTGGGCCGCCGCGCCCTTGATCTGCGCCAGCGCCTTGATCTGGGCCGGTTCGAGCCCACGCCCGGAGATCGGGAAGTTCTGCACCGCGCGCTGCGTCTGCGCCCGCCACAGCGCCTCGGCGGGCACCTCCACCTCGCCCATCGAGTCGCGTTCGATCCGGTAACCGGTCGCCTCTGGAGTCGTCACGCACCCCATCCTGCCGCGCCACCCGCCGACGTGCAGGGGAACGCGCGCCGGCTCAGCCCAGCTCGGCCAGCAACTCCGCGGTCGCCGCCTCACCCGGTGCCTCGACCTGCCGGAACAGGATCAGCGCGCGGCTGGCGTACGTGCGGGCCGTCCGCGGGTCAGAGTCACGCAGGCACCGGGCCATGCCGTCCAGCGCGTGAGCCTGCTCGTGGCGGGCACCGAGCCGGGTGGCGTCGGCGAGCACCCGGCGGTGCAGGTCGAGCGCGCTGGCGTGGTCGCCCTGGTCGAGCAACGCCGCGGCGAGCAGGTTGCGCGAGGTGCACTGACCGATCCGGTCACCCGAATCGATCATCACGACCAGAGCCTCCCGGTGCAGTTCGGCCGCCCGCTCGGGGCGACCGGCCCGCCGCTCGAAGACGCCCATCTCGTTGAGCACCTCGGCCTCGCCGTGCCGGCCGACGTGTGCCCGCTTGAGGCGCAGGGCGACCCGCAGCAACCGGCGGGCCGGCTCCAGGTGGCCCATCCGGTGCCGGATCATGCCGGTGTGCGCGACCGCGTTCGCCAACTGGCTGAAGTCCTGGTTCTGCCGGGCGAGCACCAGGTGGGCCCGGCTGAGACGAAGCGCCTCCGGGTGGCGGCCGGCCATCAGCAGCGCATACGTGATGTTGTTGACCAGGTTGCCCAGCTCCGGCGTGTGGTTCGCGCCGCGGATCATCTGCATCGCGGCGTCGAAGCACTCCATCCCCTGCTGATGGTCGCCGTTGGCCGAGTAGGAGACGCCCAGGTTCCACAGCGAGACCCGCGTCTCGTCGCGGAGCCCGAGTCGGCGGCGGATCTCCAGGGCCTGCCGCATCAACCGGATGGCCTCGGGGAACCGGGCCTGCCGGTAGTAGACCGAGGACAGGTAGTTGTAGATGGTCCCTACCGCCGCCTCGTCGCCGAGCGCCTTGGCCGCGCGCAGGCCGACGGCGTGCGTCTCCAGCAGGTCGTCCAGGTGTCCACTGTCGAAGTTGGCCCGCCAGCAGGCCCGGACGAGTTGCCAGCAGTGCCGGGGGAAACCCTCCGCCTCGGCGAGCTGGACCAGTGCGGTCAGCAGCGCTCCGTGCTCGTCGAACCAGGCCCGGCCCTGCGGTAGCGTGGCAGCGACCAGATCGGGCCGGCGCGGCGGTTCAGCGCGGAGGGACTGCCGGCTGCCCGGCGACTCGATCGTCCGGGCGATCGCAGTTGCCACGTCGAGGTGGTGGTCCAGCAGGCGTTCCAGGGCCGCGCGGCGCTCCTGTGCCCGGGCCGGCTCGGCGAGCAGCGTGCGTGCGTACTCGCGGATCAGGTCGTGCAACCGGTAGCGGCCCGGCTCGACCTCCTCCACGAGGTGCGCGTCGACCAGCTCGTCGAGGAGGTCCTGCGCCTCGCCCAAGGGAAGGTCGGCCGACGCGGCGGCCACCCGGTTGTCCAACCGGGCCTCGGGCGGCAGGCCGAGCAGCCGCAGCAGCCGCTGCGCCATGGGCGAAACCTGGGCGTACGACAGGGCGAACGCCTGTCCGACCGAGCGCTCCCCGGCGGCCAGCTCGGCAAGGGGGTCCGTGCTGGTGGCCAACCGTTCGGCCAGATCCGCGACGCGCCAGTTCGGTCGGTGCGCCAGCCGGGCCGCCGCCAACCGCAGGGCCAGCGGCAGGTGCCCGCAGCGGCGCGCCACCTCGACGGCCGCCGCGGGCTCGGCGGCGATGCGATCACGACCGACGATCCGGCCGAGCAGTTCCACCGCCTCGTCCCGGTCGAGCACGGGGAGGGAAGACGGACGCCCCTCGTCGAGCCCGAGCAACCGGCGGCGGCTGGTGATCAGGACGAGGCAGTCCGGGCCGTTCGGCAACAGCGGCTCGACCTGCGCGCTGTCGCCCGCGTTGTCGAGCACCACGAGCGCCCGGCGGCTGGCCAGTTCGGTGCGCCACAAGGTCAACCGGTCCGCCAGGTCGAGCGGCATCCGCTCCGGCGGCACGCCGAGCTGGCGCAGCAGGACGGCCACCGCCGCCGAGGGGGTCAGCGGCGTGCGCTCGCTGTGCCCGTGCAGGTCGACGAAGAGATGCGCGTCCGGATAACGGTCACCGAGAGCGGCCGCCAGGTACACGGCCAGGGTGGTCTTGCCGCTGCCGGCCATGCCGTCGATGAGCTGGACCCGGACCTTGTCCTCCTCGATCTCCTTCACCAGCCGGGCCACGGTCTGCTGGCGTCCGGTGAAGTCACTGATCGCCCGGGGCAGTGCCCGGACCGGCGCGGTAGACCCGCCCTCCGCGGCGCCCAGAGCCAGGTCGCCGGCGAGCACCCGCTGGTGCAGCTCCTGCAACTCCGGACCGGGTTCGATCCCCAGTTCCTCGGCGTAGAGGCGGCGGCCCTCGCGGTAGACGGCGAGCGCGTCGGCCTGCCGGCCGACCCCGGCGAGGGCGCGCATGAGCTGGCCGCGCAGCCGCTCCCGCAGCGGGTTCCGCTCGACGCTCTCGGCCAACTCCTCGACCAGGTCGGCCGCCGGACGGAGCCGCAGTTCGACCTCTACGCATTCCTCCAACGCGGCCAGTCGCTGCTCGTCGAGGGCCTGCGCCAGCCGGCGTACGCTGCGGCTGGCGATTCCACCGAGCGCCGGACCCCGCCACAGGGCCAGCGCGGCCCGATAGTGGCGCCGCGCCTCCCCGGGCCGGCCGGCGGCAACCGCGGCGCGGCCGGCGTGAACCGCCCGACCGAAGACCTCGGCGTCCAGGTCGTCCGGCTCGACCCGGATGCCGTAGCCGACCGGATCGGTGACGATGGCCTCGGCGGGCAGCCCGAGCACCACGAACCGGTGCCGCAACCGTGACACGCAGATCTGCAACTGAGCCCGGGCGGTGGCCGGCGGGCGTTCCTCCCAGACGGCGTCGATCAGCTCGTCGAACGGCACCACCCGACCGGCGCGCAGCAACAACAGGGCGAGCACGGTCCTGTCCCGACCTGCGGTGACGGTGGCTTCGCCGCCGCCCACCCGCAGGGGTCCCAGGATCCCGAACCGCATCCGCGCCCCCGTACGCCCCTTGTGCACTTCGAGCAGCGTAACGCGGTGGTCACCGAACTCCCCGTCGAGGTGATAGAGATCTGATAGACGATCGAGAGCGACGCCGTCCAGACTCATCCCGGGTTGCTGTCGGTGACGGCATCCGACGGGGGCGGTGCGCTCGCCGGGCCGAGAGGCCGGGCGAGCGCACCGATGTCGGTCAGCGACGGCCGACCGTGAGCACCGGCTTGGTCACCTCGGCGAAGAAGTCGTTGCCCTTGTCGTCGACCACGACGAAGGCCGGGAAGTCCTCCACCTCGATCTTCCAGACCGCTTCCATCCCCAGCTCGGGGTATTCGAGCACCTCGACGTGCTTGATGCAGTCCTGGGCGAGACGGGCGGCCGGGCCGCCGATCGAGCCGAGGTAGAACCCGCCGTGGGCGCCGCAGGACCGGGTCACCTGGGCGGACCTGTTGCCCTTGGCCAGCATCACCAGCGAGCCGCCGGCCGCCTGGAACTTCTCCACATAGGCGTCCATCCGGCCGGCCGTGGTGGGACCGAACGAGCCGGACGCGTAGCCCTCGGGGGTCTTGGCCGGGCCGGCGTAGTAGACCGCGTGGTCGCGCAGATATTGCGGCATCGGCTCCCCGGCATCCAGCCGCTCGGCGATCTTCGCGTGCGCGATGTCCCGCGCGACGACCAGCGGGCCGGTCAACGACAGGCGCGTCTTCACCGGATATTTCGACAGCTCGGCGCGGATCTCGCCCATCGGCCGGTTCAGGTCGACGCGGACGACCTCCTCGGTGTCGAGCGTCTCGTCGGTGACGTCGGGCAGGAACCGCGCCGGGTCGGTCTCGAGCCGCTCCAGCCAGACACCCGACGGGGTGATCTTGGCGACCGCCTGCCGGTCGGCGGAGCAGGACACCGCGATCGCGACCGGGCAGGAGGCGCCGTGCCGGGGCAGCCGGACCACCCGGACGTCGTGGCAGAAGTAGCGCCCGCCGAACTGCGCGCCGATGCCGAAGTTGCGGGTCAGCTCCAGCACCTCGGCCTCCAACTCCAGGTCACGGAAGCCGTGCGCGCTCATCGAACCCTGCGTCGGCAACGCGTCCAGGTATTTCGCGGAGGCGTACTTGGCGGTCTTCAACGCGTACTCCGCGGAGGTGCCGCCGATGACGATCGCCAGGTGGTAGGGCGGGCAGGCCGCGGTGCCGATCAGCCGCAGCTTCTCCTCCAGGAACTGCATCATCCGCGTCGGATTCAACAGCGCCTTGGTCTCCTGGTAGAGGTAGGACTTGTTGGCCGAGCCCCCGCCCTTGGCCATGAACAGGAACTTGTAGGCGTCCGGGTGGCCGTCCGGGTCCTCGGCGTAGAGCTCCACCTGGGCCGGCAGGTTGCTGCCGGTGTTCCGCTCGTCCCACATGGTCAGTGGCGCGAGCTGCGAGTAACGCAGGTTGAGCCGGGTGTACGCCTGGTAGACGCCGTGCGAGATCGCCTCCGCGTCGGCGCCGTCGGTCAGCACGTGCCGGCCGCGCTTGCCCATCACGATCGCGGTGCCGGTGTCCTGACACATCGGCAGCACCCCACCGGCCGCGATGTTGGCGTTGCGCAGCAGGTCGAGCGCGACGAACCGGTCGTTCGGCGAGGCCGCCGGATCGTCGATGATCGACCGCAGCTGGGCCAGGTGGGCCGGGCGCAGGAAGTGGGCGATGTCGTGCATGGCCTCGGCGGTCAACGCGGTCAGCGCGGCCGGCTCCACGGTGAGGAACCGGCGACCCCCCGGGCCGTTGACGACGTCCACGCCCTCGTCGGTGACCAGACGGTATTCCGTCTGGTCGGGACCGGTCGGCAGCAGGGGTGCGTACGAGAAGGCGGCGGCACTGCTCATGACCGAAAAGCCTAGGGCAGAGCGGTCGATCGGTGACACCCGCCGGTGGGTCGTGGGACGCCGATCTCACCGGGCGTCACTTCCCGTCGGCGCAGAGTTCCTTCTTCGGCCCGCAACTGCCCTGGTCGCTCGGGGGACGCCAGGTGTCGGCCGGGTCGGGCGCCGGCACGGCCCCCTGGTCCGCCGCCGGCACACCGGCGGCGCCGGCGCCCCAACGGACGTACCCGATCTCCCGCCCCTCCCCGATGATCATGCCGTTCGGGCCGACCGCCAACGCGTTCGCCGAGGTACGCAGCTCGACCAGCACCCGGCCCCCACGCGGCTCGACCGCGCTCAGCCGGGACGGCCTGTCCCCGGTGATCACCGCCGCGTACGGGGTGAGCGCCGCGCCGCTCTTCCCGCCGGCCGGGCGGGTCCACCGGGTCCGCTCGGCGGACAACTCACGGCCGAACAGCGAATCCTTGTCGGCGCTGCGCACCACCGCGTACCGGTCGTCGACGGCGAGCAGCTTCTCTCCCTCCGCGCCGACCTGGAGCAGCCGGCCGTCGTAGCCGTCGAGCACCGCCTCACGGCCGTCCGGGGCGACCCCGATGAGCACGTTCCGGGCGCCCTGCGGGTCCTCCCGCTGCACACAGCCGGCGGAGTCCGCGGTGCGCAGGTTGAGGCCGGCCCGCCGCCACACCTGCTGCCCGGTGGCCGGGTCGACGGCGGTGATGACGAAGTAGCAGCTCCCGTCGCGGGAGGTGGCCGCGATCCGGAGCAGCCGGCCGCCGATCACCGCGAGCCGCTCGTCCCGGCCGGGTTGCACGTTCTGCAGCACCCGACCGGTGGCGGTGTCCACCACGTGCACCCGGCCGTCGACCGGGAAGCCGAGCAGCGGCGGGACCGACTCCGGCCCGGCCACCCCGCTGTCGATCCGGGTCGCGCCCAGCCGCCGGGTGCCGAGCAGCTCCGGATTGTCGGCGAGCACGCCGCTGTGCACGCCGGGCAGGAACACGCTCCACAGCGGGGTGGCGCCGCGCGGCTCCCAGGCCCGCAGGGTGCAGTCGGTGGGCTGCACGCAGTAGGCGTCGAGCAGGAGGTTCCGGTAGGTCCAGACGGCGATCGCGCGACCGTCGCGGCGGCGGGTCACGCCGGACACCGGGTCGAGCACCTCGTACCCCTTGTCCAGCAGCTTGCCCACGGCGACGACCGACTCCCGGCCGCTGCCGGCCACCGCCGACCAGTCGGCCTTGCGCTCCCACAGCTGGCTGCCGTCGGCGAGCTTGCGGGACTCGATCCGGGTGCGCTGCTCCACGATCACGGTGTCGCCGGCGATCGTGACGCTGCGCGGGGTGCCGCCGACGCGCTGCTGCCAGGCCACGTCCGGCTCGGAGATCGGCTCGCTCCGGTCGACCCAGTCCCAGATGCCGGGGAACGGGTTCCACACGCCGGTGGCGGCGAGCACGACCACGGTGATGAGCCCGAGCAGCAACCAGCCGCGTACGCCTAGGCCCTTCACACGGGACACGGTAGCGACGATCACCGTTCCCCCGGGGTCCGCGCGGGGCGTGTCGCGCCGCTTCTTGGTCGGCCTCGGATGTTAAGAGGGGGCCCCGCCTCTACCGAATGCGTCAAGCGGGGCCCCTCCTTCACCGCCGGCGGCGGAGCGGACGAGCGGCAGCGTGCGGTAGGGGATCTGCTCGGCCAGCGCGATGATGGTGGAGGCGCGCCGGATGCCCTCCGAGGCGACGATCTGGTCGATGACCCGCTGGAGGTCCGTGTTCGACCGGGCCACGATGCGGCAGAGCAGGTCGCTGGAGCCGGTGATGGTGTGCGCCTCCAGCACCTCCGGGATGGCGGCCAGATGCGCGGTGACCTGGTCGTGGCCGTGCCGCTGGCTGATCTCCAGGGTGACGAAGCTGGTCACCCCGAAGCCGATCGCGGCCGGGGAGATCTCCGGCCCGAACCCGCCCACCACGCCCCGGCCGACCAGCTTGTCCAGCCGGGCCTGGACCGTGCCCCGGGCCACCCCGAGCCGCCGCGAGCACTCCAGCACCCCGATCCGGGGCTCCTCGGCGAGCAGTTCGATCAAGCGGGCGTCCAGTTCGTCGAGCTGTACAGCCTGACCAGTGTTCATGGTGGTTCACCGTACCGAATGCGCAACCTGACCAGGAAATTCGTCAACTATTGCCCAACCGGAGGCCGCCCGTAGATGCTCGCCCGAAGCACATCCACGGCGGCCCACGAGGCCGGCCGGTACGCGAGGGAGGCACCCATGACCCAGGCGATCGACCGACCCCAGTCGACCGAAGAGGCCGACGCCGACGTTCTCGTCGGCGCGGTCGACCACGACATCAGCCGGGACCCGTTCCCGGTGAAGGGCCTCGACCACCTGCACTTCCTGGTCGGCAACGCCAAGCAGGCGGCGCACTACTACTCCACCGCCTACGGCATGACCTGCGTGGCCTACCGCGGCCCGGAGCAGGGCTACCGGGACCACGCGCAGTACGTGCTGACCAGCGGCTCGGCCCGGTTCGTGCTGACCGGCGTGGTCCGTCCGGACGCCGACGGCGCGGAGCACGTGGCCAAGCACAGCGACGGCATCTCCGACATCGCGCTGGAGGTGCCGGACGTGGACGCCGCGTACGCGCACGCCACCGCGCAGGGCGCCACCGGACTGGTGGAGCCGCACGACGTCAGCGACGAGCACGGCACGGTCCGGATGGCGTCCATCGGCGCGTACGGGGACACCCGGCACACGCTCGTCGACCGGTCCCGCTACACCGGGGTGTTCCTGCCCGGCTTCGTCGCCCGCGGCCCGATCGTGGACCGGCAGCCGATGATCGCCGCCGGCCTCCAGCCGAAGCGCTTCTTCCAGGCCGTCGACCACGTGGTCGGCAACGTGGAGCTGGGCCGGATGGACGAGTGGGTCGAGTTCTACAAGCGGGTCATGGGCTTCACCAACATGGCCGAGTTCGTCGGCGACGACATCGCCACCGACTACTCCGCGCTGATGAGCAAGGTGGTCGCGAGCGGCACCCGCAAGGTGAAGTTCCCGCTCAACGAGCCGGCGGTGGCCCGCAAGAAGTCGCAGATCGACGAGTACCTGGAGTTCTACCGGGGCCCCGGCGCCCAGCACGTCGCGGTGGCCACCAACGACATCCTGGCCAGCGTCGACGCCATGCGGGCCGCCGGCGTGGAGTTCCTGGACACCCCGGACTCCTACTACCAGGACCCGGAGCTGCGGGCCCGCATCGGCAACGTGCGGGTGCCGATCGAGGAGCTTCAGTCCCGCAAGATCCTGGTGGACCGGGACGAGGACGGCTACCTGCTCCAGATCTTCACCAAGCCGGTGCAGGACCGCCCCACCGTCTTCTTCGAGCTGATCGAGCGGCACGGCTCCCTCGGCTTCGGCAAGGGCAACTTCAAGGCCCTGTTCGAGGCGATCGAGCGGGAGCAGGAGAAGCGCGGCAATCTGTGACACTGTCCGCGTGACCCAGCCTCCCCCGAACCCGACGCCGCCGCCCGCCGGGCCCCCGCCCGCGGGTGGCGGCTTCGCGCCGCCCACCGGCCCCGCAGTGCCCGCGCAGCACACCCCGCCGCCGTACGCGGGCCTGCCCGGCTACCCGCCGCCCCCGCCCGGGTACGTGCCGTACCCGCCGCTCGCCCCGCCCGCGGTGGCACCGGACGGGCAGCCGCTGGCCAGCTTCGGCGACCGGCTGCTGGCCTGGCTGATCGACACCGCGGTGGCCTCGGCGGTGGCGATGGTGCTGTTCCTGCCGATCTTCTTCCTGCTCTTCTTCCGGATGATCGGCGATCTGGATCAGGCCGGCTCGGAGGGGCCCGACCCGGACACCTTCCTGACCGACTTCTTCCTCCCGCTGCTCGCCGCCGAGCTGGGACTCTTCGTGCTGCTGCTGGTCTTCTACTGGCTCTATCACGTGGAATACGCCCACCGCAGCGGGCAGACGCTGGGCAAGAAGGTGATGAAGCTGCGGATCGTGCCGGCGCAGCCCGGCGCCACGCTGACCCGGGGCATGCTCGGCAAGCGCTACCTGGTCGAGTTCGTCGCCGGGTCGCTGGTGCCGTTCCTCAACTACCTCGACGGTTTCTGGCAGCTCTGGGACAAGCCCTGGCAGCAGTGCCTCCACGACAAGTTCGCGAACACGGTCGTCGTTAAGGTTGGACCGTGAGCGCGAGGAGCGAGCCGGGCCTGCGAGCCCCGCAGTCGCGAACCGAGGGAGCACCGTGAGCGCGAGGAGCGAGCCGGGCCTGCGAGCCCCGCAGTCGCGAACCGAGGGAGCACCGTGAGCTTGGAACCCGGCTGGTACGTCGACCCTGCCGAACCGGAGACCCGCCGCTGGTGGGACGGGGAGGGCTGGGTCGGCGCGCCGATTCCGGTCGACGTCACCCCGCCCGACGGTCCCCCGCCCGCCGAGCCCGAGCCGGCCGCCGTGACGCCGGTCCCCGGTGCGACCACCGACCGGCCGACCTCCGGTGCGGCCGGCTCGCCCGAGCCGTTCCCGACGTCCGGCGCACCCGGACGGCCCGGTCCCTGGCCGGGGCAGCCCGGCCAGCCTGGTCACGCCGGACCGTGGCCGGGCCAGTCTGGGCAACCGGGCCAGTCTGGGCCATGGCCCGGCCAGCCGGGCCAGCCGGGACCGCAGGGGCCGCCGCCGGGTTGGCCGTACCCGCAGTGGCCGGGCCGGCCGCCGATCCCGCGTCCGCACGGGCTGCCGCTCGCCTCGTACGGCGCCAGGCTGGTCGCCAGGCTGATCGACCTGGGCGTGGTGTTCCTGCTCAACGCCCTGGTCAACGGCTGGTTCGTCTGGCGCTACCTTGAGGCGATCTCGCCGTACCTGCGGGAGACGATGCGCCGGGCGGTGAACGGGGACACCTCCACCGAAGGGCTGCCCCAGATCGACGAGCAGGCCGGCGGGTTGCAGGTCGTCATCCTGCTGATCGCCACCGCGCTCTGGTTCGCCTACGAGGTGCCGTCGATGGCGGCGCGCGGGCAGACCTTCGGCAAGCGGGTGGCCCGCGTACGCGCGCTGCCGGTCGAGGCGGACCAGCCGCTCGGCTTCGGCCGGGCCTTCCGGCGCTGGAGCACGCTCGGGATGCCCACGCTGCTCTGGTACTGCTGCGGGCTGGGCCTGGTGCTCCAGTTCGTCGACGCCGTCTCGCCGCTGTTCGACCAGCCGCTGCGCCAGGCGCTGCACGACAAGCGGGCGCAGACCGTGGTGGTCCAGCTCCCCCGCCCCGACCCCCGTACCGCCCCGCACGACCGCGCCGACCCCCCGGGAGACACCCCATGACCGACACCGGACGTCACCAGCCTGCGCTGCGACTCACCCGCGCCGACCTGGACGCGCTGCCCAACTACGTGCCCGGCCGCAGCCCGGCCGACCTGGCCCGGGAGCTGGGCCTGTCCGAGGCGATCAAGCTGGCCAGCAACGAGGTGCCGTACGGCCCGCTGCCCGGCGTGGTGGAGGCGGTCGCCGAGGCGGTCGCCGGTTCGCACCGCTATCCGGACATGGGCGTGGTGGCGCTGCGCCAGGCCCTCGCCGAGCGCTACGGCGTGGACGCCGACCGGATCGCCACCGGTTGCGGCTCGGTGGCGCTGGCCGAGCACCTGGTGCGGGCCACCTGCCTGCCGGGTGACGAGCTGCTCTACTCGTGGCGCTCGTTCGAGGCGTACCCGATCATCGCGGCGACCAGCGGCGCGACAAGCGTGCGGGTGCCGAACGACGCCGGTCACGGACACGACCTGGCGGCGATGGCGGCGGCGGTGACCGACCGGACCCGGATGGTCCTGGTCTGCAACCCGAACAACCCCACCGGCACGGCGGTGCGCAAGGCAGAGCTGGACCGCTTCCTCGACGCGGTGCCGGACGACGTGCTCGTGGTGATCGACGAGGCGTACCGGGAGTTCGTCACCGACCCCGAGGTGCCCGACGGCCTCAGCTACCTGGACCGGCCGAACGTGGCGGTGCTGCGCACGCTCTCCAAGGCGTGGGGCCTGGCCGGTCTGCGGATCGGCTGGCTGGTCGCCGCGCCTGCGGTGGCCGCCGCCGTGCGCAAGGTGGTCACCCCGTTCTCCACCAGCTCGGCCGCCCAGGCCGGTGCGCTGGCCGCGCTGGCCCAGGCCGACGAGGTACAGCGGCGCTGCGCGCTGGTCGTGGCCGAGCGGGACCGGGTCGCCGAGGCGCTGCGCAAGTTCGTGCCCGACGTGCCGGAGAGCCAGGCCAACTTCGTCTGGCTGCCGCTGGGCGAGCGGGCGGTGGAGTTCGGCAAGGCGTGCGAGGCGCGCGGCGTGATCGTGCGGCCGTTCTCCGGCGACGGGGTGCGCGTCACCATCGGCACCCCGGCCGAGAACGACGCGTTCCTGGCCGCCGCCGAGGCCGCCCTGGTGTAAGGAGGGGCCCCTTCTTAACGCCTGGCGTCGAGAAGGGGCCCCTTCTCACCGGCCGGCCGTTCTCAGGTGGCGGCGAGCAGGATTGACTCGGCCATCAGGAAATAGCCCTGGTCGTCGTCATCCGCGGTCGCCTCCTCCCGGACGCGCTCCACCGCGACGTAGCCGTCGACCGCGTACGCCCGGCCCGGCCGCCAGCCGATCCCGTCCCGCCCGAGGTCCAGCACGAACTCCGACCGGGTCGCCCCGGTGAGCGGGTCGAGCGTGACCAGTTCCCGCCGGTCGGTCAGCAGGTGCACCCGCCCCGGCTCGACCGCGAGCACCCGGGCCGGGTGGATGTCCGCCCGGCGCCACAGCTCCTCGCCGGTGCGGGGGGACCGCCCGACCACCACGCCGCCGGACGTGTCCACCACCCGCTCGCCGTCCAGCACCACGCCCGGAACGTCCAGGCCCGGCGCGGCGGACGGCTCGCCGGGATCGGTCACCAGCCAGCCCCGCCCGGACTCACCGCCGGGCCCGGCGGTACGCAGACCGCGGCAGCCGGAGCGCCCGTCGCGGCAGCCGACCGGGGTGACCACGAGCCGGTCCGGCGCGTTCGGCGGTCGCCACCGGGTCCGCACCGCACCGGTCGCCGCGTCCCGCAGCTCGACCGAGGCCGGCCCGGCGCAGCTGTCCACCCCGACCATCTCGCCGCTCGCGGTGCTGCCCACGTCGACCCGGCAGCCCTGGCCGACGTCGGCGTGCCAGAGCCGACGGCCGTCCGCCAGGGCGTACCCGCCGAGGGCCTCCGGACCGGCGGCGAGCAGCACGTCCAGGCCGCCGGCGGTGCGGGCGACGTGCAGGCCGACCGGATCCCAGACCGGGGCGGCGAACGTGCGGCGGGGCTTCGGCACCGGCGCCGGTTCCGGGCCGTCGGCCCGCCAGGCCACCCGTCCGGTACGCGCGTCAAGCGCCACCAACGTGCCGTCGGACCAGCGGCTGACCACGGTGGTGCCCTGGGCGAGCACCCCGACCAGCGTCGCCGGCCAGCGGCGGTAGGACCAGAACGGGGTGACCCGGTGCCGGCCGGTGACCGGCTGGTCCGCGTACACCTGGCGGGCGCCGGCGTAGACACGGAGCCGGCCGTCCACGACCAGCGGCGCCACCGGCAGCCGCCCGATCACCCCGGCGGCCGGCGCGGGCGCCTCCGGGTAGGGGCCGCGGGCCACGGTCTCGACCTCGGCCGGCGCCAGCACCCGGGCGACCACGGCGACCGACGCCGCGACGGCCAGCACCGCCACCAGCGCCACCACGGCCCGCCGCCTGCCGGCCTTCGCCATCCGTCACCTCCGACCCGGCACCCTACCGGCCGGGTCCGGGCCGTGATCCGGTCGCCCGGCCGCCCGGCGCACGGCCGGGCGCGGGGTGACCCGTCGACTCAGGCGGCCTCGGCGGAGTGGGCCGGGCCGGCGGCGAGGGCCAGGTCGGCCAGGTCGCGCCGCAGCGCGCCGTGCACCGCCCGGGCGGCCAGGCCGCCGAGGATCAGGGCCAGCACCCGCCCGTACGGCCGGGTGGGCATCGCCTCCTGCTCGACGGTGACCTCGGTGCAGCCGCGCCGCCGGCGCTCGACCGTGCGCAACGTCCAGGTGATCCGGTAGTCGACGCCGGCGCCGCGCGAGCCGAGCACCACCCGGCGCGGGGCGGTCGCCTCGACCACCTCGAACTCCTCCGGTTCGGACCCGCCGTCCGGCCGGACCCGGGTCTCCCGCCAGGCGGTGCCGGGCGCGAACCCGCCCTCGGTGAGCACCTCGACCGCGCCCACCGCGGAGAGCCAGTCGGCGCGGGCCGGCAGGTCGGTGAGCAGGCGCCACAGATCGGCGTCCTGCGCTTCGATGAAGGCGGAAACGGTCACCGTCGACATGGCACCTCCCGTGTCGTCCACGGTACGGGCCGTCACCGGTCCGGGGGAGCCCCAGAGTGACATTTCCACCCCCGGCGCCCCCTGCGGGGCGCCGGGGTCCGGCGGGATCGGTCAGCCGCGGAAGGCGTCGCCGCGCAACGCCGTGACGAACGCGGTCCAGCCCGGCGGGCTCACCGCGAGCGTCGGACCGTCCTGGTCCTTCGAGTCGCGTACGCCCACCACGCCGTGCGCGGCGACCACGTTGGTGGCCACCTCGACGCAGAGACCCTGATCGTTCGAGCGGCTGCTGGTGCGCCAGACGGCGCCGGTCAACTCGGTCATGCTCGGTCCTTCCTGTTTTTCACTCCTCGGTGCGCCCCGGACCGGCACCGCCCGGGGCGCACACGACCCGCGTCGATCAACGCGCAACGCGACGGCCCCGGTCGCACAGTGGGTGCGATCGGGGCCGTCGATGCGGAAGGCGGCGGTCAGCGGGCCGGGAGGACCGTCCCGGTGACCTCGCCGAGCGCGATCGCGGTGCCGTCCGGACCGGGCGCGGTGGCGGTGATCGTCACCGTGTCGCCGTCCTCCAGGAAGGTCCGCTGGCTGCCGTCGGCGAACTTCACCGGCTCGGCCCCACCCCAGGTGAGTTCCAGGAACGAGCCGACCTGGCCGCGTTCCGGGCCGGAGACGGTGCCGGAGGCGTAGAGGTCGCCGGTGCGCAGCGACGCCCCGTTGACGGTGAGGTGGGCGAGCTGCTGGGCCGGGGTCCAGTACATGGTGGCGAACGGCGGCTCGGCCACCCGTTCGCCGTTCCACTCCACGCCCAGGGTCAGGTCCAGCCCGAGGTGCGGGGTGTCGCGGAGATAGTCCTGCACCGGCGGGTCCTGGTCCGGCGCGGGCACGAACGCGTCGACGAGCGCCTCCAGCGGCGTGACCCAGCCCGAGACGGAGGTGGCGAACGACTTGCCGAGGAACGGGCCGAGCGGCTGGTACTCCCAGGCCTGGATGTCCCGGGCCGACCAGTCGTTGACCAGCACCACGCCGAAGACGTGGTCGGCGAAGTCGGTCGCCGGCACCCGGTCACCGAGCCGGCTCGGCACACCGACCACGAAGCCGACCTCGGCCTCGATGTCCAGGCGTACCGAGGGGCCGGTGGTGGGGCCCTGCGCGCTGGCCCGCTGCCCGGTGGGGCGAACCACCGGGGTGCCGGAGACGACCACCGTCCCGGCCCGCCCGTGGTAGCCGATCGGCACGTGCTTCCAGTTCGGCAGCAGCGGCGGCTGGCCCGGCCGGAAGATCTGCCCGACGTTCCCGGCGTGGTGCTCCGAGGAGTAGAAGTCGACGTAGTCCGCCACCTCGAACGGCAGCAGCAGCTCGACCTCGCCGACCGGCACCAGCAGCGGCTCCACCGCCGGCCGGTGCGCCGGGTCGGTGAGCAGCTCGGTGACCCGCGCCCGGACGGCGGTCCACTGCGGCCGGCCGAGCGCCAGGAAGGCGTTCAGCGTGTGCCGGCCCAGCGCCCCGCCGGCCAGCACCAGGCCGGCCGCCTCGGCGCCGGCCAGGTCGAGCACGAGGTCACCGATCCGGACGCCGATCCGCGGCTCCCGGTCGCCGTGCCGGAACACGCCGTACGGCAGGTTCGTCACCCCGTACGGCGACCCCGCCGCCCCGGCAACCCACGTCATGCCGTGCCGACTGGGCATGCCCTCACGGCCCTCGCTCCGCTCGGTGCGTTCGCTCATGCCGTGCCGACCGGGCATGCCCTCACGGCCCTCGCTCCGCTCGGTGCGTTCGCTCATGCCGTGCCGACCGGGCATGCCCGCACGGCCCTCGCTCCGCTCGGTGCGTTCGCTCATGCCGTGCCGACCGGGCATGCCCGCACGGCCCTCGCTCCGCTCGGTGCGTTCGCTCATGCCTCGAAGCCTCCGTTCACCAGCCCCAGCCGGATCAGATCGGTAAGTGGTTCGGAGATGCTGCACGAGCCGTACCCGACCCAGAGCGGGCGCTGGGCCTCGCGCCGGGCCCGGGCCGACTCGACCACGCGCACCGGGTCGGTGGCGGCCAGCAGCTCGGCCACCCCGTCCACCTCGGCGCCCTCGACGGCGGCCAGCGTGGCGGCCAGCACGTTGACGAAGCCGTGGTGGGTGAAGCCGGTCTCCGGGTCGCGGTGCCGGATCGCGTGGTGCAGCCCGGCGGTGAGCTTGAAGGGCAGGTCCCGGTCGCGGCAGGCGCAGATCACCGCGGCCAGCTCGGCCGGGGTCGGGAACAGCTCGGCGGCCAACCCGCCGGTGCGGAACTTGGCCGCCACCGGCAGCCGGTCGGCGCGCGCCCGCGCGAGGGTGTCCAACGCGCCCATCAGCCCGAAGGTCAGCGGGACCTCGGCGTAGACGGTGGCGCCGTCGAGCCGGCCGGCGAGCGCGACCAGCTCGGCCAGGCCGGGCTGCGGGTCCTCGCCGCGCTTGGCGACCGGCGCCTCGACCTGCCGGGCGGTCACCCCGTCGGGCGTCAGCGCCGACAGCGCGGCGGGCAGCTGGTCGAGACCGGTGTCGCCGATCAACCCGATGACGAAGCGCTCGGCCGGGTCCACCAGGCCGCTCAGCGCGCCGCGGACGATCTCCGAGGCGGGCAGCAGCAGCGGGCCGACCAGGCCGGCGTACCAGGCGGCGCGGTGCGTGCGGTGCGCGGTCACCGCGTCGGGCAGCGTGGCGTTGCCCGGGGGGAAGACCGCGGCGTCGTCCACCAGGCCGGCGAGGAGGCGGGGCACCTGCGTTGACACGAGAGAAGAATGTACGGGACGCTACGAGGAACGGACAACAACGTCCGATTATCGGACGCTACCGGCCGGCCAACGGGACATAACGGAGGCGACATGCCGTACTACCGCAGCGTGGGCGAGGTGCCCCGCAAGCGCCACACCCAGTTCCGGCAGCCCGACGGCACGCTCTACGCCGAGGAGCTGGTCGGTCAGGAGGGCTTCTCCTCCGACTCGTCGCTGCTCTACCACCGGCACGCGCCGACCGCGATCCTCGCCGCCGAGGAGTTCGCCCCGCCCACCGTCACCCGGGTGCCGAACCTGCCGCTCAAGCCGCGCCACCTGCGCACCCACAAGCTCGACGGCAGCGGCGCCGACCCGGTGCTCGGCCGGCGGTACCTGCTCGCCAACGACGACGTCCGGATCGCGTACGTGCTGGCCGACCAGCCCTCACCGCTGTTCCGCGACGCCACCGGCGACCACTGCCTCTACCTGGAATCCGGCTCGATGCGGGTGGAGTCGCCGTTCGGCGTGCTCGACGCGGTGGCCGGCGACTACGTCGTCATCCCCACCTCGACCATCCACCGCCTGGTGCCGACCGGCGACGAGCCGACCCGCCTGCTCGCCGTCGAGGCGGCCGGGCACATCGGGCCGCCCAAGCGCTACCTCTCCGTACGCGGGCAGTTCCTGGAGCACTCGCCCTACTGCGAGCGCGACGTCCGGGGACCGGACACCCCGCTGCTCGTGGACGGCGAGGAGGTCGAGGTGCTGGTCCGACACCGCTCTCGGGCCGTAGGCCCGGGTGGCAGCGGCACAGCGTGGACGCGTCATGTTTATGCGAACCACCCGTTCGACGTGGTCGGCTGGGACGGGCACATGTACCCGTGGGCGTTCTCCATCCACGACTTCGAGCCGATCACCGGGCGGATCCACCAGCCGCCGCCGGTGCACCAGACGTTCCAGGGCCCGAACTTCGTGATCTGCTCGTTCGTGCCGCGCAAGGTGGACTACCACCCGGCCGCCATCCCGGTGCCGTACAACCACCACAACGTCGACTCCGACGAGATGCTCTTCTACACCGGCGGCAACTACGAGGCCCGGCGCGGCTCCGGCATCGAGCAGGGCTCGATCTCGCTGCACCCGTCCGGCTTCACCCACGGCCCCCAGCCGGGCGCCGCCGAGCGGTCCATCGGGGCGGACTTCTTCGACGAACTGGCGGTCATGGTGGACACGTTCCGCCCGCTCGACCTCTGCGACGCGGGCACCGCCTGCGAGGACGACGGCTACGCCTGGACCTGGGCGCGCAAACCCTGACGTACGCCGAGCGGGCCGCGCCCGGCACGGACGCGGCCCCCTCGCACGCGGTGGTCAGAACGTCGAGGCGTCGATGACGAAGCGGTAGCGCACGTCCGAGGCGAGCACCCGCTCGTACGCCTCGTTGATCTTCTCGGCCGGGATGACCTCGATCTCGGCGCCCAGCCCGTGCTCGGCGCAGAAGTCGAGCATCTCCTGGGTCTCGGCGATGCCGCCGATCATCGAGCCGGCGAACGACCGCCGGGCCGGGATCAGCGAGAACGCGCGCACCGACAGCGGGTCCTCCGGCGCGCCCACGTTCACCAGCGTCCCGTCCACGGCCAGCAGCCCCAGGTAGGCGTCCAGGTCGATGGACGCGCTGACCGTGTTGACGATCAGGTCGAACGAGCCGGCCAGGTCGGTGAACGTCGCCTCGTCCGAGGTGGCGAAGTAGTGGTCGGCGCCGAGCCGCAGCCCGTCCTCCCGCTTCTTCAGCGACTGGGACAGCACGGTCACCTCGGCGCCCATGGCGTGGGCCAGCTTCACGGCCATGTGGCCGAGGCCGCCCATGCCGACCACGGCGACCTTCCGACCCGGCCCGGCGTTCCAGTGCCGCAGCGGCGAGTAGGTGGTGATGCCGGCGCAGAGCAGCGGCGCGGCGGCGTCCAGCTCGATGCCGTCCGGGATCCGCAGCACGAAGCCCTCGGTGACCACGATCGCCTGCGAGTAGCCGCCCTGGGTCGGTTTGCCGTCCCGGCCGACCGCCCCGTACGTGCCGATGTTGCCCTTGAGGCAGTACTGCTCCAGCCCCCTGCGGCAGTTGTCGCACTCCCGGCAGGAGTCGACCATGCAGCCGACGCCGACCCGGTCTCCGACGGCGAACTTCGTCACCGCGGAGCCGACCTCCCGCACCACGCCGGCGATCTCGTGGCCGACCACGATCGGGTAGGTGGTCGGGCCCCACTCGCTGCGCGCGGTGTGGATGTCGGAGTGGCAGATGCCGGCGAACCTGATGTCGATGAGGACGTCGTCCGGTTGGAGGTCCCGCCGCTCGACGGTGGTCGGCGTGAGCGGGTCGGTCGCGGACGTGGCCGCGTAGGCGTTGACGGTGAGCATCCGATTTTTCTACCCCCGGCGGAATGCGGTGAACCCGGCGACCACCGTGGCAGTGATCGCACCCACCAGCGGCCACGGGCCGCCGACAAGCGCATACACCGCCAGCAACAGCGGCGCCGCGGCCGCCGCGTAGACAGCCGGGGACAGCCCGCGCGACATCGCGTCCCGCAGGCCGGGCAGCCGGGACGCGGGCAGTCCCGCCAGCAGCCCGACCCCGACCGCCGCCAGCACGGCGAGCAGCCGGGACGCGCCCGGCGCGGCCGGGGCCAGCGCGGCGACCAGCACGGTGAGCACCAGCGACCAGCCGGCGGCGGACAGCACCAGCCGGCGCAGACCGGCGTCGGCGGTACGCACCGGATCGGGACCGGTCGGGGAGATGTCGGCCACCTCGGTCAGGTGCTCCAGCGTCTCCGCGTAGCGGCGCCGCTCCAGCCGCGCCACCCCCGGGTCCTTCCCCGCCCCGGCCAGCTCCGGGTCCAGCCGCAACGCCTCCCGGTAGGCCCGCTCGGCCAGGTCGAACAGCTCCAGCCGCACCGCGACCAGGCCGAGCACGAGATGAGCCTCCGGCTCGTCCGGGGCCAGCTCGACACCCCGCCAGGCCGCGTCCAGCGCCGGCTGCCCGTTGCGCGCGGCGGAGAGGATCGCGGCGGCGCTGCGTTGCGCGTACGCGTCGGTGGGGCCGAGCGCCAGGATCTCCTCGGCGGTGCTCGCGGCGGCCTTCCAGCGTTCCAGGTCGAGCAGCGCGAGCCCGCGTGCCACAAGCGCCGGCACGGCCCCCGGCACGGCCGACACCGCCGCCTCGGCCACCGCGAGCGCGTCGGCGGGACGGTCGGCGGCGAGCTGCATCCGGGCCAGCATCATCAGCGCCTCGAGATGCGCGGGCTCGGTGGCGATCAGCGCGGTGAGCTCGCCGATCCCCTCGTCGTAGCGGCCCAGCTCGGCGAGGAGGTGGGCACGCTGCAGGAAGCCGTCGGCGGCGGACTGGTCGGGAGCGGCGTCACTCGGCATCCCGGCGAGCCTAGCCGCCCCGGCCCGTCCCGTGCCGGCCAGCGCGGTCAGGCGCTGCGGCAGGGCGCGTCCGCCCGGCCCCCGCAGGTGCCGAGGCTGCACCACCGGCGCAGGCCGCTCTCGTCGAGGAACAGCCACCCGCAGCGCCCGTCCGGACAGGCCCGGACGGTGAGCCGGCTCGGATCGGCGAGCAGCTGCGCGCCGCTGAACGCGGCGGCGTGCAGCGGCAACCGCAGCCCGGCGGTCAGGTCGATCCACCAGCGGCCGCGCCCGTCCGTCCCGCGCCGGAACACAAGCGTCCGGGCGGCCGCCTCGGCGGCCCGGGCGACCGCGTCGAAGGCCCGGTGGTCGGCCGGGTCGACCAGGCTGGCGTAGAGAGCGGCGCGGAGCGTACGGGCCTCGGCGAGCACCGCCTCCGCCGAGGCGGGGTCGCGTCGGGCAAGGTGCAGCAGGCGGGTGACGGACACCTCGTCGGCCAGCCCGACGTGGCCGCTCCAGACGGCCAGGGTCCGGTAGCCGCGCAGCCACTCGGCGCCAGGCAGCGGGGATTCGCTGCCCCACCCGGCCAGGGTGTTGCAGAAGTCGAGCGCCGGATGGCCGCCGACGCTCCACGGGAGGCTCTCGTCGCGGATCCGGACCTCGTACACCGGCCGACCGATCCGGTCGAGCCGGTTGTCCTCGGACAGCACGCGGCGGTGCACCTCGCGCAGCCGCGGCCCCGGTTCGACGCCGAAGTCCGCCCTCAGCAGCTCCCGGGTGGTGCGGTAGAGCCGCGACGCCTCGGCCCGGCGGTTCCCCCGGTAGAGGGCGGTCATGAGCACGCCGATCAGCTGTTCCCGAACCGGATGTCGGTCCGCCAGGGGCGTCAGCTCCGCGATGACCTGCGCGTGCTGGCCCAGCGCGAGCTGCGCCTCGGCGCGCAGCTCCACGGCGACCAGCCGCAGTTCCTCGACCGTGCCGTGCAGCCGGTCGCGCAGTTCGCCGTCCGCCGCGTCGGCGAGCAGTGGCCCCCGCCAGAGGGCCAGCCCTCGGTCCAGCAACCGCAGCCGCTCGGCGGGGTCGGCGACCGCGCCGGCTGCCCGGACCAGCTCGCCGAACTCGTCGACGTCGACGCTGATCCCGTCCCCCTCGACGGCGTAGCCCGCACCTCGGGTGCTGATCCGCACCCCGTACGGCTTCAACGCACCCCGCAACCGGCCGATGTACGTCTGCACCGCGCCGCGCGCGGCAACCGGCGGCCGGCCGTTCCACAGCAGGTCGATGAGGCGGTCCGTGGGCACCACCCCACCCGTGTCGAGCAGCAGCATCCCGAGCAGGCAGCGCTCCTGGCGCCGGCTGCCGATCTCGACGGGCCGGCCGTCGTGGCGGGCCTCGAACGGCCCGAGCAGGCGGAACTCCATAACGAACAGGACGATCCGGCCGGCACCGGCGGTTGTCACCCGGCGGTGAGCGCGTGGTCGGGCACCCCGGCGACCGACCGGGAGCCGGGGCCGGGCGGCCCGGCCACCGCCTGCGCGCGGTGAGCCGGTGGTGATCCGTCCCGGGGACGCTGGGACTCGCCCTGACCAGCAGTACGGATGGAGTGAACATGCGTTTCAGCGGGATGAGTATCGCGGTGGCGTCGGTCGTGGCGGCCGTGGTCGCGGCCCTGCCCGGATCGGCGTCCGCCGCCCGGGACGGGCACACGTCCGGCGCCTGGGTGCCGGCGCCCCAGGAGGCGTTCGAGCTGCCCGCCGGCGCCCGGTGCGAGTTCGCGGTACGGGTGGAGCCGATCGTCGACGAGGTGCGGAAGCTGACCCTGGCGAGCTATCCGGACGGCTCGCCGAAGGAGGAGCTGTTCACCGGCGCCCTCATCGACCGGGTGACAAACGTGGAGACCGGGGCCACCGCCACGGCGGACGCGAGCGGCACCTCGCTGGTCCGCTACCGCACCGACGGCTCGATGACCTGGTACGTCACCGGTCCGGTGCTGCTCGGCTTCCGGGAGAACGCGGGCACGCTTCCGAAGGGCCTGTGGATCGTCGACGGCCAGTTCCGGGTGGAGTTCACCCCGACCTTCGACAAGACCATCACGATGCTCCACGGCACGACCCACAACGTCTGCGCCGACGTCGACTGAGCCGGGCGCGGTGACCGGGTGTCCCGGTCACCGCGTCATCGGGCCGGCGCCTCGTACACCAGCGCCACCGCGATGCCGGCCAGCCCTTCGCCGCGCCCGGTGAAGCCGAGGCCGTCGGTGGTCGCCGCGGACACCGTGACCGGCGCGTCCACCGCCTCGGACAGCACCCGCTGCGCCTCGTCCCGACGCGGCCCGATCCTGGGCCGGTTGCCCACCACCTGGACGGACACGTTGCCGATCGCGAAGCCCGCCGCCCGCACCCGGCGGGCGGACTCGGCCAGCAACGCCACCCCGGAGGCGCCGGCCCACTCCGGCTGATCCACCCCGAAGTTCGCGCCCAGGTCACCGAGGCCGGCGGCGGAGAGCAGCGCGTTACAGGCGGCGTGCGCCACCACGTCGGCGTCCGAGTGGCCGGCCAGGCCGTCCTGGTCCGGCCAGTGGAGGCCGGCGACCCAGCAGGGCCGCCCGGCCGCGAACGCGTGCACGTCGGTGCCGACAGCCACCCGAGGAACGATCATGACCAGAGGGTACGTGGGACGCGCGGTCAGGCGCCGGTGGTCAGGAGGTGTTCGGCCAGCGCCAGGTCGAACGGGCGGGTGATCTTCAAGGCCAGCTCGGAGCCGGGTACGCAGCACACCCCGACGCCCAGCTTCTCCACCAGGCCGGCGTCGTCGGTGAGCGGATCCCCGGCCGCCCGGTGCGCGGCGGTCAGCACCGGCCGGCGGAAGCCCTGGGGCGTCTGCACCGCCCGCAGGGCGGCCCGGTCGACCGTGCCGAGCACCCGCTCGGCGGCGTCGACCTCCTTGATCGTGTCGACCACCGGCAGCACCGGGATCACCGCGTCGTGCCCGCCGCGGACCGCCGCGGCCACCGACTCGACCAGATCGGGTGGGGTGAGCGCCCGGGCGGCGTCGTGGACCAGGACGATCTCGGGCCCGGCGGGCACGGCGGCGAGGGCGGCCGCCACGGACGCCTGGCGCTCGGCGCCGCCCGGCACCACGGTCACCGGCGCCACCGGCGCGAGCAGCGCCCGCACCGACTCGACATCGGCGGCCGGCGCGGCCACCACGATCGTGTGCACCGAGGGCGCGGCGGCGATGCGGCGGACCGCGTGCACCAGCAGTGGCTCACCGGCGAGCGGTCGGAGCGCCTTGGGCGCGCCCGGGCCGAGGCGTACGCCGGCGCCGGCCGCAGGAACGAGGACCGCGACGTCACCGCGCGGATTGAGCTGCGCGGTCACGTCGCGGTCCTCGGTTTCGTTCGCTGTGGTGCGGGTAGAGGCAGCGGTGCGGATCAGGCCTCGGTCAGCACCTTGTCGAGCAGCGTCTCCGCCTCGTCCTTGGTGCTCTTCTCGGCCAGCGCGACCTCGCCCACGAGGATGTCACGGGCCTTGGCGAGCATGCGCTTCTCGCCCGCCGACAGGCCCCGCTCCCGCTCCCGGCGCCACAGGTCGCGGACGACCTCGGCCACCTTCAGCGGGTTGCCGGAGGCCAGCTTCTCCAGATTTGCCTTGTAACGCCGCGACCAGTTGGTCGGCTCCTCGGTGTGCGGTGCACGGAGCACGTCGAAGACCTTGCCCAGGCCCTCTTCGCCGACCACCTCGCGCACACCCACGATCTCGGCGTTCTCGGCAGGCACCCGGACCGTCAGGTCACCCTGCGCGACCCTCAGGACGAGGTATTCCCTGGGCTCGCCCTTGATGACCCGAGTCTCGATTGCCTCGATGAGTGCGGCCCCGTGGTGGGGGTAAACAACGGTCTCGCCGACACTGAAAACCATAGGTTCGAAACCCCTTTCGCTGTGTCTAGGGTAACACGCTCAGGCACCGATGTCTCACCGCTGTCCTGATCGTTGGCGCAGCTCAGGGGCCCTGTGAGAGGTATTTCTTCGGCTTGACAGGAGGTCAAGTCGATGGTTTGGACACGCTCCGTGACTAGCAGATGACAACCCGGCGCGGGCGACCGGAGCGTTGCAGATCTGGGGCAATGCGCTCCTTCCATGGTAGCTCCGCAACTCCATCCGCGCCCAGATGTGGCGGTACGGCCCCCAGTGCGGGACGCTGGTGGTGGACGTGACGTCCGCTCACCGAGACGTTCTGGGGGTCCGATGGGCGTGCCTGACGCTGACGGCCAGGGGCCGCCGGACGGGCTCCCCGGGCTGCCCCCGGAATGGGGCCGGGTGGTCGTCCCCGACGACGCCTCGGCGCTCGCCGACGAGGCCCGGCAGGTGCGCCGGGAGCTGCGCCGCGACCCCCGGCACACCCACCGGCCGGTCCGGGTCCGGCTCGGGCTTCCCGTGCTGGTGCTGCTGGTCTCGATGCTGGTCACGCTCGCCGGGCTGGCCGCCGTCACCTGGCCGCGGCCCAACCGCTCCGGCGCCCCGACCGTGCTGCCCCGGGCCACCACCGCCGCGCCGTCGGCGGTCGGCCCGCTGCCCGCGCTGGACCTGGTCGGCGCCGACGACACCCCGGTGCCGCTGCGCAGCCTGCTGCCCGCCATGATCATCCTGGTTGACGCCTGCGCCTGCGCCGACGAGGTCGGCACCGCGGCGGCCACCGCGCCCGCCGGAGTCACCGTGGTCACCGTGACCGAGGGCCGCAGCGCCGGGCCCGCCACCGCCACCGGCGTACGCCCGCTCGGCGACCCGGCCGGCGGGCTCCGTTCCTACCTGCACCTGGCGGCCCGGCCGGGCACCGCCGCCGCGCTGCTGGTGGACCGGCAGGGCACGCTGGTGCGGTTGGTGCCGGAACTCGGCCCCGCGGCGGACTACCGGGACGACCTGGCCCGGCTGGCCGGCTGACCCGGGCTTAGTAGAGGGCCTCCAGACGGGCGTCCAGCTCGGTCTCGCCCCGCAGCGGGGCGAACCGCACCAACACCGGCGCGCCGGTGCCCTCCATCAACGGGACGTCCAGCCGCCCACCGCAGTTCAGCACCCGCTCCACGTCGCCGGCGCCGGCCCCGGTCACCCGAACCGAGACCGCACCATCGGCGGAGCAACGCACCGACAACCGGTACGTGTCGCCCGACGAGGGATTCGCCTGCCGGACGACCGGCGGCCCGCCCGGCGTCAGCCGGGACGTCTCCCGCCACACCACGTGCGACACCTCCAGCGGACGCGCCGCCCCGTCCGGGTCGACGTGGATCACCACCGAACGGTCCGGCCCGGAAGCCAGCTCGCCGGAGCCGGGGTCGACGCCGACCACCAGCGGATCCCGGCCGGTCGGCTGCCCCGGCGGCACCTGCCCGGCGGCACCGTCCACCTCGACCCGGGACCGGACGAGGTCGTCGCTCGTCGGGCCCGGGACCGTGCCGAGCCAGGGCGCCGTCGACCGCCACCACCACGCGCCGAGCGCCAACGCCAGCACGGTCAGGCCGACCAGCACCGCCGACCGGATCCGCTCCTCGGAGGCCATGCCGCCAGGGTATCGACGCGGCGACGTGTCCGTCAGCCCGCGCGCTCCAGCAGGGCCGCGTAGAGCGTCAGCCCCGGCCCGAACGCGAGCATCACCACCCGACGCGGCGGCGACGGCGTACGGGCCAACCGGTCCAGGATCAGCAGCACCGTCGGGGACGAGCAGTTGCCGTGCTCGGCCAGCGTCTCCCGGGACGCCGCCAGCGCCGTCGGCGGCAGGGCCAGCTCACGCTCCACCACGTTGAGGATGCGCGGGCCGCCCGGATGCACCGCCCAGCCGTCCACCCCGGACCGGTCGTACCCGTGCCGGGCCAGCAGGTCGTCCACCAGGTCCCGGACGAACCGGGCGAGCACCTTCGGCACCTTCGGCGACAGTCCCATCCGGAAGCCGGTGTCGGTGACGTCCCAGGTCATGTGATCGGCGGTGGAGGTGTCGGTGACGGAGGTGACCTCGCGCACCGCGTACCCCCGGCCGGCGGGCACCACCACGGCGGCGACCGCGGCGTCCGAGAAGAGCGCGTGCGAGACGATCTGCTGGGTGTCCACCCGGGCGCCCGGTGGCTGGATGTGCAGGCTGGTCAGCTCCGCGCAGAGCAGCAACGCGGGCCGCCCCCGGGCGGTGACGAAGTCGCTCGCCGCGCCCAGCCCGGGCAGGGCCGCGTAGCAACCCATGTGGCCGACGAACATGCGCTGGGTGTCCGGGGCCATGCCGAGGTCCCGGGCGAGCAGGATGTCCAGGCCCGGGGTGGCGTACCCGGTACAGGAACAGACCACGAACAGGCCGACGTCGCCGGCGTCCAGGCCGGCGGCGGTGAGCGCGCGGCTGACCGCCTCCTTGCCCAGGGGCAGCGCCTCCACCTGGTAGCGGCGCATCCGGCGCTCGGTCGGCCACTCCGAGACGTCCTCCAGCAGCGGATTCACCGCCGCCTGCCGGCGGGTCACCCCGGAGTTGGCGAAGATCCTCTCGGCCAGCGCCCGGGTGGTGCCCGAGAAGCGCTTCTCGAAGAAACCCGTCCACAGCTCGTCCTGCGCGGCGCCCGGCGGCAACGCCATGCCCAGACCCGCGATCACCGGTACGCCCACGTCCCCCACCTCTCGACAACTTCTCCGGCCCCGCGGAACCGGCTCACTCACCAACGAGGGACCGCACCGTCCCGGTCCGGGTCGCCGCCGAGCGCGGCGATGCCCAGCCAGTCGGCGCACACGTCGGAGGTGGCCGGATGCAGCGACCCGCACCGGGCGTCCCGGTAGAGCCGCTCCAGCGGATGGCCCCGGCGGGTCGCCGAGGTGCCGGCCGCCTCCAGCATGGACGCCGCCACCTCCGCGGCCGTGGTGCCGGCCAGCAGCTTGGCCCGCCACACCCAGCGGTTCGTCTCGACGGAACCGGGATCCTCGTCGACCCGGCGGGCGGCCTCGGCGACCACCAGCTCGGCGGCCGCGGCGGCCGCGTCCGCCCGCCCCAACCGGGCCCGGACCGCCGGCAACCCGGCCAGGTTCCGGGCGTTCAGGTGCTCGGCCGCCGCGTCGATCGCGGCCCGGGCCACCCCGACGTAGACGGCGGCGTAGCTGGCCACCAGCCAGTGCGGCATGAGCTGGGCCACCACCAGGGCCAGCCCCTCCACCCCACCCAGCAGCCGGTCGGCCGGGACGGTCACGTCCAGGTGCAGGTCGTGCGAGGAGGTGGCCCGCATGCCGAGCGCGTCCCAGGTCGGCTCGACCGTGATCCCATCCCCGGCCGGGACCAGGAACTGGGAGACCACGGACTGGTCGGTGGCGCTGCGCGCGGCCACCAGGTAGCCGTCCGGGTGGCCGGCGCCGGAGCAGAAGGTCTTGCTGCCCTTGACGTGCCAGCCGCCGTCGACCGGCTGGTAGACGGTGCTGAGCTGGGACAGCCGGGCGCCGGCGCCGCGCTCGCTCATCGCCACCGCGTACCAGGCGCCGTCGGCCGCCGCGCGCAGCAGCCGGTCGCGGGCGACCAACGCCTCGTCCGATACGCCGAGCGCCTCGGCCAGCTCCTCGGTGACCGCGCCCAACGCCCCGGTCACCGAGGCGTGCATGTTGAACACCAGCGCGGTGGCGCCGTTGCCCCGGGCCAGTTCGGTCGCGACGGCGGCGTACTCGGCGAACGTCGCGCCCGAGCCGCCCAGCTCGCGCGGGACCATCAGGCCGAACAGGCCGGCCTCCCGCAGGTCGGCGAAGTCGTCGACGGGGAACGAGCCGTCCCGGTCGTGCCCGGCCGCGCGGGCGGCCAGTCGCGGCGCCAACCGGCGGGCCGCCTCCAGCGCGTGCACAGTCATGTCGCCCCCTTCTCGACGTCCCTTACCCCGGGTGCTCCCGGCTACCCGCCCCGGCGCCCGCTGCCCTGGTAGAGGACCGCGGTGGACCGGGTCGGCACGACACGCGGCTCGGTCCGGACCGGACGGTCGCCGCCCCGCCACCGGCGCAGCAACCAGGCCAGCGTGCCGCCCAACTCCGGTCGAAGCCCGCGCAGGCGCAACGCCACGCCGTGCCGGGCGCACTCGGCCACCAGCGCGCGGGCGTCCACGAACAGCCGGTGGTCGTGGATGCCGCGCGGCACCGTGGGCAGCCGTTCCCCCAGCTCCACCGCGACCAGCCGGGCCAGCAGCGTGTCGTTGAGGGTGTCCAGCACCAGCAGGCCGCCCGGCCGCAGCAACCGGCACGCCTCGGCCACCGCCCGCCGCCAGTCCGGCACGTGCTCCAGCAGCTCGCCGGCGGAGACCACGGCGGCGCAGCCGTCGGCCAGCGGCACCGCCGTGGCGTCGCCCTGGAGCACGGTCACGCCGTGCGCGGCGGCCTGGTCGAGCGCGGAACGGGTCAGGTCCACCCCCACGTGCCGGTAGCCCTTGCCGGCCAGGTGTGGCGCCAGCAGCCCGGCGCCGCAGCCGAGGTCGACCAGCAGGTCGTCCCGGGTGGACGCCGGGGGCACCAGGGCCGCGCGGGCGCGGGCCAGCCAGTGCAGCATCGCGAAGGCGCCGTCCGGCCGCCACCACTCGTCGGCCAGGTCGTCGTACTGCCGGGGGTCGTTCGGGGGCAGCGCCCGGCGCGGACCGGCCACCGGGGACGCTTCTGGCATGGACCGAGCGTGGCACGACTCCCCGGTAACGACCAGACTTCCGTTATGTCGACACGGGTGTTAGGGCTGGTCAGGGCGAGCCATCCGGAGCCGGCGGCGGCGGTCACCGTGGTCGCCGCGCTGCTCGCCGCCGCCGTCGGGCACGCCGCCGCCGGAATCGTGACGGTGGCGCTGACCGTGCTCGCCAGCCAACTCGCCGTCGGCTGGAGCAACGATCTGATCGACGCCGACCGGGACGCCGCGGTGGGGCGTACCGACAAGCCGGTGACCACCGGCGCGGTCGCCCGGTCGACGCTGGCCCGGGCCACCGCGGTCGCCGCCGTCGCCACCGGACTGCTGGCGCTGGCCGCCGGTCCGGTCGCGGCGACCTTCGCCACCCTGGGGCTGGTCTCCGCGCTGCTCTACAACAAGCCGTTGAAGTCGACGCCGGTGTCGGTGCTGCCCTACGCGGTCTCGTTCGGCGCGCTGCCCGCGTTCGTGGTGCTGGCGCTGCCCGGCTCGCCCGCTCCCCCGGCCTGGCTGGTGGGCGCCGCCGCGCTGCTCGGCGCCGGGGCGCACTTCGCGAACGTCCTGCCCGACCTGGCCGACGACGCCCGCACCGGGGTGCGCGGGCTGCCGCACCGGCTGGGCCCGGCGGGCAGCCGGCTGGCCGCCGCCGGGCTGCTCCTCGCCGCCACCGTCACGCTGGTGTTCGGCCCGCCCGGGCCGCCGTCGTGGACCGGCCTGTCGGCGGTCGCCGCCGCCGTCGCGGTGCCGGCCCTCGGTTGGTACGCCGGAGGCGCCACCGGCCGGGCCGACGGCCGTCCGGTGACCGCCTTCCGGGCGGTGCTGGTGGTCGCGCTCATCGATGTGGTGCTGCTGGTGGCGAACGGCCGGGTGGTCTGAGGAGTCCCCTGGAGGTGGCGTTGCCGGGTCCGCGTGCGGGCCTCGATCAGCTCCAACTACCCTGGAGCGCGGTCTGCGCGGGTAAGGCCACCCCGTGCCCGGCGGTCGACCGGGCGGGGGATCGTGACGAGGAGGACCGACGTGACGCGCTCGATCAGGGGTTCCCGGGGGCCGGCCCTGCTGCTGGCCGGCACGGCGGCGGCGAGCCTGCTGCTGTCCGGGTGTGGCGCCGGGCAGGTGGCCGAGACCGCCAACAAGATCCCGTCGGTACAGGGCGTCAACGTCCAGACCTCCGACAACCTCTACCAGGTGCGCGGGCTCTACGTGCAGTTCCCGGGGCCGAAGGGCTACGAGGCGGGCGCGAACGCGCCGCTCAACGTCGTGATCTACAACGACAGCAAGGCGCCGGTGACGGTGACCGTCACCACCGACAGCGCGCGCGAGGTCGTGCTGACCGGCGGTGCCGGGTCCAGCGGCGCGGCCACCCCGACCGGGTCGCCGACCGAGCCGGCCTCCGCCTCGCCGACCGCCGCCGACCCGAGCGCCTCGCCCAGCCAGTCGCTGGACGTGACCGGCTCGCCGTCGCAGAGCGGTTCCGCCTCGGCCAGCCCGTCGCCGTCGGAGAGCGCGGCGGCGCCCGCCGGCCAGCCCGCCCGGATCGAGATCCCGGCGCTCGGCTACGCCCAGCTGATCAGCGGCAACCCGCGAATCCTCCAGCTCGTCGGCCTGAACGAGAAGGTGCTCGTCGGCCAGCAGGTCGACCTGACCTTCGACTTCGGCAACGGCAACGTGATCAGGACGCCGGTGCCGATCGGCGTCCCGCTGACCCCGGAGGCGCCGCCGTCGCCGGTCGTCAACCCGCGTGAGCACACCGCCGAAGAGGGTGGCAGCCACGGCTGACGCCGCACCGTCTCCGACGACACCGCCACCGTGGCCTGCGCCACACCGGCGGTGTCGTCGTTTCGTCGGTGGGCTTTCGTCGTACCGCCCGGTTAGCGTCCGGTGGTGACCACGCCCCGATCGACCTCCCCCCGCGCCGGCTCCGGCCGCGGCCGTGCCGCCGCCCGCGAGCCCCGCCCGGCCTACGAGTGCGACGCCTGCGGTCACCAGCCACCGAAGTGGGTGGGCCGGTGCCCCGAGTGCGGCGAGTGGGGCTCGGTGGTCGAGTCCACGGTCACCGGTCCGCTGGTCTCCGGCCGGGTGGTCAGCTCCCGAGTGCCGGCCGAGCCGGCCCGGCCGATCGCCACCATCAGCGCCGCGCCGGCCCGGGCCCGGCCGACAGGCGTGAGCGAGCTCGACCGGGTGCTCGGCGGCGGTCTGGTCCCCGGCGCGGTGGTGCTGCTGGCCGGCGAGCCCGGAGTCGGCAAGTCGACCCTGCTGCTCGACGTGGCCCAGCAGTGGGCCACCGGCGCGGGCAGCCCGTCGCTGGTGGTCAGCGGCGAGGAGTCGGTCAGCCAGGTCCGGCTGCGCGCGGAGCGGATGGGCACCCTGCACGACCAGCTCTACCTGGCCGCCGAGAGCGACCTGGCGGCGGTGCTCGGTCACCTCGACGCGGTGAAGCCCGGGCTGCTGGTGCTCGACTCGGTGCAGACCATCTCCACCACCGGCACCGAGGGCGTGCCGGGCGGCGTGACCCAGGTGCGCGCGGTCACCGCCGCGCTGGTCGCGGTCGCCAAGGAGCGGGGCATCGCCACCGTGCTGGTCGGGCACGTCACCAAGGACGGCCAGGTGGCCGGCCCTCGGGTGCTGGAGCACCTGGTCGACGTGGTGCTCCACTTCGAGGGCGACAAGCACTCCTCGCTGCGCATGGTGCGCGGCGTGAAGAACCGGTTCGGCGCGGCCGACGAGGTGGGCTGCTTCGAGATGCACGAGGGCGGCATCAGCAGCCTCGCCGACCCGTCCGGCCTGTTCCTGACCCGCTACTCCGAGCCGGTGCCGGGCACCTGCGTGACGGTTGCCATGGAGGGCCGGCGGGCGCTGGTCACCGAGGTGCAGGCGCTGATCGGCGCGACGGTCGCCGGCTCGCCGCGGCGCACGGTCTCCGGCCTCGACAGCGCCCGGCTCGCGATGGTCCTCGCGGTGCTCCAGCGCCGCACCGAGCGGCTGACGCTGCACGACCGGGAGGTCTTCGCCGCCACCGTCGGCGGCATCCGGGTGGTCGAGCCGGCGGCCGACCTCGCCGTGGCGCTCGCGGTGGCCTCCGGAGGGCTCAACCTGGCGCTCAACGCGCACCTGGTCGCCATCGGCGAGGTCGGGCTCACCGGCGAGGTGCGGCGGGTCGGCGCGGTGCCCCGTCGGCTGGCCGAGGCCGCCCGGCTGGGCTTCCGGCTGGCCCTGGTCCCGCCCGGTTGCGGCCCCGGCAGCAGCGGCATCGCCCCGGAGAACATGCGCGTGATCGAGGTCACGGACGTGCGTGCCGCGCTCCAGGCGGCCGCCCGCGCATCCGCGGAGTGACCGTGAGTGCGCACGCTCGGAGGGCGCGGCCGGACGATTCCGGACAGGCCACACGGTCCACCGACGGCCGGACGAGCCCGACATCGTGACACATCACAGTAACCACGAGAGCACCCACCGCACCGCAGTCCGTAGACTGTGCCCGTGCCGATCGACCGCGATGCCACCAAGCCCGCAACGGCGACGCCGCACGCCCGCACCGGTGCCGTGAGCGGCAACCCCACCCGCGCCATCAGCGTGAGCGTGGCCGGGAGCGTCGGCGGCGCCGGCGCCGACCCGCTGCGCGCCAATCTCGCCCTCATGGCGCCCGGCACCGCGCTCCGCGACGGCCTGGAGCGGATCCTGCGCGGCCGCACCGGCGCGCTGATCGTGCTCGGCTACGACAAGGTGGTCGAGCAGATCTGCACCGGCGGCTTCCCGATGGACGTGGAGTTCTCCGCCACCCGGGTCCGCGAGCTGTGCAAGATGGATGGCGCCGTGGTGCTCTCCAGCGACGGCACCCGGATCGTCCAGGCCGGCGTGCACCTGATGCCCGACCCGTCCATCCCCACCGAGGAGTCCGGCACCCGGCACCGCACCGCCGAGCGGGTGGCCCGGCAGACCGGCTATCCGGTCATCTCGGTCAGCCAGTCGATGCGGATCATCAGCCTCTACGTCAACGGCCAGCGGCACGTGCTGGACGACTCGGCGGCCATCCTGTCCCGGGCGAACCAGGCGCTGGCGACGCTGGAGCGCTACAAGCTCCGGCTGGACGAGGTCTCCGGCACGCTCTCCGCGCTGGAGATCGAGGACCTGGTCACCGTGCGCGACGCGGTGGCGGTGGTGCAGCGGCTGGAGATGGTGCGGCGGATCGCCGACGAGATCGCCGGCTACGTGGTGGAGCTGGGCACCGACGGCCGCCTGCTGGCGCTTCAGCTCGACGAGCTGATGGCCGGCGTGGACGCCGACCGCACCCTGGTCATCCGCGACTACCTGCCGGTGGGCCGCAAGTCGCGCACGCTCGACGAGGCGCTGGTCGAGCTGGACCTGCTCAGCGCCACCGAGCTGATCGACCTGGTGGCGGTGGCCAAGGCCATCGGCTACCCGTCCGCCTCCGACGCGCTCGACGCCGCGGTCAGCCCGCGCGGGTTCCGCCTGCTGGCCAAGGTGCCCCGGCTGCCGGCGGCCGTGGTCGACCGGCTGGTGGTGCACTTCGGCAGCCTCCAGCGGCTGCTCGGCGCGACCGTGGAGGACCTCCAGGCGGTCGAGGGGGTGGGCGAGGCCCGCGCCCGTGGGGTCCGCGAGGGTCTGTCGCGGCTCGCCGAGGCGTCCATCCTGGAGCGGTACGTCTGATCCGCCTCAGCCGGTGACGGTCAACTTCACCGGCTCGCTGATCTTGGTGCCGACCCGGGCGAAGACCTGGTACGTGCCGATCGGGGCGTACGGGCCGGCGGCCAGCCCGCCGTCGCAGCGGCTGGTGTCCCGCCCGTTCCAGCCCAGCTCGTACGCGCGCTCGAAGTCCGGGGTGAACGACTGCACGTCCGAGCCCTTGCCGGTGCCGCAGGTGTCGGACGACCAGACCTTCTCCGCGCCGGCCTTGACGTACAGCTCCTGAAGATCGGCGCCGACGTCGCGGCTGCACGTACGGTTCGAGACGTTCTTGATCTTGAGGCGCAGCGTGACCACGGTGCCCCGCTGGGCGCTCGCCGGCACCGCCACCGGGGTCACCTGGATCTCCGCGTCGGTGCAGGCGCCGTCGGCGGAGACCGGCTCCCCGGACGCGCCGCCGTCACCCGTGCCCGACCCGCCCCCGGTGCTCGTGCCACCATCGGTGCCCGTGCCACCGCCGGTGCTCGTGCCACCGCCCGTGTTCGTGCCACCGCCGGTGTCACCGGAGGCGCCCGGCGAGGGCGACGGTCCGGTCGACTGCGGGGCAAGTACCGAGCCGGAAGGTCCCGGCGCCGCACCGGCGGAGCCGCCCGGCGACGGTTCGCCGCCCGGCGCGCCGGTGTTGCGGTCCGTGCCGGTGCAGGAATAGAGCAGGACAATCAGGAAGAGCAGCCCTGCGCCGAGCACGACGGCACGACGCCGCCAGTACACGGCGGAGGGCAGAGGGCCGACCGTCAGACGCATGATGCGCCTACCGTAGCCGCGCGGTGCTCGGCGCGCCGGTCCGACGCGCCGGTAACCGCGTGCGACGCCCGCCCAGCCGTCCACACTGGATGGTTTCGGCCACCGTCAGAGATAGACTTTGCGCTGGTAGACGGCGTGTGCGCCGGCAACCTGATCGAGGAAGAGCAAGCCGGCGCAGTGGTCGATCTCGTGCTGGAGCGCACGCGCCTCGAAACCGTCGGTGACCAGCCGCACCGGCTCTCCGCTGCCCGGCAGCATTCCCTCCACCACCAGGCGGCTGGCCCGCTTCACGTCGCCGGTCAGGTCCGGCACCGACATGCAGCCCTCCCGGCCGGCCTTCCACCGGCTCGCCTCCACCACCCGCGCGTTGCAGAGCACGAACGTGCCGTGCACGGTGACCGCCTTCGGGTGCCCGGTCACGTCCACCGCGAACACCTGCGCGCTCACCCCGACCTGCGGCGCCGCCAGGCCCACACAGCCCGGCGAGACCCGCATGGTGGCCACCAGGTCGGCGGCCAGCCGCACCACCTCGGTCGAGGTCGGGTCGACCTCCGGACCCGGCCGGCTCAGCACCGGCTCCGGGGCGGCGACCACCGGACGCACCTCGCCCGGGACGCCCAGCTTCTCCGGCGTCCAGCCGCCCAGGCCGGCGTACTCCGGGCCGGTCACAGCAGGTCCGAGTCCGACGGGCGGAGGCTGACCCCGACGCCCAGTTCCGCCGCGGCCCGGGTGAGCCGGCCGGCCACCTCGTCCGAGCTGCCCGGCGGCAACTCCACCTCGGCGACCACCACGTAGAGCGAGCCGGTCAGCCGGGTGCTCAGGTCGGTCACGTTGCCGCCCGCGTCGGCCAGCACCCGGGTCATCGCGGCCACGATGCCCATCCGGTCGGCGCCGTGCACCGCCAGCACGTACGGTTCGCCGGCCGGCTCGCGGGCGCCGTCCGGGGTGACCGCGCGTACGGTGGCCAGCAGGTGCCCGTCGGCGGCGAGCGGGGCGAACGCGGCCTCGACGTCGGCGGCGGACGGACCCACGCAGATCAGGGTCATGGCGAAGTGCCCCCGCAGCCGGGTCATCGTCGAGTCGGTGAGGTTCGCGCCGAGCCCGGCGAGGACCTCCGCGACGTCGGCCACGATGCCCGGCCGGTCCCGGCCGATGACGGTGATCGCGAGCTCGTTCATTCGGACATTCTGCCCCGCCGCCGAAGATCCACCGCACCGGCCCACCCGGCCCGCCCACCCTGCGGGAAAGCCGCCCGTGACATCATCGGCACGCCATGACTGGACCCACCTTCGCCACCCTGGTCAGCCGGTGGTACGAGCGCAACGCCCGCGACCTGCCGTGGCGCCGCCCCGGCATCGGTGCCTGGGCGATCCTGGTCAGCGAGGTCATGCTCCAGCAGACCCCGGTGATCCGCGTGGTGCCCGCCTGGGAGGCATGGCTGGCCCGCTGGCCGGAGCCACGCGCGCTGGCCGAGGACACCCCGGCCGAGGCGATCCGGATGTGGGGCCGACTCGGCTACCCCCGCCGGGCGGTACGCCTGCGCGAGTGCGCGGTGGCCGTCGTGGACCGGCACGGCGGCGTGGTGCCCGACCGGTTGGACCAGTTGCTGGCGCTGCCCGGGGTCGGCACGTACACGGCCCGGGCGGTGGCGGCGTTCGCGTACGGGCAGCGGCATCCGGTGGTCGACACGAACGTCCGCCGGGTGGTGTGCCGCGCGATCGCCGGGGAGCCCGACGCCGGGCCGACCACCCGCCCCGCCGACCTGGTCGCCACCGAGGAGCTGCTGCCTGTCGAACCGGCCGCGGCGGCCCTGGCCAGCGCGGCGTTCATGGAACTCGGCGCGGTCGTGTGCACCGCACGCGCGCCCCGCTGCGCGGTGTGCCCGGTCGAGTCCAGTTGCGCGTGGCGGGCCTCCGGGCTGGCGGCGCCGGCCGGGCCGACCCGCCGTCCGCAGCGCTACGCCGGGACCGACCGGCAGGTACGCGGCCTGCTCCTCGCCGTGCTCCGGGACACCGCGGGACCGGTGCCGCACCAGCGACTGGACCAGGTGTGGCACGACGACGTGCAGCGGGCTCGGGCGCTGGCCGGCCTGGTCACCGACGGGCTGGTGGAACCGGTGGGTCCGGAGTCGTTCCGGCTGGCCGGCGACGGCCCGCCCGTTCCCCTGCCCTGACCGCACGCCCGGGCACGGGAAAGGCGACGGCCCCGGTGGCTCTCGCCGACCGGGGCCGTCGCCCTGGAAACAGTCTCGCCCGAACTTACGCGGCGGCGTCGTCCGCGCCGGTGGCGGCGGCGCCGAGATCCGCCGGGACGGCGTCCGGCACGGCGTCCGGCCGGTCCGCGCCCCGGAAGACGAGCTTGGACTTGTCGATGTTCTCGGGGTCGCCTTCGCAGTCGACCACCACGATCTGACCCGGGGTCAGCTCGTTGAACAGGATCCGTTCCGACAGGTTGTCCTCGATGTCGCGCTGGATCGTGCGACGCAGCGGCCGGGCGCCCAGCACCGGGTCGAAGCCTTTCTTCGCCAGGTACTTCTTGGCGTTGTCGGTCAACTCCAGACCCATGTCCTTGTTACGCAGCTGACCCTCGATCCGCTGGATCATGATGTCCACGATCTGCAGGATCTCGTTCTCACGCAGCTGGTGGAAGACGATCGTGTCGTCGATCCGGTTCAGGAACTCGGGCCGGAAGTGCTGCTTGAGCTCGTCGTTGACCTTCTGCTTCATCCGGTCGTAGGTCGACTCGGAATCCTCCGACTGCTGGAAGCCCAGGGAGACCGCCTTGGCAACGTCCCGCGTGCCCAGGTTGGTGGTCAGGATGATGACCGTGTTCTTGAAGTCCACGATCCGGCCCTGGCCGTCGGTGAGACGACCGTCCTCCAGGATCTGCAGGAGCGTGTTGAACACATCCGGGTGGGCCTTCTCGATCTCGTCGAACAGCACCACCGAGAACGGCCGGCGACGCACCTTCTCGGTCAGCTGCCCGCCCTCGTCGTAGCCGACGTAGCCGGGAGGGGCACCCACCAGCCGGGAGACCGTGTAACGGTCGTGGAACTCGGACATGTCCAGCTGGATAAGGGCGTCCTCGCTGCCGAAGAGAAAGTCGGCCAGCGCCTTGGACAGCTCGGTCTTACCGACACCGGACGGGCCGGCGAAGATGAACGAGCCGGATGGGCGCTTCGGGTCCTTCAGGCCGGCCCGGGTCCGCCGGATCGCCTTCGACACCGCCTTGACCGCGTCCTCCTGGCCGATGACGCGCTTGTGCAGCTCGTCCTCCATGCGCAGCAGGCGCGAGGTCTCCTCCTCGGTCAGCTTGTAGACCGGGATGCCGGTCCAGTTGCCGAGCACCTCGGCGATCTGCTCGTCGTCGACCTCGCTGACGACGTCCAGGTCACCGGCCTTCCACTCCTTCTCCCGCTGCGCCTTCTGACCCAGCAGCTGCTTCTCCTTGTCGCGCAGCTGCGCGGCCCGCTCGAAGTCCTGCGCGTCGATCGCGGACTCCTTGTCGCGACGCACCTGGGCGATGCGCTCGTCGAAGTCACGCAGGTCCGGCGGCGCGGTCATCCGGCGGATCCGCATCCGCGCGCCGGCCTCGTCGATCAGGTCGATCGCCTTGTCCGGCAGGAAGCGGTCGGAGATGTACCTGTCGGCCAGCGTCGCGGCGGCCACGAGGGCGGCGTCGGTGATGCTCACCCGGTGGTGCGCCTCGTAGCGGTCCCGCAGGCCCTTGAGGATCTCGATGGTGTGCGCCAGCGACGGCTCACCCACCTGGATCGGCTGGAAGCGGCGCTCGAGAGCGGCGTCCTTCTCCAGGTGCTTGCGGTACTCGTCGAGCGTGGTGGCGCCGATGGTCTGCAGCTCACCACGGGCCAGCATCGGCTTGAGGATGCTGGCGGCGTCGATCGCGCCCTCGGCGGCGCCCGCACCCACCAGGGTGTGGATCTCGTCGATGAACAGGATGATGTCGCCGCGGGTACGGATCTCCTTGAGCACCTTCTTCAGGCGCTCCTCGAAGTCACCGCGGTAGCGGGAGCCGGCGACCAGGGCGCCGAGGTCGAGCGTGTAGAGCTGCTTGTCCTTCAGCGTCTCGGGCACCTCGCCCTTGATGATCTTCTGGGACAGGCCCTCCACCACGGCGGTCTTGCCGACGCCGGGCTCGCCGATCAGCACCGGGTTGTTCTTGGTGCGGCGGGACAGCACCTGCATGACCCGCTCGATCTCCTTCTCGCGCCCGATCACCGGGTCGAGCTTGCCCTCCCGGGCGGCCTGGGTCAGGTTCCGGCCGAACTGGTCCAGCACCAGGCTGGTCGACGGCGCGGCCTCACCCGGCGCGGCGCCGGCGGCGGCCGGCTCCTTGCCCTGGTAGCCGGAGAGGAGCTGGATCACCTGCTGGCGGACCCGGTTGAGGTCGGCGCCGAGCTTGACCAGCACCTGGGCGGCCACGCCCTCGCCCTCGCGGATCAGGCCGAGCAGGATGTGCTCGGTGCCGATGTAGTTGTGGCCGAGCTGCAGCGCCTCGCGCAGCGACAGCTCCAGCACCTTCTTGGCCCGCGGCGTGAACGGGATGTGCCCACTCGGCGCCTGCTGGCCCTGGCCGATGATCTCCTCGACCTGCTGACGGACGCCCTCCAGCGAGATGCCGAGGCTCTCCAGAGCCTTCGCCGCCACGCCCTCACCCTCGTGGATCAGGCCCAGCAGGATGTGCTCCGTGCCGATGTAGTTGTGGTTGAGCATCCGGGCCTCTTCTTGGGCCAGGACGACAACCCGTCGCGCTCGGTCGGTGAACCGCTCGAACATGCCCTCGTGCTCCTCACATGCCGTGCGCCTTGATGGTCAGATCTCGGCGGGGCCGGTGCGCGGACGTCCGGGACGGGCGTCCGTGCCTCCTTACTCTATCGCCGCGGACCGTCTCCGCTGAGGTCGTGGGACCCCGTGAATGACGGTTCCGACGTCGTTTCTGCCAACCGTCCACGCTCAGGAGGTGTTCCGGGACCCCCGCCTGTACGCGCAGAGCGAAATTCGACCACCGGTGGAAGGCCCGGTCGAGGGGCTTCGGGCGGGGGTTCGGGCACCCGCCGCGCTCGTCCACAGCCTGTGGACGAAATCTCCACCGCCTGTGGACAACTCCACCGGACGCCGGTTTCTTCCCGCCGCCGACACCTGGACCGGCCGGCCGGGGCCGAACCGGACGGCAGGCGCGGTCAGGCGGAAACGGCCGACGCCGGCCCGGAGTCGTCCTCCGGGCCGGCGTCGGGTCAACCGTCGCGTACGTCGGGGTCAGTGCCCCGCCTTCGCGTGGTACTCGTCCACGATCTCCTGCGGGATCCGGCCCCGGTCGGAGATGTCCTTGCCGGCCTTCTTGGCCCACTCGCGGATGGCCCGGTTCTGCTCGCGGTCGGCGGTCGCCCCGCCCCGGCCGCGCGCGGCCCGGCCGCCCACGACCACTCCGCCCCGACCGACCTTCGTGCCGTGCGCGATGTACTGCGCGAATTCGCCGCGCAATTTTTCGGCGTTGGAGGCGGAGAGGTCGATCTCGTACTGCACGCCGTCGAGCGCGAACTTGACAGTCTCGTCAGCGTCCCCGCCGTCCAGGTCATCGACCAGCTTGTGAATGATCTGCTTGGCCACGTCCCACATTCCTTTCGAGCAGGGTGGTGCTCCTGCAATGCCCCGAGCACGATAACCTGCCCGATGCTTGCCCCGTCAATAGGACGGCGTAACGAGGCGGAGAAGCTTTGCCCGCCTACTCGGGCCGGACCAACGGGAACAGGATGGTTTCCCGAATTCCCAGGCCGGTCAGCGCCATCAGGAGCCGGTCGATTCCCATTCCCATCCCACCGGCCGGCGGCATTCCGTACTCCATCGCCCGGAGAAAGTCCTCGTCGAGACGCATGGCCTCGTCGTCGCCGCGCGCCGCGAGCTGCGCCTGGGCCACCAGCCGCTCCCGCTGCACGACCGGGTCGACCAGCTCGGAGTACGCGGTACCCAGCTCGAATCCGAGCACGTAGAGGTCCCACTTCTCGGCCAACCCCGGCTCGCTCCGGTGCGCCCGGGTCAACGGGCTGGTTTCCTCCGGGTAGTCGCGGACGAACGTGGGCGCCTGCAGCGACGGCACCACCAGTTCCTCGAACAGCTCCTCGGCCAGCTTGCCCGGCCCCCACTTCGGGTCGACCGCGAGGCCGACCTTGTCCGCGTACTCGACCAGGCGTGACCTTTCGGTGCGGACGGTGACCTCCTCACCGAGCGCTTCGGAAAGAACACCGAACAGCGTCACCGAGCGCCACTCGCCGCCCAGGTCGAACTCCCGGCCGTCGGCGTGCGTCACGGTCGTCGAGCCGGCGACCGCGATGGCGGCCTGCTGCACCAGATTTCGGGTCAGCTCGGCCATCGTGTCGTAGTCGCCGTACGCCTCGTAGGTCTCCAGCATCGCGAACTCCGGCGAGTGCGAGGAGTCGATGCCCTCATTACGGAAGTTGCGGTTGATCTCGAAGACCCGGTCGACGCCCCCCACGACCGCGCGCTTGAGAAACAGTTCCGGCGCGATTCGCAGATACAGATCGGTGTCGAGCGCATTGCTGTGGGTCACGAATGGGCGGGCTGCCGCGCCACCGTGCAGCAACTGCAGCATCGGCGTCTCGACCTCAATGAAGTCCCGCCCGTGCAGGGTGTCGCGCAGGCTGCGGACCGCCGCCGCCCGGGTGCGGACCATCTGCCGGGCCTGCGGACGGACCACCAGGTCCACGTAGCGCTGGCGGACCCGGGACTCCTCACTCAGCGGCTTGTGCGCCACCGGCAGCGGGCGCAGCGCCTTGGCGGTGACCGTCCACTCGTCGGCCAGCACCGACAGCTCCCCCCGCCGGCTGGTGATCACCTCGCCGGTCACGCCGACGTGGTCACCGAGGTCCACCAGGCGCTTCCAGTCCGCCAACCGCTCCGGGCCGACCCGGTCCAGCGAGAGCATCGCCTGGAGTTCGGTGCCGTCGCCGTCGCGCAGGGTGGCGAAGCAGAGCTTGCCGGTGTTGCGGATGAAGATCACCCGACCGGTGACCGAGGCCCGGTCGCCGGTGGCGGTGTCGGTCGGCAGGTCGGCGTAGCGCTCGCGGAGCTTCGCGAGCGTGGTGGTGCGCGGGAAACCGACCGGGTACGGCTCGACGCCCTCGGCGAGCATCCGGTCCCGCTTCTCCCGGCGGACCTTCATCTGCTCGGGAAGGTCGTCGGCGGGGTCGGTTGGCAGGGCGTTCTGCTCGGTCACGGCACGCTTCCTCAAGCCTTGGGGAACATCGGCGGGGTCAGCACATGAGCGTACTCAAGCGCCGTGCCGGCCGTTACGGGATAACCTGCCCGCCATGACCGACCCCACTGCGGCGCTCTCGTTCGGCGCCGCCGCCGGCGAGTACGACCGGTTCCGGCCCCGCTATCCGCAGGAGGCGCTGCGCTGGGCGCTGGAAGGCTGTCCCGCCCCGGCCCGGGTGGTGGACCTCGGCGCCGGCACCGGCATCCTCACCCGCGGGCTGTCCGCGCTCGGACACCACGTCGTACCCGTCGAGCCGGATCCGGAGATGCGGGCGCAACTGGCCGCCGCCACCTCGGGCACGACGGCGCTGGCCGGCAGCGCCGAGTCGATGCCGCTGCCCGACGACGCCGTGGACGCGGTGCTGGTCGGGCAGGCCTACCACTGGTTCGACCGGGACCGCGCGCACGCCGAGGTGGCCCGGGTGCTGCGCCCCGGCGGCACGTTCGCGCCGGTGTGGAACGTCCGGGACGAGCGGGTCGGCTGGGTGGCCGAGCTGACCCGGATCGCCCACCTCGACCACAACGCCGGTGACGTGACCGACCGGTACGCCGACTTCGGCCCCGCCTTCATCCCGGTCGAGGTCGGCGAGTTCGGCCACGCCACCACGCTCACCCCGGACGAGCTGGTGGCCATGCTGCACACCCGCTCCTACTGGCTGACCGCCACCCCGGCCGAGCGGGCGCGGGTCGACGGCGGGCTGACCGACCTGTTCGCCACCCACCCGGAGCTGGCCGGCCGGGACACCGTGGAGCTGCCGTACCGCACGGTCGTGCTTCGCGCGCGGCGCTACTGACCTCAGGTGTTGCGGTCGTAGACCATCCGCAGGCCGATCAGGGTGATCATCGGCTCGTGGTGGGTGATGGTGGCGCACTCCCCCAGCACCAGCGCGGCCAGACCGCCGGTGGCGATGACCGCCTTCACCTCGCCCAGTTCCTCGGACATCCGCTCGACGATCCGGTCCACCTGGCCGGCGAAGCCGAAGTAGAGGCCGGACTGGAGGCACTCGACGGTGTTCTTGCCGATCACCGACCGCGGCCGGGTGGCCTCCACCTTGCGCAACTGGGCGGCGCGGGCGGCCAGCGCGTCGAACGAGATCTCGATGCCGGGCGCGAACGCCCCGCCGAGGAACTCGCCCCGGTCGCTGATCACGTCGAAGTTGGTGGTGGTGCCGAAGTCCACCACGATCGACGGCCCGCCGTAGAGCGTGTACGCGGCCAGCGTGTTCACCACCCGGTCCGCGCCCACCTCCTTCGGGTTGTCGATGGCGAGCTGCACCCCGGTGCGTACGCCCGGCTCGACGATCACACTCGGCAGGTCGGCGTAGTAGCGATCCAGCATGGTGCGCAGCGAGCGCAACGCGGCCGGCACGGTCGAACAGGCGGCCACCCCGGTGATCTCCACGGCGTCACCGGCCAGCAACCCCCGGAACATCAGGCCCAGCTCGTCCGCGGTGGAGCGGGCGTCGGTCTTGATCCGCCAGGAGTGCACCAGCTTGTCGCCGTCGAAGGTCGCCAGCACGGTGTTGGTGTTTCCGATGTCGATGCAGAGCAGCACAGCGGCAGCCTAGACCGTTACTTCTGGCGCAGGTCGAGGGCGATGTCGAGGATCGGCGAGGAGTGGGTGAGCGCGCCGACCGACAGGAAGTCGACGCCGGTGGCCCCGTACTCGGCCGCCACCGGCAGGGTCAGCCCACCGGTCGCCTCCAGCTCCGCCCGGTCGCCCACCACGGCCACCACCTCACGCAGCTGCGCCGGGGTCATGTTGTCCAGCAGCAGGAAACCCGCCCCGGCCTCGACCGCCTCCACCGCCTCGGCCAGCGTGTCCACCTCGACCTGCACCGGCACCTCCGGGAACGCCTCCCGGACCCGCCGGAACGCGGCCGTGATCCCGCCCGCCGCCAGCTTGTGGTTGTCCTTGATCATGGCAACGTCGTGCAGGCCCATCCGCTTGTTGGTGCCGCCGCCGGCCCGGACCGCGTACTTCTCCAGCGCGCGCAGCCCCGGCGTGGTCTTACGGGTGTCCAGCACCATGGCCTTCGTGCCGGCCAGCGCGTCCGCCCAGGCCCGGGTGTGGGTCGCCACCCCGGACATCCGGGAGAGCAGGTTGAGCGCCGTCCGCTCGGCGGTGAGCAGCAGCCGGGTCGGCCCGGTCACCGTGGCCAGCACGTCGCCGCGCGCCACCCGCTGACCGTCGTGGGCCACCAGCGACACCGCGACCGTACGCCCCGCGCCGGTCACCTCACCCACCAGCTCGAACACGGCGGCGGCCACCGGCAGGCCGGCGACCACCCCGTCCTCGCGCGCCACCAGGTCGGCGGTGTCCCGCTGGTCGTCGGGGACGGTGGCGACGCTCGTGACGTCGAGGAAGTCCGGGCCCAGGTCCTCGGCCAGCGCGTCGACCACGACCTGCCGGACCCGTTCCGGATCCAGGCCGCCGTCCCGCAACGCCCGTACCGTCGACTCGATCATGAAACTTCCTCCTCCATCGACGACGTTCGCGACTGCGGGGCTCGCAGAACCGGCTCACTCCTCGCGCTCACCGCGCCTCCCCCGTTCGCGACTGCGGGGCTCGCAGAACCGGCTCACTCCTCGCGCTCACCAAACGCTCGGCCAACCGCCCGTCCGGGCCCACCTCGGCCACCAGGTGGCCCCGCCACCTGTCGTCGGCGGCCGGGAAGTCCTCCCGCCAGTGGCAGCCCCGTGTCTCCGCGCGGGCGTACGCGGCGGCGACAAGCGTCGACGCCACGGTGGTCAGGTTCGTCGCCTCCCAGTCGGCGGTACGCGGCACCCCCCGCCCCTCGCCCAGCCCGGTCAGGGTGACGGCGGTGGCGGCCAGTGTCTCCGCCGAGCGGAGCACGCCCGCGCCGCGGGTCATCGCCCGTTGCAGCTCCGGCGTGCCCGCCGCCGGCACCAGCCGGCCCTCGTCCCCCACCCAGGCGCCGGTCTCCGCCGGCCGGGCCTGCTCGGGCAGCCCGGCGGCGATGTCCTCGGCGATCCGGCGGGAGAAGACCAGCCCCTCCAGCAGCGAGTTGCTGGCCAGCCGGTTGGCGCCGTGCACCCCGGTGCAGGCCACCTCGCCGCAGGCGTACAGGCCGGGGATCGAGGTGCGGCCGTGCAGGTCGGTCCGGACGCCGCCGGAGGCGTAGTGCGCCGCCGGCGCGACCGGGATCAGGTCGGTCGCCGGGTCCACGCCGATGGCCAGGCAGGACGCCACGATGGTGGGGAACCGCCGGGCCAGGAAGTCGCCGCCCAGGTGCCGCGCGTCCAGGAAGACCTGGTCGGCGCCGGTGGTCAGCAGCACCCGGTGGATGCCCTTGGCCACCACGTCCCGGGGGGCCAGTTCGGCCAGCTCGTGCTGGCCGACCATGAACCGCTTGCCGTCGCCGTCGACCAGATGGGCGCCCTCGCCGCGCAGCGCCTCCGAGACCAGCGGTTGCTGCGCCAGGCCGGCGCCCGGGCCGCCGGCCGGCACGATCAACGCGGTCGGGTGGAACTGGACGAACTCCAGGTCGGTGACGGCGGCGCCGGCACGCAACGCCAGGGCGACACCGTCCCCGGTGGAGACCGCCGGGTTGGTGGTGGCCGCGAAGACCTGCCCCATCCCGCCGGTCGCCAGCACCACCGCGCGGCCGAGGATCGCGCCGACGCCGTCCTCGCTGCCCTCGCCGAGCACGTGCAGCGTGATCCCGCAGGCCGGGCCGAGCCCGCCCGGACCGTCGCCCGGGGCGCGCAGCAGGTCCAGCACCAGGGCGTGCTCGACCAGCCGGATCCAGGGGTCGCGGCGCACCGCCGCGTGCAACGCCCGCTGCACCTCCGCACCGGTGGCGTCGCCGCCGGCGTGCACGATCCGGTCGGCCCGGTGGCCGCCCTCCCGGCCGAGCATCAGCGAGCCGTCCGGGTTGCGGTCGAACTCCGCCCCGATCCGCATCAGCTCGCGCAGCCGGACCGGGCCCTCCTCGACCAGCACCCGGACCGCCGCCGGATCGCAGAGACCCACGCCGGCCACCTCGGTGTCGTACGCGTGCGCGCCCGGGCTGTCCGACGGGTCGAGCACCGCGGCGATGCCGCCCTGCGCCCAGCGGGTGGAGCCCTCGTCCATGTCGACCTTGGTGACGACCGTGACGTGCAGGCCGGCCTCGCGCAGGTGCAGCGCGGCGGTCAGCCCGGCGACCCCGGAGCCGACGACGATCACGTCGGTGGTCTCCACCCAGCCGGGCGCGGGCGCGGCGAGCAGCCGGGGCAGCGCAGGCAGGCCGACGGTGGGTAAGTCCATGGGCACAGTCAACCCGAAGCGTCCTCGTCCCGGGTGACGGGGGCGGGACGAGTGGTTTCGGCTACCTCGTCCGGACCGGCAGGCGGCCCGGGCCGGCACCCTTCAGCGAGCCGGTCACCGTGCGGTCGCTGAGCCACAAATAGCAGCGGACGCCCCGGTCGCCGACCCCCCAGCGGCCGGCGCCGGGCGGCCGGACCACCACGTCGCTGCGGTAGCGCAGGGCCCCGTCGGCGGGCACCCCGGAGAAACGCGCGATGGCGCCGAAGCAGCCGGCGTAGAGCGGCGCCCAGTCCGCCGGCTTCTTCGGGTACGGGCGGTCCGGTGCCACCCAGACGCCGGCGAACTCGGCGTCGTGCGCCACCGCGCAGTCGACCGGGGTGAGCCTCTGCACCCGGCCGCGGTCCTGCCCGGTGCGCTGGCAGCCCAGGCGCAGCGGGGACGGCGGCTTGAGCGCGTTACGCAGGCTGCCCGTCCGGGTCACCACCACGGCCGCCGCCTCGACCGTGTTCAGCTCGGCCAGGTCGCACCGGTACCAGCGGGAGCCGGCCGTCCAGCCGGTGCCGGTGGGCACCGCCACGGCCAGCCGGAGCCGCCCGGCGCGCCAGTCGTCGCCCAGGTAGCCCCGGGCCCGGGTGTCGCAGTCGGCGAACGCGGTACGCATCTCCGGTGAGCCGAGCGCCGGCGGGGCGGTCCGGTCGACGGCGAACGCGCCCACGTGCGCCGTCTCCACCCGGTGCGGCAGATCGCAGCCGACCGGCGCGTACGCCGGCAGGCCCACGGCCGGGGTGAAGTCGGCGACCTGGCAGACCTCGGCCACCGGGGTGAACGGACCGGCCGGCGGCATGGCCGCCCAGTCGTCGCCGAGATCCCCGTCCAGCCCGCCCGACGAGGCGCACCCGACCAGCAGCACACCCGCGACCACGGCGGCGACGAGGCTTCGCATCGCACGGCCCATCGCGCCTCCCCCAGCCCGACGACCGTCGATTCCGACGGTGCGCCCAGGGTAGCCGAAAATGACCTTCCGGTGACAGACCGCGTCGGGGGGATCAGGGCAGGGCGGCGGCCAGGGGGTTCGGGGTGGGATTCCCGGCGGTGCCGGGGGCGGCGGTGGTGGGGTCGGCGGTCAGGTCGACGATCCGGTTGTCCGCGTCGACGTGCACCACCCGGGGCTGCCAGGCGCGCGCCTCGGCGTCGTCCATCTGCCCGTACGAGATGAGGATGACCAGGTCGCCGGGGTGCACCAGGTGCGCGGCGGCGCCGTTGATGCCGATCACGCCGCTGCCCCGCCGGCCCGGGATCACGTACGTCTCCAGGCGGGCGCCGTTGGTGATGTCCACGATCGCGACCTGCTCACCGGGGAGCAGGTCCGCCGCGTCGAGCAGATCCTCGTCCACGGTCACCGAGCCGACGTAGTGCAGGTCGGCCTGGGTCACCGTGGCCCGGTGGATCTTCGACTTGAGCATGGTCCGGAGCATCGGGGTGCCTTTCCGCATAGGTGCTGGGGTCAGGGACGCGGCGCGAGGTGGATCGCCGTGTTGTCGATCAGGCGAGTGGCGCCGACCCAGGCGGCGATCAGCAGCCGGGCCGCGCCGGAGACCGGTCCGGGCTCCAGATCGGTGTCGGTGAGCACAAGGTAGTCGAGGCGGGCCTCCGGCGCGTCGAACGCCCGGTGCGCGGCGGCCAGCACCGCGCCCGCGTCGTCGCCCCGCCCGGCCGCCGCGACGCCGGCCCGCAGCGCGGCGGAGAGGCTCAGCGCGGCCCGCCGCTCCTCGGCGGACAGGTAACGGTTGCGGCTGGACAGCGCCAGCCCGTCCAGCTCGCGCACGGTCGGCACGCCGACGATCTCGGTCGGCACGTCGAGGTCGCGGACCATCCGGCGGACCAGGGTGAGCTGCTGGTAGTCCTTCTCGCCGAAGAAGGCCAGGTCCGGGCGGGTGAGCTGGAGCAGCTTCAGGACCACGGTGAGCACGCCGTGGAAGAAACCGGGACGGCTCAGGCCCTCCAGGTCCTCGCCGAGCGGGCCCGGGTCCAGCCGCACCGTCGGCTGCCCCTGCGGATACATCTCGCTCACCGGGGGCGCGAAGACCAGGTCCACCCCGGCCCGGCGGCAGATCTCCAGGTCGGCGTCGAGCGTGCGCGGGTAGCGGTCGAAGTCCTCGTTCGGGCCGAACTGGAGCGGGTTCACGAAGACGGTCACCAGCACGTGGTCGGCCCGCTCCCGAGCGGCCCGCAGCAGCGTCTCGTGCCCCGCGTGCAGCGCGCCCATGGTCATCACCACGCCGACCGTGCCGGTCAGCCCGTCCCGGGCCGCCGCCAGCTCCTTGCGCGTGTGCACGACGCTCACCACGAGGAGGCCACCTCCATCCCGTCCAGCACGTCCCGCAGCGGCGCCGCGTCCGCCGGGCGCAGCCGGCCCGCCGCGACCGCACGGTCCGCCGTCCGTCGGGCCAACGCCAGGTACGCCGGCACGGATTCCGGCGCGGCCGCGGCCAGCCGGTCCAGGTGCCGGCGTACGGTGCCCGCGTCGCCCCGGGAGACCGGGCCGGTCAACGCGTCGTCACCGAGGCGCAGGGCGTTCTCCAGGGCGGCCCGCAGCAGCGGGGCGAGCACCTTCTCCGGCCGGTCCACCCCGGCGTCGCGCAGCCGGTCGGCCGCGTCGTTGACCAGGGTCACCAGGTGGTTGGCGCCGTGCGCGAGGGCCGCGTGGTAGAGCGGCCGGTCGGCCTCGCCCACCCACTCCGGCACGCCGCCCAGGTCGGCCACCAGCCGGGCCGCGAACGGGCGCAGCTCGGCCGGGGCGGTCACCCCGTAGGAGCTGCCGGCCAGGCGGGACAGGTCGTCCGGCGTACCGGTGAAGGTCATCGCCGGATGCAGCGCGAGCGGCCGGGCGCCGGCCGCGGCGGCCGGGGCCAGCACCGCCAGCCCGTGCGCGCCGGAGGTGTGCGCCACCACCTGCCCGGGACGCAGCGCGCCGCTCGCGGCCAGGTCGGCCACCACCCCGGCCAGGGCGTCGTCGGGAACCGCCACGATCAGCAGGTCGGTGGCGGCGCGCGCCACGGCGGGCGCGGAGCGGTGCGGGGCCTGCGGCAGCAGCAGCGCCAGCCGGGCCCGCGAGGCACCGGACGAACCGGACACGGCGGCCACCCGGTGACCGGCGGCGGCGAGGGCCGCGCCGAGCACGGCGCCGACCCGTCCGGCGCCGAGCACGCCGACGGTGAGGGTACGGGGGAAGGCGAGCGGGGCCCGGAGGGCCCGCGGGCGCAGCGGTGCGCTCATGGCAGCGATCCAGTCCTCGAAGGGGGTACCGGTCGATGGCAAGTATGCGCCCGGGTGACAGACCGGAACCAAGAAGGTGTGAAAACCTTCACCGGCCGTCCGAAGCGCCCGCCCGGTGGTATGCAAGGGGCACCTTAGGGTCGGCACGTGAGATCCGGGAACCCCACACTGCGCTGGCGCGACGCGATGGAACGGGCGCTCTACGGGCCGGACGGCTTCTTCGTCGCCGGCCCCGGCCCCGCCGCCCACTTCCGCACCAGCGTGCACGCCTCGCCGGCCTTCGCCGCTGCCGTGGCGCGGCAGCTCGCCGTCCTCGACGACGCGCTTGGGCAACCGGACCGGCTGGACGTGGTCGACGTGGGCGCCGGCCGGGGGGAGCTGCTCGGGGCGCTGCTGGCCCAGGCCGCGCCGGAGCTGGCCGCTCGGATCCACCCGGTCGCGGTGGAACGGGCCGCCCGCCCGGCCGGCCTGCCACCCGAGATCCACTGGCGCCACGAGATCCCCGAGGGGATCACCGGCCTGCTGCTGGCCACCGAATGGCTGGACAACGTCCCCCTGGACGTCGCCACGTACACCCCCGACGGCTGGCGCCTCGTCCTGGTCGACCCCACCACCGGCGAGGAAACCCCCGGCCGAGCCCTCTCCCTCGCCGACACCGCCTGGCTGACCCACTGGTGGCCGCCCCCGGTGATCAAGGAGTTCGGGTCGGGTGGAGGCCCGGACCACGACGCAAACCCCTTGATCATCGGCGTGGAGCGCGGGCAGCCGGGCGGGTGGGACGGCGGATGGGCGCGGGCGGAGGTCGGGCGGAAACGGGACGAGGTCTGGGCGGAGGCGGTGGGGCGGATCGAACGCGGGCTGGCGCTGGCGGTGGACTACGGGCACCTGCGGGACGCCCGGCCCGTGGACGGGACGTTGACCGGGTACCGGGACGGACGACAGGTGCCGCCGGTGCCGGACGGGTCGTGCGACGTGACCGCGCACGTCGCCATCGACTCGGTCGCCTCTGCCGGTGAGCGGGTCGCCCGGTGTGCGTACACCCTGGTGTCGCAGCGGGAGGCGCTGCGGGCGCTCGGGGCCGACGGCGGGCGACCGCCGCTGGCGTCGGCCTCCCGGGACCCGGCCGGCTACCTGCGGGCGCTGGCCACGGCGTCGGCGGTGGCCGAGCTGACCGACCCGGCCGGCCTCGGCGGGCACTGGTGGCTGTGGCAGCCGGTCGGCGTCGCCCTCGACCCGCTCGTGGCACGATGACGGGCATGACCACGGACGCCGGCGACCTCCGCGAGCTGACCGTCGGCACCGGGGCCGGCGGTGAGCAGCTCGGCACCGACATGGTGCTCAACATCGGGCCACAGCACCCCTCGACGCACGGCGTGCTGCGGCTGCGCCTGGTGCTCGACGGGGAGCGGGTGGTCGCCGCCGAGCCGATCGTCGGCTACATGCACCGGGGGGCGGAGAAGCTCTTCGAGGTACGCGACTACCGGCAGATCATCGTGCTGGCCAACCGGCACGACTGGCTGTCCGCGTTCTCCAACGAGCTGGGCGTGGTGCTCGCGGTCGAACGGCTGATGGGCATGGAGGTGCCGGAACGCGCGACCTGGCTGCGGATGGCGCTGGCCGAGCTGAACCGGGTGCTCAACCACCTGATGTTCCTCGGCTCCTACCCGCTGGAGATCGGCGCGATCACGCCGATGTTCTACGCGTTCCGCGAACGGGAGACCATCCAGGCGGTGATGGAGGAGGTCTCCGGCGGCCGGATCCACTACATGTTCAACCGGGTCGGCGGCCTGAAGGAGGAGGTGCCGGCCGGCTGGACCGGCCGCGCCCGCGCCGCCATCGGCGAGGTACGCCGCCGGATGCCGGACCTGGACAACCTGATCCGGCGCAACGAGATCTTCCTGGCCCGTACCGTCGGCGTCGGTGTGCTGTCCGCCGCCGACGCCGCCGCGTTCGGCGCGTCCGGGCCGGTCGGCCGGGCCTCCGGGCTCGACCTCGACCTGCGCCGGGACGAGCCGTACCTGGCGTACGACCAGCTCGACGTGCCGGTGGTGACGAAGACCGCCGGGGACTGCCACGCCCGGTTCGAGGTGCTGCTCGACCAGGTGTACGCCTCACTGGACCTCGCCGAGCAGTGCCTGGACCGGGTGGACCGGATCAGCGGGCCGGTGAACACCCGGCTGCCCAAGGTCGTCAAGGCGCCCGAAGGGCACACCTACGCCTGGACCGAGAACCCGCTCGGCATCAACGGCTACTACCTGGTCTCCCGGGGCGAGAAGACGCCGTGGCGGCTCAAGCTGCGCACCGCCTCGTACGCGAACGTGCAGGCGCTGTCGACGCTGCTGCCCGGATGCCTGGTGCCGGACCTGATCGCCATCCTCGGCTCGATGTTCTTCGTGGTCGGCGACATCGACAAGTGACGTCGTCCCGGCGCCGATCGCATCCCGGCGGCGCGTCGATCCCGTCCGGGCGCCGCGCGAACGGTCAGCGCCAGCGGTCGGTGGCATCCCGGGGCGGCTGTCCGTAGCCGTGCTCCGGCTGCCGCCACTCCGGCTCCGGCTGCCGCCACTCCGGCTCGACCTGCCGCCACTCCGGCTGGCCGGTGCGCTGGGTGGGCGGCCGCCACTCGCCCGGCACCGGCACCCCGCCGGCCGGCAACGCCGGCGGGCCCTCCTCCGACCAGGCCGAGTTGCCGTAGGACGGCTCCGGGTCCTGCCACGAACCTGAACCGCCGTACGACGGGTCGGGGTCGCGCCGCGACGAGCCGCCGTACGAGGGCTCCGGATCGTGGCGTGGCTGGTTGCCGTACTCGCCGGACGCGCCGCGGACCGCGGCCCAGCGGTCCTCGATCCGGTACTCGGTGCCGCCGCCGTCGGCGTGCACCGCGGCCCGCCGCTCACCCACCCGGAACTCCCGACCCTGACCGTCGTCGCGCACCGCCGCCCAGCGGTTGCCGGCACGTAGCTCGGACCAGTTCTCTCCGTCCGGCTCGGCGGGCGCCGCCCGGCCGGAACGCTCGACCGGCTCCGCCCGGCCGTACTGTCCGGGTCGCTCGGGCGCCGCCGGCCGGCCGTACTGCCCGGGCCGCGGCCAGGCCGGCGTCGGCGGCTCGTCCACCGGCCGCGCCCGGTCGTCGTCGGCGGACCAGCCGTCGTCCACCGCCCGCGACGACCAGCCCCGCTCACCGGCGGCCGACCTGCCGACGCTCGCCCAGGGATGCTCGCCGCCGGCCCGGCCGGGGCCGTCCCCGGCCCAGCTCGGACCGTCCCCGGCCCGGCCGGGGCCGTCGCTCGACGCGCCCGGCCGGAAGCCGTCGTCCCGCGAGTCGTCGTCGTGCGCGCCGGGCCAGGGCTCCTCCGCGCCCGGGCCGGCCCGCAGGCTCCCGGGCCAGCCGGTCGGGTCGGCGCCGGCCCGTGGACGGTCGTCCCGGCCGGCACCGCGATGCTCGGCCGGTTCCGCGCCCCGCGGCTGGTCCTCCGCCGGCGGCGACCAGCGGCCCGCGAATCCGCCGTACCGGGAATCGGACGGGTCGCCGCCACCACCCACGATGGTGTGTCGCGTGGTGACATGCACGGTCTCGGTGTGGTGGACCACGCCGACCCGGCGGGACTCCGGCCGGGCCTCCGGCTCGGGCACCCGCGCCGCGCCGTAGACGCCGGCGGAGGCCCGTCCGCCGGGCCGTGCCGGCTCCGCTCCGCGACCGCCGAACCCGGTGTGCTGCTCGTGGCGGCCGGCCGGCCGGTCGCGCCCGGCACCGGGCGGCTCGGGTCGCGCCCGGCCCTCGGCGGCGTACGCGTCGGACCCGGTCCGCTCGACGTCGGGACGGACCTCCCATGCCGGCTCGCCCCGCTGGCCGGTGCCGTAGCGACCGCTGGGCTCGTCGTCGTCGCGGCCGGCCGGATGCGCCCGACCCGCGTCGTACGCCCCGGCGACCGGCACCCGGGCCCGGCCGCCCGACCGTTCCTCGACGGGCGCGGCGGCCAGGCCCGCAGCCGCCGCATCGAGCCGGTGGCGTACCGCGCCGGCCGCTTCCTCCGCGCGGCGCGCCTGGTCGAGGGCCTGATTGCCGCGCTGCGCGGCGGCCACGATCTCGGCCCGCAGCTCCCGTCGGAGCTGTTCCAGTTCGTCGCGCAGCTCCTCGGCACCGGCGCCGCCCTGCTCGGCCCGCAACGCGATGGAGAGGCCGATCAGCACCACGGCGAGGATCGCGAGCACGGCACCGAACCGGAGCGTGCCGTTGCCGCCGGCGACCAGCAGGACGAGCGCCGCCAGCGGCGCCAGCCCGACACCGATCCAGAACAGGACGGTCAGCAGCGCCGGGGTGCGCTTGTCGGCGGGGGCGACCGAGGCTGGCATGGGAGTGCAGAGTACCGAGAGTTCCACCGCAGGGGAACGGGTCGGCGCGGTCCGGTGCACGGACCGCTGAGCGCGCTGCCGCCCGGCTGGGACGTCGCCGGCCGGCCGGTGCGACCGGCCGGCGACGGTCGGTCAGCTCGTGGCGAGCGCGGCGTCGGAGGAGAACACCAGGCCGACGCTGGCGGAACCGGTCTTCAGCGCGTTCTTGGTCTGCGGACCGCCCGCGTCCAGCGAGCTGAACGAGCCGGCCTTGAAGTCGTAGACCTCGACGAGACCGGCCTGGCACTTCGGCCGCTGCGGGCACTCCGGCGGACCGGCCAGCACGGTGGCCTGCCCGGAGCACTTCGCGGCCAGGTCGGAGAGGGTCGACACGCCGTACTTGTCGGCGAATGCCTTGGTGACCGCGAAGGCGTTCTGGTCCTGCGCCTGGGACGGCTGACCGAACACCAGGCCGGCCTTGTCGCCCTGGGTCTTGAGCGCCGAGACCGTCTTCTCCAGCTCGGGCGAGGAGACCGGCTGCGCGTCCTTGCCGTTGGTCTTGGTGTTGAGGAACTCGGCCATGGTCGCGGCGTACTCCGGGACGACCTGGATCTGACCCTTCTCCAGGGCCGGCTCGTAGAGCTCCCGGTTGCCGATGGTCTGCACCTTGACCTGGTAGCCGGCCGCGGTGAGCGCGATCTTGTAAAGCTCGGCGACGGTCTGGCTCTCGCTGAAGTTGCCCGCGCCGACCGTCACCTGGCCGCCCGGACCCTTCTCGATCCCGTCGGTCACGCCGTTGGCGCCGGCGAACTCCTGCGCCGCCACCTGGGGCGTCTTCCGCTCGTCGTCGACGGCCCGGTTGAGCTGGATCAGCTTGGGCGTGTCGAGCTTCGCGGAAACCTTGTCCAGCGCGGCGACAAGCTGCGGTGTGGCCGCCTTCGCGTTGATCGCGGGGAGGACGTTGTCGGTGTTCTGGAGCTTCTTGTCGTCGGTGAGGACAACGAGCTGATCACCCGCGACCGGGGCGCAACCGGCGCCCGAGGCGCCCGCCTCGGGGGCGTCGGTGCCGGACGAACCGGCATCGCCGCAGCCGGTGAGAAGGCTCGCCGCGACGAGGGCGCCGAAGGCCCCCGCGGCCAGCCGTGAACGTGCGCGCATCAATGCCCGCCTTCCGTGTCCCGGCGCGACCCCTTCGGGCCGGCCGCGTGTCCGACGGGCGATCCGAATGCCGCCCGCGACTCCACCCAACATCCTCACGGACCCGACCGACAAATTCGGAGCGGTTTTCGTCATCCGATCGTCACCGGCGGGCCGCGCGGCTGCGACCGCCGCCTCAACGCCTCGCCGGGCGGCGGGTCAGCCGCCGGCCGTGGCCGCGGCGGCGCGGCGGTTCGCCCGCTGGCGGACCCGGCGCAGCGGACGCGGCGTGACCATCCGCTCCACCACCGCGAGCACGCCCTCGACAAGCATCGCCAGACCGGCCACCAGGACACCCCCGGCGATGATCTGACCGCCGCCGGCCGCGATGTCGAGGCCGAAGCCGGCCCGGATGATCTGGCCCAGCCCGCCGCCGTTGACGAACGAGGCCAGCGCGGCGGTGGCCACCACCTGCACGGCCGCGGTCCGGAAACCGGCCGCCAGGTAGGGCACCGCGAGCGGCAGCTCGACCCGGCGCAACACCTGCCCGCCGGAGAGTCCCATCCCGCGCGCCGCGTCCCGGGCCTCCGGATCGGCCTGCCGGACCCCGGTGTACGCGTTGGCCAGCAGCGGCGGCACCGCGAAGACCGCGAGCGCCACCACCACGGACGCGCGGCCGAACCCGAGGAAGGTCAGCGGCAGGATGGTGAGCAGGGCCAGGGTCGGGATCGCCAGGGTGACGTTGGAGACCAGCAGGACCAGCCCGCCACCCCGGCCGCTGTGCCCGAGCCAGAGGCCCACCGGCCAGGCCACCAGGCAGCCGAGCAGCACCGCCAGGGCGGACATGCTCAGGTGCTCGCCGAGGCGGTCCAGCACCCCGCCGGGATTGGTCCAGTTCAGCGGGTCGTTCAGCCAGGTCACCGCCGCCTGCACCGGACTCACCGGGCTTCCCTTCCATTCGCGACTGCGGAGCTCCGCTGCGCTGCACTCCTCGCGCTCACGAGGCTCTCCCGCGCAGCCACGGAGTGAGCAGCCGGCCCACCCCGGCCAGGGCCAGGTCGAGCACCAGCGCCAGCAGCACGCAGAGCACGGTGCCGGTCATGATCTGCGCCTTGTAGAAGTTGTTCTGGAAGCCGGCGAAGATGAGCTGCCCGAGACCGCCACGGCCGACCACCACCCCCACCGTGACCAGGGCCACCGTGGACACGGTGGCCAGCCGTACGCCGGTGAGGATGCCGGGCAGCGCAAGCGGCAGCTCGATCCGGAACAGCCGGCCCCAACGGCCGTAGCCCATGCCCTCGGCGGCCTCCCGCACCTCGGGCGGCACCTGGTTCAGGCCGGCCAGGGTGTTGCGCACGATGACCAGCAACGCGTACAGCGCCACCACGGTGAGCACGGTCGCCGCGCCGATGCCGAGGTAGGGCGCGAGGAAGGCGAACAGCGCCAGCGACGGGATCGTGTAGAGCACCCCGGTCAGCGCCAGGATGGACGCGGCCAGCGACCGGAACCAGTACGCTGCCACCGCGAGCGGCAGCGCCACCAGCGCGGCGATCACCACGGCCCGGGCGGTCAGCCAGGTGTGCTCGCGCAACGCGGCGAGGATGCTGTCAGAGTTGTCCCGCACGTACTGCCAGGAGAACCACGGATTACCCGGGGCGGCCCGGTAGCTCAGGTGGAGGAACACACGTGGACGTTACCCCGGGCACCGACACCGGCCACGGCGCCGCCTCGATCACGCTGGAGCGCATCCGCAAGCGTTATCCGGACGGCACCGAGGCGGTCCGGGAGCTGAGCCTGGAGGTCAAGGCCGGCGAGTTGGTGGTGCTGATCGGCCCGTCCGGCTGCGGCAAGTCCACCGTGCTACGGATGATCAACCGGCTGATCGAGCCGACCGACGGGCGGATCCTGCTCGGCGACGACGACGTCACCCGGGTCGACCCGGTGACGCTGCGCCGCCGGATCGGCTACGTGATCCAGAACGTCGGCCTGTTCCCGCACCAGACCGTGGCCGCCAACGTGGCGACCGTCCCGGGGCTGCTGGGCTGGCCCCGGGACCGGACCCGGACCCGGGTCGGGGAGCTGCTCGAGCTGGTCGGCCTCGACCCGGCGCAGTTCGGCCGGCGCTACCCGCACGAGCTCTCCGGCGGCCAGCGGCAGCGGGTGGGAGTCGCCCGGGCGCTCGCCGCCGACCCGGTGGTGCTGCTGATGGACGAGCCGTTCTCGGCCGTCGACCCGATCGTCCGGACCCGGCTGCAGGAGGAGTTCCTCCGGTTGCAGGCCGAGGTCCGCAAGACCATCGTGCTGGTCACCCACGACCTCGACGAGGCGGTTCGGCTGGGCGACCGGATCGCGGTGCTGTCGGAGGGCGGCGTCCTGGAGCAGTACGACCCACCCGCCGCGCTGCTCGGCTCGCCGGCCTCGGCGTTCGTCCGCGAGTTCGTCGGCGCCGACCGGGGCGTCCGGCGGCTGGCGGTCACCCCGGTGACCGGTGCGGTGCTCGACCCGCTCCCGGCCGGCGACGGAGCCGGCCTGCCCACCGTGGCGCTGGGCAGCTCGGCCTACGACGCGCTGGGCGCGCTGCTCACCTCCGGCGCCGAGCAGGCGGTGGTCACCGAGGAGGGCCGCCCGGTCGGGCTGCTCACCCGGGACCGGGTGCTGACCCTGGGCGCGGTGGACTGAGCCCGACCGCGCCGGGATCAGGCGCGGCCGCCTCGGCCCGCACGACCTGGCCAGGCCGACGATCCCGGTCGGTCAGGCGCGGCCGCCTCGGCCCGCACGACCTGGCCAGGCCGACGATCCCGGTCGGTCAGGCGCGGCCGCCTCGGCCCGCACGACCTCGCCAGGCCGACGATCCCGGTCGGTCAGGCGCGGCCGCCCAGGCTGGCCAGGCCGACGATCCAGCCGGCGAAGAAGCCGTATGTCACGCCGGCGCTCGCGGCCTGGAACGCGGCGTAGAGCGTGCCGTTCGGCCCGAGGAGCGTGGCGAGCAACGCGGCGATCCCGGCCGCCAAGGCGTACGCGCCCCAACCGGAGAGGAACTGGCTGCCCGAGGCCGCCACCCGGTCCACCTGCGGGCCGGGCAGCAGATAGAGCAGCCCCGCGGCCGCCACGAGCAGCAGGATCGCCCGTAGGTTCGCGGTGAGCAGCCCCTCGTCCGCGTGCCACCGCCAGGCCGGCCAGGCCAGCAGCCGCAGGAACCAGCCGCCGGCGCCGGTCGGGTCGGTGTGGCCCTGCGCCCAGCCCACGTACATCGGGCTGCCGCCGACCGCGACGAGCAGGAACGCGGCGAGCGTGCCGGTGCCGGCGGCCGTGCCGTACCGGGGGACGGTGCGGGGGCGGTTGGTGAGGGCCATGGAGCGGTCAGTTCCCGGGCCGCCACGCCGGGCAAACCTGCCCCACCGCGCGGCCGCCCCCGGCCGGCGGACGGCCACCGGATCAGTGCTTCAGCAGGTAGTCGATGAAAGCGGCGCGCAGCAGCGGCGCGGACTCCTCGTAGCCGTGGCCGGTCAGCTCGCGCCACAGCGCGTTGGCCTCGTCGATGGTCGGCCCGACCGAGTTCGGGGCGCCGTCGAGGGCGGCGGCTTCGTCGGCGTTCGGCAGGTGCCGCAGCACCGACCAGAAGAACCCCACGTCGCGACGCTCCCGGGCCAGGTGGAACGCCTGCTCGCGCAGCTCCTCGGTGGAGAGCTTGTCGAGCTCGTCGAAGGTACGGCCGCCGGGGGCAGGAGTCTCCGTCATGCCGCCGAGCCTATCCGGCGAGATCAGCTCCGGCCCGCCGGACGCGACGCCGCCGGTCGGCGTCAGCGGTCGTCGGCGTCCCAGCGTCGCGGCTCGCTGTCCCAGCGCGGCGCCTCCCACGCCTCGACCGGCGTGTCGGTGTCGTTGCGCATCGGTAGCACCGACGGCCAGGTGGCGGCCGGCTCGGGCGCCGGCGTCATCGCCCAGCCGCTGCTGAGCGTGCCGTCGCCGGCCGGCCGGAGCGGGCCGGACGCGCCCGCGCCGGGCGGCGCCGGGCGGGGCCGCCCGAACGTCTCCACCAGGCGGGTGACCAGCAGCCCGGCGCCGAGGACCGCGCCGCCGACCGCCCACCGGCTGACCGTCCAGTCGTGCGCCACGGTCCAGGACAGGAACACCACCACCAGGCAGACCGAGAGCAGGGTGCCGAAGATGCCGCCACGCCGGCCGTACGCGCTGGTGCCGCCGAGCAGCACCGCGCCCACCGCCAGCACCGACCAGTCCAGGCCGGTGCCCGGCGCGACCGTGCGGTCGCCGTTCGCGGCGATCAGCATCCCGCCGAACATCGCCAGCACCATGGAGCCGACGAGTGCCAGCGCGGTCACCGAGGCGGCCACCGCGCCACGCCGCCGGGCCGGGTCGGCGATCGGGCGGAACCGGCCGATCAGCCGGCGCACCGGTTTGATCGCGCCGAAGAGGCCACCGAGGACGGCCACGGCGGCGAAGCCGAGGAAGAGGTAGAGCGCGGTGCGCCGGGGGTCGTAGTCGCCCTGCACGGTGACCGGTGCGGTCCGCCGCTCCAGGTAGACGATCACGCCGGCCGCGCCGGCCAGGCTCGCCGCCCAGCCGGGCACGTGCAGCACCACCACGGCCAGGGCGAGCGCCAACCCGGCGACCGCCGCCACCGCGAGCGCCGGGAGCAACGCCTCCCGGGCGCCCCGGTCGCCCTGCTCGGCGTAGTGCAGCGCGGCGGCGAGCGCGACCGGGCCGATCGCCAGGTTGACCGCAGCCGCCCGCAGGCTCAGGCCGGCGGCCAGGGTGAGCAGGCCGAGCCCGGCCACGTCGACCAGCAGCGTCTTCAGCGCGCCGCCGCGCAACGCGTCCGAGTCTTCCCGCCAGAGCAGCCAGGTCACCGCCGCCAGCCCGGCGAGAAGCAGGAACTCCCAGACCACGTGCACCGCGATCCGGTCCCGGCCGGGCTCGCCGTGGGACGGGTCGTCGAAGACGTTCTCCAGCACCGCGGCGGGCACTCCGGACGACGTCTCCGGTGGGACCGTCCGGCCCGACTCGTCGTACCCCATGTGGCCCGCGCCTCCCAGGTGGCCGCGTCCGGCCCACTCCGCGGGCGGACCGGTGGCGGCCGTCACTCTCCGGTCGCCAGGGACGGTACCTGCGTGCGGAGGGTGGGGGAACCCTGGGATCAGTGGCGCCCGCGCGGCGTCTCCCGGTCGCCCGGCTCCCGGTCCTCGTCGTCCTCCTGCTCCGGCACCCGGCACGAGCGCTCCAACCAGAGCGCGGCCACGACCAGGGCCAGCGAGGCGACCAGCCCGGCGACGGCGGCGGGGCGGTCGCCGACGGCGGCGTTGGTCCGCTCCACGAACAGCCATCCGGTGAGCCCGGCGTAGAAGCCGGTGAAGATGGCTCCGGCCAGCGCGGACGCCTTGGCGAGCACCACGAACCGGGCGACCAGCAGCGGGTTCACCGGCTCCCGGCCGGGCCGGCGCTCGACCCGGGCGCGGGTGTTGGCCGCCGCGTAGCCCTCCAGCACGGCCAACCCGGCCAGCGTGATCACCGGCAGCCAGGGCAGGTCGGGCGCGAAGTCGTAGTAGAAGCCGCTGATCAGCAGCCAGGCCACCGCGGCGGCGGCCAGCCCGGCCACCACCAGCGTGGAGACCCGGGTCGGACCCATCCGGAAGCGGTCGGGGTCCTGCGGGGTCCGGGCCGTACTCATGCCTCCGACTCTAGCGTCAGATCGGGTCGTGGGCTCAGTTCCAGGGCGTCGGCGGCCAGCGGCTCGGCGTTGAGCAGGTCGGTCAGCCAGCCGTGCCCGGGCAGCCGGCCGTGCGGCTCGATGTCGATCCACGGCCGCAGCACGAAGGCACGCAGGTGCGCCCGGGGATGCGGGAGCGTCAGCTCGGGGTCGTCGGCGAGCATCGGCTGCCCGGCGTCGTCCCAGACCACGATCACGTCCACGTCCAGCGTGCGCGGCCCGTACCGCCGGGCCGGGTCGCGGGTCCGCCCGGCCGCCGCCTCCGCGGCCCGGGCCCGCGTCAGCCAGTCGCCCGGCGCCGCCGCCGGGTCCGCGACCATCACCGCCGCGTTCAGGTACGCGGGCTGCTCCGCGTCCCCCCACGGTGGAGTCTCGTAGACGCCGGAAACCAGCAGCACGTCGTCGCCAAGCGCGGCCACCGCGCCGCGCAGGTGGCCGAGGCGGTCGCCGAGGTTGCTGCCGATCGACAGCACGGCCCGGGTCACCGGGTACGCCGCAGGGTGACGGCCACGTCCCGGAAGGCGTGCGGGATCGGGGCCTCCGGCTTGTGCACGGTCACCGTCGCGGCGGCGACCCGCGGGTCCGCCAGGCAGATCGCGAGCAGCCGGTCGGCCAGCGTCTCGATCAGGTTCACCGGCTCGCCGGTGACCACCGCGACCAGCCGCTCGGCCAGCTCGCCGTAGTGCACGGTGTCGGTCACCTCGTCGGAGCGGGCGGCCGGGCCCAGGTCGAGTTCGAGCACCGCGTCGACCACGAACTCCTGCCCCTGGGCCCGCTCGAAGTCGTAGACCCCGTGCCGGCCGTGCGCGCGCAGGCCGGTCAGCTCGATCCGGTCGGTCATCGGTCCCCTCCGCGGCCGGCGCCGGCCGCGCCGGCGGTCGTACCGGTCCGCGCCGCGCCCGCCAGCCGCGGGCTGCCGGTGGCCCGCCAGACGGCGAGCGCGTCGGCGGTGCCGCGGACGTCGTGCACGCGTACCCCCCAGGCGCCGGCCGCCACCGCCAGCACGCTTGTCGCGACCGTCGCGGCCTCCCGCCCGGCGGTGGGGCGGGGAGCGCCGGCCGGGTCGGCGAGCAGCCGACCCAGGTAGGACTTCCGGCTGGACCCGAACAGCACCGGGAAGCCGAGATCGACCAGCTCGGGCAGGCGGGCGCTGAGCTCCCAGTTGTGCGCGGCGGTCTTGGCGAAGCCGAGCCCCGGGTCCACGATGATCCGGTCGGCGGCGACCCCGGCGGCGAGCGCCGCGTCGACCCGCTGACCCAGCTCGGCCCGGACGTCGGCCACCACGTCGGTGTAGGTGGCCAGGTCGCGCATCTGCCGGGAGTGCCCCCGCCAGTGCATGAGCACCCAGGGGCAGCCCGCGTCGCGGACCACCCGCGCCATGTCCGGGTCGGCGAGCCCGCCGGACACGTCGTTCACCACGTCCGCGCCGGCGGCGAGCACGGCCTCGGCGACCCGGGCCCGGCTGGTGTCGATGCTGACCGGGATGCCGGCGGCGCTCAGCTCGCGGATCACCGGCAGCACCCGGGCGGTCTCGGTCTCCGCGTCGATCCGGTCGGCGCCGGGCCGGGTGGACTCGCCGCCGACGTCGACGAGGTCCGCGCCGGCCGCGCGAAGTCGCACCCCGTGTGCGACGGCGGCGCCCAGATCGGCGTATCTGCCGCCGTCGGAGAAGGAGTCGGGGGTGACGTTGAGGACGCCCATCACCACCGGGGCGTCCGCTCGTACCAGATCGGTCACGGACCCGACAGTACCGTTCGCCGACCGGGCTTCCGGCGACCGGGCGAGCCCCGGATCCGGTGGCCCTGACGTGCAGATTGGAACAGGTGTACGATCGGTCGTCCGGGTCGATCCGGGTCCACTCTTCGCGGCTTGTCGCAAAGGTGGCCGGGCCGTACGCTTTGGAATTGCCCAGCATCGAGATGGCGAAGCCTGGAGGGAGGGCCGAAGCGGGAAGAATCCGCCCAAAGCTCACCACTCTTCGTGGTGGGTGACGGACTCAGCGTCGACGGCGCTGTCTCTGACGAGCACCATCCCGCCAGGCTTGCCTAACTGCACCATCGCGGCACCGCCGGCCGCGACCTTTGGGGAGGTTTCCAGTGATCGCCATCGAGCTCATGGCAACGGCGACGACCGCCGTCGACCACGCGCTCCACACCCTGGCGTCGACTCCACTCGCCGAGCCGGCCCCGAAGGGCATCGACACCGACAACGTCGTCACCTTCTTCGCCAGCAAGGTCGCGCCGATCCTGCTCGCCGTCCTCGGCGTGATCTTCATCGGCCGGGCCAGCCGGGGTGAGATCTCCAAGGTGCTGACCAGTTCGGCCATCGCCATCATCGGGCTGGCCTTCATCGCCGGCGCGGCCACACTCTTCTTCGTCGGCGACTACCTGATCAACCTCATCTTCGAGTAGGGCGTTGGGCGACGATGCGGCTGCGCACCGACGACGACATCTACCGGGCACGCCTGGTCTACCTGGGCCCGCCCGGCTACACCCTTCCCGTCCACCTGCCGTACGCCCAGTACGGCCTGTTCATGCTGCTCGTACCCCTCTACGTGTTCATCCACTGGTTGTTCACGCTCCAGGTCGAGCTCTTTCCCGCCTGGGAGATCTCGCTCGCCATCGTGACGACCTCGTTCATCTTCCGGTACGTCGATCCGGACCGGCCGGCGCGGATGGTCATCCGGACCGCGCTGACCGACTGGCGACGCACCCGGGAGCCGGCCGCCGAGCTGCGGGACCCGCGCCTCGTCGCGAGCCGGATCAGGATCCGGGAGGAACTGGCATGACCGGGCGTACACCGACGGTGCAGACGAACGACGCGGGTGAGGCGGTCGCATGAGTCGCTCTTCCACGCCGGGTTCCCCGGCCGGGCGCCCGGCCGGCCCGCCCGGTCACCGTGCGCGATCGTTCGACTACCCGACCGACGAGGAACTGGACGAGGTCGTCCTGGACCCGGCGCTGGTCACCAGCCCCGGGCACGGCCGGGTCGGCGTCTTCCAGCCACCGCGTCCACTCGCCGCGCGCGGCCCGGAACCCCGGGAGCCGGCACGCCCCGACGGCGACATCGACTCGCCCTTCCTCGACCTGTTCGGCGGCGCGCAGCCCCGGGTCCGTCGCCCCGCCACCTCCGCCATCCCGCCGGCCCAGCAGGTGGAGCCGGTGGTGGCGCCACCCCGACGGGGGGTGGGCCGCGACGCCCTGCCGATCCCGCACCAACCCGCCGCACCGGTCGAGGCGGCGCCGCCGGTCGACCCCGGGCGGCCGGCCCGCGAGCAGGCCCCCGGCGTACGCCCGGTGGGGCGACCCCGACCCGAGACCGCGATCACCGCACCCGCGCCGCCACCCGCGATCGACCCGCCGCCCGCGACCCGCAACCGGGTGCCGCTGCAGGTGGGTGACCGGCTGCCCGCGCTCCGGCCCACCGCCGAACCGGAGCCGGCCGACGAGCCCGTCGCCCTGCCGGCGCCCGCCGAGGTACGCGGCCCCGGTCATCGCACCGAGCGGCGCGAGCCGGGACCCGAGCCGGTGGACGCGTACCCGATGCCGGCCGCGCCGTCCCGAGAGGTCGGCCGGCCGGCGCACCGGGAGGTCACGCCGCCCCGGCAGCGCTCCGCCGAACGCCGCGGCAAGCCGGCCAAGCCGGTCCGGGTCCGCGCCCCGAAGATCAAGTTCGGCGACCGGGACCCGTCGGTCGAGCTGGCCATCACCGAGATCGCCGGCCACCTCACCTTCACCCCCAACACGGTCACCGCGTGGTACTGGCTGCCCGAGGTGCGCTGGGCGTTCCGGCCGGACGCGGAACGCGAGGCGCTGCTCTCGGCGATCTCCGAGCAGTACGCCGGCCTGGCCGGGTTCCGGCTGCACCTGCGCCGCACCACCCGGCCCTTCCCGGCCGACGAGTGGGCCCGCACCATCGACGGGCTCACCGCCTCTCCGCTGCCCGACGTGCCCGGCACCACCGGCTGGGCCGACCACCTGGTCGCCGCCCAGCGGCACCTGATGTCGGTCAACCACGCCGAGGGCCAGACCTACCTCGGCGTCACCTTCGCCCGCCGGTCGCTCGGCGACTCGCTCACCGAGCGGCTGCTGCGCACGTTCGGCCGAGGCACCGCCGACGGCGAACGACGCCGGCTGGGCCGCACCGTCGAGCAGTTCGACGAGGTGCTCGGCGCGTTCGGCATGCGCGGCCGTCGGGTCAGCGCGCCCGAGCTGGAGTGGCTGCTCTACCGCTCGGTGGCGCTCTGCATGGCGCCGCCCGGCGTGCTCTCCCCGATCACCAACGGCCGGTGGGAACGCGGCGACCTGCTGGCCCTCACCGAGCAGGTCGAGCGCTACCGCACCCCGTACGGCTCGACCGTCAAGCTGGTCAACCGGATGACCGGCGAGGAACGGCACGTGGCCGTGCTCGCGGTCGGCCGGATGGAGCCGCTGGAGATCCCCGAGCGGCACGAGCCCTGGCTGCACTTCCACGAGCGGCTGCCGTGGCCGATGGAACTGTCGACCCGGGTCGACATCCTCGGCCCCAACGACTCCTTCCGGAACCTCGAACACCGGCTCCGGATGATCCGCTCCCAGCAGCTCGACTACGCCGAGCACGGCATCGACGCGCCGCCCGAGCTGGAACGACTGGCCAAGCGGGCACTGGTCATCGGCGACGAGATGACCACCGGGCTGCCGGTCGACTCGGCCCGCGCGCACGGCTGGCACCGGATCGCGGTCGGCGGCCGCACCCGGGAGGAATGCCTGGAACGGGCCCGCCGGCTCATCCAGCTCTACTCCCGCGAGCTGCGGATCTCGCTCCAGCACCCGAAGAACCAGGACTGGCTGGCCCGCGAGTTCATCCCCGGCGAGCCCATCGCCAACACCGGCTACGTCCGGCGGATGCCGGTCAACCTGCTCGCCGCCGCGCTGCCCCAGGCCGCGAGCACCGTCGGTGACCGGCGCGGCGACCTGATCGGCCGCACCGCCGGCACCTGTCGCCGCCCGGTCTTCCTCGACCTGCACTTCCCGATGGAGGTCCGCGAGCGTTCCGGCCTCGCCGTCTTCGTCGCCGAACCGGGTGGCGGCAAGTCCACGCTGCTCGGCGCGCTCGGCTACCTGTCCGCGCGGCGGGGCGTGCAGGTGACGCTGCTCGACCCGTCCGGGCCGCTGGCCCGGCTCTGTGCCATGCCCGAGCTTGCGCCCTACTCGCGGGTGCTCAACCTGACCGGGTCCGAGCAGGGCACCCTGGCGCCGTACGCGCTGATCCCCACGCCGTTGCGCAGCGAGTTCACCACCGGGCCGGCCGGCGACCGGGAGTTCGAGATCGCCGTCTCCAACGCCCGGGCCGAGCGCCGGATGCTGGTGCAGGACATCTGCATGATGCTGGTGCCGCCGCAGGTGGCCCGGGAGGCGTCCACCGCCACGCTGTTCCGGCACGCGGTCCGCCAGGTGCCGGCCGAGGAGACGTCCACCCTGGACGACGTGGTGACCTGCCTGCAGGGTCTCGACGACGACGCCGGCCGCGAGCTGGCGAACCTGCTGCTCGACACCGCCGAGATGCCGCTGGCCATGCTCTTCTTCGGCCGGCCGCCGGAAGGGCTGCTCGGCGCCGACGCCGCGCTCACCGTGATCACCATGGCCGGCCTCCGGCTGCCCGACCTCAAGATCGAACGGGAGTACTGGTCGGCCGAGGAGGCCCTGGCCCTGCCGATGCTGCACACCGCGCACCGGCTCGCGGTCCGCCGCTGCTACGGCGGCTCGATGTCCTCCCGGAAGCTGGTCGGCCTGGACGAGGCGCACTTCATGGAGGGCTGGCGCTCCGGGCGGTCGTTCCTGGTCCGACTCGCCCGCGACTCCCGCAAGTGGAACCTGGCCGCGCTCGTCGCCTCACAGAACCCGAAGGACATCCTCGGCCTCGACGTGCAGAACCTCGTCTCCACCGTCTTCGTCGGCCGCATCGCCGAGGACAGCGAGATCGCCTCCGAGGCGCTCCGGCTGCTGCGGGTGCCGGTCGACGACGGCTACGAGGCGACCCTCGCCTCGCTCTCCCAGGCCGACAGCGGATCGGCGAACCGGCTCGGGTTCCGTGAGTTCGTCATGCGCGACGTCGACGGGCGCGTGCAGAAGGTCCGGGTCGACGTGTCGTACGTCGACGGGCTGCTGAAGCACCTGGACACCACCCCCGCCGCGGTCGCCCAGGCCGCCGGGCAACTGCCGACCGTGCTGGCTGATCTGGAGGCGTGACATGGCGAGGGCCCGGGCACGGATCGCGGCGCTCCTCATCGCTCTCGGCGTACTCGCCGGAGCCACGATCTCCTGGCCGCTGATCGGCGCCACACCCGCGTACGCCGCCGGCCCGACCATCCAGGCGCGGGCGGAGCTGTGCAGCACCAAGGAGTGGCAGACCGACTTCCGGACCTGCGTCGGCCGGCTGAAGGAGGTCAGCCAGGACCAGGTCGAGTGCCGTAACGCCCCGGTCCCCGGCGCACCGGACTCCGGCCTGGCCGGCTGGTTCGCGTCCCGGCCCGACTCGGCCAAGCAGCCCGGCCCGAAGGGCCTCTACAGCGACTACGGGTACGCCGGTTACAGCTACACCACGTACGACGTGGACGGCGGCTGCGCCTCGTCGGTGCTCCATCCGGACTACCGCTTCACCACCATGGTGGCGAACGGCGAGTTCATGTTCGCCAACGCGGTGATCGGCGCGTCGAACGCGCTGCGGGAACGCGCGTGGGATCCCCGGACCATGTGGCGCTGGGCGGACCCGTTGGTGGAGCAGGCCACCAAGGCCGTCTACCAGAAGGTGTTCAGCGTCTTCGGCATCATCACGATCTGCGTGGTCGGCCTCTACCTGCTCTGGCGCTCCCGCCAGTCGGACATGAGCAACGCGATGACCACGGCCGGCTGGGCCATCCTGGTGATGGTGGCGGTGACCGCGTTGGCCGCCTGGCCGGTGAAGTCCGCGAACATCGCCGACAGCACGCTGATCACCACGCTCGGCGTCGTGCACGACGCGGTCGGTCCATCCGCCCGGGACACTCCGCCCGGCCAGTGCGACGACCCGAATCCCGAGGCGTGCAAGGACCATCGCCCGCCAGCCGTGCGGGCCAGTGACACCGCCACCGAGACCATGCTCTACCGCAACTGGCTGCGCGGCGTGCTCGGCTCCGCCGACAGCGAGACCGCGAAGAAGTACGGCCAGGCGCTCTACGACGCGAAGTCACTGAACTGGGACGAGGCGGCGTCGATCCGCTCCAATCCGGCCACCCGCGATGTCGTAATCAAGGCCAAGCAGCAGCAGTGGGCGCGGGTCGCCGAGCAGATCAAGTCGGAGGACCCGGAGGCGTACGAGTATCTCCAGGGCACCAAGGACATGGACCGGATCGGGGCCGGCTTCATCGCGGTCCTGGCGTCGCTGCTCTTCGCCATGTTCGACCTGACCGCGTCGGTGCTGGTGCTGCTCGGGTTCCTGATCTTCCGGTGGGCGGTGATCGCGGCGCCGATCCTCGGCACGGTCGGTCTGATGCGCCCGGCCAGCGCCGGACTCCGCCGGCTGGCCAACGCCGTGGTGGCCGCCGTGTTCAACATCGCCATCTTCGGCACCGGCGCGGCCATCTACCTCTTCGCGGTCGACCTGATCATGAATACGACCACGCTGCCCGGCTGGCTCCAGGTGGTCCTGGTCTGGCTCTGCGGGGTGGTGGGGTGGTTGCTGCTGCGGCCGTACCGGCGGATCACCCAGCTCGGCGGCAAGGACAGCAGCGAGGCGGTCAGTTCGGCCGGCTCCTGGCATCGCCGGTTCTTCCGGGACATGCGGATCGCCGCCCGGCTGGACGTGGCCGAGCCGGGCGGCACCAACGAGCCGGCGCTCGGCCGGCGGCGCGGTGTGCTGGCCGACCAGCGCAGCCTCCGCCCGGAGGCCCGGCACGAGGATCCGGCGCACTCCGCCACGACTGTGGAACGGGACCGGCCGGACGGGCGGGAACGGCCGGACGAGGCGCCCGCGACCGAGCGCCGTTCCGGACGTCCCACCGCCGCGCCCCGGCCGCGCCGCGCGCCGTCCACCTGGACCGAGCCGGACGTGCCCGAGGAGGCGCCCTCCTACGCCGTCTACCGGCCGGACTCGGCGGATCGCGGCACGCCGGCCGCCCGGCCGGCGCCGCGAATCCGCTCCGAGGCCAGGTGACACCGGTGCGGCGGGCGGTGGAATTCCTGTTCACCCGGGTCCTCCGGTCCCGGCTCGGCGTCGCGCTGGTGATCGCCGTCCTGGTCTTCGGGGTGATCGGCTCGGCGCGGCTCGTCTCCGGGCCCGGCGACCCGGGCGCCGGCGTGGCCGTCCGCCCCACCCAACCGATCAGCACGGCGGACCCGGAGGCCGGTGAGGACGGGGTGCTGTCCAGCCCGCCGGCCGCGGTCGCCCCGAAGACCCGCCCGGGTGAGCAGACGCCGGAGCAGGTCGCCGACCGGTTCACCACGGCCTGGCTGACCGGCCCGGGCAGCGCAGCCGACGCCTGGCAGGCCAGGCTGCGCCCGCTCTGCACCCCCGCGCTGGTGGAGAAGATGACCGGCGCCGACCCGGAGACGGTGCCCGCGCGGCGGGCCGCCGGCCCGCCGACGCTCCGCCCCCGCACCGAGTCCTTCGTGGAGGTGTCGATCCCGCTGGACAGCGGCACGCTCCGGCTCGAACTGGTCGCCCCGGACGGGCCGTGGCTGGTGGACGCGGTCGACTGGGAGCGGTCGTGAGCACCGGGCCGGCCGTCGCCGCGCGGGTCCGTCGCAAGCTGCGCGTCGGCGTGCTGGCCACCGCGGTCACCGCCGTGCTCACGCTGCTCTGCTGTGTCGGCGGCGCCGGCGCCTTCTTCCTCACCGAGCTGGGCGGCGACCCGGAGGACCCGAAGCTCGCCGGCCTGAGCTGCGACCCCGCCTACCAGGTGAACTTGACCGGGGACATGCCTCGCTTCGCCGAGTACGGCGACGGCCAGCTGCGCAACGCCGCTGTCATCATCAAGGTGGGGCAGGACATGAAACTGCCCGCCCGCGGCTGGGTGATCGCGCTGGCCACCGCGATGCAGGAGTCCGCGCTGCGCAACCTGGCCAACAGCACGGTGCCGGCGTCGCTGGCCCTGCCGCACGAAGGGGTGGGCGCCGACCACGACTCGGTGGGCCTGTTCCAGCAGCGGCCCGGCTGGGGCACCGTCGAGCAGCGGATGACGCCCTCGTACGCGGCCCGCAAGTTCTACCAGAAGATGGTGAGGGTGCCGAACTGGCAGCAGCGACCGCTCAGCGTGGTGGCGCAGCGGGTGCAGGTCAGCGCGTTCCCCGACGCGTACGCCAAGCATGAGGGGCTGGCCGGGCGGATCGTCGACGCGCTCGCCGGTGGAGCGGCCCGGACCGTCGAGATCGCCGGCAAGGCCGTCTGCGACGCCGCGGCCGGGGCCCGGATCGCCGCCTCCGGCTGGACCGCGCCGCTGCCCGGCGGCGTGGTCTCCGGCTTCCGGACCGAGGCCCGCCCGAGCCACGACGGCGTGGACCTGGCCGCGGGCAAACGCACCCCGATCCACGCCGCGTCCGCCGGCCGGGTGCTGGTGGCCCGCTGCGACCCCGACCACTCCGGCCGGCGGGACTGCGACCGGGACGGCTGGCCGGACAAGGGCGGCTGCGGATGGTTCGTGGACATCCTGCACGCCGAGGGCTTCATCACCCGCTACTGCCACATGATCGAACGGCCCCGGGTGCGCCCGGGGCAGGAGGTCGCTGCGGGCGAGGTGATCGGGCTCTCCGGCACCAGCGGCAACTCCTCCGGCCCGCACCTGCACTTCGAGGTGCACCACGACAGCGACCGGTCCAGCCGCGGCGCCGAGAACCCGGTGCCGTTCATGCGCGAACGGGGCGCGCCCCTGGGCGAGGCCGAATGAGGTCCCGCCGATGAGCAACCCGCTTCCCGATCCCTTCGCGGACCGGCCCGACTGGGCCCCGCTGCCACCCCGCCCGGTCGACGTCGTGCCCGCCGTCGGCGGGGCCGAACTGCGCGGTCGCCGCGTGCTGGTCGGCCTGCCCGGTCTCGGCTGGCGCGGCGACCTGCGCGCCGACGAGCGGGTGGTGCAGGGCAGCCGCACCTACGTGCCGGTCATCCCGGAACACGAGTGGTACCGGGCCGAGTCCGAGCAGGTGGAGGTGTTCGCGCCGCTGGTGCCGGTGGAACGAGTCTGGGTCGAGACGGTCGGCGAACGACGACCGCCCCCGGCCTCCACCGGACCGGGCATCCGGCTGGTCTCGCTCGACGCGCCGACCCGCCGGCCGCCCACGCCGGTGTTCGAGGCCGACGCCGTGACCGGGCGACGGGTGGTGCATGTGGACGGCGGCGCGGAGCGACGCGACCTGCGCGCGGTCACCGAGACCTACTCCGGCGCGGACGGCGACATCTGCGTCCGGGTGGCGCCGGAGCTGGAGTGGTACCGCTGGGCCTGGCGCGGCCAGACACCCACCACCCTGGAGGTGCCGGTCCACCTGCTCTGGTTGGAGTAACGTCCTCAGCCGAGCCGATCTGCGCCGCAGACGCGCCAACCATCCTTGTTGTCCACTAGGTCAAAGCGCCACGCCTCCCGGCGGCTGCTTCGTGGCTGACCGTCTTGCGAGCTCGAAATGGCGAGCGTCGTCGTAACTGATTCGCCTTGCCCATCCTTGACTCGGACCAGAGGGCCCCAACTCACCTTGATCACCACATTGAAGTTGGCCTCACGCTGCTCCAACTCCGCCCGTAGAGCACGCATCCCCTCAAGACCGGCTGCGCTTTTGCAGGAAAACTCCTGGGCCTTGGTGTCATTTCGCTCGATGAGGTAGGCCTGGACATAGTTGGCGACCACCACGTCCGGGGCGCTGCGGTCCGGGGCTGTCGCCCGGTCGTAGAGCACGAAACCGACCACCGCGCCGCCCGTGCAGAGCAACGCCAACACCCCCGCGACGATCGCGAGCACGGTGCGCAGCGGGCGCTTCGGCCGCACCGGCGCCGGAGCGGGCGCGGGGGGCGCCACCTGCTCCGGCGGGGTTCGCTGCGCCGGTACCCGGGAGACCTGGGAACCGGCGGAGGGCTGCACTGATTCCACCTCCTGAGGCTATCGGCTACGCGTCGCGTACCCAATGCCTCAGAACTGGCGGATCGTGGCGAACCGCCGGGCGGACGCCGCCCGGGGATCGGGTGAGGCTGCTCACCGGCGCGCAGCTCACCGCGCCGACCGACATCCCGGTTGACGGCTCCCGGCTGGGTTACCGTCACAGCTCGGGGGGAAGATGTCGGCCTCGGGAAGAGAGGTGGACGCGGTGGCGACTCCGAAGGCGCGTGCCGGCCGGGCCGCCGCGCTGCACCGCAGGGCCGAGGCCGCGGCGACCGCGGCCGCCGGCATCCTGGACGAGATCCGGCCCGCGCCCGCCGACCATCACCGGCAGTACGAGCTGGCCGAGCGCCTGCGGGCGGCGGCCGAGCAGGTGGCGCCCGGTTGGGCCGGCGCGCCGCTGGAGGCCCTGACACCGGCCACGCCGCCGGGCGACGGCCCACCGGCCTGGGTTCGGGTCGGCGCCGCCGCGCCGCTTGACGACGCCCGCTTCCCCGCGCTGGTGCCGCTGTTCGGCAGCGGCCACCTGAGCGTCGACGTCGACGCCACGGATCCGCGGGTGGCCGGGCTGCTCCGGGCGCTGCTGCTGCGGCTGTTCGCGGCGACGCCGGCGGGCGCGCTGCTGGCCCGGGTGGTCGACGGGGGCCACGGTGACACGTTCGCGGGCTACGCGGCGCTCGCCGACGCGGGCCTGCTGCCGCCGCCGGCCACCGACCTCGTCGGGTGGCACGCGGTGCTGGCCGAGGCGGAGCAGTGGGTGGCCGCCGGGACGGCCCGGCAGCGCGGCCACGACCGTACGCTGCTGCTCGTGGTGGCCACGCTGCCGGACGGCGCGACCTCGGCGGACCTGGGGCGGCTCGCCGACCTGGCCGATCGGGGGCCCCGCGCCGGCCTGCACCTGGTGGTCGCCGGCTGGTCCGCCGGCAGTGCGCTGCCCCGGGCCACCCCGCTCGCGGTGCGCACCGCGTACGCGCTGGTCGGTGATCCGCCCACGGCCGGGTTCAGCAGCCCGGGCGCCGAGTCGCCGGGCGGGTTGAACTCGCCGGTGTTCGTGGACGAGGATCCGCCGGCGGAGCTGGTCGTCGAGGTGTGCCGGCGGCTGGCCCGGCAGATCGAGGACGGGTCCCGGCTCGGCCTGGCCGACCTGCTGCCGTCGGACGGGCTGTGGACGGCCGGCTCGGTCGACGGGCTCAGCACCACGGTGGGCGACGCGGCCGGCCGCCCGGTGAGTCTCGGCTTCACCGAGCTGACCCCGCACTGGCTGGTGAGCGGCCGGTCGCAGGCCGGCCGGTCGGCGTTCCTCACCAACGCGTTGTTCGGGCTGGCCGCCCGGTACGGCCCGGACGAGCTGGCGCTCTACCTGGCCGATCTGGGCGACGGCGAGTCTTTCGTGGAGTTCCTGCAGACCGAGCGGGACCGGTCCTGGGTGCCGCAGGTCCGGGCCGCCGGGATGGCCGCCGACCGGGAGTACGTCGCGGACCTGTTCGGCGAGCTGGAGGCGGAGGTGCGCCGCCGCGAGGAGGCGTCCCGGCGGGCCGGCGGGCAGCGCTACGCCGAGCTGCGCCAGCACCAGCCGCTGCCCCGGATCCTCTGCGTGATCGACAACTTCCCGCTGGTGCTGCGCGAGCGGGACCGGTTCGCCACCGACCTGCTCGCCCGGCTGGACGCGCTGGCCCGCGCGGCCCGCTCGTACGGGATCCATCTGGTCCTGGCCGGCGAGGGTGACCTGGGCATCGGCGGCCCGCGTGATCCGCTGCTCGGGCAGTTCCCGGTGCGGGTGGCGCTGCCCGGCGGCTCGGCGGTGCTGGAGCCGGCGAACGACTCGGCGGCCGGCCTGCCGGTCGGCAGCGCGGTGGTCAACACGGCCGGCGGGCTGGGCGGTCCGCGCGGCGCGACCCGGGGTCACGAGCGGATGATCCGCTTCCCGGACCCGTACGGGGGTCCGGAGGTTCTCACCGAGCTGCGGCGGCGGCTCTGGTCGGCCCGGCCGGAGGCGTCCGTCCCGCCGGTGGTGTTCGCCGGTTACGCCCGCCCGCTGCTCGCCAACGACCCGCGGCACCGGGCCGCGCTGGCCGGCCGGGTCCACGCGCCGGCCGCGCTGCTCGGCCGCGCGGTGGACGTCCGGCGCACCACCGTGGCGGTGCCGCTCGGGCCGGCCGCCGGGCGGAACCTGGCGGTGCTGGGCCGGGACGAGGAGGCGGAGCGGTTGCTGGTCACCGCGGTCCGCAGCGCGGCGGCGGCGCATCCGGAGCCGGGGCGGTTCGTGCTGGCGCCGCTGGCGAACGGGTCGGCCGAGCCGGCCGGTGTGCTCGCCGCCGAGCTGGCCGAGCGGCACCGGGTGGAGATTGTCGACGCCGCCGGGCTGCGGGCGGCCATCGAGTCGGGCGAGCCGGGTTATCTGGTGGTGTTCGGGTCGGATGTGCCGGACGCCACCGAGCTGCCGCCGGAGCTGCTGCGGTCGTTGCTGCTGGAGGGGCCGCCGGCCGGCCGGCACCTGCTCGGCTGGTGGCGTACGCCGGGCCCGCTGGCCGGGCTGCTCGGCCCCGAGGGCGAGGTGGACAAGCTCACCGCCGTGGCGGTCACCGACGTGCCGGGTGGCCGGCTGGAGCGGCTGTTCGACCGCCCGGTGTGGTGGCAGCCCCGCCCCGGTCGCGCGGTGCTCTGGGACGGCCCGGAGGAGCAGGGCACGGTCTTCGTGCCGTTCGGGGCCGGGGAGGCGGCCGGATGAGCGAGACTCCGACGGCGGTGCCGGGGCCGCGGGTCGGCGACCCGACCGTGGCGGTGGATCCCGCCGAGTCGGCCTGGGCGGAATACGTGGCGGCCGCACGGCAGCTCGACGGCGTACGCCGGGCGGCGGCGACCGCCGCCGGGGAGCAGGCCCGGTCGGTGGCGGCGGCCCGCGAGGAGCTGACCGGGGTACGCGAGCGGTTGGCGTCCCAGCAGTCCCGGCTGCGTGAGTTGGGCGTGCCGGCGATCTCCCTGGTTCCGACACCGCCGGAGGTGACCGAGGCGGCGCGGTCGATGGCGGGCGGGCCGTCCGCCGTGCTGGCGGCGCTGCGCTCGGCCGGCGGCTGGGCGGACGCGGCGGACGACACCCTGTCCGCGCGCGGTCTGCCCCGGCTGGCCCGCTGGCCGTCCCGCCCGCGCAACCTGCTGGTGTACGGGCCGGCGGCGCTTGTGGTGCCGCTGCTGCAGCTCGTCCTCTTCGCGGTCGCCGGCCCGGGTCCGGTGACCGTGCTGGCGCTGCTGGTGGGGCTGCCGCTGCCGGCGGTGGCGTTCATGCTGGGCTGGCTCGCGGTGGGGCGGATCTTCCGCCCGCGCCCGACCGACCGGGTGGACCGGACGCCCCGGTTCGGCGCACTGGTCTGCCTGGTTCCGGCGGTGCTCACCGCCGCCGGCCTGCTGCTGGCCATGCTGCCCGGCTGATCGTCCGGGGACGGCGGCGGCCGCGCCTCCGCAGGTGGGGAGCGCGCGGCCGTGGGAGTCCGCCGGGTCAGCGATGCATGATCAGGGCCATCGCCTCGGCCCGCGACTTGGCGTCGTTCTGCAGGCCGCCCCGCACCGCGGAGGTGATGGTCTTGGCGCCGGACTTCTGGATGCCCCGCATGGCCATGCACATGTGCTCGCACTCGAGCACCACGATGACGCCGCGCGGGGCGAGGCTGGACATCAGCAGGTCGGCGATCTGCGAGGTGAGCCGTTCCTGCACCTGCGGCCGGCGGGCGAACACCTCGACCAGCCGGGCCAGCTTGGACAGGCCGGTGATCCGGCCGTCCGGCCCGGGGATGTAGCCGATGTGCGCGCTGCCCCGGAACGGCAGCAGGTGGTGTTCGCAGAGGCTCATCACGTCGATGTCCCGGACGAGCACCAGTTCCTCGTGGTTGGCCTCGAAGGTGGTGCGGAGCACCTGCGCCGGGTCGACGCGCAGGCCGGCGAAGAGTTCGGCGTACGCGCGGGCGACCCGGGCCGGCGTCTGCTGGAGGCCGTCGCGGTCGGGGTCCTCGCCGACCGCGATGAGGATCTCCCGGACCGCCTTCTCGATCCGGCCGAGGTCGACGTTCTCCTCGACCGGGCCACCGGTCAGCTTGCCGCTGATCAGGCGCGCGGCCACGTAGTCGAGCGTGTCGTCGCCGTCGGGCTCGGTCGCGGAAACGGCCGGCTCCCGGTGCGGGGAGCCGGCCGTCGGGTCGCTGCTCAGTGCGTACCGTCCGAGTTGTTGCTGGAGCCGCCGACCGAGATGCCGTCGGCGGTGGCCTGCGCGTTGAGCGCGTCCTTCTCGGCCGGGGTGAGCACCGGCGGTTCGGTGGAGGGCAGGCGCTTGCCGAAGCCGTGGTAGGGCGCCATCGGCGGACGCTTGACCACTCGGGCGCAGATCCGGGCCATGTCGGCGGTGGAGAGCGTTTCCTTCTCCATCAGCTCCAGGACCATGTTGTCCAGGATGTCCCGGTATTCCACCAGGATCTCCCAGGCCTCGTCGTGCGCCAGTTCGATCAGCGCGCGCATCTCGCCGTCGATCTCGGCGGCCACCGAGTCGGAGTAGTCCCGCTCGTGACCCATGTTGCGACCGAGGAACGGCTCGTCGCCGCTGGTGCCGTACTTGATCGCACCGAGCTTGGAGCTCATGCCGTACTGGGTGATCATCGCGCGGGCCAGTTGGGTGGCCTTCTCGATGTCGTTGCCGGCGCCGGTGGTCGGCTCGTGGAACACCAGTTCCTCGGCCGCCCGGCCGCCCAGCGCGTACGCCAGGGTGTCGATCATCTCGGCCCGGGTCTGGGTGTACTTGTCCTCGGTCGGGAGGACAAGCGTGTGACCCAGCGACCGGCCACGGGACAGGATGGTCACCTTGTGCACCGGCGCGGCGTGCGGCAGCGCCCAGGCGACAAGCGCGTGCCCACCCTCGTGGTACGCGGTGATTTTCTTCTCCTGGTCGCTCATCACCCGGGTGCGGCGCTGCGGTCCGGCGATCACCCGGTCGATCGACTCCTCGAGCGAGTCGTTGCTGATCGCCCGCTGCTCCTTACGCGCGGTGAGCAGCGCGGACTCGTTGATCACGTTGGCCAGGTCGGCGCCGGAGAAGCCCGGGGTCCGCCGGGCGACCGCGTCGAGGTCGACGTCGGGCGCGAACGGCTTGCCCTTGGCGTGCACCCGGAGGATGGCCTTGCGGCCCTCCATGTCGGGGGCGTCCACCGGGATCTGCCGGTCGAACCGGCCCGGGCGCAGCAGCGCCGGGTCGAGGATGTCCGGCCGGTTGGTGGCGGCGATCAGGATGACGCCGCCCTTGGTGTCGAAGCCGTCCATCTCGACCAGGAGCTGGTTGAGGGTCTGCTCCCGCTCGTCGTGGCCGCCGCCCATGCCGGCGCCACGGTGTCGGCCGACCGCGTCGATCTCGTCGACGAAGACGATCGCCGGTGCGTTCGACTTGGCCTGCTCGAAGAGGTCACGGACCCGGCTGGCGCCGACACCGACGAACATCTCGACGAAGTCGGAGCCGGAGATGGAGTAGAAGGGCACCCCGGCCTCGCCGGCCACGGCGCGGGCCAGCAGCGTCTTACCGGTGCCGGGCGGGCCGAAGAGCAGCACGCCCTTCGGGATCTTGGCGCCCAGGGCCTGGTATTTCGCCGGGTTCTGCAGGAAGTCCTTGATCTCGTGCAGTTCCTCGACGGCCTCTTCCGCCCCGGCCACGTCCGCGAAGGTGGTCTTCGGCGTGTCCTTGGTGATCATCTTCGCCTTGGACTTGCCGAAGTTGAGCACCCGCGAGCCGCCGCCCTGCATCTGCGACATGAAGAACAGCAGCAGGAGCACCAGCAGCGCGATGGGCAGGAGGTTGACCAGCAGGCTGACCCAGATGCTGTCCGACGACACCTTGGTGTCGACCGCACCGGTGATCCGGTCCGCCGCCTCGGCCTCGCGGACCTGGTTCCAGACCTGGCCGCCGACCTCGTACGGGAACTGCGCCTCGATCTTGTCGGTGGTGGTGTCGTCGAACTTGGCCTTGTCCTTCAGGTCGAGCTGGAGCGTCTGCTCCTTGTCCTGGAAGACGACCTTCTCGATGCCACCCTTATTGAGCTGGTCGAGCGCAACGGATGTGTCCACCCGGTGGTAGCTGGGACCAGCGGTGAACAGTTGACTGAGCACAACGGCGCCGAGGATGACCAGGATGATCCAGACCACCGGTCGGCGGAAGAAACGCGTACGTTCCATGCTGTCGTCGGGCGCCGAGACGCCCGCATCCTCCTGATCGACGTCCTGACCGTCTGAATGGTGTCGCCGCCTCGGGCGGCGGCCGGAGCCGCCGTGCGGGCCGGCCCGACCCCCGGGGCGCGCGAACTGCCGCACCACGGTCATTCGACGGTACACCGTACAGGCGAGGTGTGAGCTTGCGAGCCCGGCACTTACGCGTACGGCGAACCAGAGTTCGAGCCGGCGTGGCGGGGAGCTCCGCACCCGACCCGCCCACGCCGCACGGTCACGCGGCTCGAGGGGTCGGGCGTGGAGGGTGCCTCCACGTCACCGGCCCCTACCGTAGACCGAAAGACTGAGAGCCCGCTGAACGTCCGCTGACGAGCAGCCCGTCGGCGCTCAGGCCCGGGCGTAGACCTCGGGCTTGAGCACCCCGACATAGGGCAGCTCGCGGTAACGCTCGCCGAAGTCGAGGCCGTAGCCGACGACGAACTCGGTCGGGATGTCGAAGCCGACGTACTTGACCGGGACCTGCACCTTGACCGCGTCCGGCTTGCGGAACAGCGCGACCACCTCGACGCTGGCCGCGGAGCGCGACTCCAGGTAACGCAGCAGCCAGGAGAGGGTCAGGCCGGAGTCGACGATGTCCTCGACGACCACCACGTGCCGGCCGGCGATGTCGCGGTCCAGGTCCTTGAGGATGCGGACCACCCCGGACGAGGTGGTGCCCTGGCCGTACGACGAGACGGCCATGAACTCCAACTCGGCGGGCGGGCCCTGGCGGCCCAGCGCGCGGGCGAAGTCGGCCATGAACATGACCGCGCCCTTCAGCACACAGACGAGCAGAAGACCGTCGTCGACGTGCGCGTAGTCCGCCGAGACCTGCTTGGCCAGCTCCGCCGTCTTCTCGCGGATCTGCGCCTCGGAGATGATCACGTGGTCGATGTCGGCGTCGTACCAGGAGCCGTCAGCCATGCTCCTAGCCTGCCGTACGGCGGATGGCCTCCGTCGGCGGGGCCGCTCCTTTTGGCGCGGTCCCGCCGGGGATCTTCGGCGCGAACGAAACAAATCACCTCAGCAGGTACGGGAGCGCCAGCGCCGGCCGTCGTCGGTCGGCTTCCAGTCGGCCGAGTCGCGGGTGTCGGCGGTGAGCCCGACGGCGCTGGCCCCGACGAGAAGGAGCAGGAAGAGCAGGAGCAGCAGAACGGTCATGGCGGCGCTCGCTTTCACATGGTTGAGGACTGTTTTCGCCGCCGGTGCGCACCGGACACCACTTAGTCTGCGGCCCGCCGTCCGCTGCGGACAGTGGCAGGAATGCCGTCGACCATCGATTTCCTGCCACTGTCCGGGTTACCCTCGTCACATGCTCCGTTCCGTTGCCGTCCTCGCGATGGACCGGGTCGCCACGTTCGAGCTGGGCGTGTTCGCCGAGGTCTTCGGCACCGACCGCACCGACGACGGCTTCCCCGCCTACCAGTTCCAGGTCTGCACGCCCGGCGGCCGGGCGGTGCGCACCTCCTCCGGCTTCCACCTCCAGCCGCACGCCGACCTGGCGCCGCTGGAGGAGGCCGACCTCGTGGCGGTGCCCGCGCACTTCAGCGGTGTCACCGTGCCCGGCGACGAGGACCTGCGCGCGATCCCGCCCGAGGTGCTGGCGGCACTGCGGCGGGCCGCCGCGCGCGGGGCGTACGTGCTGAGCGTCTGCTCGGGCGCGTTCGTGCTCGGCGTGGCCGGCCTGCTCGACGACCGCGAGTGCACCACCCACTGGCTCTACGGCGACGAGTTGCAGCGCCGCAACCCACGGGCCCGGGTCCGGTGCAACTCGCTCTACGTGCAGGACGGCCGGCTGCTGACAAGCGCCGGCACCGCCGCCGGGATCGACGCCTGCCTGCACCTGGTCCGCCAGGAGCACGGCTCGGCCGTGGCCACCCGGCTGGCCCGGCGGATGGTGGTCCCGCCGCACCGCGACGGCGGCCAGGCCCAGTACGTCGAGGCGCCGATCCCGAAGGCGCCGGAGGCGCCCACCCTGGAGCCGGTGCTGGAGTGGTTGATGGGCCACCTGGACCGCGGCGTGACCGTGGACGAGCTGGCCGCCCGGGCCGGGATGGCCCCGCGCACCTTCGCCCGCCGGTTCCGCGCCGAGACCGGCACCACGCCGCACGACTGGCTGACCAACCAGCGGGTGCTGCTGGCCCGCCGACTGCTGGAGGACACCCGCCTCAGTGTGGAGAGCGTCGCCGACCGGGCCGGCTTCGGTGACGCGGCCACGCTGCGCCACCACTTCACCCGCCGGGTCGGCACCACGCCGCAGGCCTACCGGACCACCTTCCGGGAGCGCGTCGACGCCTGACCGTCCGCGTCGCCACCTCGGCGAAACGGCGGCATCATCCACCCCCGGACACGGCCACCTCGCCGACCCGACCCGGCGTGGGCTTACCCACCCGGGGCGGTCAGCCGGCCGGCCTGCCGGCGCACCTGCCGGCCGCCGGGCAGATGCACCGGCCCCTGCCCGCGCCAGCCGGTCACCAGGGCGTCCAGCGCCGCCACGTGCCGGTGGGACAGGTCGGCCGGCGCGGCGCCCAACTCCCGCGCCCAGGCGTGCAGCACCCGGGTGCGGACCGCCGCCGGCAACGCGGCGAGCCCGTCCACCGCGAGCCCACCGCCGTCGGCCCGGACGTCGGCGAGCGCGGCGTCGGCCAGCGCGTCCAGCGCGGTCACGTCGGCCGCGAGCAGGCGGGCGGTCCGGGCCAGGTTCGCCACCACGCCCGGTCCGAGCGCGGCGACGAGCGCCGGCAGCGCCTCGGCCCGGACCCGGGCCCGGGCGTACGCCGGGTCGGTGTTGTGCGGGTCGGACCACGCCGACAGCCCGAGCGCGGCGCAGGCCGCCCGGGTGTCGGACCGCGCCACGTCGAGCAGCGGGCGCAGCAGCGGCACCCCGTCCAGCTCCCGCCGCTCGGGCATCCCGGCCAACCCTCGCGGCCCGGCGCCCCGCGCCAGCGCGAGCAACACGGTCTCCGCCTGGTCGTCCCGGGTGTGCCCGAGCAACACCCCGGCCGCGTCGTGCCGCCGGGCGGCCGCGACCAGTGCCTCGTAACGGGCCGTCCGGGCGGCGGCCTCCGGGCCGCCGGGCCGGCCGGCCACCCGGACCGGGACCACCTCGACCGGGTCGAACCCGGCCGTACGGGCCCAGCGGGCGACCGCCTCGGCCCGATCGACCGAACCCGGTTGCAGGCCGTGGTCGACGGTCACCAGGCCGGCCGGACGGCCGAGCCGCGGCGCCACGAACGCGGTGGCCGCGGCCAGGGCCAGCGAGTCGGGGCCGCCCGAGCAGGCCACCAGCACGGGTCCGGCCCCGGGCAGCCCGGTCAGCAGCCGGCGTACGGCGAGCCGCACGGCGGCGACGGCCGGCGCCGGCGACGGCGTGACCGGCGACCGCCCGGCCGGCACGTCCGGCGCGGCCGGTTCAGCCGGCGGTCGGGGTGGCACCGGCCGGCCCGTGCACCCGCGACACCCAGGCCTCCGGGTGGCCCAGTTCGTCGAGCCGGGGCAGGGTGAGCGGGGACGAGAAGATCTTGTTGAAGCCGGCCATGCCGACCCGCTCCACCACGCCGTGCACGAACTTGCGCCCTTCGGCGTACTGGCGCATCTTGACCTCGATGCCGAGCAGCCGCCGGATCGCCTTCTCCAGCGGGTTGCCGGACTCGCGACGGCGGTTGAACGCCGCCCGGATCGACTCGACGCTCGGGATGACCGTCGGGCCGACGCCGTCCATCACGAACTCGGCGTGCCCCTCCAGCAGCGTCATCAGCGCGGTCAACCGGTCCAGCACGGCACGCTGCGCCGGGGTCTGCACGATGTCGAGCACGCTGGAGCGGCTCTCCGGGTCCTTGACCGCGTCGGAGAGCGTGGCCACCCCACGACGTAGGCGCTCCAGCAGGTGCTCGCCGCCCTGCGAGGCGTCCACGAACGCCTGCACCTCGCCGAGGAAGTAGGCGCGCATCCACGGCACGGCGGTGAACTGGGTGCGGTGCGTCACCTCGTGCAGGCACACCCACAACCGGAAGTCACGCGGGTCGGCGCCGAGCTTCCGCTCGACCTCGACGATGTTCGGGGCCACCAGCAGCAGCTGGCCGGGGTCGCCGGCGAAGACCTCGTACTGGCCGAGCACCCGGCCGGACAGGTAGGCCAGCACGGTGCCGGCCTGGACCCCGGTGAGCCGGGAGCCGATCGCCTCGGTGAACGCGCCCGGCCGCTTGTCCCCGGAGAGCCGCTCGACCAGCGGGGTGATCACCTCACGCAGCCCGGCGATGTTGGCCGCCGCCCAGTCCCGGCGGTCGACCACGCGCACCGGCGGGTGGGCCACCTGGGCCCGTAGGCCGGTGTAGTCGGTCACGTGACCGGCGGCCTCCTCGGTCAGCCGGCGCAGGTCGCCGACCACGTCGGTGGCCTCGGTGTACGACACCCGAGGGCCCGACTTGCTCAGCGCCCCCGCGGTGGCGGCGGCCAGATCCCAGTCCACGAACTGCGCCATGAACCCACCGTACCCGCGCCGCGACACCCCCACCCGGGCTCGCGCCGACCGATCGACGCCCGTCGTCAGCGGCAGCCGCAGCCGGCCAGCGCGGACGTGATCCGGTCGAGCGCCTGCCGGGTCTCGTCGAGCGAACCCTGCGTCCGGTCGGTGAGCACGGCGAACGTGAGCAGCCGGCCGTCGGCGGTGGTCACCGTGCCGGCGATGGCGTTCACCTCGCTCAGCGTGCCGGTCTTGGCGCGCACCACGCCGGCGCCGGTCCGGGTGGCGGCCGTCCGGTAGCGCTCGTCGAGGGTGCCGGACCAGCCACCGACCGGCAGGCCGCCGAAGATCGCGGCCAGCTCGGGGTGGCTCCCGTTGCCGGCCAGCGTGATCAGGTCGGTGAGCAGCGACGGGCTGATCCGGTTGGTGCGGGACAGCCCGCTGCCGTCGGCCAGGCTGATCTCACCGACCGGTAGACCCAGCCCGCCGAGCACCTCGTCGGTGGCGGCCGCGCCCCCGGCGAAGGACCCGGGCTTGTCCTTGGCCAGCGCCACCTGGCGGGCCATCGCCTCGGCGATCACGTTGTCGCTGTCGCTGATCATGATGTCGACCAGCCGGATCACCGGCAGCGACTCGACCTTGCCCAGCTCGGCGCCGAGCGCGCCCGCCGCCCCGGCCGCCGGTGCTTTCCCCCGGGTCACCTGGGCGGCGCTCCCGCTGAGCCCGAGCAGCCTCGCGAACTGCCGGCCGGCGGTCAGGTCCGGCTCGGGGACCCGGTCCGCGGCGTGGTTGGTCTCCTCGGCGGTGCGCCGGGCGCGCGCCGGGTCCTTCCGGGCGCCGTCGGTCATCAGCGCGGTGATCGCCGCGCCGAACCCGCCGGTGGGGATGTCCGGGTCCCATCCGGGCTCGAAGACCGGGCCGCTGAACAGCGACGAGTCGACGACCACCTTCGTCGGGGCGGTGCCGCCGAGCGCGGCGCGCACCTGGGCGGCGAGGTCGTCCAGCCGGGCCGCGCCCGGGTAGAAGGCGTTCTTCCGGTCCACCGCGAGGGTGGGGTCACCGCCGCCGACCAGGACCACCTCGCCCGGGTTCGCGCCGGCCACCGCCCGGGTGGGGATCCGATGGGCCGGGCCGCGCGCGGACAGCACCGCGACGCCGGTGGCCAGCTTGGTCACCGAGGCGGGCACGGTCGGGGTGTCCGGCCCGCTGCCGTAGAGCGCCTTGCCGGTGGTCACGTCCGCCACCGACACGTTCACCCGGTCACCGAGCGCGGCGGCGCGCACCAGCGGATCCAGGGCGGCGCGGATGCCGGCCCCGGTGGGCAGCGGCGCGTTGGCGTCCGGGCCGGCGAGCACCGCCGGCGGGTCGGGCTCGGGCGGCGCGGCGGCCACGCCGGACGGGGTGCCCTCGCCGCCCAGCCAGCCGGCGACCGGGCCGGGACGGAGCACGGCCAGCCCTGCCACGGCGAGGACCAGCACCAGCACCCCGGCGAGCGCCACGACCAGCCGGACCCGGCGACGCCGGCCGGGGGGCGGCGGGACGGGCGGGGGCGGGACGGTCCCGGCCGGCGGGACCGGCGGGCTCACCGGGATCGGGGCCGGCCAGTCGCCCGGGACCGCCCGGCCGTCCGGGCGGCCCACGCGGGCCGACCCGGTGGCGGGGGTCCCACGGTGGGCGAGGTTGGCGCCGGGGACGGACACCCGGCCGGTGGCGCCGGCCGAGCCGGAACCGGATCCGGCGGACCGTCGCCCGTCAACCCCCTCGGGGCGGTAGTGTGAATCTTCCCTCCCCACGGCCCCCTCCTCCCCCGCTCGAAATCGCCTTGGGTGACACTACTTCGGTCCGAACACTATGCGGCGGCCGGAGCCGGCGGGGGCGTTCCTCCCGCGCGGGCGGCGAACCGCTGGTTTCCGTTAGCCAGCGTGGGCAAACGAGGGAGCGTGGAAGATGGATTTCGACGTCACGGTTGAGATCCCCAAGGGTCACCGCAACAAGTACGAGGTGGACCACGCGACCGGCCGGATCCGGCTGGACCGCACCCTCTTCACCTCCACGCAGTACCCCGCCGACTACGGCTTCATCGAGGGCACCCTGGGCGAGGACGGCGACCCGCTGGACGCGCTGGTGCTGGTCCCCGAACCGACCTTCCCGGGCTGCCTGATCCGCTGCCGCACCATTGGCATGTTCCGGATGACCGACGAGAAGGGCGGCGACGACAAGGTCCTCTGCGTGCCCTACGAGGACCCGCGCCAGGAGCACCTGCGCGACATCCACCACCTGGGCGAGTTCGACCGGCTGGAGATCCAGCACTTCTTCGAGGTCTACAAGGACCTGGAGCCGGGCAAGTCGGTCGAGGGCGCGACCTGGGTGGGCCGGGTCGAGGCGGAGGCGGAGATCGTCAACTCGTACCGGCGGGCCAAGGAGGCCGCGGAGCGCGGCGAGACGCTGCACTGACGGCGAGACTTCCGGGCCCGGGTCGCACACGCGGCCCGGGCCCTGCCGTGTTCAGGCGAGCAGGCCGCGGGCCCGGTCGTAGAGGTCGAGCACCGCGCAGGCCACCGGGACCACCGCGACCACCAGCGCGGTGTCGGTCAGGTCGGCCAGCCGGCCGAGGTACGGCGACAGCGGCCGGCGGGCGTACGTGGCGCCGGCGGTGACCGCCACCAGGGCCAGGGCCAGCCCGCCGACGGTCAGCGCGAGCCGTCCGCCCGGCCCGGCCCGTTCCGCGAGCACCGCCCCGAGCAGGGCGTAACCGGCCAGCCCGGCGGCGACCGCCGGCACCCGGTGCCGGACCGCCACGAAGAGCCGGGAGCGCAGCAGCAGCACCGCGCAGCCGACGGCGACCAGCAGCCGCCCGGCCGTCCCGCCGGTGGCGACGAGGACCACGACGGTGCCCACCGTCAGCACCGCGTGCCCGAGCAGCATCCCGGTCAGCGCCTCCTCGGCCCGGGCCACCGCCGCGTGCACCCGCCCCCGGTCGGGCAGGTCGCGGGTGCCGGCCGGGGTGGGCAGGGTGAGCGGCGGCAGCGGCAGCTTGCCGACCCGGATGGCCAGCAGCGGCAGCCCGCCGAGCGCGAAGACCAGGACACCGAGCAGCACGGCCGCCGCGCCGGCCGGGTCGAGCGGCAACGCGCCGAGGGCGGCCGCCGCGCCGACCGCGCCGACCGTCACGCCGGCCACCGGAACCCGGGACCGGTGCGCCACGCCGAGCAGGCCGAGCACCGCCACCAGCAGCAGCGCCACCGAGCCGACGAGCAGCTCGGGGGCGCCGACCCAGCGCAGGCCGGGGATCGGGCCGACCGGGTCACCCGAACCCACCGCGAGCGCGCCGGCCGTCGCCGCCCAGGGCAGCGCGTATCCGCCGAGGGTGGCGCCGGCCGGGCCGTCGCCGTAGGCGCGCGAGGCCGCGGTGGCGGCGAGCACCAGGATCAGGGCGACCGCCGTGGCGACCGGCCAGCCACCCTCGCCGGGACCGGTCGACAGCACCGCGACCAGGCCGACGGCCAGCGGCACGCCGGCGCCGGCCAGCGCGGCGGCCCGGGTCGCACCGGCCGACCAGGCGGTCCCCCGGCGGCGGGCCCCGTCGACGATCGCCTCGACCACGTCGTCGTACTCCAGCTCGGGCCACTCGGCGCGGGCCGGCACGAGATGCAGCACCTCGCCGTCGCGGACGCCCTGCGGCAGCAGCGCCTGGGCGGTGGCCAGCACCGCGCCGTCGGTGCGCCGCAGCACCCACCCGCCGTGCCGTTCGCCGTCGTCGGCGAGCCCTTCCCCGGCGTGCCGGAGCACCTCCGGCAGCAGCTCGGCCAGGGGAACCTGCTCCGGCAGGGCCACGTCGACGCGGCGCCGGGGCGCGCTGATCGTGACCCGGGCGAGCCCGCTTGTCATCGACGTATCTCCATCATCGAACCGGAACTGTGGGCTGACGGACGAGAGGACTTTACCTACGATGAGCCAGGCTCGGGTTACCCAGAGCCATGTCGGGGAGGGTGAGTGTCCACTGTCGTCATCAAGCGGCCGCCGCGCCGCCCGGCACCGGAGATCCCGGCCGGCGAGCTGCCCGTCGAGGCGCCGCCGGAGATCCCCGCGGCGGCCGGTGGGCGCTGGCAGCAGGCGCTGCTGGTGCTGCCGATGCTCGGCGGCACGGTGGCCATGGCGATGATGTTCGGCCGGGGCGGCGGCGCCTACTCGTACGTGGTGGGCGGCATGTTCGGGCTCTCTTCGCTGGCGATGCTGGTGACCACCTGGGGCAACGCCGGCCCGAAGAAGTCCGAGCTGATGGCCGCCCGCCGGGAGTACCTGCGCCACCTGGCCACGCTGCGCCGCCGGGTCCGGGAGACCGCCGGCGCCCAGCGCGTCGGCCTCTCCTACCGCCATCCGGAGCCGGGGCGACTCTGGTCCACAGTCGACAGCCACCGGGTGTGGGAGCGCCGCCCGGGCGACCCGGACTTCGCCGTGGTCCGGGTCGGCATCGGGCCGCAGACGCTGGCCACTCCGCTGGTCCCGCCGGTCACCCGGCCGCTGGAGGAGCTGGAGCCGATGACCGCCGGGGCGCTGCGGCGCTTCCTGGACGCGTACTCGGTGGTGCCGGACCTGCCGGTGGCGCTGTCACTGCGCAGCTTCGCCCGGGTCTTCGTGCGCGGTCCGGTCGGCGCGGAGCGCGGGTCCGGCTCGCCGGCCGCACAGGCGCTGGCCCGGGCGGTGCTCACCCAGCTCGCCGTCTTCCACGCCCCGGACGAGCTGCTGATCGCGGTCTGCGCCGGGCCGGAGCGCCGGGCCGGGTGGGAGTGGGTGAAGTGGCTGCCGCACGCCCACCATCCGGGCCGCACCGACGCGCTCGGGCCGGTGCGCCTGGTCACCAGCTCCGCCGCGGACCTGGAACGGCTCCTCGGCGACGTGCTCGCCAGCCGGTCCCGGTTCAGCCCGCACGGCCCGGCGACCGACGGGCCGCACGTGGTGGTGGTGCTCGACGGCGGTGATCTGACCGGCGCGGCCGACCTGGCCGGCGACGGGGGCATCGACGCGGTCACCGTGCTCGACCTGGACACCCCGCCGCCCCGGCTGCTCGACCGGTACGCCCTGCTGCTCGACCTGGTCGACGGCCGGCTGCACTCGCACTCGTCGGAGGGGCACGCCGAGGTGGGCGCCGCCGACGCGCTGGCGCCGACCGACGCGGAGGCGGTCGCCCGGCGGCTCGCGCCGCTGCGGCTGGCCGGCACGGTACGCGGCCCGGACGCGCCGGCCGGCGCCGAGCCGGGCCTGCCGGAGCTGCTCGGCCTCGGCGACCCGGAGGGTTTCACCGCCGAGCAGGGCTGGGCGCCCCGCGCCGCCCGGGACCGGCTGCGGGTGCCGATCGGGGTGGGCGCCGACGGCGGGGCGATCGACCTCGACCTGAAGGAGTCGGCGCTGGACGGCATGGGCCCGCACGGGCTGCTGATCGGCGCCACCGGCTCGGGCAAGTCCGAGCTGCTCCGCACGCTGGTGCTCGGACTGGCCGCCACGCACAGCTCGGCGCAGCTCAACTTCGTGCTCGTCGACTTCAAGGGCGGCGCCACCTTCGCGCCGTTCGACCGGCTGCCGCACACCGCCGCCGTGATCACCAACCTGGCCGACGCGCTGCCCCTGGTCGACCGGATGGTCGACGCGATCAACGGCGAGCTGATGCGGCGGCAGGAGCTGCTGCGCCGGGCGGGCAACTTCGCGAGCGTCCGCGACTACGAGCGGGCGCGCGCGGCCGGCAGCCCGCTCGCCCCGCTGCCGTCGCTGCTGCTGATCTGCGACGAGTTCTCCGAGCTGCTCTCCGCCAAGCCCGACTTCATCGACCTGTTCGTGCAGATCGGTCGGCTGGGCCGGTCGCTCGGGGTGCACCTGCTGCTGGCCAGCCAGCGGCTGGAGGAGGGGCGGCTGCGCGGCTTGGACACCCACCTGTCGTACCGGATCGGGTTGCGCACGTTCTCGGCGCTGGAGTCCCGGACGGTGCTCGGCGTGCCGGACGCGCACGAGTTGCCCCGCAGCCCGGGGCACGGCTACCTGCGCTCCGGCACCGACCCGCTGGTCCGTTTCAAGGCCGCGTACGTCTCCGGGGCGGTCCGCCGCCGCACCGGCCCGGCGGGCGCGGCCGGCGGCGGCGCCGCGCGAGTGCTCGCGTTCTCCACCCACCTGGCGCCGGTGCCCCGGCCGGCCGCGCCGGCCGCGCTCCCGGCCGAGGAGGAGAGCGGCGAGACGCTGCTCGAGAAGATGGTCGACCGGCTGGCCGGGCAGGGGCCGCCGGCACACCAGGTGTGGCTGCCCCCGCTGGACGCCTCACCCACGCTCGACGAGCTGCTCGGCCCGGTCGGCGCCGACCCGACCCGCGGGCTCACCGTGGCCAACCCCGAGCTGCACGGCGCGTTGCAGGTGCCGGTGGCCGTGGTGGACAAGCCGTTCGAGCAGCGGCGGGACCTGCTGTGGCTGGCCCTGGACGGGGCGGCCGGGCACGTCGCGGTGGTCGGCACCACCCGCAGCGGCCGGTCCGGGCTGCTGCGCACGCTGGTCTGCGCGCTGGCGCTCACCCACACGCCGGCCGAGGTGCAGGTCTACTGCCTCGACTTCGGCGGCGGGACGCTCGGCGCGCTGCGCGACCTGCCGCACGTCGGCGGCGTCAGCGGGCGGACCGACGGCACCGCGGTCCGCCGTACCGTCGGCGAGGTCGCCGGCCTGCTCGCCGAGCGGGAGCGGCGGTTCACCGAGTCCGGGGTGGAGTCCATGGCGGCCTGGCGCCGGCGGCGGGCCGCGACACCGGCGGGCGGCGCGGCCGGGGCCGACCCGTTCGGGGACGTGTTCCTGGTCGTCGACGGCTGGAACACGCTGCGCGGCGAGTACGAGGATCTGGAGCCGCTGGTCACCGAGCTGGCCACCCGGGGCCTGGCGTACGGGGTGCACGTGGTGGCGAGCGCGCTGCGTTGGTCGGACTTCCGGCCGGCGATCCGCGACCTGTTCGGCTCCCGGCTGGAGCTGCGCCTCGGTGACCCGTCCGACTCGGTGGTGGTCAAGCGCGCGCTGGCGGCGACCGTGCCGGACGAGCGGCCGGGGCGCGGGATCACCGCCGGCGGGCTGCACTTCCTCACCGCCCAGTCCCGGGTGGCCGCCCTGGGCGGCGAGACCGGTGACCTGGTCAAGGCGGTGGCCGGCGGGTGGACCGGTCCGGTGGCGCCCCGGGTGCGGCTGCTCCCACCGGTGTTGCCGTACGCCGAGCTGGACCAGAGCGGGGCCACCGGGCTGGCGTTCCCGGTGGGGGTGGCCGAGGCGGACCTGTCCCCGGTGGTGCTGGACTTCGCCACCGAGCCGAACTTCGTGGTCTTCGGTGACGCCGAGTGCGGCAAGTCGTCGTTCCTGCGTGCGCTGGCCACCTCGATCGTCGGCCGGTTCACCCCGGAGCAGGCCCGGGTCATCCTGGTCGACTACCGGCGCAGCCTGATGGGCACGATCGAGACGCCGCACCTGATCGGCTACGGCACGGCCGCGCCGCACACCACCGAGCTGATCGAGTCGGCGGCCGGCTACCTGCAGGGACGGCAACCCGGCCCCGAGGTGACCCCGGCCGAGCTGCGCACCCGGTCCTGGTGGACCGGGCCGGAGCTGTTCGTGCTGGTGGACGACTACGACCTGGTGGCCGGCGGGCCGACGAACCCGTTGCGTGCGCTGGAGGAGCATCTCCCGCACGCCCGGGACGTCGGCCTGCACCTGGTGCTGGCGCGGCGCTCCGGCGGCGCCGGCCGGACCGCGTACGAGCCGATCATCCAGCGGCTGCGGGAGTTGTCCACGGCCGGTCTGGTGATGTCGGGCGGTCCGGAGGAGGGACCGCTCGTCGGTCAGGTGAAGGCCGGGCCGCTGCCCCCGGGCCGGGCCCGCCTGGTCACCCGCCGTGAGGGCGTACGTCTGGTGCAGTTGGCTCATCTCCCGCCCGGGTGAGGCGGGTACGCGGAGTTGCCCCGTGACGGCCGGGACAACCGGTAATCTCCGAGCAGCATGTTTCGGAAGCGACGGAATGGCTGGGGAATGTGACCAGGGATCGGCAGGGAGTTCCCGACGTGCCGCCCCGGCGTCTCGCCGGGCGGGCGTTGCTCGCCGCCACGGCGGCGCTGACCGTCACGGCCGGTCCGCTGGCGCCGCCGGCGAACGCCGCGCCGGCCGCCCCCGTCGCCGCGCTCCGCACCGATCAGGTCCGCGACGAGCAGTGGCAGTTGAAGGAGCTGCGGGCGAAGACCGCCTGGCGGACCTCCACCGGCCGGGGCGTGGTGGTCGCGGTGATCGACTCCGGGGTGGACGGTTCCCATCCCGACCTGGCCGGTCAGGTCCTGCCCGGCCTCGACCTGGTCGACCCGACCGGCGGCCGGGAGGAGCCGGACCCGGTCGGGCACGGCACCACGGTGGCCGGTCTGATCGCCGGGCGGGCCGACGACGACCGGGGCGTGGCGGGGTTGGCGCCGGACGCCAGGATCCTGCCGATCCGGGTGCTCGACGCCGAGAACCGCTACGACGACGCCCTGGTCATCGCGAAGGCGGTGCGCTGGGCGGTGGACAACGGCGCCCGGGTGATCAACCTGTCGCTCGGCGGCAGCGGGGACAGCCCGGCCCTGGCCGCGGCGCTCGACTACGCCTTCGCCCGGGACGTGGTGGTGATCGCCTGCACCGGCAACCTGGCCACCTCGACCACCACGAAGGTCTGGTACCCGGCCCGTGAGCCGGGCGTGCTGGCGGTCACCGGCCTGGACCGCGACAGCGGGAACCTCTGGTCCGGTTCGATCACCGGCCACGAGACCGTCCTCAGCGCCCCGGCCACCGCCCTGTACGGCGCCCGGTCCCGGGGCGGCTACTGGCGGGTGCAGGGCACGAGCTTCGCGGCGCCGCTGGTCGCCGCGACGGCCGCCCTGGTGCGGGCCAGGTATCCGAAGATGACCGCCGGGGACGTGGTCAACCGGCTGATCAGCACGGCGCGGGATCTCGGCCCGACCGGCCGGGACGACCGGTTCGGCTACGGCATGGTCGACCCGGTGGCCGCGCTCACCGCCGACGTGGCCCCGGTGGGGCAGAACCCGCTCGACGACAACGCCTCCCCCGGGGTGGTGGGCTTCGGGCCGGCGCCGGGCGAGGGCCCGGACACCCGGGCCGCGGTCGCGGGGCAGGGCGGCGACCCGTTCGGCGGCCCGGGGAAGACCGGTTGGTCGGCCCGCCCGGCTGGTCAGGCCGAAGTTTCCGCGCCGGAGCGGTTCTGGACCGGGGTGGCCCTGTTCGTCGCCCTGCTCACCGGTGCCGCGCTGATGGTGCGCCGGTTCCGGCGGGCGCGTCGCTGACCGGTCTGACCAAGCCCCGACCGGGGTAGTGAACGGCGCATGAACACGATCGGCCCCCCGTCCACCCGCGTTCGGTCCTGGCGGAGGCGCCGCCTGGACCCCGACCATTCGCTGGGCCTGCGGCTCACCCTGGCCGCCGCCGCGGCGGTCCTGGTGCTGGTGCCGTTCGCCCTGCTCGCGCTGCTGATCCTGGGCGCGTGGCCGCCGTTGCTCCGGCTGGACGCGTCGGTCACCGGCGCGTTCCACGGCTACGCGCTGGAGCACCCGGCCTGGGTGCGGGCGATGGCCGTGTGGACGCACGTCTTCGGGCCGGGTCCGCTGCGGGTGGCCGCCGCGGTGGTGGTGGTCTGGTTGCTGCGCCGCCGGGCGCCGCGGCTGGCCGTCTGGGTGGTCACCACGATGCTTGTCGGCGGGCTGCTCGGCGCGTTGCTCAAGCTGCTGGTCGGCCGGAACCGGCCGGACCTGCTGGAGCCGGTGGCCCGGGCCGCCGGTTACTCCTTCCCGTCCGGGCACGCGCTGAACGCGGCGCTGGCCGCCGGGGTGCTGCTGCTGGTCTTCCTGCCGTTCGCCCGGCACAACCGGGCCGGCCGGATCGCGCTCTGGATCACGGCGATCCTGCTCACGGTGGTGACCGGGTTGAGCCGGATCGCGCTGGGCGTGCACTGGACCAGTGACGTGGTGGGCGGCTGGGTGCTGGGGGTGGCCACGGTCGCCGCCACCGCGGCCGGGTTCGCCACCTGGCGTACCGGGGCCGGGCGTCGACCGGCCCGCCCGCTGCGTGAGGGGGTCGAGCCGGAGCTGGCCGACCCGGGGCCGGAGGACCGGCGGGCGTAGCGACGCGCGCGCCGGGGTAAAGGGCGGCTCATGTCCGATGTCGCGGTCCAGATCGCTCGGCGCGTGCTGCTGCCGGTGTCCCTGCTCTTCGCCGTCATGGTGGGGCTGGGTCTCCTGGTCACCCGGGTGTTCACGCACACCTGGCCGTTCACCGTGGAGGACGGGGTGAACCGCGAGTTCGCGGGCGACCGGACGCCCGGCTGGAACGACGTGTCGCTGGTCTTCAGCACACTGGCCAGCACCCAGATGATCGTCGTGGTGACGGTGCTGGCCGCGCTGGTGTTACGGCTGGTCCTGCACCGCTGGCGGGAGCCGATCTTCCTCTGCGCGGCGGTGACCGCCCAGGCGCTGATCTTCCTGTTCACCACCATGGTGATCGACCGGCAGCGTCCGGCGGTGGAGCACATGGACGCCTCCCCGCCGACCTCCAGCTTCCCCTCCGGGCACACCTCGGCGGCGACCGCGCTCTACGTCGGCCTGGCCGTGCTGCTGGCGCTGCGGGCGCGCAGCACCCCGGCCAAGGTCGCCTGGTGGACGCTGCTGGTGCTGGTGCCGGTCGGCGTGGCGCTCACCCGGATGTACCGGGGCATGCACCACCCCAGCGACGTGATGGCCTCGTTCCTCAACGGCGGCACCTGCGTGGCGATCATGGCGCGGGCGGTGCTCGACAAGACGCTCACCTGGGGCCGCGCGAAGTTGTCGCCGATCCGGCCGGGCGACGACGTGACGCCGGCCGGAGCGTCGGCGGGCGGCTGACCGCCGCGGCCGACCGGCCTGGAGCCGGCCGGTTCAGCAAACCGGCCGCCGGTGGCCGTTCAGGAAACCGGCCGCCGGTGGCCGTTCAGGAAACCGGCCGCCGGTGGCTGTTCAGGTGCAGTCGCCGGTGGCGACTCCCCGGGTACGCTCCGCGCCGGTCAGCGCCACCGATCGCGCCTCGGTCGCGGTCACCGCGAAGCCGGTGTTCGGGTCGTCCGCGGCGGCCGCGAAGATCACCCCGAGCACCAGGCCGTTCGAGGAGACCAGCGGACCGCCGGAGTTGCCGCTGCGCACCAGCGCCCGGATCGTGTAGATCTCCCGCGTCACGTCACCCGACGAGTAGATGTCCGGCCCGGTGATCCGGTCGACGTCCCGCACCCGGGCCGGCCGGGCGTCGTACGGGCCGTCGAGGGGGAAGCCGAGCACGATCGCGTCCGCGCCGCTGGCGGCCGCCCCGGCGGCGAAGCGCAGCGACGGCCCGGGCAGCCCTGGCACGTAGAGCACGGCCAGGTCCCGCTCCGGGTCGTAGACCACCACCTCGCCGTCGTAGCGCTCACCGCGCAGCTCCACCGCCACCGAGCGGGTGCCGGCCACCACGTGCGCGTTGGTCATCACCCGGTCGTCGGCGTAGACGAAGCCGGAGCCCTCGATCCGGCGGGAGCAGCTCGGCGCGGAGCCGAGCACCTTCACCACGGACCGCTTGCTGTTCTGCACCACCTGGGAGTTCGCCAACGCCGGGTCGGGCGGGGAGACCTGACGTGCGTTGGTGCTGCCCAGCCCGTTGAACACGTCGGGGAAGCCGTTGGTGTCGACGGTGTCCCGCAGGGCGGTGGAGAGGTCCTGGGCCCGGTCGGGCAGCACCCGGTCCACCACGGTGAGCAGCGCGCTGTCCTTGACCGAGGCGGCCAGCCAGGGCACCGAGGAGGAGCCCAGCGGCACCGCGACCAGCCAGGCCACCAGCATGACGGCGACGACCGAGATGAACGCGCCGCCGACGTCGTCGACCTTCTTGCCGGCCGGCCCGGTGATGGCCGCGCGCAGGTTGGAGCCGAGCCAGCCGGCCAACGCCTGCCCCAGCACGGCGAGCCCGAAGATGGCCACCAGGGAGATCAACACTCGGGTGCCGCTGGCCGCGAACTGCTGGGCGATCAGCGGGCCGATCTGGAGGCCGAGCAACGCGCCCAGGAAGAACCCGGAGAACGACAGGGCGCCGATGACGAAGCCCTGACGGTATCCGCTGATCGCGAACACGAGCATGAGCAGGAGCAGTACGAGATCCACGGCGGACACGCCCCAAGGGTACGGGCACCGGGCTCGGGGCCGGCTCAGCGCTCGCTGAACGTGACCTGAGGATGCGTGCGGGTGATCAGCGCACCGGGCTCTCGTCGGCGGCGTCGGTGCCGGCCGACGGGGCGGGGGCGGCGACGGGCGGCAACTCCACCACCCGCGAACGCGGCCAGGGCCGGGCCCAACCGCCCATCTCCAGCAGTGTGTCGATCACGCCGGCGGTGAAGCCCCACACCAGCATGCCGCGCGCCGAGAAGGCCGGCCCGACCCAGCCGCTGGGATGGCGTACCCGCATCCGGTTGTCCGGGTCGACCAGCTCGGCGACCGGCAGCCGGGCGACGTGCGCGACCTCGGCCGGCGCGCGCGGGTGCACCGGGTGCGGGTCGTGCCACCAGGCGAGCACCGGGGTGACCACGAAGTCGCTGACCGGGATCCAGAGCCGGGGCAGCTCGGCCAGCACGGTGACGGTGCCCGGGTCGAGGTCGACCTCCTCGTTCGCCTCGCGCAGGGCGGTGGCCCGGGCGTCGGCGTCCTCCGGGTCGGCGGCGCCGCCGGGGAAGGCCGGCTGACCTGCGTGGTTGCGCAGCGTCGCGGCGCGCTGGAGGACCAGCACGTCCGGCCCGGCGCCGGGCTCCTCGCCGAGCAGCACCAGCACGGCGCTCTCCCGGCCGCCGGTCTCCGGCGTGGTGAGCCGGGTGAAGTCCTCCGCCCGTGCGGTGCCGAGGCGGCCCAGCAGCGGGTCGAACCATCCCGGCGGCCGTCGGGTCACACCCGCACCCCGAGGTGGGTCTGCACGAGCTTCGCGAGGCGGGCGTCGTCCAGCGCGCCGGTGCCCTCGATGTGCCGGATCCGCCCGTCGGCGCCGACCAGGACGGTGAGCGGGAACGCGCTGCGTTCGAGCGCGCGCTCGAAGGCGTCGCCCTGGTCGACGAGCATCGGGAAACCGACGCCGAAGTCCTCACCGATGGACTGCGCGCCGCCACGGCTGTCCCGGCTGTTGACGCCGATCACCTGGAACCGGCCGTCGGCCCGTTCGCTGAGTCGTTGGAAGGCGGGCAGCTCCTTGCGGCAGGGCTGGCACCAGGACGCCCACACGTTGAGCACCGCGGGGCCCTTGACCTCGCGCAGCTTGACCGGCGTGCCACCGGTGAAGCAGTTCAGGGTCAGGTCGGGCAGCGGGTCGCCGGCGGCGCCGTTCGACGCGGGCGCGGCCGAGGCCGGGGCCACGGTCAGCGGGGCGCAGTCGGCGAACGGGGACGGGCGTTCCGCGCGGGTGGCCGGCGCCGGGCCGGCCGGTTCCTCGGCCGTGGCGGTGCAACCGGCCGCCGCCAGCAGCACCAGCGGGACGAGCAGGTGGGCGAGCCGGCGGGTCACGGCGCGTCCGCCACGGCCGCCTGTTGCGGCACCAGGTCGGGGTCGAGGCCGACGGCGGCGGCGAGGTCCCGCGCGCGAGGGCCCTTCAGCAGCTTCGCCGCCACGGCCGGTTCGGTCGGCCCGGTGCCGTAGGCGGGACAGAGCTTCGCCAGCGTGCACGCGCCGCAGGCCGGCTTGCGGGCGTGGCAGACCCGGCGGCCGTGGAAGATGGTCCGGTGCGACAGCATCGTCCAGTCGCGCTTCGGGAAGAGCGCGCCGATCGCGTGCTCGATCTTGACCGGGTCGGTCTCGGCGGTCAGCTGCCAACGCTGCACCAGCCGCTGGAAGTGGGTGTCGACCGTGATGCCCGGGACGTCGAAGGCGTTGCCGAGGATGACGTTGGCGGTCTTGCGTCCGATCCCCGGCAGGGTGACCAGGTCGGCCAGCTTGCCGGGCACCTCGCCGTCGTAACGCTCACAGAGCGCGCGGCCCAGGTTGATCAGTGAGCTGGTCTTGTTGCGGTAGAAACCGGTGGGCCGGATCAGCTCCTCCAGCTCGCCGCGGTCGGCCCCGGCGTAGTCGGCGGCGTTGCGGTAGCGGGCGAAGAGCTTCGGCGTGACCTCGTTGACCTTCTTGTCGGTGCACTGGGCGGACAGGATCGTGGCGACCGCCAGCTCCAACGCGTCGGAGTGGTCGAGTTCACAGTGCGCGTCGGGGTGGGTCTCGGTCAGCACCCGCCCGATGCGGCGGGCGCGACGCGTACGGCCGAGGTCGGTCTCGGGGGAGCGCGTGGTCACGCCGGCCAGCCTACGTCGCGGGGCCGACGCTCCGGTGGGTCGACGCGGGCGGCGTGCGTTCAGCCACCCTTCGGCGCGCTGATCTTCCCGGACCCGTCGATCTTCGCGCCGGTGTCCGGGAAGTCCGCCCGGGTCACCTCGCGGACCAGCCCGAGGCCGCGGTCCTGCCGGTCGACGGCCGGCCGGCCGACACCGTTCATCGCGGTCGAGGTGAACGTGCCGCCGACGAAGCGGCCCTCGGCGGTGAGCGACACCTTGAGCACGCCACCCCACCCGAGCCGGCCGGAGCTGTTCAGCGACTTCCCGCCGCCGGCGAAATTGCCCAGGCTGTAGGCGATCAGCCGCCCCTGGTAGAACTCCAAGCCGCGCAGTACGTGCGGGCCGTGCCCGATCACCAGGTCGGCGCCCGCGTCGATCACGGCGCGGGCGAAGCGCATCGGGTCGCCCCGGTTCTCGCCGACGTACGTCTCGGTGCCCGGCTTCACCCTGGTCCGGTCGGCGCCCTCGGCGCCCATGTGCACCTGCACCACCACGAGCTTGGCCATCCCCTTGGCCATCTCGATGACCTGCTTGGCGGCGTCGAGGTCGATCAGGCTGTTCGACCAGGGGTACGACGAGAAGCCGACCACGGCCACCTTGACGCCCTTGACGTCGACCACGGTGATCTCGCCCGGCGCCCCGGTGTGCTTGAGCCCGTGCGCCTCCAGCGCCGACTGGGTGTTCTCGTAGCCCTGCTGGCCGTAGTCGTTGCCGTGGTTGTTGGCCTGGTTGAGCAGCTGGAACCCGGCCGAGCGCAGGTGCGCCGCGTAGCCGGGCGGCGCTCGGAACTGGTAGCAGTTCTTCGGCTGCGGGCCGCACTTGCCGGCCCCCGTGTCGTCGGTGAGCGGCTCCTCCAGGTTGCCCATCACCAGGTCGCCCTTGAGCGCGGACTTCACGTCGTCGAAGAAGCCCTTGCCGCCGTTGGGGGGCAGCCGGTTGGGCGCGTTACCCATGATCACGTCACCGGTCGCGGTGAGCGAGATCGACGCCTCGGTCGTCTCGTCGGACACCGCCGGCTGGTCGCCCGTCGCGGGCCCGGCCGAGCCGGTCGACCCCCCGCCCTGCCCGGTCTGCCAGAGCGGGTCGTCGCCGCCGGAATCCGAGCAGCCGGCGGCGAGCAGGACGGCGAAGAGCGCGACGAGCGCGGCGAGGCGCGAGGCGGGGGCCCGCCGTCCAGGGACGGCACGGTGCGGGCCGGAACCGGTCGGGTGCGGGCCGGCGGCGCGGCGGGAACGGGACAGAGAGCGGGCGGGAGCGTACATCGTCGGCGACGCTACCGTGCCGGGAACGCCGCGACGAGGGCCGAATGGCCTCAATCCCCGGTCCGCCGGTTGTCGGCGGGCACCCGAGCCCACCCGCCGGTCGGCCGAGCACGACGGCGCGGGCACGTCAGACGGTTGGCCCGTCGGCCGGGGCACGTCAGCGGGCCGGCCGGTCGGACCAGGGCACGACGGTGCCGGCGCCGCCGACGCGGACGGCGGCGTGCACGGCGCGGGCCAGCGGGGCGCCCCAGGTCGAGCGCGGACCGCCGTACGGGGCCGGCTCGCCGTCGGCCGGGCAGAGCACGGTGACCGCGTCGGTGGGGGTGCCGGTGGCCGGCAGTCCCAGCTCCCAGATCGCCTGCGCCTTCGCCTCGGTGGCGGTGGCCACCGCGTTGACCAGCGCCGCGTCGCCGAGGCGGGCCGGCACGTGCACGACGATGTTTACCGTGCCGACGCGCTGGGCGGGCGTCGCGGGCGCGGGCGCGGCGGCCCACACCGGGGTGCCCAGGCCGACGGTCGCCCAGACCCGCACGCCGCTGTCCGTCCGGCGCACCACCTCGGTCACGTCCACCCCGGTCAGCAGCCCGACCCCCGGCCCGACCAGGTCGAGGCCGTGGGCCAGCTCGGCCAGGTGGGCTGCCGGGTCGTCCCGGTCGTACGACATCGGCACGGTCGCGTTCACCACCCACCGGCGGACGCCGATCCCCCCGCCCAGCGGGGCGGAGCCGACCGTCAGCAGCGGCGCCTCGGCCCGCCAGAACAGCAGCGGGATGTCCGAGCCGGATTCGGATCGGCTGGTCAGGGTCGGCTCGCTCAGCACGCCGGTCACCCTACGATCACAGGTGGGAACGGGTGGTGCCGACCCGGCCCGGAGGGCGGGGATCCAGGGGTGCACCTCCGATTCCTGCTCATGTGCGCCTAGACTGGCGGCGCGCGAGGGATCAGCGGACGGCGGACCCGGGCCGACGGACGGCACGCGCAGGCGGAGGTGCGCGATGGACGAGGTACTGGCCCGCAGCGGGATCTTCCAGGGTGTCGACCCGGAGGCTGCCGAGGCGCTCGCCAAGGAGATGGAGACGATCGACGTCCGCAAGGGCGAGGTCGTCTTCAACGAGGGCGAGCCCGGCGACAGTCTCTACATCCTCCTGTCCGGCAAGATCAAGGTCGGCCGCCGCGCCGCGGACGGCCGGCAGAACCTGATCGCCGTGATGGGCCCGTCGGACATGGTCGGCGAGTTGTCGCTGTTCGACCCCGGCCCGCGGACGGCTACCGCCACCGCGGTCACCGACACCCGGCTGGTCCGGCTGCGCAAGCAGGCCCTGCGGCCGTGGCTCAACAACCGGCCCGAGATCGCCGAGCAGCTGCTCCGGGTGCTGGCCCGCAGGCTGCGCCGGACGAACGACTCACTCGCCGACCTGATCTTCACGGACGTGCCGGGCCGCGTCGCCAAGAACCTGCTCCAGATGGCCGGCCGGTTCGGCACCCGCGACGGCGGCGTGCTGCGGGTGACCCACGACCTCACCCAGGAGGAGATCGCCCAGCTCGTCGGCGCCTCCCGGGAGACGGTCAACAAGGCGCTCGCCGACTTCGCCTCCCGCGGCTGGCTGCGACTGGACGGCAAGAGCATCATCATCCTCGACCCGGAGCGTCTGGCCCGCCGCGCGCGCGTCTGACAGCTCACCGCCGGGTCGCTCCCGGCTCCGTTCCGGCCCGGACCCGCCCCGCGCGGTCCGGGCCGCGTTCCGTCCGGACCCTCACCGGCCATGGCCGGGTTCCGTCGGGACCATCGCCGACCATGGCCGCCTTCCGTCCGGACCCACGACCATAGCCGTGTTACGTCCGGACCCTCGCCGGCCAGGCCGGTTCCGTCCCGGGCCGTCCGGACGGCGGCCGGTACCACCCGGGCCGATCCCGACCGGGCCGATCCCGACCGGGCCGAACCCGACCGGGCCGATCCCGACCGGGCCGATCCCGACCGGGCCGAACCCGACCGAGCCGATTCCGACGGGTGGACCGGCCCGGCGGCCGGGAGTCTCTGCCGGGCGCAGAATCGCTGGACGTCCCGTCGCCGGCCGCGCAGGCTGGGGCGATGGTCGATCACGTCGCCGTCCTCTCCGACATCCACGGTGTGCTGCCGGCGCTGGACGCCGTCCTGGCCGAGCCGGACGTGGCCGCCGCCGACCTGATCGTGCTCACCGGCGACCTGGCCGCCGGCCCGCAGCCGGTCGAGGTGCTGGACCGGCTCGCCGCGCTCGGCGACCGCGCCCGCTGGGTCGGCGGGAACGGCGAGCGGGAGCTGGTCGAGGCGCGGGCCGGGAAGCCGTCGGAATTCGAGGTCGCCAACTGGGCCGCCGGGCAGCTCCGCGACGACCAGGTGGCCCGGCTGGCCGCGCTGCCACCGCACGTCACGCTGCCGGTGACCGGCCTCGGTGAGGTGCTGTTCTGCCACGCGACGCCTCGCGACGACGAGGAGGTCGTGCTGGTCGACTCGCGGCCGGAGCGCTGGGCCGAGGTCTTCGCCGGCCTGCCGCCCGAGGTCGGCACCGTGGTCTGCGGGCACACCCACATGCCGTTCGCCCGGTTGGTCGACCGCCGTCTGGTGGTCAACCCGGGCAGCGTCGGCATGCCGTACGGGGGCGCGGGCGCCTGGTGGGCCCTGCTCGGCCCCGGCGTGCAGCTGCGCCGCACCCGGTTCGACGTGGACGCCGCCGCCGACCGGGTGGCCGCCGGATCCGGCTTCCCGGAGGCGGTGCAGTGGGTCGACGAGTACCTGCGCGGGCGATACTCCGACCTCGACGCCCTGACCGTCTTCGGGCCCCGGGACGGCCGCTGACCCGTACGCCGCCGACTGCCGTCCAGGGTGGACGGGCAGTCCTGATCCGTCGCTCTGCGATAGCGTGACGTGATGGGCCGGCGGTACCGGATACTCCTCGTCTCCAGCAGCGGCGGCGTCCTGCTGGACCTGCTCGCCCTGCGCCCCTGGTGGGAGCGGCACGACCCGGTCTGGGTGGCGGTCCGCGCCCCCGACACCGAGGTGGCGCTGGCCGGCCAGCGGGTGCACTGGCGGCCCGAGCTGTCCACCCGCACCCGGCTCCGGGTGCTGCCGGCGACCTGGCGGGCCCTGCGGCTGCTGCGCCGGGAACGACCCGACGTGGTGGTGTCGGCCGGCACCGGGGTGGCCGTCGGCGTCTTCCTCGCCGCCCGCCTGCTCCGGGTGCCGTCGCTGTGGCTGGAGACGTTCAACATGACCGGGCCCGCCGGCGCCGCCGCCCGGCTCTGCTCCCGGCTCGCCGCCGCCGTGCTGGTGCAGCGCCCCGCGCTGCTGGCGTCCCGCCCCCGCGCGGTGCTCATCGGAGAGCTCTACTGACGATGGCCCGTCTCCTGGTCACCGTCGGCATGGGCCCCTGGCCGTTCGACCGCCTGGTCGGCGCCGTCGCGCCGCTCTGCGCCGCACACCAGGTGTTCGTCCAGACCGGCACCTCGACGGTGATCCCGCCGTGCCCCCACGCCCCGCTCCTGCCCCTGGACGACCTGCGGGAGCGGCTGGCCGCGGCCGACGTGGTGATCACCCACGCGGGGAACACCGTCCGCCTGGTCCAGCGGCTCGGCCGGGTGCCGGTCGCGGTGGCCCGGGAGGCGGCGCGGGGCGAGATGGGCAACGACCACCAGGTCGCCTACCTGCGCGAGGAGGAAACCTCGGGCCGGGTGGTCGCGGTGTGGGACGTGGCCGACCTGCCGGCCGTGGTGGCCGCGCACCCGGAACGGCAGCGGCGGTTGGTCGCCGAGCGGCCGCTGCCCGGCGCGGTCGACGGCGAACGGCTGGCCGCCACGCTGGACGCGCTCTGCGCCCGGCTGGTCCGATGAGCCGGGCCGACGAGGTGACCCGCCGGCCGGGCGCCCCGCCGTTCGCCACCCACCCGCTGCGCCGGTACGCGTTCGCCTGGGCGGCGCTGGCCGGCCGCACCGGCCGCCACCTCGACCTGGGCTGCGGTCCCGGTGACTTCCTCGGCGTGCTGCACGAGCACGGCACCGTGGCCTGCGAGGGCGCCGACCCGCACCCGGGCTACCTGGCCGAGCTGGCCGCCCGCCGGCCGGGCCTGCCGCTGCACCGGCTCCGGGTCGGCGGGCCGCTGCCGTTCGCCGACGGCCGTTTCGACTCGGTCAGCCTGCTCGACGTGCTGGAGCACGTGCCCGACGAGGCCGCGTTGCTCGCCGAGACGCACCGGGTGCTCACCCCCGGTGGGCTGCTGGTGCTCACCGTGCCGCGCCGGCACGTCTTCAGCTTCCTCGACCCCGACAACGCGAAGTTCGACTTCCCCCGGCTGCACCGCCTGGTCTACTCGTGGCGGTTCGGGTCGCGGGTGTGGCACAGCCGGTTCGCCGACCTCTCCGACGACCTGCGCGGCGACATGTCGGTCGGGCGGGACCGGCACACCAACTACCGCACGCCGGACCTGCTCCGCCTGCTGGACGCGGCGGGTTTCGCGCCGACCACGGTGACCGGCGCCAACCTGTTCTGGCGGTGGTTGCAGATCCCGGCGCTGCTCACCGGCGGGCCGGTACGCCGCCTGCTGGAGCGCGGCATCCACCTCGACGGCCGGCTGTTCCGCTCGGCCAACCTCTTCGTCGTCGCCCGGAGGCGCCCGTGAGCAACGCCGACACCGCCCGGAGGCGCCCGTGAGCATGGCCGACACCGCCCGGCTGGCGTGGTTCTTCGGCCGGCTCGCGGTCAAGGAGCGGGTCGCGCCCGGCTTGCACGTACGGCCGCTGGTCGCCGAGCTGTTCCTCACCGACAACTGCAACCTGCGCTGCACGAGCTGCGGCTGTTGGACCACCAACACCAGGGGCGAGCTGTCCACCGAGGAGTGGCGGGACGTGCTGCGCCAACTCGTCGCGCTGCGCATCCACAAGGTGAACTTCACCGGCGGCGAGCCGTTGATCCGGCCGGACGCGCTGGCCCTGATGGCGTACGCCCGCGAGGTGGGGGTCCGCCACCTGCATCTGAACACGAACGGCATCCGGCTCACCCCACCGGTCCTGGCGGAGGTGCTCGCCGCCGGCGTACGCAGCTTCAACGTTTCCGTCGACGGCCCGACGGCGTTGGTGCACGACCGGATCCGGGGCCGGCTCGGCGCGTTCGAGACGACGACCCGGCACCTGCGGAACCTGATCGCGGAGCGCGACCGGCTCGGCCTGAAGGTGCGGATGAACTTCACCGTGATGCGGGACAACGTGGACAGCCTGCCGGGCATCGCGGCGCTGGCCCAGGAACTGGGCGTGGCGCTCTATCTCAACCTGGTCACCGACCGGACGTTCCTGTTCCGCACCGACGCGGTCACCGGGCAGACCGACGTGGCCGGCGACCGGCTCGACGCGGCGCTGGCCGAGCTGGAGGCGATGGCCCGGCTCGATCGGCGGTGGCTGCCGCGCTACTCGGAGCTGCGCTACCTGCGCGGGCACTTCGACGACCTGGTGCAACGTGACCTGCCCTGCGCCGAGTCGCAGCTCAAGCTGATGGTGCACTCCCGGGGGGAGATCGGCGGCTGCTGGGCGCACGACCCGACCGCCTCGGTCCGGCAGCGTCCGATCGCCGAGATCGTCGACGCCCCGGAATACCGCGCCGAGCACGCGCGGCTGTTCCGCAAGGAGTGCGTCGGGTGCGGCAGCAACTACAGCCTCAACCTGCGCTGGCGACCGGGCACCTATCTGGCCGACCGGCAGTGGCGGCGCGGGCGGCGCAGCCTTGTCTGAGCCGATGCGCCCGAGCCAGCCGCTGTACGACGCGCTGGCCCCCGGGTACGACGAGCATTTCGCGGTGCCGCACCGGCGCGCCTACGACGACCTGGCGTGGGAGCGGGTGCGGGCGCTGCTGCCGCCGGACGGGCCGGTGGTGGACGCCGGCTGCGGCGTGGGCCGCTGGGCCCGGCGGCTGCTCGACCTGGGCCATCAGGTGACCGGCGTCGAGCAGGCGCCGGGGATGATCGCCGAGCTGCGCCGCCGCCCGCCCGGCCCCGGCTTCACCCTGGTCGAGGGCTCGATGACGGACGTCACGCTGCCCGCCACGGCCGGCGCGGTGCTGGCGATGGGTTCTTTGCAGTACACCGCCGATCCCGAGGACGCGGTCCGGCGCCTGGCCGGCTGGCTGCGTCCGGGCGGGGTGCTGGCCGTGCTTGTCGACTCGCTGGTGGGCCTGGTGCTGGAGCTGGTCGGTGCCGGCCGGGGCGACGAGGCGGTGGACCGACTGGCCCGGCGCCGGGGCGTCTGGCGTTCCGACGGGCACGCCGCCGACCTGCACCTGCTGGACCGCGCCCGGCTGGAGGCCGCGTTCACCGCCGCCGGCCTGGTCGAGGTCCGCAGCGCCGGCCTGCTGGTCAGCGCCGGGCCGCTGGGCCGGGCGGGGCTGGCCGAGCGGCTCGCCGCCGACCGGGACGCGCTGCTGGCGCTGGAGCGCCGGCTGGGCGACGACCCGGTCCTCGCCGACGCGGGCAAGCAGTTGCTGGTGACCGGCCGCCGCTCCCCGGCCTGACCGACGCGTCGGTTCAGCCCAGGCAGCGGCGCAGCGCGGCGACGACCCGTTCCGCCTGTTCCACGGTGAGTTCCGACGACATGGGCAGGGCCAGCGCCTCGGCGTCCAGCCGGTCGGTCACCGGCAGTCGCTCGCCGCCGCCGAGCGGGCCGTGGTGGATCGCCGCGAAGTAGGGCTTGGTCTGCACGCCGAGGGCGGCCAGTTCCGCCGCCACCCGGTCCCGGTGGGCGATCCGGGCCACCCAGTGCACCCAGCAGTGCCGGTCTCCGGGGCGGACCTGCTGGAACTCCACCGGCAGGGTGCGGGCGGCGGCCGCGTACACCTCGGCCACCTCGGCCCGGCGGCGGACCAGCGTGTCCAGCTCCGCGAGCTGGTCGACCGCGACCACGGCGTGCAGTTCGTTCATCAGCTCGGAGCGGGTCCAGCCGGCCGGCGAGGCGAGCACCGCCTCGGCGGCGTCGGCGGGCAGCACGAGGGCGCCGCCGGCCCCGCCGGCCGAGACCACCTTGGCGAAGCTCATCGAGTACGAGTGGGCCAGCGCCTGCTGCGCCACCGGGCGCCCTTGGTGCAGGCTGCCGAGGGCGGCTGCGGAGTCGGCCAGCAGCGCCACCCCGGCCGGGTCGCAGACCGCCCGCAGGGCCGGGTAGTCGCACGGGTTGCCGAAGGTGTCGACGCAGAGCACCACTCGTACGCCACCCCGCCCGATCGCGGTGGCGACCGCCGCCGGGGCAAGCGTCCAGGTCGCGGCGTCCACGTCGACGAAGCGCAGCGCGTACCCGAGCTGGACGAGGATCTCCGCGGTCGCGGGAAACGTGTACGACGGCAGCACCGCCACGTCGCCGGGCCGGGCCGGGCCGACGGTGGCGGCCACCATGATCCGCAGCGCGGCCGTGCCCGACGCGGTGACAAGCACCCGGTGGTCGTCGTCGAGTTCCAGCTCCTTGCCCAGCCGCTCGGTCAGCTCCCGGGTCCACCGGTTGCCGTGCTTGACCTCGCCACTGGCGAGCGCCTCCTGCTGGCGGGCGGCCACCAGCTCGGGGTAGGCCGGCGGGGGCGGTACGACGACCGGCAACGGCGGCCGGAACAGGGGCGCCCGGTCGTCGTCCACCTCGGCGACCAGCGCCGCCAGGTGTGTCCGGAGCGGACCGATCCGGTGACCGGCGGCGGTCAGCTTGTCGGTGACGACCAGGCCGGAGCTGTCCGGCGTCCGGCGGGGCACGGTCAGCAGCGGCGCCGACGAGCCGCACAGGTCCCGGATCCAGGTGGCGAGGTCGGCCAGCGGCACCGGCTCTCCGCCGACGTTCCAGACGCCGGGACCGGTCCCGTCGAGCAGCAGCCGGGCGAGGGCGCCGGCGGGCAGGAAGCTGCGCACGGCGTCGGCGGTGACCGGCAGCGGCAGTCCCTGGCGGGCCCGGCGGATCAGTCTGGTGGCGACCCGCTGCTGTCCCGCGCCGACCACGTTCGCGAGCCGGAGCACGGTGAGCCGGTCGGGATCGACCGCGCCGGCGACGAGCCGTTCCTGGGCGAGCTTCGCCATCGCGTACGTCCAGCGGCCGGTGGGGTCGGCGTCGGCCATGGCGCGGGCCAGCGGGGCGGCCCGCCAGGGCGGGCAGGGCGTCCGGGCCAACTCGCGGGCGAGCGCGCACCAGTCGTCGATCTCCTCGACGGTCCACGGCAGCTCGGGCGTGGTGTCCTCGGACAGCGGCCCGGCAGCCGCGCCGTAGACCTCGACGGACGAGGTGAGCACCACCCGGCGGCCGGCCAGCCGGGGCAGCAGCCGGGCGGTGCTGACGGCGTTGTCCAGCGGTAGCGTCCAGGGGCGGCGGGGGCGCGGCTCGCTCGCGCCGAGCAGCACCACGACGACGCCGGGCGGCAGCTCGGGCGGGTCGTCGGTGAGCAGGTCCACCCGGATCCAGTCGAGGCCGGCGGCGGTGTTCGGCTCGGCCGGCGGGTGGCGGTCCACGGTGGTCACCCGCGCGCCGGCGGCCAGCAGCGCCTCGGCGGTCGCGGTGCCGAGGAACCCGGAGCCGCCGACCAGCACGAATTCATCCATGTCGTGCCTCCCCGTGGACGGAGCACAGTATCGCCGAATCCGGCCGCCGGCGGTGTCGGATGTCGGCCGCAGAAAAAGTCAGTCTTGACTGTTTGTTTCCGGGACGGGACGCTGTCCCCGTGCCCACCGCACCGACCCGCGTCCCGCAGCAGGAACGCAGCCGCGCCACCCAGGCCCGGCTGCTGGAGGCGACCGTCGAGTGCCTGGTGGAGCACGGCTGGTCCGGCACCACGACCACGGTGGTGGCCGCCCGGGCCGGCGTCTCCCGGGGCGCGCAACTGCACCACTACCCCACCAAGGCCGCCCTGGTCACCGCCGCCGTCGCCCACCTCGCCGACCGCCGGGCGGCGGAGCTGCGCACCGAGGCGGCCGCGCTGCCGGCCGGCCCGCGTCGGCTGGACCGGGTGATCGACCTGCTCGGCGCGGCCTTCACCGGGCCGCTCTTCGTCGCCGCCCTCGAACTCTGGGTCGCCGCCCGCACCGACGCCGAGCTGCGCGAAGCGCTCGTGCCGTTGGAGGCCACGGTGGGCCGGGAGATGCACCGGCTCACCGTCGAGCTGCTCGGCGTCGACGAGAGCCGCCCCGGCGTCCGCGAGGCGGTGCAGGCCACCCTCGACCTGCTGCGCGGGCTGGGCGTGGCCAACCTGCTCAACGACGACTCGGCCCGCCGCACCGCCCTGCTGCACACCTGGAAACGCCAGCTCGCCGCCCTGCTCACCCCCGTCACCACCACCGGCCCGCTCGGCGCTCGCTCGGCCGGACCCGGGCCGGCCGACACCGGCCCGCCCACCGCCGGCCCGTCGGGCGGCGAAGCCGCCCTGACCCGAAGCCCCTGACCGGCACAACTCGCCCGGAGGCACCATGGTCGACCTGACCGCCCTGCTCGCGGACCTGGCCGCCGAGTCCGAGCAGCTCGACGCGCTCGTCGCGGAACTGCCGGCGGACGGATGGGAGCGCCCGACACCCGCACCGGGTTGGACCGTCTCGCACCAGATCGCGCACCTGGCCTGGACCGACCACGTAGCCCACCTGGCCGCCACCGACGAGTCGGCGTTCTTCGCCTCGGTCACCGCCGCGCCGGACCTGTCCCGCCTGGTCGAGGACGGGACGGAGTCCTTCCTCGCCCCGCCGCCCGCGCTGCTGGCCCGATGGCGGGACGGCCGGGCCGCGCTCGTGACGGCCCTGGCCGCCACCCCGGCCGGCGAGAAGCTGCCCTGGTACGGGACCCGAATGTCGCCCACCTCGATGGCCACCGCCCGAATGATGGAGACCTGGGCGCACGGCGAGGACGTCGCCGACGCGCTCGGCGTCACCCGCACCCCGACCGCCCGACTTCGGCACGTCGCCCACCTCGGCTTCCGTACCCTCGGGCACGGTTTCGCCGCGCACGGCCGCGCGGTGCCGACGGACCCGGTCCGGGTCGAGCTGACCGCACCCGCGGGCGACGAGGTCTGGGCGTTCGGGCCGGCGGACGCGGCGGACCGGGTGACCGGGCCGGCGCTCGACTTCTGCCTGCTGGTCACCCAGCGCCGGAACCGAGCCGACCTGGCCCTGGTCGCCACCGGGCCGGTCGCGGACGAGTGGCTGGACGTCGCCCAGGCGTTCGCCGGCCCGCCCGGCGGCAAGCGGGAGCCGGCGGGCGGAGCGCACCCATGAGCGTGCTGCGGGTGGGCAACGCGTCCGGTTTCTACGGCGACCGCTCCGCCGCCTGGCGGGAGATGCTCGACGGTGGCGAGCTGGACGTGTTGACCGGCGACTACCTGGCCGAGCTGACCATGCTGATCCTCGGTCGGGACCGGATGCGCGACCCGTCGCTCGGCTACGCGAAGACCTTCCTGCGGCAACTGGAGGGCGTGCTCGGCACCGCGCTGGAACGCGGGGTCACGCTGGTCACCAACGCCGGCGGCGTCAACCCGGCCGGCCTGGCCGACGCGGTCCGGTCACTCGCCGCGCGGCTCGGCCTCGACGTGCGCGTCGGGTACGTCGAGGGCGACGCGCTCCAGCGGCCGGACGCGCTGACCGCGAACGCGTACCTGGGCGCGTTCGGGATCGCGGCCTGCCTCGACGCCGGCGCCGACGTGGTGGTCACCGGCCGGGTCACCGACGCGTCGTTGGCGGTCGGGCCGGCGATCGCCCGCTTCGGCTGGACCCGGGACGACCTGGACGCGCTGGCCGGAGCGACCGTGGCCGGGCATCTGATCGAGTGCGGGGCGCAGGTCACCGGCGGCAACTTCAGTTTCTTCACCGAGTTGCCGGACGGCGGCCACCGTCCCGGCTTCCCGATCGCCGAGCTGCACCCGGACGGGTCGTCGGTGCTGACCAAGCACCCGGGCACCGGCGGCGCGGTCACCGTCGAGACGGTCACCGCCCAGCTCCTGTACGAGGTGGGCGGGCCGGACTACCTCGGGCCGGACGTGGTGACGCGGCTGGACACGGTGCGGCTGGAACAGGCGGGCCCGGACCGGGTCCGGGTCTCCGGGGTGCGCGGCACGCCGCCGCCGGCCACGCTCAAGGTCGGCGTCAACAACCTGGGCGGCTTCCGCAACTCGATGACGTTCGTCCTGTGCGGGCTGGACATCCCGGCCAAGGCGGCCCTGGTCCGGGGGCAGTTGGAGGAGGCGGTCGGCAAGGACGGGCTGGAGTTCACGCTGGCCCGCACCGACCACCCGGACGCCGCCGACACCGAGACGGCGAGCGCACTGCTGCACGTACACCTGCGCGACGGCGACAAGGCGCGGGCCGGGCGGGCGTTCTCGGCGGCCGCGGTGGAGCTGGCGCTCGCCTCCTACCCGGGCTGCACGTTGACCACGCTGCCCGGCGACGCGGCGCCGTACGGGGTGTTCACCGCCGACACCGTCGCGCAGGACGCGGTGCCGCACGTCGCGGTGCTCCCCTCCGGCGAGCGGGTGCCGATCCCGCCGCCGCCCGTGGTGAGTGGTGGTTTGCAGGGGCCCCCTGGTATGCACCAGGCGTTGACAGGGGGCCCCTCCTTGCACCTCACCCGGCGGGGGGCGCTGGGTGAGGTGGTGGGCGCCCGCTCCGGCGACAAGGCCGGCGACGCCAACCTCGGCGTCTGGGCGCGCACCGACGCCACCTGGGCCTGGCTGCGCGGCTGGCTCACGGTGGAGCGGTTGGCGGACCTGCTGCCGGAGACGGCGACACTTACCGTCGAGCGGTACGAGCTGCCGAACCTGCGCGCGGTCAACTTCGTGATCCGCGGGCTGCTCGGTCCGGGCGTGGCCGCGTCCACCCGGTTCGACCCGCAGGCCAAGGCGCTCGGCGAGCTGCTCCGCGCCCGGGTGGTCGACCTGCCGGCGGAGGTGTCGGCGTGACCATCGTGGACACCCCGGAGCGCCGCCAACTGCGCGAGCTGACCCGCGCCTTCGTCACCCGGGAGGTGCTGCCGCACCTGGCGGACTGGGAGCGGGCCGGCGAGGTGCCCCGGTCGCTGCACGAGACCGCCGCGAAGATCGGGCTGCTCGGCATCGGCTTCCCCGAGTCGGTGGGCGGCAGCGGGGGCGACCTGCTCGACTCGATCGTGGTCACCGAGGAGATCATCCGCTCGGGTGGCTCGTCCGGGCTGATCGCCGCCCTGTTCACGCACGGCATCGCGCTGCCGCACATCGTCGCCGCCTGCGGCGACACCGCCGGCTCAGGCGCCGGCGGCCCGCAGCATCTCGTCGAGAAGTACGTCCGGCCGACGCTGGCCGGAACGATGATCGGCGCGCTGGCGATCACCGAGCCGGACGGCGGCTCGGACGTGGCCGCCATCCGCACCTGCGCGGTACGCGACGGCGATCACTACGTGGTGAACGGGTCGAAGACCTACATCACCAGCGGCGTCCGGGCCGACTTCGTGACCACGGCGGTCTGCACCGACTTTCCCGGCTCCGGCTCGCTGAGCCTGCTGGTGATCGACAAGGGCTCGCCCGGGTTCACCGTGGGCCGGCGGCTGGAGAAGCTGGGCTGGCACTGCTCGGACACCGCCGAGCTGTCCTTCGCCGACGTCCGGGTGCCGGTGGCGAACCGGGTCGGCCCGGAGGACACCGCCTTCCTGGCCATCATGCAGCAGTTCGCCGCCGAGCGGCTCTCGCTCGCCACCCAGGCGTACGCGACCGCGCAGCGCTGCGTCGACCTGGCCGTGCGGTGGTGCCGGGACCGTTCCACGTTCGGCCGTCCGCTCGCGAGCCGGCAGCTCGTCCGGCACCGGCTGGCCGAGATGCACACCCGCGCCGAGGCGGCCCGGGCGTACGTGCACGAGGTGGCCGAGCGAGTGGCCGCGAAGCAGCCGGTGGTGACCGAGGTGGCGATGGCGAAGAACGTGGCGGTGGCCGCCTGCGATCAGGTGGTCGACGCGGCGCTGCAACTGCACGGCGGCTTCGGCTACCTGCGTGACGCCGAGGTGGAGCGGCACTACCGGGACGCCCGCATCCTCGGCATCGGCGGCGGCACCACCGAGATCATGAACGAGATCATCGCGAAGGGCATGGGCCTTTGAGCACACTCGACACCGCCATCGACACCGCCTCTCCCGTGTTCCGAGCCAACCGGGAGGCGCTGCTGGAGCGCCTCGCCGAGCTTGACGCGGCGCTCGACCAGGCCCGGGCCGGGGGCGGGGAGAAGTACGTGACCCGGCACCACGGGCGCGGCAAGCTGCTCCCCCGGGAGCGGATCGAGCTGCTGCTCGACCAGGACAGCCCGTTCCTGGAGCTGTCGCCGGTGGCCGCGTACGGCACGGACTTCCCGGTGGGCGCCAGCACGGTGACCGGCATCGGCGTGGTCGAGGGCGTGGAGTGCCTGATCGTGGCGAATGACCCGACGGTACGCGGCGGCGCGATCAACCCGTGGTCGCTGGCGAAAACCCGCCGGGCGGGCGAGATCGCGCTGGCGAACCGGCTGCCGATGGTGAACCTGGTCGAGTCGGCCGGCGCCGACCTGCCCACCCAGGCGGAGATCTTCATCCCCGGCGGGCGGGTGTTCCGCGACCTGACCCGGCTCTCCGCGGCGCGGATCCCCACGGTCAGCGTGGTCTTCGGCAACGCGACCGCCGGCGGCGCGTACGTGCCCGGCATGTCCGACTTCACCATCATGATCCGAGAGCGGTCGCAGGTCTACCTGGCCGGGCCACCGCTGGTGAAGATGGCCACCGGTGAGGTGACCGACGACGAGTCGCTGGGCGGGGCGAGGATGCACGCCAGCACGTCCGGCCTGGCCGACTTCCTCGCCGAGGACGAGCGGGACGGGATCCGGCTGGCCCGGCAGTGCGTCCGCCGGCTCAACTGGCGCAAGGGCGGCCCGCCGCCGCGCACCTTGTCCCCGCTGCCACCCCGGTACGACCCGGAGGAGCTGCTCGGCATCGCCAGCGCCGACCTCAAGGTGCCGTTCGACCCGCGCGAGGTGCTGGCCCGGGTGCTCGACGACAGCGCGTTCGACGAGTTCAAGCCCGGCTACGGCACGGCGCTGGTGACCGGCTGGGGCGAGCTGCACGGCTGGCCGGTCGGCGTGCTCGCCAACGCCCGGGGGGTGCTGTTCAGCGAGGAGGCGCAGAAGGCGGCGCAGTTCATCCAGCTCGCCAACGCGGCCGACACCCCGCTGGTCTTCCTCCAGAACACCACCGGCTACATGGTCGGCACCGAGTACGAGCAGCGCGGCATCATCAAGCACGGCGCCCTGATGATCAACGCGGTGTCGAACTCGACGGTTCCGCACCTGACCGTGAACCTGGGCGCCTCCTACGGCGCCGGCAACTACGGCATGTGCGGCCGGGCGTACGAGCCGAGGTTCCTGTTCACCTGGCCGAACTCGAAGTCGGCGGTGATGGGGCCGGCGCAGCTGGCCGGCGTGCTGTCGATCGTGGCCCGGCAGGCCGCCGCGGCCCGGGGCCGGGACTACGACGAGGACACCGACGCCGCCATGCGGATGATGGTCGAGCAGCAGATCGAGTCGCAGTCCGGGGCGCTGTTCCTCTCCGGCCGGCTCTACGACGACGGGGTGATCGACCCCCGCGACACCCGTACCGTCCTCGGGCTCTGCCTGTCGGCGATCCACAGCGGACCGGTGAGGGGCGCCGACGGTTTCGGCGTCTTCCGGATGTGACCCGTGAGCGCGAGGAACGCAGCGAAGCGGAGTCCCGCAGTCGCGAACGAGAGGCAGGCACCCCGTGAGCGCGAGGAACGCAGCGAAGCGGAGTCCCGCAGTCGCGAACGAGAGGCAGGCCCAGCGCGAATGATTACGAGGCTTTTGATCGCCAATCGGGGGGAGATCGCCCGCCGGGTCCTCGCCACCTGCCGGGCGCTCGGCGTGGCGACCGTGGCCGTGCACTCCGACGCGGACGCCGACGCGCCGTTCGTGGCCGAGGCCGACCAGGCGGTCCGGCTGCCGGGGAACACGCCGGCCGAGACGTACCTGCGCATCGACCTGATCCTGGACGCGGCCCGCCGGTCCGGCGCGGACGCCGTCCACCCCGGCTACGGCTTCCTCGCCGAGAACGCCGAGTTCGCGGCCGCGGTGACCGACGCCGGCCTGACCTGGGTCGGTCCGCCGGCCAAGGCGATCGCCGTGATGGGCGACAAGATGGCCGCCAAGGCGCTGCTCGCCGACGCGGGCGTGCCGATGCTGCCCACCTGGACCGATCCCGGCCAGGTCACCGACTTCCCGGTGCTGGTCAAGGCCAGCGCGGGCGGCGGCGGCCGGGGCATGCGGGTGGTCCGCGACGCCGCCGGGCTGGCCGAGGCCGTCGCGGGGGCGCGCCGCGAGGCGGCGGCGGCGTTCGGCGACGGCACCGTCTTCATCGAGCGGTACGTCGAGCGCGGCCGGCACGTCGAGGTGCAGATCTTCGGCGACAGCCACGGCACGGTGCTGGCGCTCGGGGTGCGCGACTGCTCCGTCCAGCGCCGCCACCAGAAGATCGTCGAGGAGGCGCCGGGGGTGCTCCCCGACGACGTGCGCGAGCGGCTGCACGAGGCGGCGGTGGCGGCCGGCCGGGCGGTCGACTACGTCGGCGCCGGCACGGTGGAGTTCCTGCTCGCGCCGGACGGCCGGGTCCACTTCCTGGAGATGAACACCCGCCTCCAGGTGGAGCACCCGGTCACCGAGCTGACCACCGGGCTGGACCTGGTCCGGCTGCAGCTGCTGGTGGCCGAGGGCGAGCCGTTGCCGGTCCCGGCGACGCCGGCCGCCGAGGGGCACGCGATCGAGGTGCGGCTCTGCGCCGAGGAACCGGCCCAGGGCTTCCGCCCGGCCACCGGCACGCTGCACCGGTTCGCGATCCCCGGGGTCGCCGCGGAGTTCGGGCCGGCACGCGGGCTGCGCCTGGACTCGGGCGTGGTGGACGGCTCGACGGTGAGCGTGCACTACGACTCGATGCTGGCGAAGCTGGTCGCGTGGGCGCCCACCCGCGCCGAGGCGGCCCGCGCCCTGGCCGGCGCGCTGGCCCGGGCCGAGCTGCACGGCGTGGCCACCAACCGGGACCTGCTGGTCCGGGTGCTGCGCAGCCCGGAGTTCGCCGCCGCCGACGCCGACACCGGCTTCCTGGACCGCCATCCCGAGGTCTTCGAGCCGCTGCTGCCGGCCGACCAGCTTCCGCTGGCCGCGTTGGCGGCGGCGCTGGCCGGTGCGGCGGCGCGCCGGGCCGCCGCGCCGGTGCTCGCCGGGCTGCCGTGGGGTTGGCGCAACGTGCCGGCCGTCCCGCAGGTGACCCGCTTCGCCACCGCCGACGGCGACCTGGAGGTCCGCTACCGCCTCACCCGCGCCAACACCCTCGCCGCTTGGGAAAGGGCGGGCCCCTTCTTGACGCATTCGGCAGAGGAGGGGGCTCCGCTTGACACCGAGCCGCAGCCGCAGCCGGAGCCGCAGGTGGAGCTGGTGACCGCCGCCCCGGACCGGGTGGTGCTCGACGTCGACGGGGTTCGGCGCGCGTTCCGCGTACACCGGGTGGGTTCGTCGGTCTTCGTGGACGGCCCGGACGGGGCGGCGAGCCTCACCGAGCTGCCACGGCTGCCCCCGCCCACCGTGGAGCTGGCCGCCGGGTCGCTGCTCGCGCCGCTGCCCGGCGCGGTGACCAGGGTGCACGTCGAGGTCGGCCAGCGGGTCGCCGCCGGTGACCTGCTGCTGACGCTGGAGGCGATGAAGCTCGAACATCCCGTGCTCGCCCCGGCCGACGGCGTGGTGGCGGAACTGCCGGTGCCGCCCGGCGGCCAGGTGGAGACGGGCGCGGTACTGGCCGTGGTCGACCCCGAGGAGGACCCGCAGTGAACTTCGACCTCACCGAAGAGCAGGACCAGCTCCGCGACGCCGTGCGCGCGCTGGGCCGCAGGTACGGCCACTCCTACTTCGTGTCCAAGGCCAAGGCCGGGGAACACACCACCGAGCTGTGGCACGAGGCCGGCCGGCTCGGCTACCTCGGCGTCAACATCCCGACCGAGTACGGCGGCGGGGGCGGCGGCATCACCGAGCTGGCGCTGGTCTGCGAGGAACTGGCCGCGGCGGGCTGCCCGCTGCTGCTGCTCGTCGTCTCCCCCGCGATCGCCGCCACCGTGATCAACAAGCACGGTACGGAGGAGCAGCGCAAGCGGCACCTGCCCGGCCTCGCCGACGGCTCCCAGAAGATCGTCTTCGCGATCACCGAGCCGGACGCCGGCTCGAACTTCCACCGGCTCGGCACGGTGGCCCGCCGCGACGGCGACGACTGGCTGCTCTCCGGCCGCAAGGTCTACATCTCCGGCGTGGACGAGGCCGACCATGTGCTGGTGGTGGCCAGGACCGAGGATGCTTCCACCGGGAAACTGAAGCCGGCGCTGTTCATCGTGCCGACCGACGCGCCCGGCCTGGAGAAGTCCAAACTGGACATGGAGATCCTGTCCCCGGAGAAGCAGTTCCTGCTCTACCTGGACGACGTCCGGCTGCCCGCCGACGCGCTGGTCGGCGAGTCGCTGGACGCCGGCCTGCCGGCGCTGTTCGCCGGGCTCAACCCGGAGCGGATCACGGTGGCCGCGATGGGCGCCGGCACCGGCCGGTACGCGATCGAGAAGGCGTCCGACTACACCGCCACCCGCAAGGTCTGGGGCGGGCGCGCGATCGGCTCCCACCAGGGCGTGGCGCATCCGCTGGCGCACGCGGCCGTGCAGGTGGAACTGGCCCGCCTGATGATCCAGAAGGCGGCGGCGCTGTACGACGCCGGCCGTGACCTGGAAGCCGGCGTCTCCGGCAACATGGCCAAGTACGCGGCCGGCGAGGCCGCCGCGCTCGCCGTGGACACCGCCGTCCAGGCGCTCGGCGGGGCCGGCATGACCACCGAGTACGGCGTGGCGACGCTGCTAGGCGCGGTCCGGGCCGGCCGGATCGCCCCGGTCAGCCGCGAGATGATCCTCAACTTCGTCGCCCAGCACGTCCTGGGCCAGGACAAGTCCTACTGACCGCCGTTCTCGGCGGCGAGTGGAACGCCATGGAGGTCAAATCGGGCCGGCGACAGCCATGGCGTTCCACTCCCGCTCGTCTCCCGCGATGAGTGGAACGCCACGGCTGTCACGGCGGTGGAGCGGCGCCCTTGGTCGGGCGGCGGACCTGGCCGACCTGCTCTGGAGCACGCGCTGACCAGACCGCTTGCCGACTCCGGAGCGGGCTCGCGTCGGCGTCGGGTGCCGGGCAGAAGCAAACGGCCCCCAGAGGGCCCTCCGCTTCCGAGATCTGGGCCGAGGACGCCTCAGGCGTCGAAGGTGCCCGACTTGATCCCCTGGACGAAGCCAGTCCACCGATCCGTCGCGAAGGACAGCGTCGAACCCTGCCGATCCTTGCTGTCGCGGACCAGCACGGCCTGGGAGGGCGTGGCAACTTCCACACAGTTTCCCTCGTTGCTGCGCGTGCTCTTCTTCCAGATGAGGGTGGTCATATCCGTTCCTCCGCGATCGATGCGATGAGTTTGCGGGACTGCACTGCGGTCAGCGCCAGCTTCTCCATGGCGACCCACGCCTCCCCGTAGGTGGCCACCTCGCCGGGCTTGTCGAGGTAGAGCGCACCCGTCAGGCTGTCGGAGTACACGAGTGACGGCTCCACTCCTCCCTCGAAGTCGAGGATGGTGAACGTGCCGCTGGTCATGTTGCCTTGGTGCAGACCCACGGCCGAGGGGATTACCCGCAGCGAGACGTTTGGCTGCCGACTAACCATGATCAGGCGTTCCAACTGCTCCCCGTCCACCCCTCGTTGCAGGACAGCCTCATCCAGCAGGACGTCGAACTGCGGCGCACGCGGTGAGGCCCGGGTCAGAAGCGCCTGACGACCTCGACGCACGGCTACGCGCCGTTCGATCTCGCCGTGGCTCATGTCTGGACGTGCCACCTCCAAAACGCGGGTGGCGTATGCCTCGGTCTGCAACAGGCCGGGGACGAGCTGCGCCTCGTAGGTGCGGAGGCGGGCGGCGGCGGCCTCTAGTCCCACGTACAACTCGAACCACTCCGGGATGGCATCTCCGTAGGAGTGCCACCAGCCACGCCCCTTCGTCTCCTTGGCGAGGCCCATCAGCGCCTCGGTCAGGTCCGGTGAAGCTCGGTAAATTTTGCACATCGCTTCCACGTCGAGTGATCGCATCGACGTAGCTCCGGTCTCGATCCGCCAGATCTTCGGAGTCGACCATTCCAGTGCGTCCGCGGCCGCCTTGACTGTCATCCGCGCTTCCTCGCGCAGCTTTCGTAGGTACCGCCCCAGTTGTCGCCTCGGGACGGTCGAGCCGGCATCTGTCGTCACCAAGCACTCCTCCTCCGTGACTACATACCAGACGAAACCTGCGCTCGATATGTAACACCTGTCGACCACGCTGAGCAATCGGGATCGTCGATGTGAAAGACCCTCTCGCGCTTCATCCAAAATGTAATATTGCATCTGACGGCCAGTGAGTAAACGATGACACCGAGTGTGGTGGTCGGATGACCGTGCATGGCCCGGCCGCCATGCCCCTCACCTGAGGAGTGGCGGATGAACAGGCACTTCAGCTACGCCGACTACTTGCTCGCCCTGGCCGAGAACCTGGCGCGCAAACACCGTCCGGTGTGGTCGCTGCGACGGGCCAGGCGGATGTGTTCATGCGGGTCACCGCTGCCCTGCCGGGTCAGGCAGCGCGTCCTGATCAACCGAGGTCACTGGTGACCGCGCACGGTCCGGTCGTGCCGCTCTGGATCTGCTCGGCCTGCCAGCGGCCCTGGCCCTGCCCCACCCGCCGCTGGGAACTGCTCGGTGAGTACGCGCACGCGCCCGGCGACCTGGCGCTCCTCATGGCGTCGCACCTCGCCGCCGCGTCGGAGGATCTGAGCTGGGCCGCGCCGGCCACGCTCCATCGCCGGTTCTTCGGTTGGCTGGCGTGAAGGCCGGTGACCTGCTCCTCGTGACCCGTGCGGCCAGCCCGCAGTTCGTCACGCCGATCCTCTTCCGGCTGATCCGCGAACTCGACTGGACCACCTACGACGGATGGGTCTGGCTGGACGGTTACCAGGTCGACGAGCGCGGCGACGCGACCGCCCGCCGATCCATCTTCGTCCTCAGGACCGCACTACGCCCCCAACAGCGCGCGACGGTCAGTCGGCCGTGCGACAGGCGGCGTCTATCCGGTGCACCGGGCGGACCCGGCGGCCCAGGCCCTCCAGCAGCGAGTCCTCCACGTGGAAGTCACGTACCCGCAGCTGCCGTCGGGGCAGCTCGTCCTCGCTCGGGCAGAGCACCTGCGCGCGTACCAGGCCGACCGGCAGGTAGCGGACGCCACCGCGCTCCTGGAGCAGCACCACGTCGACGTCGTCCACGGTGACCACGTGACCACGGACGTCCTCCATGACGCCGGGCGACGACTCGACGGTGGTGACGGTCAGCGGCAGCACCGGCGTGGTGATCACCGGCAGCGCGGCCCAGACCAGCATGGCCAGCACCGCCGCCTCGGTGATCGAGGCGAGCGGCCGGATCACCGCCGCCGGCAGCGGGCCGGTGACGAACAGCGCCAGCACCGGGGGTACGACCAACAGCACCAGGGCGAGCGTCTCCCCCTGCCGGACGGCGTCGAGCAGGGTGGGCCCGAGCAGCCAGAGGTACCCGGCGAAGCCGGCGGCGAGCAGCAGCAGGCGGGGTGCCCGCTGCTCGTGCAGCCGCTCCGGGCTGAGCTGGAACGCCGCCACGAACGCCGGGAGCAGCAGCGGCAGGTAGAGCAGCGGCCAGGTGACCAACGCGAGCAGGAAGCTGGCCACGGCGAACCAGGCGGGCGTGCTGTCCACCCAGCGGGCGAAGAGCGGGCGGCGCATGCCCGTCGGCATCCGGTCCACGCTGACGCGCAGCACCGCGCCGAGCGCGAAGACCGCGACCAGGGCGGTGGAGAGCAGCGCGGCGGCCGTGGTGAGGAAGCCGGCCAGCAGGTTCACCGTGCCGACGTTGGCCACCAGCAGCAGCGTGGTCTGCAACTCGCCGCCCGCCTCGACACCGAGCCGGAGCACCGAGAAGACCGCCGGCACCCCGACCACCGCGGTCCAGAAGGACTGGGTGGCCCGGGCGCGGCGCGCGGCCGGGTCGGCCGGTGGGGGTACGGGCCGGGCTGGCGCGACGCTGTCCGGCGCGACGGCGTCCGGTGGGGCGCTGTCCGGTGGGGCGGCCGGGGCGGTCATCGCCGGGGCGCCTTGTCGTCGAAGTCGACGAGCTTCGGCACGTGCAGCGGCTGCGGCTGGGACTTGTCGGCCTTCAGCCACGGCCCGAGCGTGCGGTTGTAGGCGGTCAGCCATGGGCTGCTGATGCCGTCCCGCCCCTCCAGATAGCTCTTCTGGAGAGCGAACGCGACGAGGTCGCGCAGCGCCGGGTCACCGATCGGCACGCCGACGCCGAGCAGCTCGCTGGTGCCGAAGGGCATGTCGACGATCTCGAACTCGGTCGGGTACTGGGAGAGGAAGCCGGCCAGGATGGTCTCGTCGGAGCTGACCGCGTCGTAGCGCCCTTCCCGGATGCCCCGCACGCAGTCCCCGACGGTCTTCACCACCTTCGCCTGGACCTGGTGCTTCTCCAGCTCCGCCTCCGTGGTGGAGCCGCCGCTGGTGCAGATCTTCAGGTCCGGCCGGCGCAGGTCCTCGATGGTGCGGACGCGGTCACGCAGCCGCGTCGGCACCATCACCTCCTGGGTGGTGACGAAGTACGGCCCGGCGAAGCTGATCAGCTTCTCCCGCTCCTCGGTCATCGAGAAGCTGGACACCACCAGGTCGACGGTGCCGCCCTGGAGCGCGGGGATGCGGTCCTCGGTGGCCAGCGCCACCCACTGGATGCGCTGCTCGCCCTGGAAGCCGAGCGACGCGGCGATGTAGCGGGCGATCTCGACGTCGAAGCCGACGTGCGCGCCGTCGCGCAGCTCGCCCATCAGCGGCTCGGTCTCGGACACCCCGATCTTGATCTTCGCCTGACCGTCGACGTGCGACTCGTGCAGCTTGTCGAGGACCGAGGGCAGTGGGGGCTCGCGACGGTTGTCGCAGCCGGCGGCGGCGGCCAGGGTGAGCGTCAGCGCCACGGCCAGCGTGGTGGCGAGCGAGCGGAGCCGGTGACGGGGAGAGACCTCGGGCATCGGGCACCTCGATCACGGACACGACGACAGGGCACTCAGAGTAGCTGCCACCACACAATGTGCTGCGTTCCGACGGGCCCGGGGTACGGCGAGTGCCCGATCATCTGCCGTACCCCGGGGGTCCGTCAGCGGACGGTCAGCGTGCCGACCGCGGGCCGCGGCGTGGCCACCGGCGGCAGCCGCTTCGGCTCGCCCCGGCCCGGCTCGCCGGCGCGGGCCAACTCGCTCTTGGACGAGTCCGCCCGGTCGGGCGCCGACTCCTCCTGGAACGGCTGGGAGTCACCGACGCAGAGCGTGCCGTTGGCCGGCAGCTTGCCGGTGAGCAGGTACGCGTCGATCCGGCCGGTCACGCACGCCGAGGTGCCGTACGCGGTGTGCCCCCAGCTGTCGCTGCTCAGCAGCCGGCTGTTCGGCAGCAGCCTGGCCGAGCTGACCGCGCCCTGGTAGTTGGTCGCCGGGTCCCAGTAGTTGCCGACCACCAGCACCGGGGCGGCGGTGGTGCGGTTGAACGGGCCGGTGTAGGCGTCCTCGTCGCGCACCGTCCAGGTGTTGCGGGCGCACGGCGAGGTGGCCCAGGCCCAGGCCCGACCGAAGTACGGCGCCCGCTGGTCCTCCCTGGCCGACAGCGCCGGCCAGGCGTCCGCGCTCTTCGGGTGGTACGCGTCGGTGCAGTCCACGGTCAGGAACGTCTCCAGCCCGTTGTTGTACGGGAAGTCGTACCCCCGCTGCTGCCGGGCCTGCGCGGCGCGGGCGGCGAGCGCCTTGCGGGCCGCCGCGGTGGCGGCCTTGCCGGCGGCCGGGTCGGTCGCGGCCAGCAGCTGGACGGTGATCTCCACGACGGACGACCAGCCGTACGGGTCGTAGAGCGAGCCGAGCGTGGCGCCGACGAAGTCGGCGTAGCTGACGGTGTACGAGCCGTATTCCGGGTCGTCGATCACCACCGGCTTCTTGCGCAGTCGCTTCGCCACCGTCTCGTAGGCGGCGACCGGGTTGCCGGTGGAGGCCAGCGCGCACTGCTCGGGCCCGACCCTGCCGCACCGGACCAGGATCTCGTGCAGCGCCTTGTAGGCGCCGTCGGCGCTGCGCAGTCGGGCCTCCTGGACCTGGTCGCGGGCCTTGCCCTGGCCGACCCAGGCGTTCGGGTTGAGCACGCCGTCGACGACGAGCGCGCGGAACCGGTCCGGGAACATGTTGGCGTAGTACTGGCCCAGCGCGGTGCCGTAGCTGAAGCCCAGGTAGCTCAGCTTCTTGTCGCCGACCGCCCGGCGCAGCACGTCCAGGTCGCGGGCCACCTCGGCGGTGGACGCCGCGCCGGTCAGCGGCTTGCCGGTGGTCGAGCACGCCTTGCCGACCGCCTTCGACGAGGCGACGTACGCCTTCTCCTCGGCCTTCGTCCACGGGAACGCGACGTTCAGCCCGGCGTACGCCCGGGTCTGGTCCTTCACCGACGGGAAGCACTTGATGTTGTCGCTGGCCGCCACGCCGCGCGGGTCGACGCCGACGACGTCGAAGCGGTCGAGCAGGTCGTCGCCGAGGAAGTAGGGCGCGGCGAGCGCGATGTCCGTGCCGGAGCCGCCCGGGCCACCCGGGTTGAGGAAGAGGCTGCCCACCTTGTGCTGCTGATCGCGGGCCTTGACCCGGAGCAGCGCGACCTCGGTGGTGGCGCCCTTCGGGTTGTCGTAGTCCAGCGGCAGCCGGACCGTGGCGCACTCGGCGTAGTCGTAGCAGGCGTACCAGTCGAGCTTCGGCGTCGGCACGCGGTCCACCCGGCGCGCCTCGGCCGCACTGGTGCGGTCGTACGTCGGCGGTTGCGACACCGGCGCGGCGGCCGCGGCGGGCGCGACGGCCGATCCGGCGAGGAGGATCCCGGCGATCCCTGTTGCGGCGAGGGACCGGACTACTCGGGGCATGTGGCTGCCTTCCGGTGGGGAACAGATCCGTCGAGGAAACCTCGACCCCCGTCACTCTAGGGATCGGCGACCATCGGAGGTGCCCCCCCCAAACACGGACCGAACCAGGCAAAAGGCCAACGGATGTAACGATTTTTTCTCGATCGACGCTTTTCGCGATCCGATGTGGAGCGCGTCGGTGACGGGAAGCCGTCCCGAGTCGCCGGTTGACAGGTCGACGTGCTGGGCCATGCTTGTCGGGTGAGTTCGTTCCCGAGGTCGAATGCGCGGACGAAGGCCGTCGTCGCGTCCGTGGCGACGCTGGCCGCGCTGGTCACGCTGGCGGTCTGGCGGCCGCCCGGCATCCTGTCGGTCGCGCTGGCCCTGGTCTGCGTCGTACTCGGCATGGTCGCCGGAGTGACGATCACCGCCGCCCGGCAGTCGGCCGGCGGCGCCGAGGCCCCGCCGGCCGAGGGCTGGCCGGTCCCCGATCCGGGGTACGGGGTGGACGCCGACACGCTGGAGGCGATCGACCCGCGCGCGGTGCGGAACCTGCGCACCCCGGGCGGCCACCCGGTCGACGCGGACACGCTGGAGACGCTCGACCCGAGGTCGGTGCGGCAGCGGGCCGGGAACGGGATCAGCGACCGGTGAGGGTGGGGCCGGCGAGCCCGTTCACGCCCTGCCCGGCCAGGCAGCGGTAGGTGCGGTCGGGCTCGGTCGCGGCCGGCGGCAGCACCTCCAGGTTCCACCCGCTCGCCGGCTCGACGCCGCTGACCAGCCGGAACGTGCCGGTGTTGCAGACCTTGCGGACGGCCGGGTCGGCGGTCACCGCGTCGTGCGCCGCCCCGGCGAGCGCGGCCGGCAGGTCACCCGCGGCGTACGTCTCCCAGGTGTGCCGCCCGTCGCACGGCACCCGGCTCGCCTCGGCCCGGTCGCGGCGCAGCCGCACCGGGCCGTAGCACTCCAACTCGGACCCGCAGCGCGCACCGGCCGGTAGCCGGACGTCGGCGGACGCGCAGCCGGGCAGCGGCGTCGCCCCGGCCACGCCGGTGGCCAGCACGGTCGGCGACACCGTCGGCGGCGGCCCGCCGGCCAGCCAGGCGCCGGCGCCGGCGGAGGCGGCCAACGCGAGCACGCCGGCCCCGCCGAGGAACCAGCGCCGCGGCCAGCGCCGGCTCCGCGCCGGCACGGTCGGGTGGTCGTCCTCCGCGGGCGGCCGCGGGCTCGGCCCGCCGGTGCGGCCGTACGGGCCGCCGGTGCCGACGAACGGGTGCGCCGGGGCGCCCGGGTCGAGCGGGAGCGCCGCGAGCATGCCGCGCAGTTCCACCGCGGAGGGCCGCTCACCCGGATCGTTGGACATGCCCAGGCGCAGCACGTCGATCAGTTCCTCGGGCGCCCCGGGCAGGCCGGGGATCGGGTGCTGGAACATCTCCAGCACGGTGACCAGGCTCGGGTTGCGTTCGGACTGCCAGCGGGGCGGCCGGCCGTGCATCACCGCGTAGAGCGTGGCGCAGAGCGCGTAGACGTCGACGGCCGGGCTGGGCGGGCTGTGGCTGAACATTTCCGGCGGCGCGTACGCCGGGGTGAGGACCTCCAGCGTGACCGAGGCGTCGCGCACCTCGGCCAGCACCGCCAGCCCGAAGTCGGCCAGCACCGCCGAGTTGAACTCGGAGTGCAGGATGTTGGCCGGCTTGACGTCGCGGTGCAGCACGCCGGCCGCGTGCGAGTGGGCCAGCGCGTCGGCGATCTTCACGCCGAGGTCGCGCGTCTCCAGCGGGCCCAGCGGCGAGGTGCGCATCCGCTCCGCGTACGAGCCGTCGCACAGCTCCATGATCAGGTAGGGGTGCTGGTCGACGGTGACCCCGACGTCGAAGAGGTCGACCACGTGCGGGTGCGACGACATCCGGCCGGCGGCCCGGGCCTCGCGCAGGAACCGGGCCTGGTCGCGCTCGCTGTCCAGCGTCCGGTTCTCGACCTTGACGGCCACCTCCCGCCCCACCGAGATCTGGGTCGCCCGGTAGACGGTGGCGTAGCCACCCCGGGCGAAGACCTCCAGATCGGTCAGACCGGGCACGATGGGCAGCCGCAGGGCGCCGGGCGGGGTCTCGGTCACGGCTCGAAAATACCCAACGGTCCCGGTCGGTCAGCGCGCCGCGTCGGAGGCCGGTGTCGGCACGGAGTCGCCCGGCCCGACCGGACCGGCCGGATCGGCGGTCGCCCGACGCGCGTCCCACCACAGGCCGGCGGCGGTCGCCAGTGCGCCCAGCCCCTCCCACGCGGCCACCCCGAAGAACCGCCCCGGCGCCACGTCGGAGAGCACCGCGATGGTGAACACGGTGAACGTGACCAGCCGGAACCAGACCGTGAAGCGGTAGAACGGCCGCCACTCGGTGGCGACCGCGAGCAGGTAGTAGACGCCCATGTTGAACGAGGCCATCGAGGAGGCGGTGAGGAACGTGCCGGTGTAGTCGCCCGGCGCACGCTCGGCCGGCACCTCGAAGCCGAGCAGGCGCAGCTGCGTCTCCGGCCAGATCAGGCCCAGCGCGCCGAGCAGCAGCGCCAGCAGCCCGAAGACCGCGATCGTCCAGCCGGCGCCGGAGCGCGGCAGCCTCATCATTCCTCCCCATGCACGCCGGTGACGGTGATCGCCCATGCGCACCGCCGCCCCACGCTAACCGGCTCCACCGACGAACACATCACCGGAAACGGCAGAACCGGAAGTGCTCAGCCCGCGACGAGGCGGGCCCGCAGCGCGTCGGCGGCGGCCCGCTCGCTGCGCTGCTCGGTGGCGTACGCCAGGCGCACCGCCTCCTCGGCGCTGGCCCGCGCCTCGGCCGGACGGCCGCAGGCATCCAGCGTCTCCGCCAGCACCAGTCGCGCCACCACCTGGCTGCGGACGTCCTCGGCCGGGGCGGAGATCGCCCGCTGCGCCCAGTCCAGCGCCTGCTCGCGCTGGCCGTGTGCGAGCAGCGCGTAGGCGTAGCGGGCCATCGTCTGGCGCCGGGAGAACAGCAACGAGGGCGCGTCGGCCGCCCCGGTGGCCACCGGGGCGAGCAACCCCACCGCGGTCCCCGCGTCACCGGCCGCGACCCGGGCCATGGCCAGCAGCACCCGCGGCGCGACCTGGGCCGGCGCCTGCGGGTTGTGCGGTTCCACGCTGGTCAGCACCGTGCGCGCCTCCCGCTCGGCGGTCTCGCAGTCGCCCATGTCCAGCGCGACGAAGCCGCGCAGCGTGCCGACCATCCCGGTGAGCAGGGGGTGGGTGGTGCGGTCGGCGTACTCGAGCGCGTCGGTGAACAGGTCGGCGGCGTGCTCCGGCTCGCCCAGCCCGCGGGCCACCACGCCGCGCACCACGAGCGCGAAGCCCTGCCCCCAGTCGTCCCCCACCTCGGCGAAGTCCCGGTACGCGCGCCGCGCCGCCTGGTCCGCCTCGGCCAGGTCGCCCAGCTCGGCGGTGGCGTACGCCTCGACCGCCCGCAGCGTGCCCACCGCCCACGCCTCGCCGACCCGCTCCCCGAACGGCAGGAACACCTGGGCCAGCCGGCACGCCTCCCGCAGCCGGCCGGCGAGCAGCCGGGCGAACGCGGTGGTGCCGCGCAGCCACGCCCGCCCGTACGGGTCCTTCAGCTCGGCGAAGAGCCGGGCGGCCCGGCCGAGCACCGCGTCGGTGCCGGCGAAGTCACCCCGGGTGGTGGTCACCCAGGCCAGGTTCTGCAACGACCACGCCTGCCCGCGTGGATCCCGCGCCGCGAGGCTGACCTGGTAGGAGGCGGCGAGTCGGCTGCTCGCCTGCCCCAGTCGGCCGGCGATGAAGTCGGCCATGCCGAGCCGGCGCATCGCCGAGCCCCGCACGGTCGGCAGGTCGGCGTCGGTGGCCACCTGCAACGCCTCCTGATAGCTGCGCTCGGCCCGCTCGGCGTCGCCCAGCGTCTGCTGGGCCTGCCCGGCCAGCAGCAGCGCGGCGGCCCGGATGGCCGGTTCGCCGGCGTTCGCGGCGATCTTCTCGGCCGAGGCGAGCGCGTCGGCCGGGCGGCCGATCTGCAGCAGCGCCCGGGCGTGCACCACCCGGTCGGCCGGGGGCACCGCGCCCCGGGCCAGGTCGGCCGCGCGCTCCGCGTACTCGACGGCAAGCGCCGGCTCGCCGAGCCGCAGCGACCGGCGGGCGGCCCGGCCCAGTGCGGCCACGCCCAGCGGGGCCACCGCCCGGGCCGGCGCGTCCGGGCGGAGCTTCACCGCGTCGGCCAGCGCGGTCGCCCGCTCGGCGTGCTCGGCGACGAAGTCGTCCCGGGCCGGCTCGGTGAACCCGCCCGCCGGGGCGCCCGCCTCGACCACGCTCTCCGGCGCGGCCCAGCGGGCCAGTGCGGCGTGCCGCTCGGCCAGCTCGGCCTTGCTCACCCCGGTGTACGCGGCCTCCCGCATCAGCGGGGTGGCGAAGGCGAACCCGGTGCGGGTGCGGTGCAGCATCCGCCGTTGCAGCAGTTCCTCGACGGCCCGGTCCAGCTCGACCGCGGCCACCGCGGCCGGGCGACCGTCCCGCCCGACCCGCTGCTCGCGCAGCGCCTCCAGCGCGCCCGCGGCCACCGTGTCGCCGACGACCGCGGCGTCGCGCAGCACCGAGCGGGCGTCCGGTGGCAACGCGTCGATCCGCGCCGCGAGGACGGCGGCCAGGTCCCGGGAGAGCAGCCGGCTGCCCAGCGAGCCGGGGGCCAGGCGCCAGGACACGTCCGCGCCGCGGCCCGGCCCGGCGGTCAGCGCCCCGCGTTCCATCAGCAGCGTGACCAGTTCGGCCAGGTAGAACGGGTTGCCCTGGGCGGTGGCGAGCAGCCGGTCGGCGTCGGCCTGGGGCAGCCGGCCCCCGGCCAGGTAGCTGGTGAGCAGCCGGGCCGCGTCCGCGCCGCGCAACGGCGGCAGCGCGTGCACCTCGGCGTCCGCGAGCCGGGTCAGCGCGCCGGCGGTCCGCACCAGTTCGGGGCGGCCGAGCAGCAGCACCAGCACCGGCCCGGCGAGCCGGTTGAGGGCCAGCGCGAGCGCCTTGACCGTCTCGGCGGTGGCGTCGTGCAGGTCGTCCACCACGATCACCATCGGCGCCTCGCCGGCGAGCGCGCTGAGCAGGTCCGCGACCGCGTTCGGCACCGCCTCGACGTCCGGTGGCGGGGTGGCGGCGTTCCACTCGACGCTCTCCGCGGCGGGCGGCAGCTCGGCGTACCCGAGCAGGGCCAGGAGCTGGTCCACGGCGATCGGCGGCGGGGCGCCGGGGAGCCGGGCGAGGCGTTGGCCGAGCCGGCGCAGCCGCTCCTCGACGGCCGGCCGGGTGACCGCGGTCGCCGCGTCGTTGGGCAGGCCGACCGCGGCGCGGACGAGGTCGGCCAGGGGCGCCAGCCGGCGCCGCTCACCGAAGGCGGCGCAGCGGACCGAGAGCACCCGCGCGCCGGTGTGCGCCGCGTACCGGCCGGCGCCGACGTCGTAGCCGGCGGCGAGACGCTCCACCTCGGCCGCGAACCGGGACTTGCCGATGCCCGCCTCGGCGGTCATCAGCAGCACCCTGGGCTCACCCCGGTCGATCACCTCGGCGAGCCGGCCGGCCATCCGGCCGATCTCGGTCTCCCGGCCCACGTAGGGCGCCTCGTCGCCGAGACCGGACCGGGTGCCCGGCGCGTCCAGCAGGCCCAGCAGCTCGTACGCCTCGACCGGCTCGCGCTTGCCCTTGAGCCGCAGCGGGCGCAGCGCCCGCCAGGAGGCGACGTGCCGGGTGGCCGTGGAGGTTCGCGCGCCGGCGTAGATCGCGCCGACCGCGGCGGCGTCGGCGAGCCGCGCGGCGGTGTTCACCGTGTCGCCGATGACCGTGTATTCGATGGCGGCCTGGATGCCGGCGATGACGTCCCCGGTGTTGAGCCCGACCCGCAGGCCCAGCGGCGCGCCGCCGCCCCGCTCGTCGTCGAGCACCCGGCGGACGGCCCGCTGCATGGACAGCGCCGCGCGCACCGCCCGCTCGGCGTCGTCCTCGTGCGCGACCGGCGCGCCGAAGACCGCCATGATCCCGTCGCCGGTGAGCTTGTCGACGTGCCCGCCGAACGTCTTGACCGCGCCGGCCAGCGCGGCGAGCACCCGGTCGGTGACCGCGCCGACCCGCTCCGGGTCCAGGTCCTCCGACCAGGAGGTGAATTCGGAGAGGTCGCCGAAGAGCACGGTGACCACCCGGCGCTCGGCGGCCGGCAGCGTGGCGGCGGCCGGCAGCGCCGCGCCGCAGTTGTGGCAGAACCTCGCGCCCGGCACGGCGACGGTCCCGCACACCGGACAGGTCACGGCTGCTCCACCCCGAGGTGTTCGAGCTGGGCGCGGACCGACCACTCGGCGGCCCACCACAGCGACCGGTCGACGTCGGCGTAGACCACGGCGACCACCTCGGGCGCGGTGGTGGCGCCGGCGGCCACGGCGGCGCGCACCTGGTCGAGCCGGGCCCGCCGGTGGGCCAGGTAGAACTCGGCCGCCGCGCCGCAGTCGGCCAGCGCCGGGCCGTGGCCGGGCAGCGCCGGGACTCCCCGGTACGTCGAGAGCAGTTCCAGGCTCGACAGATAGTCCCCGAGGTGCCCGTCCGGGTGGGCGACCACGGTGGTGCCCCGGCCGAGGATGGTGTCGCCGGTCAGCACGACCCGCTCGCCGTCGTGCTCGACCAGGAAGCAGACCGAGTCGGCGGTGTGCCCGGGGGTCGTCAGCAGCCGGATGCCGAGACTCTCGTCGAGCGGGGCGTCGCCGGTCAGCGGCGCAGCGCCGAGGGCGTGCGCCGGGTCCGCGGCGCGCACCGGCACGCCGCCGAGCAGCTCGCTGAGCCGGGGCGCCCCCTCGGTGTGGTCCGGGTGCCCGTGGGTGATCAGCACGAGCCCGACCGGCCCGTGCGCGGCGATCGCGGCCAGGTGCGTCTCGTCGGCCGGTCCCGGGTCGACCACCACGGCCGGCGCGTCCGGGGCGGCCCGCAGCACCCAGGTGTTGGTCCCGTCGAGCGTCATCGGCCCCGGGTTGGGCGCACGCAGCAGCGAGACCCACCCCGGCAGTTCCTCCGCGAGTGCCCCTGCGGCCCCGGTCACACGCCCACCCATGGCAGCGATCGTACGACCCCACCCGCCATCCCCCGCGATCTTGCAGGTCCGGCCCGGGGTTTGTCCTCGTTCGGGGCTTGTGCCGGGGCGGAACCTGCATGATCGCGGGAACGGCGAGTTACGCGACCTCGACGATGAGTTCGACCTCGACGGGGGCGTCGAGGGGGAGCTCGGCCACGCCGACGGCGCTGCGGGCGTGCCGGCCGGCCTCGCCGAAGACGGCGCCGAGCAGGTCCGAGGCGCCGTTGATCACGGCGGGCTGGCCGGTGAAGCCGGTCGCGCTGGCCACGAAGCCGGTCAGCTTCACGATCTTGACCACGTTCTCCAGGCCGACCAGCGCGTCGATCGCGGCGAGCGCGTTCAGCGCGCACCGCTGCGCCAGGTCCTTGGCCTGCTCGGCGGAGACACCGTTGCCTACCTTGCCGGTGGCGAGCAGCTTGCCGTCGGCCATCGGGAGCTGACCCGAGACGTAGACGTGCTGCCCGGACTGGACGGCCGGCACGTAGCTGGCCACCGGCGGCACCACCTCGGGCAGTTCGAGCCCGAGCTCGGCGAGCTTCGCGTGGGGTCCGTTGCTCATGTGGTCTAGCCCTTCGGGCGCTTCAGGTACGCGACGAGCTGTTCCGGGTTCGGGCCGGGCACCACGGAGACCAGCTCCCAGCCGTCCTCGCCCCAGTTGTCGAGGATCTGCTTGGTCGCGTGGACCAGCAGCGGAACCGTGGCGTATTCCCACTTCTGCATCGGAGGAAGGCTCCCTTGCCTGGCTTGGACTTCGGTCAGGCACAGCCTACGGTCCGGCGACCTCAGCCAGTCGCGGGACGCTGCTCCGGCGCGGGCGGCTCGCCGCAGGGGCCCGGGTGCTCGTAGCGCTGGGGGCAGCGGCTGCGGTCGGCCAGCAGCAGGTCGCAGAAGACCCGGTGCCGGTTGTTCTGGTCGTCCGCGGTGGAGACGGTCGTCTCGCCGGCGTCCAGTTCGGCCAGGAAGCCCAGCGACGTGGCCACGATGCTGGCGAGCGCGGTGGCCGCCGCCAGGTCGGGCACCCGCACCGGCAGGTGGATGACGTAGCCGGGCTCCTCCTCGTCCCGGCCGCGGCCGGCCGGACGGACCAGTGTCCGCACCACCTCGACCGGGGGCCGGTAGGAGCGCTCGTTGAACGGCGTGCCGGCGCCGGGGCCGTCGGCGTCACCGGGCCGCGCGGCCCGGTCGCCGGGGGGGAACTGGGCTCGGGGAATGTTCTCCGCGTCGCGCATCCGCTGCCTCCGGGCGTCATACCTGCTCACGAACACCACCGGGCGGCCCGGAGTCCCCCGATCCGGCCACCGCGTCGCGACGAACGTAGGACGCGGCGTCCGTCCCGACAACGGGACGCGCATGACTGATCACTTTAAGTCACATATGCGACACAACGCTGGTCGGGAACGCGATGGCTTTATCGCGTTCGGCACGCCGCCCACGCGGGGCTGGCAAGCGGCCCGCCGACCGCTACCCTTCCGGACTGGGCGCGCGCGGTCGCTCGCCCACCACCTCGACCCCGTGCCCGTCGCCTGGGGCGGCGACGGGCGCGCCGCAACCCGGGGGAGATCGATGACCCAACCACCCGCCGGTGGCACGCCCGGCGAACCCACCCCACGGCCGGTGTCCGCCGGGGCCACGCCGGCCGGCGCCGGCCAACCACCGCTCGGCGCCACCCCGCCGCCGGGGCCCGCGTCCGGCCATCCGCCGTATCCGTCCGGCACGCCGCAGCGCAAACGCCCGACCCTGCTGATCGCCTCGATCGTGCTGGCCGCGGCGGTGCTGCTCTGCGGCGGTGGCGGCACGGTCGCCTTCCTCGCCCTCCGCAACGGCGAGGACGGCCACGGCGCGAAGGAGCCGCAGGTGGCGGTGGACGGCTTCGTCAAGGCCGTCTACCAGGACCGGGACGTCGAGAAGGCGGCCACGTTCGTCTGCGCCGCGGCCCGCGACGAGGAGAAGATCGCCGCCAAGGTCGCCGAGGTGCAGAAGTACGCCGGCCAATACCAGAACCCGCGGTTCCGCTGGACCAACCCGACGGTCGACAACCAGACCGGGGACCGGGCCACGGTCTCCACCCGGGTCACCATGACCACCGCCGACGAGAAGGTCGCCGACCAGGAGCTGCGCTTCACCGTGGTGCGGAAGGCGGGTTGGTGGGTCTGCGAGGTCGCCTGATCCCGGCGGCTGGTTAGGCTCGACGGGTGGCAGCGAGTGAGCAGCCGGCCGAGTCCGCCGGCAGATGGCGGGGCCGCCTGCACGTGGTGACCGGCAAGGGCGGCACGGGCAAGACCAGCGTGGCCGCCGCGCTGGCCCTCGGGCTGGCCGCCGGGGGTCGGCGCACCCTGCTGGTCGAGGTCGAGGGGCGGCAGGGCATCGCCCAACTCTTCGACACCGACCCGCTGCCCTACGAGGAGCGGCACCTCACCGACGCCCCCGGCGGCGGTGAGGTGCGGGCCCTGGCGGTCGACGCCGAGGAGGCGCTCCTCGAATACCTGGACATGTTCTACAAGCTCGGCGCGGCGGGTCGGGCGCTGCGCAAGCTCGGCGCGATCGACTTCGCCACCACGATCGCCCCGGGCCTGCGCGACGTGCTGCTCACCGGCAAGGTCAAGGAGGCCACCACCCGCACCGTCGGGTCACGCCGGGCGTACGACGCGGTGGTGCTGGACGCCCCGCCGACCGGGCGGATCGGCCGCTTCCTCAACGTCACGGCGGAGACCGCGCGGCTGGCCAAGGTCGGCCCGATCAAGACCCAGAGCGAGGGCGTCTCCGCGCTGCTCCGCTCGCCGATGACCTCCGTGCACGTGGTCACGCTCCTGGAGGAGATGCCGGTCCAGGAGACGCTCGACGCGGTGGCCGACCTGACCCAGCTGGGCTTCCCGGTCGGCCGGGTGATCGTGAACGGCGTCCGCCCGCCGGTGCCGGCCGGCCGGCCGGTGACCGCGGCCGAGCTGAAGCGGGGGTTGGCCGCCGCCGGCCTGCCCACCGACGCCCGGACCGTGGCCGGCCTCGCCGAAGAGGCACGCGACCAGCGGGTACGCCGGGAGCTGGAGGACTCGCTCCGGGGTGACCTGGTGGAGCTGGGGCTGCCCCTGACCGAGCTGCCGCTGCTGCCCGACGGGGTCGACCGGGCGGGGTTGGCGACGCTGGCCGAGGCGCTCGTCCGGGCGGATTGACTCACACCTGCGGCCGGCACGGAGCAGAGAGCCCCTCGGGACCGATACGCTCGATTGGTGCCTTCCGAAGACGCGGCGCCTCCGCTGGACGTCGACCAGATCCTCGCCGACCCGGGCGTGCGGATCGTGGTCTGCTGCGGTGCGGGCGGCGTGGGCAAGACGACCACCGCCGCGGCGCTGGCGCTGCGGGCGGCCGAGCGGCACGGCCGGCGGACGGTGGTGCTCACCATCGACCCGGCCCGCCGGTTGGCCCAGTCGCTCGGCCTGACCGAGCTGGACAACACGCCCCGCCAGGTCAAGGGCCTCGACGTCGAGGCCAGCGGCGGCGAGCTGCACGCCATGATGCTCGACATGAAGCGCACGTTCGACGACGTGGTGCTCCAGCACACCGACCCGGCGAAGGCGGCGGAGATCTTCGCCAACCCGTTCTACCAGGCGATGAGTTCCACCTTCGCCGGCACGCAGGAATACATGGCGATGGAGAAGCTGGGCCAGCTGCACGCCCGGGGCGACTGGGACCTGATCGTGGTGGACACCCCGCCGTCGCGTTCCGCGCTCGACTTCCTCGACGCGCCGGCCCGGCTGTCGCGGTTCCTCGACGGCCGGATGCTGCGGCTGCTGCTGGCCCCGGCGCGCAGTGGTGGGCGGAGCATGTTCAGCCTGGTCACGGCGAGCTTCGGGATGTTCTCCAAGGTGGTGCAGAAGGTGCTCGGCGCGCAACTGCTCACCGACCTGTCCGGCTTCGTCGCCGCGCTCGACTCGATGTTCGGCGGGTTCCGGCAGCGGGCCGAGCAGACGTACCGGATCCTGCAGGCCGGCGAGACGGCGTTCCTGCTGGTCGCGGCGCCGGAGCCGGACGCGGTCCGGGAGGCCGCCTACTTCGCCGGCCGGCTGCGTGACGAGCGGATGCCGCTGGCCGGGCTGGTGCTCAACCGGGTGCACCGGCCGGCCGCGCCGGGGCTGTCCGCGGAGCGGAGCCTGGCCGCCGCGGAGCGGCTGGCGGGCTCCGGCGGGCACGAGGGCACCGTCGAGGTGCTGCGTGCCCACGCCGCGCTGGCCCAGCAGGCAGACCGTGAGCAGCGGGTGGCTGCCCGGTTCACCGAGGCGTTCCCGGCGGTGCCGGCGGTGTCGGTGACGGCGCAGCCCGCCGACGTGCACGACGTCGACGGGCTGCGGACGATCGGCGAGGCGATCAGCCGGCGGTGAACGGGCCTACCGGCGCGCCGGTCAGGTGGCGGTGGTGACGAGCACCTTGTCCTTGCCGGCCTTCTCCTTGGCGTTCTTCTTCATGGCCGCCTCGAACATCTTGCGCCAGCTGGTCACCTGCGGGTGGCGGCGCAGCAGCGCCCGGCGTTCGCGTTCGGTCATGCCTCCCCACACCCCGAACTCGATCCGGTTGTCGAGCGCGTCGGCCAGGCACTCGTACCGAACTGGGCAGCTCCGGCAGATCCTCTTCGCCACGTTCTGTTCGGCGCCCTGTACGAACAACGCGTCCGGGTCCCCGTTCTGACACGCCGCCAGCGACGGCCAGTCAGTGATCATGCCCATCTGTACACGTCCCCCCTTGCAGTACCTACCGACTTCGCGCGAGCAGCCCCCGAACTTCCCCCTGGTCGTCCGGCCGGCCTCCCCAGGGCGGCACGGACGACGCGTGGCTGCGATCGCCGCCACCATCATGCTGTGTAGTCGCCCGATTACGCAACGTTGTCGGCGAAATCCATCGTTCCGGACATTCCCGGCTTCCCGGGCCTTCATCCGCCGTCTACCCGGCCCCGGTACGGGAAAACGCCACCCCCACTTCCCCGTTCGGAGGAGACTTCTGCGGATCTCACGCAACCTCGCCCCGGGGGTCGTGCGTTTAGCACAACGAGGCCGGCGCGTGATGGAAATGGGGAAAGTTCCCCGTGCGCCCGCCGATCCCTGCTCGCGTACCCTGTCGAGGTGACCTGGATGCGGAAACGTGACCACAATGTGTTTACCAACGCCGCATCGCTGCTGATCTGTGGCCTGTTGGCCGGCGTGGTGGTCGCCGCGGCGGCCTTCCCCGCGGTAGCGATGTCCGGACTTGCCGCCAAGGCGGGCGCCGAGACATTCGGCGCGCTGCCCAAGGAGCTGACGGTGGCCCGGGCCCCGCAGATCACCAACGTGCTCGCCTCGGACGGCAAGACGCCGCTGGCCACGATGTACGACGAGAACCGCAAGGACGTCAAGCTCAAGGACATCTCGCCGTACATGCGGAAGGCCATCATCGCGGCCGAGGACCACGACTTCTACAAGCACAACGGCGTGGACCTCAACGGCGTCGCCCGGGCGTTCGTCAACAACCAGTCCGCCGGCTCCTCGCGGCAGGGCGCGTCCACGCTCACCATGCAGTACGTCCGGCTGGCCATCTCCTACTCGGCCACCCACCCGGCCGACGTGGTCGCCGCCACCGAGGACACCAGCACCCGAAAGCTGCGCGAGATGAGCCTCGCGCTCCAGGTCGACAAGGAGCTCTCCAAGGACGAGATCCTGGAGCGCTACCTGAACATCGCCGCGTTCGGCAACGGCGCGTACGGCATCTTCGCCGCCAGTCAGGTCTACTTCGGCAAGCTGCCCAGCAAGCTCGACATCCAGGAGTCGGCGATGCTCGCCGGCCTGGTCAAGGCGCCGACCTCGTTCGACCCGACCACCAAGTCCGGTTACCCGGAGGCGGTCGGCCGGCGCGACTACGTCATCCAGAACATGGTGCAGATCGGCGCGATCAGCCAGCAGGAGGCGGACGCCGCCAAGAAGATCAAGCTGGTGGTGAAGGACAAGCGCACCCCGAACGGCTGCGTGCAGGCCAACACCAACTCCTGGGGCTTCTTCTGCGACTTCTTCTACCGCTGGTGGCTCCAGCAGGAGACGTTCGGCGCCACCACGTACGACCGGGAGCGGCGGCTGAAGAGCGGCGGCTACACCATCGTCACCAGCCTGGACGTGCAGGCGCAGGCGGCCGCCGACAAGGCCGTCCGCAACCACCTGAGCAACAGCAGCAAGGCGGCCCGGATGGTGGCCGTGATCGAACCCGGCACCGGCCGGGTCCGGGCCGTGGCGGTGAACCGCAAGTTCAAGATCGACGACCCGAAGAACCCGCAGAACAAGATCTCCAGCGATCCGAAGAAGGCCAAGAAGAAGATCCGGGGCAACTACCCGAACACGGTGAACCCGCTGGTCACCGGCGGTCCGGGCATCGCCGGCTACCAGGCCGGCTCGACCTTCAAGATCTTCACGCTGGTGGCCGCGCTGGAGAAGGGCTACCCGCTCAGCTACAGCATCAACGCCCAGCCGATGTTCAAGTCCGACTACCCGGTCGAGTTCAACTCACCGGCCGCCTGCCCGGGCACGAACAAGTACTGCCCGAAGAACGCCAACCCCTCGATGGCCGGCCTGCACACCATGTGGAGCGGCTTCGGCTTCTCGGTGAACACGTTCTTCATCGACCTCCAGCAGCGGGTCGGCGCGGAGAACGTGGTCAAGGCGGCGCAGAAGCTCGGCATCAACTTCCGCTCGTCGAGCGACGCGCAGTTCGCCGCCAACCCGCACCAGTGGGGCGCGTTCAGCCTCGGCGTCTCGCAGACCACCCCGCTCGAGCTGGCCAACGCGTACGCCACGTTGGCCGCCGACGGCAAGTACTGCGAGCCGATCCCGGTGCAGGAGATCCGCGGGCCGGACGGCGACAAGCTCGACATCGCCAACCCGCACTGCGAGCAGCGGGTCAGCACCGAGGTGGCGCGCGCCGCCGTGGACGCGGCCCGCTGCCCGGTCGGTGACCACTCCTCCACCTCGAAGTGCGGCACCCCCACCGCCGGCAACGTCCGCGGGATCGTCAAGGCGCCGGTGGCCGGCAAGTCCGGCACCACCGACTCGGAGAAGACGTCGGCCCTGGTCGCCATGACCAAGCAGTACGCGGTGGCCGGCATCATGGCCGACCCGGACTGGGCGCAGACCAACCAGAAGATGGGCCACGACGTCAAGGACGGCATCAACCCCGCCGTCTACGAGACGCTGCGGGACGCCATGAAGGGCAAGGAACGGAAGAACTTCACCCCGCCGAGCGGCAAGATCGTCATGGGTGACCAGCGCTCGATCCCCGGCGTGAAGTGCCAGTCCGTGGACGCCGCCAAGTCGCGGATCAGCGGCGCCGGCTTCGAGCCGGTCGTCTCCAGCAACAAGGTGCCGTCGGAGTGCCCGGCGGGCACCGCGGCCGGCACCAGCCCGGACGGGCGCACCATCAAGGGCGGCGTGGTCCTGATCGAGGTCAGCTCCGGCCAGGGCGCGCCGAAACCGGGCGATGCCACCGGGCCGGCGGTGCCACCGAACCCCGGCAACGGCCGGCCGGGACGACGCTGACCGGTAACGACGACGACGGGCGGGCACCCCGAGCGGGGGCCCGCCCGTTCCGTTTCCCGACGTACGGTCAGAGGCCGAGCTGGCGGCGTACCTCGGCGGCGACGCGGCCCCCCTCGGCCCGGCCGGCCACCGCGGCCTGGGCCGCCTTCATGGCCGGGCCCATCTGCGCCTTACCGGTGAAGCCACCCGCGGCGAGCGCCCCCGAGACCAGCTCGGCCACCTCGTCGTCGGAGAGCTGCTTCGGCAGGTAGCGCTCCAGCACCTCGCCCTCGGCGGTCTCCTTGCCGGCCTGCTCGGCGCGCCCGGCGTCGGCGAAGGCGGTGGCCGCCTCGCGCCGCTTCTTCGCCTCCTTGGCCAGCACCGCGAGCACCTCGTCGTCGCTGAGCTCGCGCTTCTCGCGGCCGGCGACCTCCGCGTTGCCGACGGCCGCCAGGGCCATCCGCAGCGTGGAGGTGGTCAGCTCGTCGCGCGCCTTGAGAGCGGCGCGCATGTCGGTGGTGAGACGGTCCTTCAGCGTGCTCATGGACGGTGAAACTACCCTGAACACCATGCGAAAGCGCACACTATTCCGGCTCACGGCCGGGACCGTCGCCGCCGGCGCGGCGACCCTGGCCTACGCGTCGCTCGTCGAACGCAACCTGTTCACCCTCCGCCGGTACGACGTGCCGGTGCTCCCGACCGACGCCGAGCCGCTGCGGGTGCTCCACCTGTCGGACCTGCACATGATGCCCAACCAGCGGCGCAAGCAGGACTGGGTGGCCTCGCTGGCGGCGCTCGACCCGGACCTGGTGGTGGTCACCGGCGACAACATGGCCGACCCGGAGGCGGTGCCCGCCGTGCTGCGGGCCCTCCAGCCGCTGCTCGATGTGCCCGGCGCGTTCGTGTTCGGCTCCAACGACTACACCGGGCCGGTGCTGAAGAACCCGTTCGCCTACTTCCTGCCCGACCGGGAGTACACCGAGGGCGTGCCGCTGCCGTACGAGGAGCTGCGCGGCATCCTCACCGGCGCGGGCTGGGTGGACCTGAACAACGCCCGCACCACGCTCAAGGCCGGCGGCCGGGAGATCGAACTGGTCGGGGTGGACGACCCGCACATCGAACGGGACGACTACGAGGCGGTGGCCGGGCCGGTCGGTGACTCCGCCGCGCTGTCGATCGCCCTGGCCCACTCCCCGGAGCCGGCCGTGCTGGACCGGATGGCCGCCGACGGCTTCGGGCTGCTGCTGGCCGGGCACACCCACGGCGGGCAGGTCTGCGTGCCCGGATACGGCGCCCTGGTGACCAACTGCGGGCTGCCCCGGTCGATGGCCCGTGGCCTGCACCGCTGGCCCGGCTCGGACTCCTGGCTGCACGTCTCCGCCGGACTGGGCACCCACCCGACCGCCCCGGTCCGCTTCGCCTGCCCACCCGAGGCGAGCATCCTGACCCTGATCTCCCGCTGAACCGACCGCCCGGCAGCGCAGGGGGTACCGAGTTTGACCCCGGAGACGGGTGGGCTACTATTTGTCGGCACGCCTCGGGGTGTGGCGCAGCTTGGTAGCGCGCTTCGTTCGGGACGAAGAGGTCGTCGGTTCGAATCCGGCCACCCCGACAGAGGTCAGAGGGCACATCCGAGCCATGGATGTGCCCTCTGGTGCTTCTGTACAGCAGTGGAGTACAGCAGCAGCGGTCAGCGCAGGCTCTCGCCCAGGCGCTTGAGGGCGTCGCGGGTGGCGTCCGAGGACGCCTGCGAATAGATCTCCATCGTCACCGACACCTCGGCGTGCCGGAGCACCTGCATGATGACGCGCGGGTGCACGTCCAGGTCGACGAGCAGGGTGGCGCAGGTACGCCGGGCGTCGTGCACGGTGATCTTCCGGACCCCGGCCCGGACACAGCGGGCGTCCCAGGAGCGGTTGAAGTTGCGCGGCTCGACGGGGGTTCCGTAGCGGGTGGTGAACAACAGCGGCGAGCCCTGCCAGGCGATGCCCGCCTCGTCACGGTCGGCCTTCCTCGCGCTCTGACGGAGGTCGAGTGCCGCCGCGCAGATGTCCGGCAGCGGGAGGGTGGCGTCCGAGGTCTGCGTCTTGGTTTCGCGGTGCAGCAGTTGGCCGCCGACCCGCTGCAACTGCCAGCCGATCGACAACTCCCCCGCCGCCAGGTCCACGGCGTCCCCGGTGAGGCCGAGCACCTCACCCTTGCGCAGGCCGAGCACCAGGATCAGCACGTACGCGGCATAGAACGGATCGCGGTCGGCCCGCGCGGACTCCAGGAAGCGACGCGCCTCGTCACTGGTCCACGCCCTGCCCCTGCGGCGACGGACCGGTGGGAGCTTGACCAGGGCGGCGGCGTTGCGGGTGACCAGTTCCTCGGTGGCGGCGTGGTTGAGCGCCGAGCGCAGCACACCCCGGATGTCCTTGACGGTGCGGGCGGACGGCGTGTCACCGCAGCACCGACCGAGCGCGCAGCAGCGCCGCCTGAGTTCCGGGCGGCGGGCGTCCTTTCCCTGGGCGCAGCACTGGCAGGTGCGGGCCACCTCGTTGATCCAGGTCTGCACGTCGCGCACCTGGAGCCGGTCGAGCCGCTTCCCGCCGAGCCCGGGGATGACGTACAGCCGGAGGATCGTCTCGTAGGTGGCGCAGGTCAGCGGCGCGAGGTTGGGGCGCACGACCTCCCGGTGCCAGTAGGTCAGGTAGTCGCCGAGGGTCGGGACCCGGGTGGCGACCGGCCCGGCCTTGGCCTGCTGGTGCAGCTTGATCCACTTGTCGTGGACGGCCTCCCGGGTCTGGCCGTAGACGTACTTGCGGGTCCGCTTGCCGTCAGGCTTGGTGACCCAGACGTACGCGGCGAAGCCGTTGCGGTACGGGAAGATCGAGCCTTCCCCGTTGGCGCGGGTGCGGGCGGGCATCAGGCGGCCTCCTGCCGCTGGACCTGCTCGCGGACGTAGTCGTCGACCCACTCGGGCAGGACGCGGCGGTACTTGCCGTCCTTGATGGAGCGCAGCTCGCCGGTGGCGATCTTCATCTTGACCTTGGACAGGCCGAAGCCGAGCAGGACGGCGACCTCGGCGGGCGAGTACCAGCGCGGGGTGAGGGGTCGGGTCACGCCGCCACCCCCGACCACGCCTCGTGGGCGAGCTCTTCCCGGCCGACGCGTTGGCGTTCCCGGCGTTGGGCGGCGGCGGTGTTGGCGAGCAGGGCGTCGCCGTCGGTCAGCCAGCCGGAGCCGACGAAGGCCAGCGTGCCCACGGTGACCGTGCCGGCGGTGTCGTCACTGTCGGCGGTGCCGGTGTGCTCGGTGCGGCGGTAGGCGGCGCGGGTGTCGCGGAGCAGGCCGAAGGTGACCGAGTAGCGGCGGGCCTTGGTGAGGAAGTGACCGCCGTAGCCGAGCATGTGCGCCCACCGGCGCAGCCCGGCGTAAACGTTGGGTGTGGTGTCAAGGTCGCCTTGACGGTCTTCTGTCTTCCTGGCTGTCCGGGTCATGGGGTGCCGGGTGGGGCGGCCGAGTCGCCAGCAGGCGTCGATGAGGCGGGCGAGGTGGTCGCCTTCCGGGTCGGCGTAGGCGTCGACGGTGTCAGGGGTGAGTCGGGTGGAGCAGTGGCCGGTGACCTCGGTGGACTTCGTGGCGTACTTGGCGAGGTAGGCGGCCACCTTCCCGTCGGTCACGTCGCCGTCGCTGACGCCGATGCGGCGTACGTCGACCTGCTCACCCCAGGCGATCGGCCAGCCCTGCGGGCGGTCGGGGTGCGGCGGGGTGGTGACGGTGATCTGCCGGGCGGCGGCGTGGACGGCGGCGTCGAGGTCGTCGGCGGTGATGCCGGCCGGTGGCGGCGCCAGGGCGTGCCGGTCGTGGGGGTCGACGCCGTCGAGGCGCAGCAGGACGTGGAAGTGCACCGCGCCCCGGCGCTGCATCTCGGCGACCTTGCCGTGGGACACCCGCACCGGAGGCACCCGCCGGATTCGGCCGGATTCGGTGGTGACCTGGACGTGGGGGATGCCGCGTCGGCGGCACACTGCGGTGAGGTGCCGTTCGATGGCCTGTTTCGTGCGCCGCCACAGCTCGCCGGAGAAGTGGTTCCAGACGGCCTGGTGGTCGTGGTCGTAGCAGTCCAGGCAGAGCGGTCGACCGAGCTGCGGATCGTCGGCGTCGTGGCGGGTGAAGCAGGCCGCGGGCTGCCCGTGCGGGCAGGTGCCGGCGGTGCTCCGGGCGCGGCAGGGTGCGGGACGGCAGTCGCAGCGCCGACGGCCGGCGCAGGTGTGTCGGGGGATGTGCCGGTGGTGGACCGGGCCGAAGGATGGCGCGGTGAAGGTCGCGAAGACGACCGGATGGGCGCTGACGGTGGCGGGGATGGTCTTGCCGCCGGTCAGGCCGCAGCGGACGACCTGGAAGGCATCACCGGCATAGACCCAGGCGCAGTCGGGGCACTGGGCGGCACGGCGGTTGCCGCACGCCTTGTAGAGCGTCCGGTCGGGCAATTCGTCGGTGTGCCGTTCGGCCAGGACGCGGCCGGTGTCGGGTTCGACGGCGGTGACGGTGCCGGTCAGGCGGATCGGACGGGTGCAGCCTCCGGCGGCGCGGGTGTGCTCCAGCCAGCCGAAGTAGTCCGGGGCGGCGGCGCGGCGCAGGGCCTGGACGTCACGGCCGGCGGTGAGGGTGGACACGGTTTTCTCCTCAAGGGGTGACAGGGGACGGGCGACGAACTGCCACCGGACGCCGGCGCGGTGTCCGTCCGTGGTGTTCGTGGTGTCTCCTGGCACCGCCGGAGAGGGCGGCTCACGCCGGAGGGCGGGTGTAGGCCATCGGCCTTGGACCGCCGGTGAGCTGGGTTCCTGTGTTCTGAGTGATGCCGGGACGGGTGGGGTGCCTGGTCGTCGGCTTCCGGGGGTTGCCGCAGGCGCTCCCCACCCGTCGAGGTGCGCGAATCCGAGGGCCATCGTGGACGGCGGGAAGGCCGTGCTGGGCCGCTCAGCGGATTCCGGGCCGACACAGCGGCCGGTGCGATCGAGAGCCGGCGGGGCGTGACCCGCGTCAGCGGCAGGAAGGCCGCTCGGCAGCTCCGAAGTCGAGTTCAGCGATCTGGCAGGAAGGCCGCGCTGGCGTGCTCGACGAGGACCAGGGTAGCACCGGGTACCGACACGTCAACCCGCCGTGACCCCGCGTCGAAGGCGCTCGAACCGGATTGCCGCCTGTCTGGTCCCACCACATGCTTGACGGTTCGGCCCCAGGGCATGCTTGACGTTCGGCCTAGTACTCCAACGTCACTTGGCCTGTCTGCCCTGGTAGTGGGATCGGCGGGCTCGGGCTTGGGATGTTCGTCGCCAGATTGACCAGTGCAGGATGTGC